>NZ_JBQQCI010000006.1:0-319958 GCF_052246715.1 Halobacillus sp. H74 | reverse complement strand
ACGCCTGCGGGAACAGCGCGAGCCGAAGATCCACTTGGTCAAGTGATCTTCTTGACCAAGTTAGCTGAGGCCGTGCCCGCGGCAAGCATCCACCGACAAGCGATTCGTGAGAAGCAACAACAAACTTGAACAAAGCATATACCTTAAAAGAAAAGCCTGACCAAGAAGACGTGGTCAGGCTGTGCCTTTCCTACTGTATAGTAGAAATGTATTCTTTTACGACTTCATAAACATAATCTTGATTCGCTTCTGCCGTGTTCGGGTTATATTCCCCGCCATTCACTTTATTATTAGATAAAATACGTATGCCGAGATATGGAGTTTCATAAGCATTGGCGATTTGAGCTGCCGCTGCTCCTTCCATCTCTTCTACAGATGTCCCGTATTTTTCATGGAACCATTGAATCCGGTCGACTTCATTGTTCCAAACATCAGCGGATCCGATGGTCCCTTCGACAACTTTCCCTTTTTCATGGGTATCTTTCACAGCATCAGCTGCTTCCAGTAAAGTTTCATCGCCTTCGAAGTAGCGAATGTTTTCAGCGTCCGGGTCCTCTCCGGCACTTCCTTCTGAAGCCATTAAATCCATTGGGATCCAATCTCTCGGCTCGATTCCTTCTCCGTCCTCTTTATGGGCTGTTTTTAATGATCCGATATTAGTCGTTCTTTTCCCTAAAACAATATCAAATACGTGCAATTCGGGATCGTGTCCACCAGAGGTTCCTTGATTGATGATAGCTGCAGGGTCATATTTTTCAATAGCCACCGCTGTGGCAGCTGCTGTGTTTTCCATCCCTTTTCCGGTCTTCGTTACGATGACAGGATAATCATCAACCGTTCCTTTATAAAAAACAAAGGTTCCCGATTTTTCTTCTTCCACATTGTTCAACTTTTCAGCGAAATTTTCGGCTTCAATCGGCATCGGACCTTGCACGATGATCGGTTTTTGTTCTGTTGCTTTGTCTGCTTCCTCAGCTCCGCCTTCTCCCTGAGTTGTGGAAGTGCAGCCGGAAAGTAAAGATAATAAAAGGACTGTAATTAAGGCTGCTGTTGCTACTTTTAGTGATCTGATGCTTTTCATGAATGACATCTCCTTTGTGTATGTTCGTGTGGACACTTTCCCTGTGTTGCTTCCTGCTACCCTCCTTGATGTATATAACCTCCTTATAAAGCCAAAAGAAAAAGGCCTGAAAAGCAGAATGATATCTACCTTCCAGACCTTAGGAGTTGAAACATTGCACATAGAACCCATACTGAATGCAGTTGCAGTCAAATAAGCTTGTCAGCTGGTATGCTCCAACTCGTAGTCTAGTTCTTTCAATGGGAACCAGGTAGAGACACTCAGACCTTATTACTGAGGATATACGAGAAATTCATTTAATTTGTTTACTGTGCTACTATATCAAAAACACGGCGTCACTTCAAACAAAAAAACGAATTATTATTAATTCATTTTATTAATCGTTCGTATTTAGACGGTAAAGTATTGGGAAATCACTCATATATGGAAAGCTCTATTACAAAAAGGAGGTAAATAAGGAAAGTGCCTCGAACAAGCTCCATTCTCTTCTTACTCAAACATTGGTGCGATCTTATCGATCCGATTCGTCCATATTCCACCATGATAGGATTGATCGATTCGCTTTACGTCTTCCTTACGATCGAAGCCTTCTGACCACTGTCCATCCCCTGCTACTAAAATCACCCGTGTATTCACATCATTGAAGCGGTTCACGAATTTCCCCGGCCAGCCCCACATCCACTTCGCGTATCCTTCAGGAAGATGAATTTGGGTATTGTGACATGCTCTTGGAACATGGCCCGTCCACCCTGTCGCAATATAAGGAAGCAAACAGCTTTTCATAGTTTCAATCGACATCACACGCAAATTCGGTAATAGTGTTTGCAATTGTTTTATCGGTTGATCGCCGCCATACACCGATAAAAGCTCTAACCGCTTCTTTGGAAGTGCGGCCAGTTTCTCTGCAAGCCTCTTACCTTCCGCTGGGTCATCGCTTTTAATATGAATCAGAAATTCTTCATCAGGAAAAGTACGCAACACCTCCTCAAGTGAAGGCATCAAACCAACACCTTCCCCACGAAAAGGAAATGTTTTTCCGTTATCAGCTGTATAGCCATATCCGATATCCAGTTGTTTCAATTCCTCCATCGTATGCTCCCGTGTCACTCCACTGCCATCTGTACGGCAATCCAGTGTCCAATCATGAAAAACGGCGAACTGCCCATCTTTCGTTGGCTGAACATCAAACTCGACAATGTCTGCCCCCGCCTCAAATGCAGCTTCCATCGATGGAATGGTGTTTTCCAGGTAAGAATGCTCAGGTTCTTGAATTCTTTCCGCTGTACAGGTGTCGCTCTTTATCCCTTCCATTGGAAATGTCTGCGCCATCCCCCGGTGTGCCAGCAAGGTTGGATTTTTTCCTTCATTTTTCGCAAAAAGGGATGTATTGTTCAAATACATGAATAAGATAAGTACAAAAGCGATGATACCGGTTATCTTAATAACTTTCTTCCATTTTTTCTTTGATCTACCCACTGCCTTCTGCTCCTTTGACAACTCATTCCCTCCTTTTCATATAGTTCAAGGTTTCATATAATGAAAATTTCTTGTACAATTAAACTATTAATTTAAGAGGAGGAGATTGGTGATGCGCAAGTTCAATAGTTTCATGCTCATCTTAATGATGGTTTCCTCACCTCTTTTCTTCAAAGCCGACTTAGGGCCTTTCGATAAGACAGATGCCCAGGAAATGATCATTCTGGACAATTCAACACCACAGGATGACCTTAAAGACACCAGCTTCACACTTACACAGGTTCAAACCTATATCATCGCGCCACTTGTCATTCTGATGTTTTTATACACGTCTTTGCTGATAAAGCGAAACCTGATATTTCTCACTCCCGTGTTCTTCCAATCCAATTTCGTGATTGCAGACCTTTGATTAAATACCCAATCATTTAATTCAAAGGAGGATACCAATAATGTTATGGTTTCGAATGATTATGATCGGCATGTTTTCTCTGACTGCCCTTTCTCTTTTTTCATATCAAGGGTCGGAAATTTTCCATGCTTTCCTGGATTACTTTAATAATAAACAATAAGGACTGAAATAGATCGTCCGCAAAAAATGGCCACATACCTTCAGAAAAGCGAGGCCACTGAAGAACTGCAACTTTTGAGTTAGGCATCAAATAAAGAAGCCGAGTTGGACGATTTTATCGTTCAGTTCGGCTTCTTTTATAATTTCGATGAGACATTCGGGATTTTATTCCTTGATCTACGTTAGCTGAGGCCGTGCCCGCGGCAAGCATCCACCGACAAGTGATCCGTGAGAAGCAACAACAACTTTTACAGCTCCTCTAGATGGAAAAGTTTTTTCAGCAGCTCCAGAAAAGGGGCGGCCATTTTTCAGAATTTCATTATTGAGTGACGAAATATTCATTTAAAGCCTGCTGCAGAGTGCCTAAGGTCTCTGTCTGCTGATTGAAATTGACTCCCGCGTTCGTCATTTCTCTAACGATTTCTTTCCTCAAACCTGTGATTACGGTTTTGCATCCCATCATGGCAATGCCGTCAATACTCTTCAATAAATCAACAATACTCTCGCTATCCATTGATGCGATTCCAGATAAATCCATAATCAATGTCTCGATTCGCAAATCAGACACTTCAGTCAGAACTTTCTCTTTCAGGATCTCAGTACGGTGAGTATCCATTGAGCCTATAAGAGGGAGAATAAAGACTGAAGAGTCGATCGGTATGATGGGGACGGATAGATTTTCGACCAACTCCCGTTGCGCATTGATCAGCGAATCTTTATATGTAGAATAGCTGATGAAGAATGTATTCAGGAATTCATCCACACGATTATTGACCTCTGTTTCTAATCTGAAAAAATCACCAATTTCATACTTATTATTCTCTTTATTATATTTCTCGATTAGATCCCACAATGTTCTCCGGATCGCTTGCACCCATTCCAACTTGAAGGATAAAGCAATAGAGTGGGTCGCCCAGGCGATTCCTTCTTTTTCAGCAAACTTCTTCAGTGCCTCATCTTCTCCATCTATAATATAAACAACTAAATGGTGAGCATTTGTAACAAGGTCGATGTTCCCTACTCTAAGTATTTCCTCGATCTTATCTTTGACATTCACCGCTTCAGATAAAAGGGTTTGTTCAAAGATTTGACTGTTTTTTTCGAAAAATTGTTTCAGGTGACTTGAATAGTCGTAAGTCGGTGCCATATAAAATCTTCTCCCCTCTATTTTTAAAAAAATTATATCATTAATCTTAGCGAATGTGGTTGGATTTGCTACGGTAAATTCAGGATACTTTTATTAAATCCAGGATGGGAAGTGTGATGAAAATAAGTGTAAACGTAATTTGAAAAAGGAAGAGGAACTCCCGCTGTTTTATTATAGGAGGAAAATAAAACACCTGACCGCGAATTAACTTATCGAGGTCAGGCAATTCTCTACTTGGTAAATACATGCACAGAGAGTGCCTGCTGCAAAGAATTGTAAGTTTTGATGTCAGAAAAGTCGATTCCTAATGTGACCATAGTTTGAGCCACTTCAGGTCGGATGCCGGCTAAGATGGCCGTCACCCCGACCAATTCCAAAGAACTGATGATATTGCCGATACTATTAGCTACCATCGTATCGATCACTGTCACACCGGAAAGGTCGATGAGCAGATAATTCAGCTGTCGACGTGTCGCTTCATCCAAAGTCGTGTCCATCAGATAATAGGCTCTCTCATCATTAACGCTCCCTATTATCGGCAGAACGGCCACGCCCTCCATGAGCGGTACCACGGGAGCGGATAATTTCAGGAATTCCTGTTGAGCTACATCCATAGAAGCTTTATGTGCTTGAACAAACGAGGTACTATACGCGTAGATCGCCTGATCGAGAAGGGGATCGATGGTCCGTGTGACACGGAAAACCGTATCCACGTTGAAGCGGTCATCTTCCTTGATGATTTGCTCAAGCTCCTCCCATAAAAAAGAACGGATAATACCAGTCCCTTTTAAGGTTTCATCTAATTGAAACCCGCACTCTATGGCCAGATTTCCAATCTTTCCAGCCCAATCTGTTACATTGGCTAATGTCGTATCGACACCATGCTGCAAACCGTCAGATATCAGTTGAATCAGTTCAACCCGGATTTGTCCGCTTTGATCGCCTTCTCCTTCTACCTTCATAGCTTCAGAAATTCTATATTTACTTTCCTCGATTTTCTTTCCTATTACTATCAATTCTTTTTCTTTCATATCAACATGCACTTCATAGTCACCTCATCGAAGAATAGTGAGCTCAAATAGTCGGTTTGAACCTTTTTACATTATACAACAGTTGGATGGACAAGGACGTATAAAATATTGCCAATTTCTATTTACTACACTCACCCTCTGATAAGATGCTTGAGAATATAATAGACCGAAGCTGCCGACCTGACAGATCCTCTTACTTTATCAATCTGGATATGTTTCTCGCAAAAACGTGACCGATTGGCGTATTAAGGCCTTAAGTACATCGACATCAATATCATCCACTTTGTTAATGTAAACACAAGCTTTTCCGCTTTTATGTTTTCCGAAGTCTGCTAATAATTTCTCTCGTTGCTGATCACCTGTGGCAAAATATAAACTGATTTTAGCTTTACGAGGAGAAAAGCCGACCAGTGGAGCTACCCCTTCATGACCTGTAGGATATTTGTAATGATAGGAACCGAAACCAATAATGCTTTCTCCCCACATTTTCGCTTCATAACCAGTGGTTTCCGTAAAGATATCGATTAATTTATAAGCGTCTTCCTTTTTTCTTGGATGGTCGACTTGTTCAATGAATTCCATGACATCCTTATCGTTTTCTTTCGTCTTCTGTTCATAAGCCAATCACAACCTCTCCTTTTCCTTCGTTATATTAAAAATCCTCTATTATAAATACTTCCACTTCTATCCTCAGAGTCCTTTTTTCCATAACAAAGCGACCGGATTATTGAAGGCTCGGTAGGAAGGCGAAAGCCTGAGGAAGCTCACCGCGCTCCCGCGGAAAGTGTTCAAATGCGGAATTGCCCTGGGAGACACGACTGGCATAAGCAGAACATCAACAGAATGTGCTTTTTCATTCCGTTGATGTTCTGCTTATGACGCGAGTGTCTGGGCAATGGAACTGGACGAGCCATTCCCCGCCGACCCTATTCACTCGTCAAACATCTCGAAATCAAATCAACAAAGAGATTTAACAGAGCAAAATAAAAAAGCCAAGAAGAGAGTCCATGTCTCTCTTCTTGGCTGTCACCTTACGCGATGACCATCTTTTTTGGATTGGCTAGCCTGCGGACCAGCGGTAACCGGGATAGATCCATGTTGCCACCGCTCAAAATAACGCCGCAATGTTCACTTTTGAGCGTGCCACATTTACTGAGAAGGCCAGCGAGCGCTGTAGCTCCAGCACCTTCAACAAGTGTCTTCTCCCGCTCAAGTAACAAAAGCATCGCCTTGGCGATTTCGTGTTCTTCCACAGTGATTACCTGATCCACGTATTTCTGGATGCACGAATAGGTGAGCTTACCTTTTTCCTTCACAGCTATTCCGTCAGCAATCGTTGAAACAGATGTCAGTTTTTCAGGCCCTTTTTTGTAAAGAGCATTGTACGTCGAAGGAGCTTTTGCTGATTGAACTCCGATGACTTTAATGTCCGGCTTCAACTGTTTGGCTGCAAATGCGACACCGCTGATCAAGCCACCTCCACCGATCGGAACGTAGATTGTATCCAATTCAGGCTGTTGTTGGAGCATTTCAACGACGACAGTGGCTTGGCCAGCCATTACGTCATAATCATCGAACGGATGAAGAAAAGTCGCTCCCATCCGTTTTTGTTCGATCAAAGCTGCTTGATATGCTTCCTGGAACGATTCTCCTGTCAATACGACAGTAGCACCATACCCTTCCGTAGCTTCTACTTTAGCCCGTGGGGTCGCCTCCGGCATGAAGATTTTTGCTGTAATCCCACGTTTGGACGCGGCCAGGGCCACACCTTGTGCATGGTTGCCAGCTGAGGCAGCGATGACGCCCCGTGATGCTTCCTCATCGGTCAGGCAGGCAACTTTATAGGAAGCTCCCCGCACCTTGAAGGCACCTGTTTTCTGCTGGTTTTCCATTTTCAAATAAACGTGCTGGCCGGTCCTTCCGTTGAAGGTTGATGATGTTTCAAGCGGTGTGCGGTGCACCACCTCTTTCAACTGTTCCTGTGCATCCATTACTTTTGCTAGCGTTAAGAAATCCCCAACGTCTTCACTCCTTTTGATTTTTTTTCGTATTTGTCGATTTTGTCTTCGTGCGTCAACGTAACAGCGATCTCGTCCCACCCATTCAAAAGCATTTCTTTGTGGTAGGACTGGATATCGAAGGATACCTCTACATCACCGTCATCGACGACCTGTTGCTTCAAATCGACATTCAGCTCATACTTCTCTTCACTCGCCTTTTCCATCAGCTGCTCGACAACCGGCTTCGGTAACTGGATTGGTAAAATCCCGTTTTTGAAGCAGTTGCTGTAAAAAATGTCGGCAAAACTCGGGGCGATGACAACTTTGAATCCGAAGTCCTGAATCGCCCACGGTGCGTGTTCCCTGGAGGATCCGCACCCGAAGTTTTCGCCTCCGACCAGGATTGAAGCCCCGTCGTATTTGGAGTCGTTCAAAGAGAACTCCTCCCGTGGCGTCCCATCGTCATGAAAACGCCAGTTATAGAAAAGAAACTGCCCGAACCCCTGACGTTCAATCCGCTTCAAAAATTGCTTCGGGATGATTTGGTCTGTGTCGACATTTGCTCGGTTTAAGGGATAGACTAGCCCCTGGTGCTGCTTGATCGGTTCCATCAGCTAAACCCTCCTACTGCACTTGCATATTTTCTGACATCGACAAATCGGCCTTCCAATGCAGCGGCGGCAGCCATTTCCGGACTGACCAAATGTGTACGGGACCCGTTACCCTGCCGGCCTTCAAAATTACGATTCGAAGTCGATGCACAACGTTCGCCTGGTGGAACAATGTCATCATTCATCGCCAGACACATGCTGCACCCAGCATCACGCCATTCGAACCCGGCTGTAAGGAAGATCGTGTCCAACCCTTCTGCTTCAGCCGCATCTTTAACAGATTTCGATCCCGGAACTACAAGGGCTTTCACATTTTTATGAACACGGCCGCCCCTGACGATTTCAGCTGCTTTCCGAAGGTCGCTCAACCTTGAATTGGTGCAGGAACCGATAAACACATGTTCAATCGGAATGGATTCAATGTCTTGATTGGCCTCAAGTCCCATGTACTCGATTGCACGCTCGATACCGTCTCGATCATCTTCAGCAGCCTCAGGATCCGGAACATGCCCACCGACGGGGACGCATTGCGATGGATTGGTTCCCCAAGTGACTTGAGGTTCAATTTCATCGGCATGAATAGTCAACGTCTGGTCATATTCAGCGCCTTCATCAGAAGCTAACGCCAACCACTGGTCTGCCACTTCTTCAAAATCTTTCCCTTTTGGAACGTAGCGTTTGCCTTTCAAATAATCGACGGTAGTTGCGTCCGGGCTGATCAAGCCTGCCCTCGCACCTGCTTCAATGGACATGTTACAGACAGTCATCCGCTCTTCCATCGATAAGTTACGGACAGCCTCTCCTGTATATTCAATGACGTGCCCAGTACCGAATCGCACACCATATTTTCCGATGATGGCCAGGATCAAGTCTTTAGCGGTTACACCCGTACCTAATTTGCCATCTACTTTTATCTGCAGGGTTTTGGGCCGTGCCTGCCATAGCGATTGAGTTGCGAGCACGTGTTCTACTTCACTCGTTCCTATCCCGAATGCCAAAGCTCCAAAAGCTCCATGTGTAGAAGTGTGGCTATCTCCACAAACGATGGTTTTCCCTGGCTGGGTCAGGCCTAATTCTGGACCGATGACGTGGACGATCCCCTGGTCTGGATGATTGATATCAGCTAAGTGGACACCGAATTCTTTACAGTTTTCTTCGAGAGTCTCCATCTGCTTTTTTGACACTGCGTCTTTGATGACATTTCTGTGGATCGTCGGCACGTTGTGATCCATCGTCGCGTAAGTGAGGTCAGGACGGCGTACTTTCCGCCCACCCATCCGCAGCCCTTCAAACGCCTGGGGAGAGGTCACCTCATGAATCAAGTGCAAGTCGATATAGAGGAGATTCGGCTTCCCTTCTTCTTCGTGGACGACATGCTGATCCCAAATTTTTTCGACAATCGTTTTTGGCTGACTCATTCCGTTCCGCTCCCTTCTTTCCTTTATACATAACAACGCATAATATTTTCAGTTGTATCACTGGTGCTGATCTGGTCGACTACCTTCGTCGCCAGTCCGCTGCCGCTCACCTGGATGCCACCGACGAGATCAATGTCAGAAGTATGATACCCTTCATCCAATACTTCATGGACAGCTGCCTCGACCTGTTCCGCTTCCTCTTCCATCCCGAATGAATGCTTCAGCATCATAGCAACAGATAGAATACTGGCAAGTGGATTGGCTTTGTTTTGTCCGGCAATATCCGGCGCAGAGCCGTGAACAGGCTCGTAAAGACCGACCCCATGTTCATTCAAGCTTGCTGATGGCAGCATTCCAAGCGATCCTGTCAGGACAGAGGCTTCATCACTCAATATGTCACCGAACATATTTTCAGTTACAAGTACATCGAAATACGCCGGGTTGGTGACGAGCTTCATTGCGGCAGCATCAACAAGCATGTGCTCAACAAGGACATCCGGATATTCCTTGCTCTTCTCTTCTACTACTTCGCGCCACATACGACTCGATTCAAGCACATTCGCTTTATCAACAGATGTTACCTGCTTTCTACGGACACGGGCGCTTTTGAAAGCCTGATCGACAATCCTTTCGATCTCACTCCGTTCGTAGGCAAGAGTGTCTACGACTTCTTTTCCGCCATTACGACGTTCACTCGGCTGCCCGAAATAAAGCCCGCCTGTCAATTCACGTACAATCAGGAGATCGCTTGCTGCAACTACTTCCTGTTTTAATGGAGATGCATGGAGCAACTGTGGGAATGCTTTGACCGGACGGAGGTTCGCAAACAATCCGAGCTGCTTCCGAATACCGAGCAACCCTTTTTCCGGGCGCATATGGCCAGGAAGTTGATCCCATTTCGGTCCACCTACCGCTCCGAGAAAAATGGCATCCGCTTTCTTTGCTGCTTTAACGGTATCTTCCGGGAGTGGCGTCCCTTGCTGGTCAATCGCCACTCCTCCTATGTCATGACTTTCAAATGTGAATGAATGCTGGTAACGGTCTGCGACGGCTTGCAGTACTTTTTTTGCGGCTTTTGTCACTTCTGGACCGATGCCATCTCCTGGCAAAAGAACGATATGTTTCTCCATTTACATCCCCCTCTTTTTTTATACTTGAACTTGTTGGTAAGCTTTGCGGTAACTTTGATAAAGTGTACGATTGACGGCGTTCAGAAACGCATGGGCCGAAGCTTCTAACACATCCTGTGCGGATCCACGCCCTGATGCTTTCATTCCGTCGACGGTCAGTTGAACGTGGACTTCAGCTAGAGCGTCACGGCCTTTTCCAATCGAACTCAATTGGTAGTCCTGCAAGTGGACATCCCCATCAATCAAGTCATCAAGCGTATTGTAAATCGCTTCGACACTTCCTTCACCCGTGTTCGCTTTTTCTACCTCTTTTCCATCCGGACGAGTCAAAATGATGGTAGCTGTCGGACGGGTTATGCTTCCATATTGGACTTGGAAAGCTTTCAATTCGTATTTCAGCTGATCTTCGTGTTCGGTTTGCGTATCAGTCAAGATTGCGAACAAGTCATCATCTGTGACCTCTTTTTTCTTACCAGTAAGGTTCTTGAAGGACTCGAATGCTTCTTTCAATTTACTTTCATTCAACTCGAAGCCAAGCGATTCTGCTTTTTGTTTGAAGGCATGACGTCCAGAGTGCTTCCCTAGCACCATTCGATTGGAATCGATGCCAACCATCGCTGGAGTGATGATTTCGTAAGTGGAAGACTCCTTCAGGACACCGTCCTGGTGAATGCCGGATTCATGAGCAAATGCATTCCGGCCGACGACTGCTTTGTTCCCAGGGACCATCATCCCTGTCAGGCGGCTGACCAAATCACTCGTACGTTTGATTTCTTTCAAAACAAGATTCGTTTGGTAGTCGTACCGATCTTGACGGATTGTCAGTGCTACACCGATTTCTTCAAGAGCCGCATTTCCAGCACGTTCGCCGATGCCATTGATCGTTCCTTCAATTTGGCGGGCGCCGCTTTCAATAGCTGCCAGCGAATTGCTGACCGCCATCCCAAGATCATCATGGTTGTGGGTAGACAGGATCGCTTTGTCGATATTCGGAACATTTTCCTGTACATAGCGGAAAAGTCTGCCGATTTCATCTGGTGTCGTATAACCCACTGTATCCGGAAGATTGATGACAGTAGCCCCTGCATCAATGACTTTTTCAATGATATGAACAAGGAAGTCATAATCGGAACGAAGCGCATCTTCAGCGGACCATTGCATATGTGTGAATTTTTCTTTCGCATAGGCAACCATGTTGACAGCCGTTTGAACGACTTCGTCAGGGGTTTTCTTCAACTTATGTGTCATGTGGATCGGTGAGGTGGCAAGAAAAATATGCAGCCTCGGCTCCGCTCCGCCTTTTAATGCTTCCCAAGCAATGTCGATATCACGTTTGTTAGCTCTCGCTAAGCCTGTCACCGAACAACCTCTGACGGTATCTGCGATTTCTTTCACCGCATCAAAATCAGCTTGGGAGGAAGCAGGAAAGCCTGCTTCCATGATATCTACACCTAGACGTTCCAGCTGTTTGGCAATTTCAATTTTCTCCAAACGGTTCAAATTGACACCCGCGGATTGTTCACCGTCTCTAAGGGTTGTATCGAAAACGTTAACGTGAGCCATGTGTGACCACATCCTTTTCTTTGGATTGGGACTTCTTGACGAACGGCATCAGTTCACGGAGCTCTCTACCCACCTTCTCGATTTGATGATTACTTTCACGGGAATTGATTGCATTGAATTCCGGACGGTTCACTTGATTTTCAAGGATCCAGCCTTTGGCGAATTTCCCTGTCTGAATATCAGTCAATACATCTTTCATGCGGGCCTTCGTTTCTTCATCAATGACACGTGGACCTGAAACGAAGTCACCCCATTGAGCGGTATCAGAGATGGAATAACGCATCCCTTCAAGACCGCCTTCATACATCAAGTCAACAATCAGTTTCAGTTCGTGCATACATTCGAAGTACGCGACTTCTGGCTGATAGCCGGCTTCAGTCAATGTTTCAAAACCTGCTTTCACAAGGCTTGTAAGACCACCGCATAGGACCGCTTGTTCTCCGAATAGGTCCGTTTCCGTTTCTTCCTGGAAGGATGTTTCGAGTACACCGGCACGACCGCCGCCGATTCCTTTGGCATAAGCCAGTGCGATTTCTTTCGCTTCACCTGTTACGTTTTGTTCGACCCCGATCAATGCCGGCACTCCTGCTCCTTCTTCGAATGTGCGGCGGACAAGGTGTCCAGGCCCTTTCGGTGCTACCAGGAATACGTCGACATCTGATGGAGGAACCACCTGATTGAAGTGAACATTGAAACCGTGGGCAAATGCCAGCGCTGCGCCCGATTTCAGATTAGGCTTGATATGCTCTTCATAAACACTTGGCTGATGCTCATCTGGCAATAGAACCATAACGACGTCTGCATCCGCCACTGCTTCTGCTACAACTTTCACTTCCAGTCCATCTTGCTCCGCTTTATCCCAGGACTTCCCTTTACGAAGGCCGACAACTACATCGTGACCACTTTCCTTCAAGTTTTGTGCATGAGCATGACCCTGAGATCCATACCCTACAACGGCAACCTTTTTATTCTTCAGTACCTCATCTTTGATATCGTTGTGATAGTAAACGTGTGCCATTATTCATCCATCCTTTCAAGAAATTATTTTAGTAGTGAGTAAGATTTGAATTCTGCTACCTGTGGTTGGTGACCACGAGTGAAAGCGGTCAGCCCTGTCCGGGCGAGTTCTTTGATGCCATAAGGTCGAAGCAGTTCAATCAGGGCATCGACCTTGTCGGATTTTCCTGTGACTTGGACGGTCACACTTTCTTTGCTTACATCGATGATCGATGCTCGGAACGGTTCAATGATCCCCTGGATTTCATTTCTGATTTGCGGGTTGCTGATGACCTTCACCATCGCGAGTTCGCGGGCGACAATCGCTTTATCCGTGATGTCTGACACTTTCAGTACATCGATTTGTTTGTTAAGCTGCTTGGTGAGCTGTTCTAATTTACGATCATCTTCCACCTCCACCACGAAGGTCATTTTAGATACGCCTTCTGTTTCCGTACGTCCGACGGAAATACTTTCAATGTTGAATTGCCTTTTGGCAAGTAAACCGGTGACCCGGTTCAGAACACCGCTGCGATTATGAACAATCGCTGTGACGATACGCCTCATCGTTTCACCCCAATCATTTCGTGTAATCCTTTGCCTGGAGCGATCATAGGATATACATTTTCTTTTTGAAGGACGCGGCAATCGATGACCGCCGGTTGATCGTCCTGAAGCACTCCCGGCAGAACATCGAGCAGCTGGTCCTGTGTTTCAATTTTATAGCCGGGCACTTGATAGCTTTCAGCAAGCTTCACAAAGTCAGGCTGTGTATCGATGATCGACTGGGAGTAGCGTTCACTGTAAAACTTCTCCTGCCACTGGCGGACCATGCCAAGCGCCTGATTATTGACGATGAGGATTTTGACCGGGAGTCTGCGTTCCTGCAAAACTGATAGCTCCTGCAGAGTCATTTGAAAGCCCCCATCTCCGACTACAGCGACGCAGGTGGCATCCATATCGGCAAGCTGTGCTCCTATGGCTGCCGGAAATCCGTAACCCATGGTTCCAAGGCCTCCGGATGTCACCCAACGATTCGGCTTATCGAAATGGTAATACTGCGCAGCCCACATTTGATGCTGTCCGACATCTGTCGTGACGATCGCTTCCCCTTTCGTATATTCATAGACTTTTTGCAGCAGCCACTGTGGAACGATATCGGCATCCGGCTGATCATGCCAGAGTGGGTAATCCACTTTGTTCTGACTGATCGTCTCCATCCACCCTTTGTGATGGAGTCCTTTAACCGGCTTACCGTTGAGAGATTCTAACGCTGCTTTAGCATCGGATACTATCGGAATTTGAGTCGGGATATTCTTTCCGATTTCTGCCGGGTCGATATCCACGTGGGCAACCTTGGCATTTGGTGCGAAATGCTTTAGATTTCCTGTCAGACGATCATCAAAGCGAGAGCCGATGTTGATGAGTAAGTCGCATTCATAAAGGGCCATGTTCGCTGAATAAGTTCCGTGCATACCCGCCATGCCTAGAGACAACTCGTCACTCCCGGGGTAACTGCCCAGTCCAAGAAGTGTTGTCGTTACTGGCAATTTGTAGTTACGTATGAACGTTCTCAGTTCTTCTGATGCTCCTGCATGGATGACTCCTGAGCCTGCAAGAACGACGGGTTTTTTCGCTTCAACTAACGCATCATGCAATTTGCTGATTTGCAGCGGGTTCGGTTTCATCGTCGGCTGATAACCCGGCAGATGAAATTGGTTATTCACGTCTTTTGCATAAACGGTTGAACTGATATCTTTCGGTATATCGACAACAACAGGGCCAGGACGTCCGGTTGTGGCAATATGGAAAGCTTCCTTCACAACTCTTGGGAGCTCTTCAATTTCCTGCACCTGATAATTGTGCTTCGTAATCGGTGTTGTAATCCCCATGATGTCGGATTCCTGGAAAGCATCTGTGCCGATGACCCCTTTTGCAACTTGCCCTGTGAATATGACGAGTGGAATGGAATCCATCATCGCATCGGCAATACCTGTGACTAAGTTGGTCGCTCCCGGTCCGGAAGTTCCGATCACTACACCAGCTCTGCCCGAAACACGTGCATAACCTTCAGCGGCGTGAATGGCCCCTTGCTCATGCCGTGGCAGCACATGATCAAAGCTCCCTTCCGCTCGGTAAATCGCATCATAAATCGGTAAAACTGCTCCACCTGGATATCCGAATAGCGTCTCAACATCTTGCTCGATCAAAGCTTCTACGAGCAAATCGGCTCCTGTCTTAGTTGCGGTCTGCTCTTCCACACTTGCCTGTGCCTTCATTTTTAATCCCTCCTGCATTGGTTTTGATCATACGTTCAAAGCGGTATTCCCTTACTTTTTGTCGAATAAAAAAAGACCTTCTTCCTCCTCAGATTCCTCCTGCACGATTCGGCAGCAAGAAAGTGAGGGGTGAAAAAGGTCTCTGTTTCCACGGTACCACCCTCATTCATGAAGCAGCTAAGCTTCATCTTATGGAATTCGCATTGAATTCCTTTTGATAACAGGTGCGGTGAAACACCTGGTCCTGCCTACTTGTCAGCCTTTCAGCAAGGACACTCAAGGATGATGTCAGAATAAGATGTATTTCCGGGCTTCCAGCAACCCCGGCTCTCTGTAAATACAAGAACTTATTCCTTTATTCCTATCATCGTGTTCATTCGATTCAATTTTCAAACTCCTCAACTTACATGTGCTTGATCTTCGCTATATACTTTGTGTCCATCTGTCGTTGTGATTTTTCTGAACTCAGATAGTAAATGGTTTGTAACAACACCTGGTCTGCCATCACCTACTTTGCGTTGATCGACTTCCACAACAGCGATGACTTCGGCGGCTGTTCCAGTCAAAAACACTTCATCCGCAACATATACGTCGTGACGTGTAAACGGTTGTTCCTTGATGTTGTAGCCTTTCTCTTCTGCCAAATCGATGATCGCGTTTCGTGTAATTCCTTCTAGAGCTCCTAAATAAGTAGGGGGAGTAAGAATCGTACCGTTTTTAACGATGAAAATGTTATCGGCGGATCCCTCTGTCACATACCCTTGATCATTCAACATGAGGGCTTCATCCACACCAGCTTGATTGGCTTCCATTTTTACAAGAATATTATTTAAATAATTTAATGATTTCACTTGTGGCGGTAATACGTCCGGGCGGTTCCTCCGGCTTGAAACCGAAGCGAGTCGGACACCGCGTTCATATAATTCTTTCGGGAATAAAGAAAGTGCTTCAGCAATGACAACCAAACGAGGCTGTGCGCAGCTGGCTGGGTCAAGTCCCAAATTGCCGGCTCCTCTGGAAACTACTACGCGAATATAGGCCGTTTCCAACTGGTTACGTCGGACCGTTTCCGCAATAATTTCTTCCAGTTCCTCCTTGTCATATGGGATATGAAGCATGATTGATTTCGCAGAGTCATATAGGCGACCCAAGTGTTCTTCGAGTTTGAATATATTGCCTTCGTAAACACGAATGCCTTCGAACACCCCGTCTCCGTATAAGAAACCATGATCATAAACGGAAACGACTGCCTCTTCTTTTCTCACATATTCGCCGCTCAGGTAAATCCATTGGCTGCTCATTCTCAGCACTCCTTTCTTTTATAGTTTAATGTTGGAAATGATTAAAGATTCATTAAGAAAATGTGGACCCTGGCAGTATGCACTCTTACATTTTCAGGGTCCCAGTCAGGTCTTTCCACATGAACCAACGTCCCGATTTGTTGCAATCGATTTGGTTGATTGAGGACTACTTTAAACCGATTCTCACAGAAGGTCAACAGGTTTTAAGTAAATTTTCTGAACACTCCGATTATTCACTGAATTCGTTAAGCGCTTACATGCTTGAGACACTTGGCTTACAGGATTTCAAGCGTATTTATTTTTTTCTTTTTTATCTTAAATTCACAGACTTTTGCTGGACCTTTTTCTCTGAAACAGGAAGCGTTCACACAGAAAAAATCTCTTCTCCTCAGATAGATATTAGTTACGTGATTTTTTCATTTAGTCAGTACCTTTCCCCCAAGTATGCACATTCATAAAGAACGAAACATAGTAGTAGGAGTACTATCAGCACAGATATAGTAAAGAGAAGTTGTATATAGACGCGGTTCAGATAGCACTTCTCACCTATCAAAATGAGCACGTGGCAAAGCAAATTGCAGGTTATTCATCTTAATTTTAGACGTGCAGACTTTCTTGTAATCATAGGATTCTTTTTTCTACATGGTCATTCGCCCTTCCATAGTATCCTTACTCGACATAATTTGTGGTATAGGACAAAAAAGGTGGTGAAAGATATGGGCTGTGGTTACGGTGGCGGTTATGGCGGCGGTTATGGCGGCGGTAGCACTTTCGTTTTGATCGTTGTATTGTTCATCCTTTTGATTATTGTAGGAGCTTCTTTCTACAACTAATCTGAACCAATCTGTGAGCCAACTTTACCCGTAATGGTTCACTAATAAAGCGCTGGTGTCCTATGAGGCATCTTCGCTTTTTTTAAAAAGAGCAAATTAAAAGAACCAGAGGCACTCACCACCTTCTGGTTCATTGTTCGTTCTTTTCATAAAATAAAGAATTCTATAATGCGATTGTTTTTGTAGTATAGGAATGGTTATAATACCAATGAGACATATGTAGAGAATATTTTTCTACCTGTAGTATGTCTCCCTCTTTCAAAGTCAGAGCTATTGCTCTGGCTTTTTTTGTATTGGAAATCAGAAAAAGTCATCTTAAGAGGACTTTTGGCGCGCCCCACATTGGACATTCAGCAGAAGCACACTACTTCATGTGCTTAAACTCGTCTACCCGTCAAGATGTTCAGTCTTCGTTCTTTATTATAACTATATAGCGATACACTTTTTTTCAGGGGACCTGACGTCATTCTTCAGCAGTCCGCCATGACGAAAGCCAGAGGGGCGGCCTCCGGCTTGAAATATTTCTATCCTTCTAACGCAGTTTCTCTTTGATACTCCAAGTTGATCATTGTTTGCTCGAGTTCCGGTAACGTCATTTCATCCGTACGCTTTCCGCAAGCATCTTCCGTATATCCTAAGTAACTCAATCGATCGATCAGTAAGTGCCTGTCCCTCTCCAATGGTGAATAGGAAGACATGAGCATCTAATCAACTCCTGAACAAAGATTTGTATATTAATAAGTTCTTTCTACTCTCTTCCCGGAAAATCCTTCTTTTAAGCTGATGTTATCAGGAAAATATTAGAGAATAACGCAAACACCTTGTTCCTCCTCTGCAGGTTTAAGACAAAACTCACCCTTGATGTCCTTTATCAGAAATACCCAAACAAAAAAGGCTGCCCCAAAGGACAGCCTTTCCATGTTCATACGTTTCCGAAAAACTTTTCAGCCTTTTCCAGAAAAGGCTCCTGTTCCGGAGTCATTTCATATTCTTCCACAATTGCGTCAACGGGACAAACGGACACACACGCTCCGCAATCTATACATATGTCTGGATTAATGTAATATTGGTCTTCCCCTTTTTCAATACAGTCGACTGGACAGACTTCCACACATTCGCCTGCTTGTTCACCTTGACATGGTTGTGTAATGACAAATGCCATAAATACCTCTCCCTGTTTTATAGATTATCCCTAGTGTCTCTAATGAACAGGTATGTTGTCAACGTAGAACAGGGGATCAGTTGTCAATATAACCGTGAGCTAGTAAAATCGATCAAAATGGGAATCACCTTTGGAGTCAGCAAGACAGGTGAGAACCCGGAAAGCGGACCACTTACCTTAGCCCCTAACTCTCCCTGGCATATCGGACCAGAGTCTTTTCAAATACATAGGAGGGATTCGATGTTTTTACGATGGGGAAGTCAGGCTGCGATTCTCTGTTTGATCATATGTATTACTTTAACCATTACAGGATGTACTTCAGAGGGGTATACTACAGCTGATGAACCCGAAACAGAACAACAAAAATCTGAAAGCTCATCAAATGATAAGCTTTCCTCTGAAGAATCGATTTCTGCCTCAGGGGAAAATGAAAACACCAATACTGAAGAGCCTCAAGAAAAGCAAGGCGACGCCAACGCTAAAGTAACAAACGTTGTGGATGGCGATACAATCGACATCCAGCTGAACGGGAAAGAAAAGAGAGTCCGACTATTACTCGTAGATACACCGGAAACGGTTCATCCGTCTAAACCCGTACAGCCATTAGGCCCAGAAGCGAGTACATACGCGAAAAAAACTTTGACCGGTGAAAATGTGCGCATCGAATACGATGGTCCGAAATACGACAAATATGATCGCCTGCTTGCCTACATATGGATTGAAGGTGAAAATTTTAACAAAGAACTACTGGAAAAAGGACTTGCCCGCTACGCCTACGTCTATGATCCACCGTACGCCCATGCAAAAGCCATGCAGAAAGCCGAAAGCCGGGCTAAGCAACAGAAAAAAGGGATTTGGGGCCTCGAAGGCTATGTGACAGAAGACGGCTTCCAAGCACAAAGCCCAGAAAACGAAGGACCCCCTCCTCCTTCCAATAATGGCGAACTGCCATACGCCCCTGATGGTCCAGACCGGGATTGTAGAGACTTCTCAAGCCAAGAAGAAGCTCAAGCCTTTTATGAGGCAGCTGGCGGACCTGATGCCGATCCCCATCGCCTTGATGGTAATGATAACGATGGAAGCGTCTGCGAGAGCTTATAAACTTATTGTTTATCATCAATGGATAACGGAAATATGATTGTAAAGAAAGGAGAGTTTCCATGAACAAACAACACGACGACTCTCAAATCGATTCTACAGAAATCCCCGTACCTTCAGAAGTGAAGACGAGTGAAAAACATAAGGACTTGAAAGCTAGACTTTTACATGAAACGCAGGAATACCTCGATATTGAAGAAAACCGTGCAGCATTTGCTAAATTAGCTGAAATTTTCGATACCGTCTATTCTTTAACGGAACATCACGGTGCCAGTATGACTGAGTTGGAACTGATGCACCAAAAATGGCATAAAGAAAACCTCAAAAAAAATTGACCATCTCCACTATCGCCAAAAGAAGATGTCCACGCAGGACATCTTCTTTTTTTAATCGATTGGATCTGCTGCTTTACCATGGCGGATGACATCATGGATCGCCATGCCATCACTTGGCTTCCCGTCCCCATTCCGATATGGAAACAAGGAGAAAAAAATGAAATACATAGAGAAATATGAATATTGATAGAAAAATAAATCGGCAGGAAGAATTCCTTGGATAATAAGTAAATTCAGCAATAATATCATCATCATATTAAAAATACTGCCCGCCATATAAATGGAAACATGCGCCCAAGTTTTATTGTAGGAAAGCTTTTCATATTGACACCAGCCTTCCATGAAATACATGCGCCTAACTTCCAACGGACCAATATCAAATAGCTTCTTTCCCGTACCAATACAAAATTTGATTTTACCTCCGAACACCCTAGCGACCAAAACATGGCCAGCCTCGTGTACTAAAGTAACCAGCGGTAAAATGATAAAGAAATTTATGATAAACATCGGGATATCGTTTAAAGTGAACATACGGGGACCTCCAGCTCAAATGTAATTTTATGTTTGCTAGACTCTACATACCCCACTCTAACATTATATAACCATAATAATTTCAGGTTGCTAGAAGCAATCTGATAATGAATGCCCGCCCCCATCACTTTTTCCCACTAATAATTACATTTACTTTCCAATTCTACGAACATTCAGCTCTTGCATCCACTCACATACGCGGCTATGGAATTTATTCATTAATGATTCCGTCCTCTATCAATCTTTCTTTTTCATGCAAAGAGAAATTCCCTGGACTCCAATCAGCTAAATTCCCTTTCCCTCCAATAATCTCCCCACCCACTTCATAAATACTAGCGTATAAGAGATTTTGTAATATAATAACAACCACTCTACGGTTGTTTCCCCGCTTCAAATCGATTATCATGGGAATAGCGATTTTTTTTAAAGAGGAGCGTATTTATGAAACGATCCATTTACGGATTGACGTTTGAACAACTGACTGATTGGATTACGGAGCACGGTGAGAAAAAGTTCCGTTCAAAACAAGTGTGGAACTGGCTCTACCAAAAGCGCGTGACAGACTTTTCGCAAATGAAAAATGTTAACCAGTCCTGTATCGACCTTCTTGATGAACACTTCACGATCGAAACGTTATCAGAAGAGATCAAGCAAGAGTCGACTGACGGAACGGTTAAATTCTTATTTAAATTGGACGATGGCAACATAATTGAAACTGTCCTCATGCGTTTCAACTATGGTCTTTCCGTTTGTGTAACGACACAGGTCGGCTGTAACATCGGCTGTTCCTTTTGTGCAAGTGGTATCTTGAGCAAGAATCGTGACTTATCAAGCGGTGAAATCGTCGAACAAATCATGCAAGTGCAGCAGCACCTGGATAAACAAGGCAAGGACGAGCGTGTCAGCCACATTGTTGTCATGGGAATTGGCGAACCATTCGATAACTATGAGAACTTGATCGACTTCCTGAAGGTCGTCAATGATAAACAAGGGCTCTCCATCGGTGCTCGTCACATCACTGTTTCTACGAGTGGTATTGCGCCGAAAATGTACGAATTCGCGGACGAAGGCATTCAGATCAACCTTGCCCTATCCATTCACGCTCCGAACAACGAGTTACGTACAAAGATCATGAAAATCAATCGTGCCTATCCATTGGAAAAACTGATGCCGGCCATCGATTATTATTTAGAAAAAACAAACAGAAGAATCACCTTCGAGTATATTCTGCTCAAAGATGTCAACGATCACAAAAAAGAAGCCGAAGAGCTGGCAGACTTGCTGAAGGATAAGCGACACCTTTCCTATGTCAACTTGATTCCATACAACCCGGTCGCGGACAACCCATACGAGCGAAGTGAAAAAGAAGCCATTCTCACGTTCTATCAAACCTTGATGGACCGTGGCATCAGATGTGGTGTCCGTACCGAACACGGAACCGACATTGATGCGGCATGCGGTCAGCTTCGCAGTAAGCAGATCGAGAAAGAAAAAGCACGCAAAAAGAAAGTTCTTCCAAGCAACTGAATTAAATGATTTCCTTAACGACAAAGAAAAGCATGAGACACTGGCCTCATGCTTTTTTATACGGAGTTTTTCAATAGCTTTCACCCTTACATTGATCCTGTTTTTTCTTTTATTATTAACTCTATTTAACCTCCATATTGATCACACATATAAGCTACCTTATTTTAAATAGTCCATTTCAAGATAGTTTTAAGGTTTCCGTGACTTAGGGTGGAGCTTAGAGGTCCGGGAAATCACTCGTCCAGCTCCATCGGCCAGACACTCGCGTCATAAGCAGAACGTCAGCGGAGTGAAAAGCACATCCCGCCATGGCCACTGAAAAACCCTTCTCAATCCAGAGGAGCTATTAACGTTTGTTGTTGCTTCTCACGAATCGCTTGTCGGTGGGTGCTTGCCGCGGGCACGGCCTCAGCTAACTTGGCCAAGAAGATCACTTGACCAAGTGGATCTTCGGCTCGCGCTGTTCCCGCAGGCGTCACCACCGAACGCTCTTCGTGGAAGCAACTATGCCTATCTGAAAAGAGTGATTTTCTATGATTTATTAATGTCTCATCGAAATAAAGAAGCCGAGTTGAACGATAAAATCGTCCTGCCCGGCCTTTCTTTGATGCATAACTCAGAAAGTTGCAGTTCTTCAGTAGCCTCATCCCGTTGGCGTTCCGCTTACGCCAGTGGTGTCCACCATGCGAATACGCTTTTAAACATTTTCCTTGGGCATGTGGTGAGCTTCATCAGGCTTTGCCTTCCGGGATCTCACCGATCAAGTTCATCCCAATCCTTATATAGGATTAGATAGACTTTTTTGTTAGAAGAAGCTCCCTAATTTTATATATCAAATCGACGATCTACCTGCTATAATCAATCTACCAAGATGAGGAAGCTTACAATCGTTTCATATCACGAATTTGAAGGAGTAAAAAGTGAAAAGACATCTATTAAGTGAGAGGACGGCATATTTTTTGACCGCACTCTCCATCTATGTCGTTTTATTTGGTGGGATTCTCATTTCCGGGTGGATAGCCGGAGTTGAATGGACAGATTACTGGATTGAATTTTCGTGGAGTATGCTGAATACGGAAGAACTTAAGGACATCGTCTTGCTGAAAGAATAGTCAACAAAAAAAGCCCTCCTCTTGGCTTTACGAACAAGAATTATCCATTACCCGACTCCCATATAAACGAGCACCGGCGCATTGCTCATCGTTCCAGTTTATTCTTTTTTTTAAAATAAAGGGCTACAATAACTTTAACATAGGGCATATAAAAACAAGCCTCTTCAAAACTGAAGATGCTTGTTTTTGTCTTCTACTCTTATAACGAACTACGCCAAATATTCATTACGATTCCTTTTCATTCTTTTCAAGGAAATACTTGATTCCTGCGACCGTTCCTATTCCCAGAAGTGCATATTGAAGTCCGGTGATGGTAGCAGCAGGTGTGATTCCATTTTGCCAAAAAGCGAAAGCAATTCCTAAAATTACAGCGATAATCGGAATGAAACGGTTAGGTACCCGTTTCGTCTGACGAATGGCATACAATAAGACGGCTAAACCAGCATAAGGTGTAAAATCAGTTAAAAAGTCCATGGTTTACTCTCCCTTGTCTATATTTAACACGAACCGCTTCTTTATTAGTTTATTATCCAGGTCGTTCATCAAGTACACGAATTCTAACAAAAGATATATGTATGTCCTTACAGTCCGAGGCACACGGATATTCACTATTGACTCCTTGAAAACTTCCCCCTCCACGTGGCCATTGAAAAATCCTTTTCAATCTAGAAGAGCTGTCCGAATCGCTTGTCGGTGGATGCTTTCCGCGGGGCACGGCCTCAGCTAACTTGGTCAAGAGATCACTTGACCAAGTGGATCTTCGGCTCGTGCTGTTCCCGCAGGCGTCACCACCGAACGCTCATCGTGGAAACAACAGAGGCCAATCTGAAAAGAGTGATTTTCTTGTACATTGTAAGTACAACGACTACTAAAGCTCATGGAGTTGTAAGAGCCCGAATGTCTCATCGAAATGATAAAAGAAGCCGAGTTGAACGATAAAAAATCGTCCAACTCGGCTTTTATATTTAATACGTAGCTCAAAAAGTTGCAGTTCTTCAGCGGCCATCCGTCCATCTTGGAAGCTGTGTTTCATTGATCCTTTCATACCACCGTTTTCGTATTCAAAGCCTGTTCTACTTCCACAAAATCCATGTCATGAGCTTCTGCCACTTGCTTGTATGTCACATGGCCGTTTACTGTATTCACCCCTTTAAGTAAAGAAGGTTGATCAAAGCAAGCTTTTTCAAACCCTTTATTCGCAATCTGAACAGCAAAAGGAATCGTTACATTCGTCAAACCGACGGTAGATGTCCGTGGGACAGCTCCAGGCATATTCCCGACGGCATAATGAACGATCCCATGTTTCACATATGTTGGATCATCATGGGTCGTGACATGATCGATAGTCTCGACGACCCCGCCCTGGTCGACTGCCACATCGACAATCACCGATCCTTTACTCATCCCTTTAACCATTTCTTCCGTTACTAACTTCGGAGCCTTTGCTCCCGGGATGAGGACCGCTCCAATCACCAAATCCGACTCCTTCACTGCTTCGCTCAGATTGAGAGGATTAGACATCAACGTGTTGACAGATGTTCCAAAAATATCATCGAGCTGCCGGAGCCTTTCTGGATTCAAATCAATGATCGTCACATCTGCCCCTAACCCGATGGCGATCTTAGCTGCATTTGTACCGACGACACCTCCACCGATGATCGTCACCTTCCCCCGCTTCACGCCAGGGATCCCGCCTAACAAAATCCCTTTTCCACCATGAGTACGTTCCAAAAATTGTGCTCCCTTTTGGGCAGCCATCCTTCCTGCCACTTCACTCATTGGTGTCAATAAGGGCAGATGACCATCATTGGATTGAACTGTCTCATAAGCAATAGCAACGACTTTTTTCTGCTCCAATGCTTTCGTCAATTCTTTGTCTGCAGCTAAGTGGAGAAAAGCAAATAATATTAATCCCTCATAAAAATAAGTGTACTCTTCCTTAATCGGCTCTTTCACCTTCATCACCATCTGCTGGGCCCAGGCTTCTGCAGGAGAATCCACTATGGTTACTCCTACCTGCTCATATTGCTCATTCATAAAACCTGACCGTTCTCCAGCATTTTTTTCTAAGAAAATCCGGTGTCCCTGTTGGATGAGAGTCAACGCACCCGCCGGGGTGAGGGCCACCCGATTTTCGTTGTTTTTTATTTCTCTGGGTATTCCAATTCGCATGATCTGTGCCCTCCAGCTACTTAGATTGTATGGATTCCATCGACTAGTGTATCCAGTAAAAAGTTCACGTCCTCATCTTCAATGGTCAGTGGTGGTGCGAGTGTGAGCACATTATTAAAGCCGGCCACTGTCATACCATTTTTGCCGATGATGATGCCTTTTTCTTTACAATAGCCGATTACTTGATTGACTTTAGCGGTGTCCAGCGGGTTTTTGGTCTGTTTATTTTCCACCAGCTCGATACCGATCAAGAGTCCTTTCCCACGAATATCTCCAATATTTTCATGTGCTTGAAGGCGGCTATTCAACTCACTTCTGATTTCATCTCCCAATTGTTCCGAGCGGGCGAATAAATTTTCTTTTTCCATGATTTCAATATTTTTCAGAGCGACCGCACAAGCAGCCGGGTGCCCGCCAAAAGTATTGATATGACGGAAGAAGTCATAGGTTTCGTCCCCACAAAAAGCTTCATAAATCTCCCTCTTCACAGCTGTCGCGGACAATGGCAAATAGGCACTCGTGATCCCTTTAGCCATTGTGATAATGTCGGGTTTGACACCGTAATTCATAAATCCGAACGGCTTACCCGTGCGCCCGAACCCGCAAATGACTTCATCGACGATTAATAAAGCGCCATGGCGTTCACAGATTTCTTTTACTTCTTTCATATACTGTTCAGGTGGGACAATGACGCCGCCTCCTGTAATGATTGGTTCCATGATGACTCCAGCAATGGATTCACTTTGCTCCCATGTCATCACCTGATCAATTTCCTTTGCCCCCCATTGATCAGCTTCACTATGATCGTTACGGTATTCATCAGGTGGAGAAACGTGAAGGAAACCAGGCCCGAGCGGTTCATATTTATATTTCCGCTGTGCTTGACCGGTCGCTGCAAGCGCACTCGTAGAATTCCCGTGATACGAGCGGTAGCGGGAAATGAATTTGGTGCGGTAGTGATCTCCTTTTTGCTGATGGTATTGGCGCACCATTTTGAATGCCGCTTCATTGGCTTCTGATCCACTGTTCGAAAAGAAAACTACATAATCATCGCCCAGCAGTTGATTGATTTTCTCCCCGAGCTGAATGGCAGATTCATGACTTTGTGTCAAAGGCATATAAGCTAATTCCTTCAGTTGATCAAAGGCAGCTTGCGCCAGCTCTTCCCTGCCATAACCGATATTCACACACCATAATCCCGACATAGCATCCAAGTATTTATTTCCGTCCACATCTGTAATCCAGGATCCCTTTGCGCTTTTAGCGACCATCGTATCATCAGGAGAATAGGGTTTCATTGAGTGCCACACATATTTTTCATCTTTCGCAAGCATTTCATTTTTCACATCAGCTTTTGTCAACGGAGAGCCCTCCCTTATGGGTTTAAGGTATTATTTTTTTGAATTATCTTAATTATCTAATATTTACAAGTAACTTTCATTAGACATTGTGTCAAACCTTAATAATTCAACTTACACATAATGACAACACTTAAGAGAGGACTGTTTTCTTCAAAGGTTTCAGCTTACGCAATCGATTAACCTTATGATAAGCTTGCTTTAAGAAACGAATAAATCAAAGGAGCCCGCCATGAACATTCATTTCACTGAACTTAAAGCACCTGATCCATCGATCATAAACGCATTTAACCGATGGGAGAACGACCCGATGTTAGTACCTTTAACACGTCCTAACAAAAGCAATAAAGAAATAGAAGGAAACACACTCATTACAATAGACGACTTAACCGATCGTCTAAAGAACCACCCCACTTACCTCATTTACTCCGATGATAAACTGGTTGGAGAAATGAATTACATGGTCGATCCACCTCACCTTTATAAAAAAGAACCGGATACTGCCTGGATAGGAATTACGATCGGGGAGGAAGAAGGCCGCGGCAAAGGGATCGGATACCATGCAATTCAATATTTAGAACAACAAATCGAACAGCATGGGCTAAAACGCATTGAACTCGGCGTGTTTGAATTCAACACCCAGGCGCAAAAGCTGTACCAAAAGCTAGGGTACAATGAAATCGGCCGTATTCCTGATTTCACCTATTGGAATCAACGACTGTGGTCCGATATTCGTATGGAAAAAAGATTCGACAGCTGAAAGTGTATTACAGGAGAGTCATAAAAAAAACACTTATTCTAAACGAATAAGCGGCGGTTACTTTTATTCTTTTATTGATAGACGGTTTGCTGGTATTCGTGGGCCAGAAGGGCAAATTCGATGACCTGTCTTTTCTCAGGTGCCATAAAGTCTGCACCTAAAAGCTTTTCTAACTTCTCCAACCGGTGATAGAGTGTTTGCCTGACTACAAATACTTTGCTCGCCGTTTCTTTTTTTGAACCATTGCAGGCCAAATACACCCTCAAAGTTTCCAAAAGATTGGCCTTATGGTCCTCGTCATACTTGATGATCGGCTCTAAATACTCTTGGACCAGCCCCTCCAGGTTACTATGTTTATGTACAAGGGAGATCAACCGATACATATGCATATCTTCATAAAAATACTTTTGATGATCTGGCGGTAATTTATCCTGGATCGTCAGCGTCTCTTGCGCAGTCTGGAAGCTTTCATGCAGCCGGTCAAGTTCTTTGACGAATTTTCCACCTGCTACTTGAAATGACGTAATGCTGGAATCATTGAGAAGACTGATTTTCTCTAATCTTTTTATTCCTTTTTCAATCCTTGGCTTCCAGTCCTCTTCCCCTTTTTTATTTAACAGGATGAATGTCAGTAAATGGCGTTTTTCCACAGGAAAAACAAAATAGCCATTCTGGTCAAAGATGTTATGGATAAGCATATTCAAATAGGTGATATCCGGATCGATTTTCTGCCCTTCAGCCATGTTCAGTTTAACGTTCAGAACGACCGCACCCGTAATCGTTTGGTTGATTTTATAAACCGCGAGATGATGCTTGATTTCTTCGTGATCATGCTCGCCTTGAAGCCATTGGATGAGCCATTCTGTTTCCCTTGCCTTTCTCTTTTCTTCCGTGTAAAGTTCACGCAGCAGATATTGAGCAAGAGCAGTTGCCGTGCGGTCCAATAACAGTGACTCAAACTCTCCGAATTCACGCTTGTAGGTAACCAAATAGATTGTGGCAAACTCACGTTCAAATACTTGCACCGGCTGTTTCAATACACGTTTGGCAGGACATCGATCAGGATTATTCAAGCGGGCCAGAATACTTTCCCTCTCTTTTTCCCTTAAAGCCGGAATTGTCACGACAGTATGATCTTTTGCAATATAAACAAGCTGGCAATTTATGTACTGCTGTAAATTTTTAAGGATTTCAAAATGGTTGTCGATCGACAGCAGCCTTTTATTCAGGCGCTGCGAGTAATCTTCGAGATTTGAAATCAATTCATACTGCTGATTGATCAAATCCGCATGAATGTCCTGGGTAATTTCTACAAAAGACACTTCCTCTTCAAATACGATAATAGGAAAGTTGTTCTGGTCAGCAAGTTCTTTCGCTTCAGCTGAAATATCATTGATGAAGCTGCCTAGTTCAATACAGATGCCTGCGACTTTACGTTTGATGAGCTGATCCAGGAGAGTAAGGAAAAGTTCTTCATCATCTTTCCACCCAAAACCTGTCGACAGCACCAATTCTCCACCTTTGAGGTTCCCCCTGACCTCAATCATTTCGAAGACGTGCACCCATTTCACAAGTTTGTCGATCCCCTCTTGCCCAGCCACAACCCGCGCAGATTCAAAGTGCTTTCTTTCCAAAATGTTTCCAATCGAAACGCGATACTTCATTGAAATACCCCCCTTCAAAGGTACTATAAAATTTCAGAAAAATCTAATATATTGTGAGATAATATTACATAACTGGAATTAACCAGGCTGACTTTAATTGTTCAACAAGACTGCAGATGGACCGGGAACCCTCGAGTACATAGAAAAAGAGAATCAGACTCAGCTGATCCTCTTACCCACTGCCTATTGTACTTTTTGTTTTTTCTGCTGCTGTACGAGAATAGTAGAAAAATATTTCCGGGAATCCGGATGAAGAATGTGCAGCATCTCCCGCTTACTCCGATCCGGATCGCTTCCCTGGTATTCGAATTCCAGAAAAGCACCACTCAAATTTTCCGTCACACCTTTAATGATGTAGCCTTGTTCGAGCAGGAAATCGATTTTTTCCCGCTCCGCCTCAAATTCACGATAGGATGACATAGTTCTCCTCCTCTATTTTCAGGCATCCGCTTTGGTAGCAGCGGTTTCGGTGCCTGTTTTCTTCCCGAGTTTTTCTTCCGTAAACCCTTCACCGATATGCCAGTCTCTTCCTACAGTGATTCCGAGATACTGTTGATCATCCGGTGTTTCGATTTCAGCCTGCGGGTGTTTCTTGAAATACCAGTACTTCGCTAAAAGATAATAAGATAAAGCACCGATTCCAAATCCTACAAAAAATGAGTAGGTGCTGAACGTGTACGCGAAGACACTCCCTATCACCCAGGAAATAATCCCCGCCCAGTTGACGCCCCCATCATAACGGAACTGTCCACCGCTTTTATAAAGGTCATAGACATTCATTCTCCTTTTCCTCAATAAATAATAATCGGCAAAAATGATCCCTACAATCACAGAGAGGATCGCTGCAGCAATTAATAAAACAGGAATCAAAAGATTGAAGATGCTCCACGGCTGGATTACTGTCCCGACAAGTCCAGCAATGAAAACACCGGCCCAGAACGGAAGCTTCGGGCCACCTACATTGGAGAAAATGGTAGCGGCAGGGACGATATTAGCCGAAACGTTCGTCGACCATTGTGCCAAGACAATCATTAACAATAAAATCCCCAAAACTAAACCGCTTGCCGATTCCTGCAAGGCGACCACTGGGTCAAAGTTAGAAACGGCAATATAAGAAACGGCACCAAGCACTACGATGAACGTTTGGGTCAGTGGCAAACCGACTAAACTACCGACCATCGCACCCTTGTTCCGCTTAAACCAATTCCTTTCGTGTTTAGGAGCTTTAATAAAACGGGAAATAGATGAAATATCAGCAGCCAGTGTCGCCCAGTAGCCCATATTACTGACAACGACGACAACAAAGGCTGTAAAAGCGGCTCCCCCCGTGACAGGGCTCTCCACCCATGCCCAAATATCCTTGCCTTGACCAGAAGCTGTTCCAGCCAAATTGAAGTACATCCAAACCCCGATGAGAATGATGATGGGTGCTGCCAAATCAGCGAATTTCTCGACGGCCTTGATACCCAGTGCAGTGTTGAATAATTGGAATAAAGCAAAAAGGACATAACATATGAACCAATTATCAAAGCCTGTCAAAATGTTCAAAATCCCATTGATTGCCGTGGATCCGAAGAATGTGTTGATCCCGAACCACATCGAGGCTGCTACACCTCTGACAATAGACGGAAAATGCGTACCTAAAGTTCCAAACGGAGCCCTCATATAGACAGGAAATGAAATCCCGTGTTCAATACCGATATCGGCAGTCAATGTAATGGCAAAACCTATTAATAAAGTTCCCAGTAACGTACCGAGAACCACCCAAATAAGCGAAATGGACTGAACACCTGCACCACCAATGGCAAAAGCAGCTAACACAACAGCCATCCCGACCCACATAAATGTAAAACCTAATGTTCCAATCTTCTTCTCATGATGAGGGATCGGCATGAGGTCAGGTGACATCAAATGGTTATCTTTTTTGTCCATAGACAGGAAGCCTCCTAATGATACCTATAATTTTTTGAAGCATCCGCAAGGTTTTGTCAGCCAAAACCTTGCGTGCCTGTTATCTATCTCTGGCTTTTGGACATTGGTGTGACTAGTTTTGGTAAAGTTCTTCCTGAGAGGTTTTCAATTCGCCGAACCGGGCTCGTTTCAAATATTGACCGGAACCGAGCTTACCGACGAATTCTTTATCACGGATGACATATTCTCCGCGGGATAGGACGCTGACCGGCTGCCCCGTCACTTCCATCCCTTCAAATGGATTGTAGTCTGCCGCCATGTGGCTCGTTTCTACAGAAATCGTTCGTTCGATATTCGGGTCAAAGATGATAAGGTCTGCATCAGCACCTACACTGATCGTTCCTTTCTGTGGAAAAATCCCGAACGTTTTTGCAATTCTGGTCGAAGTGATATCAACAAACTGATTCAAACTGATTCTTCCTTTTTTCACCCCTTCGGAGAAAAGGATACTCATGCGATCTTCGATAATCGGGCCCCCGTTCGGAATCTTTGTGAAATCCCCTTTCCCTAAATCCTTTTGTCCTTTGAAATCAAAGGAGCATTGATCGGAGCCGAGAGTCTGCAGTTCACCTGTTTTCAGTGCGTTCCAAAGTACTTCCTGGTTCTTCTTCTCACGCAGTGGTGGTGACCATACGTATTTCGCCCCTTCAAAGTTCGGCTTTTCTAAATAGGATTGATCAAGGACTAAATACTGCGGGCACGTTTCACCAATCACGTGGTAGCCTTTTTTCCTTGCTTCCGAAATTTCTTTGACGGCGTCTTCACAGGAGACGTGGACGACATAAAGCTGGGAATCCGCTAGACCTGTCAGCTGTGCTGCACGGCCAGTCGCTTCTCCTTCTGCTTCAGGAGGACGCGTCAAGGCATGATAAATCGGGTCGGTCTGTCCTGCGTCGAGTGCCTTCTTCACTAGGTGATCGATGACATCACCGTTCTCAGCATGCACCATGACCAGCGCTCCGAGTCTTTTCGCTTCTTCCAAAGTACGGAATAAGGTTTCATCATCCGCCTGGAAGACGTTCTTGTAGGCCATGAACACTTTGAATGAAGTGATTCCCTCATCTTCAATGACACTAGGAAGCTGTTCAAGCACACTATCGTTCATTTCACTGATCATCAGGTGGAAACTATAATCGATGACGGATTTATCTCTCGATTTCGCATGCCACTGATCGATGGAATTTTGCAGGGGCTTCCCTTTGTTCGTCAAGCAAAAATCGATGACGGTAGTGGTTCCGCCGTGTGCAGCAGCAATCGTTCCTGTTTCAAAGTCATCCTTACTGACCGTTCCGCCAAACGGCATCTCCAAGTGCGTGTGCGGGTCGATCCCGCCTGGAAAAATGTAATGGCCTTTCGCATCGATGACTTCTGCTGATGGGTCTGAGAGGTCTTGACCTATCAGGGCGATCTTTTCATTTTCGACCATGATATCCGCTTTGTACGTGTCTGCAGCCGTGACAATGAGTCCATTTTTAATGATTTTTTTCATTTTAACCCTCCATTTGGATTTATTTGATTAAGTCTACATCACAAGAAGCTGAGGCTCCGATGGCGGCTTGTCTTTCATTCCATGTCATCGGAGGTTTGCCATTCGCATATTCCACCATATCGATCGCGCCGTCGACCGGACATACGATCGAGCAGAGATTGCACCCGACACAATCTTCTTCGCGGACTTTCAAGATGTCATTTCCATCCGCATCTTTCAGCATATCGATGCACTGGTGCGATGTATCTTCACAAGCGATGTGGCACTTATTACAGTTGATACACACATCATTATTGATTTTGGCGACGACTTGATGATTTAGATCTAAATTACCCCAATCCGAATACTTCTCAACCGATTTGCCGACAAGATCCATCACCGAATCGATGCCCTTCTCATCTAAATAGTTATTCAATCCATCCTTCATGTCTTCAACAATGCTGAAGCCATGATGCATAGCTGCTGTACATACTTGAACACCAGTGGCGCCCATCAACATGAACTCGACAGCTTCCCGCCAGCTTGATACCCCGCCCATCCCGGAGATAGGTACATTGATTTTAGGATGACGGGCACACTCAGCCACCATGTTAAGCGCAATCGGTTTAACAGCAGGACCGCAATAACCTCCGTGCGCTCCTTTTCCAGCGACATTCGGGATCGTATCCCATGTATCGATATCCACTCCTGCTAAACTATTGATTGTATTGATCATGCTGACTGCGTCTGCGCCGCCATTGACAGCAGCTTCAGCAGTAAAGGTAATGTCTGTTATGTTCGGGGTAAGCTTAACGATTACTGGTGTTTCAGCGACTTCTTTCGCCCACATCGTCTGTTTTTCAACAAGGTCAGGTACTTGTCCAGAAGCAGCCCCCATCCCACGTTCCGCCATCCCGTGCGGACAGCCGAAGTTGAGTTCTAACCCATCGACACCTACATCTTCGACCTTCTTGACGATTTCATGCCACTTCTCCTGTGTGGGTTCTACCATAAGTGATGCGATGATGGCATGGTTTGGAAATCGTTTTTTCGTTTCATAAATTTCTTTCAAGTTGACTTCCAATGGACGGTCGGTGATCAATTCAATATTATTGAAGCCCGCCACATTTTTTCCGTTAAAATCAACTGCAGCGAAACGGGACGATACGTTCAAGATCGGCTCGCCCAATGTTTTCCACACGGCGCCGCCCCAACCTGCTTCAAAAGCCCGTTGCACCTGGTACCCCGAATTTGTCGGAGGAGCCGATGCTAGCCAAAAAGGGTTGGGTGATTTTATGCCTGCAAGATTCAAACTGAGATCAGCCATATAGAAATGCCTCCTAGTAAGTATTTATTAAATGGTTGCGGTTGGTGCTGGAGCAAGCTGTTTATGGATGGCCATTGCAACCTCTTTCCCTTGCTGCGCAGCGGTTACGACCATCGCTTCTCCTTGCCCTTTGGCGAAAATGACATCCCCTGCTGCATAAACGTCCGGGTTCGACGTCTGCAATGTTTCCGGGTTTACTTTTACGACACCGCCATCATGTTCCAGTCCAAACCCCTCTATTAAATCAGAATAACGTGTCTGGCCGATCGCTTTGATTACAGCATCAACTTCCATGACAAATTCCGAGTTTTCCACTGGTGCAGGTCGGCGTCGTCCATCAGCATCCGGCTCACCAAGTGCCATCTTCACACATTTGAGATGGGTGACCTTTCCGTTCTCATCCCCTATGATCTCTACTGGTTGAGTGAGCCAATTGAATTCAACATCATCCTGTTTCGCAAAATCATATTCGAATTCGTAGGCTGTCATTTCCTTCACTGTACGACGGTATACGATTTTCACATCGACAGCACCTTTTCGAGCGGCACACGTCGCTGCATCAATGGCGGTATTACCAGCGCCCACGACCACCACTTTCTTCCCAAGTAATTCCTCAGTGATCGGTCCGGATTTCGTGCTTTTCACGAACTCAATCGCATCATGGACACCTTCAAGATTTTCTCCTTCAATGCCGAGCATCGGAACATTCCCCATACCGACTGTAAGTACAGTAGAATCAAAGTCTTCTGCAAGCTCTTCAAATGTTACATCTTTCCCCACTCTCGTATTGGTCCGGATTTCGACATCCAATTGTTTAACCTGATCGACTTCCCAACGGGAAATATCCTGAGGAAGGCGGAACGAGACAATTCCATACGTGTCTAACCCGCCAGCTTCTGCTTCGGCTTCAAAGATTGTCACATCATATCCGAAACGTGCCAGTTCCCGAGCAGCGGATAACCCTGCAGGTCCTCCCCCGACGACAGCTATTCTTTTTCCATTCTTTTCACCAGGTTCGAATAACAATTGCTCATTTTTTATCGCCCAATCCGTAGCAAAGCGCTGCAAATCGCCGATGACGATCGGCTCTGTAGAATGGTTCAGGACGCAGGCACCTTCACACAATTCCTCTGTCGGACAGACACGGGCGCAAGTCGCTCCGACAGGGTTTGATGACATGATTGTTGTTGCAGACCCTTTCAAATTGCCGGAAGCGATTTTCTTAATGAACTTAGGAATATCAATCCCCGTAGGACAGGCCTGGATACATGGCGCATCATAACAATACAAACAGCGATTGGACTCTTCCATCGCTTCTTGAGCATTCAGCCCATCATGCACTTCCTCGAAATTCACTTTCAAGTTTTCTAAGGATATCCCTTTACTTTTTAACGTGGTCAATGCAATGAACCTCCTTTTTATAGCTGCAAACATGGAGATACCAGGATAACTCCAACAAAGTTAAGCGAGAAATAAGTGACTGCTTGGTCTTCCTACAAAACGATCTTATGGTTTTGCCCATCGGTACTCGATGATTCAAAATGCTTGATCTCATAAGAAAATCATCAAGCTTCCTTTGGCATCCAACCAAACGGCTACCACCGTTACACTTACAGAAAAGCACTGTATGAATACAGGACCGAATCAAAGTGCTAAATAAAAAAGTTCCACATAGAGAAAAATAATATATATTTTCCTTTGCTCTATGCAGAACTTCTACGTGTGTCTGGGTTTTGTTACGGAAGCAGCTCTCCCATTTTCTCGTACGTTTCCGGACGGCGATCGCGATAGAACTGCCACGTATCCCGAACTTCCCGAATGAATTTCTTGTCCATTTCCCCGATAATCACTTCATCTTTGTCTCGGCTGGCTGTTGCGACAAAGTTTCCGCGTGGGTCCACAAGGTAAGACTGACCATAAAACTCGCCCATGTTCCAAGGCCCTTCATACCCGACACGATTGATTGCTCCTAAATAGTAACCATTGGCCACAGCATGCGCAGGCTGCTCCAGCTTCCATAAATATTCAGATAAACCTGCCACAGTTGCGGATGGATTGAAGACGACTTCCGCTCCGTTCAGACCGAGTACTCTTGCACCCTCTGGGAAGTGGCGGTCATAACAAATGTACACACCGACTTTCGCAAATGCCGTATCAAATACAGGGTAGCCCAGGTTGCCAGGTTTAAAGTAAAATTTCTCCCAGAATCCATATCCCTTGTCCCCTACACCGACCTGAGGAATATGGTGTTTACGATACTTTCCAAGATAGGATCCATCGGCATCGATCACTGCTGCCGTATTATAGTAAGTTGCGATTCCTTCTCTTTCATAGATTGGCAGAACGATTACGACCCCAAGTTCTTTCGCCAGCTGCTGGAAACGGATGGTCGTTGGACCGTTCGGAATTTCTTCCGCAGCTTCATACCATTTCGAGTTCTGCTCAGAACAAAAGTATGGACCATAGAAGATTTCCTGAAGACAAATGATTTGAGCACCTTTGTCTGCGGCTTCTCTTACCAGTTTGATATGTTTTTCAATCGATTGTTCTTTATGAACGTCCACGGGTTCATTGCCATCCACATCGTGAGAAGCTTGAATCAAACCAATTTGCACTTTATCGGACATCTCATTTCCTCCTTATGTAGCGCTCTATTTTGTTTACTCATACGTTTGCTCCTTCTCAACATTTTCCCCAAAAAATGTTTCCCCTTTTTCAACACCTCCTCAATTTTTTTGAAATATACAGAATATTTTGTAATTTAATCTATACTTTACACTAATATTACAAATTTGCCATTATACATTTTGTAAAATGTTTTTTTATACGTTTTTGCGTTTTGTACAAGAAATATTTTGAAATGGTAGGATTTCCTTGTAGGGGTGGGAATAGGAGAAAAGCTGAAAATCCCATTCAGGGTTTCAGCTTTCCCGATAAGATCAAAACCAGCGTTGAGTAAGCATTTTCCGCTTCGTATAGAAATTGAGGCCATCTTTTCCATTGGCGTGGAGATCGCCATAGAACGACTTTTTGTTTCCGGAGAACGGGAAGAAAGCCATCGGTGCTGGTACATTGACGTTCACACCTAACATGCCGGCATCCATCTCTTCCCTGAATTGCTGGACCGCTTTCCCGCTGGATGTGTATAGGACCGCACCATTGGCAAACTCAGATTTATTAGCCGTTTCAATCGCTTCATCTAAGGTTTCAGCACGGACAACACTGAGAACGGGGGCGAAAATTTCATCTTTCCAAATCTTCATATCTTCTGTCACATAGTCAAAAATCGTTGCACCAAGGAAGTAGCCCTCTTCATTTTCTCTTAATTCAACTCTTCCATCGCGGACGAGTTTCGCGTTTTCACCTTCGCCTGCTTCAATATAACCAAGTACACGTTCTCTATGAGATTCGCGAATCAATGGCCCGAGACTCGTTTCTTCTTCCAAGCCGTTTCCGACGTTAAGCTGATCAGCAGCTTCTTTCAATTTAGCAACAAGATCGTCGGCAACATCTCCTACAGCTACAACTACGGAGCATGCCATACACCGTTCCCCTGCACTGCCGAATGCTGCATTGATGATCCCATCTACAGATTTATCCAGGTTGCAGTCAGGTAAGACGATCGAATGGTTTTTTGCACCTGCAAGAGCCTGCACGCGTTTGCCATGGTCTGCTGCCGTTTTGTAAACGTACTCCGCAACAGGCTGGGATCCGACAAAAGAAATGGCGTCGACATCTTCATGTTCAAGCAATCCATTAACGACATCGTGAGCACCATTGACTATATTCATCACACCCTTAGGAAGCCCTGCTTCGTGCAATAGCTCCACAAGCATCTTCGCTAAAATCGGTGTACGTTCTGACGGTTTTAAAACGAATGTATTTCCACAAACTAATGCAAGCGGGAACATCCATAATGGCACCATCATCGGAAAGTTGAAAGGCGTAATTCCCCCTACGACTCCAACGGGATAACGGTACATTCCAGAGTCGATTCCCTCTGCAATATCAGGCAGGACATCCCCCATCATCAGACTTGGTGCGCCAGCGGCAAACTCGACACACTCAATGCCCCGCTGCACTTCACCTGTCGCATCCTTTATCGTTTTTCCATTTTCCTGTGATAGTGCTCTTGCTAACTCCTCACGGTTTTCCACCAGGAGCTGGTGGTATTTGAACATGATACGCGCACGTTTCGGTACCGGGGTCTTTTTCCAACCCTTGAATGCTTCCCTCGCGGATTGGACTGCTTTATCTACATCCTCTTTTGATGAAATCGGAACTCTGGCAATTATTTCTCCTGTAGCGGGATTGGGCACTTCCTCCACTTGCCCTTCTTCAGACGCAATCCATTCTCCATTAATGAAATTCTGAATGACCACCTGATTCGATTTTGAGAAAGTTGTCTCCATTTTCTTCACCTCAATTGGTAGATTCTGTTTCTGAACACCTTCAAATATATTATAAATTCAGAATATTTCAACATCAATGGACGAAATGTCAAATGAATGGAGACTAAAATTGACAATATGACCTTTATTAGGGTGAAAACCTTTCATTGGGGCATGCTAAAACTTGATGATTTTTTACATAGGAGGTAGAAAATGTCGAACAAAAAGAAAGAAATTCAGCCAAAACAGCATCAGGAACGACAGCCCGGCTTTGAGTTTGAAATGAAACCTCTTCCCGAGTTTGTTGACGAAAATTATCACGGAAGCGGCAAGTTAGAAGGAAAAGTCGCTGTAATTACTGGAGGGGACAGCGGCATCGGCCGGGCTGTGAGTCTTTCCTTCGCCAAAGAAGGAGCCGACATTGCCATCATCTATTTAGATGAGCATGAAGATGCGGAAGCTACCAAACAACTCGTAGAAGCGGAAGGTAGAAAGTGTTTGTTGATCAACGGCGATCTAGCAGATCCTGACTTTTGTGAAGGGGCGGTCGACCAAGTCATCAAAAGCGTCAAAAGAATCGATGTGCTCGTGAATAACGCTGCCGTGCAATACCCACAAGAAAATTTCACGGACATTACGAACGAGCAGATGGAAAAAACATTCCGCGTGAATTTCTTTTCCTATTTCTACATGGCAAAAGCCGTGCTCCCTCATTTGAGGAAAGGGAGCACCATCATCAACACCTCTTCAGTAACCGCATATGAAGGTAATGAACAACTGATTGATTATTCTTCAACGAAAGGTGCCATCACTGCTTTTACAAGATCGCTTGCTAAATCGTTGGTCAGTAAAGGAATCAGGGTGAATGGTGTCGCTCCTGGTCCGATATGGACACCACTGATTCCGGCAAGCTTCGATAAACAGAAAGTCGCTGAATTCGGATCCGACAATCCGATGGCACGTCCAGGTCAGCCAAGGGAAGTGGCTGGGGCATTCGTTTATCTTGCTTGTGATGATTCAAGTTATGTTACCGGGCAGATGATTCACGTAAATGGCGGAGTGGCCGTCAATGGATAAACATTCTCTTTCCTATTTAAAAAAAGATAAAAGCGAGCTTCCGTGAATCGGTAGCTCGCTTTTATCTTTTTACGAATCGATTCCCACTACCTCTCCTACGGTTTTGATGAAACAGGCCATGACTAAAGGAAAACCGTGTTATAATGGACCAGAAAGGATGGTGTAGGCAATGGTCCAGAGTTATTGCCACTGCTTCAGCAATCAAGAAGAAATCGATCACGGGGTCGCAACTCAAAAATCCTACCTTGCATTTGCTGTTCTCCATGGCAATAAGGGGGCGGTTGAGTTCAGTTTTCGCACAAGCTATGTTGATAATCCTTCCCAATCCACAAAAACAAGGTTTTATCGTGTATCCGATGCATTTGAAGACGATCAGACCACACCAAAAAAAGTGAGAATACACAGTAAAAGTCCTCTAGCCCAGGACAATCAACAACCGGAGGAAAAGCCCTTCCTGCGTAACACTGACCTTTATTATTCCTACTCGATCAATCTTCCTTTACATAAGTTTCGTTGTTTGCACGACAATGCTGATGATTATCATAGGACAATTTATTCAAAAGAGCTTTTTGATGAAATGAAAGCCATCTATGCGAATATCTTCAAAGTAGATGTTTCTGAAGTGGATGGTGAAGATTTTTTAGTTCTTATCGATTGATGATTATTGGGTTTCTTTTTCCAGACCAGTGCTCTCGGTAAACTTTTAAAAAATGAATGATTCCTTTTATATAAAGGTAATCTCATACCAGAAGTTTTGCGGCCAGCACATTGGATTGTGAATGAATTAATTGTTGGATGGTGTAGCTGATAAAATCCATATTGTGACTCCCCCGATTATCGGTTCATGATAAATGATACAGCTGTACCACAAGGTTTACATTCTAACAGGACATTCGGGGTACTTTTATTCACAAATGTAATTCTGCGATGATTCATGGTTCCAGCACAACATTCACACTCATAATCAAGCGTCTGTTCGATTACTTCCAGGTATACTTCTACATTCGATATCACTTTACATTAGCTCCTCTTTACCTTTTACTACTATTTTCGACATTTTTTTCGTAACTTGAACTTTTCACGGATTGATTTCTCCGATAATGAACATGTTAAGTTCTTTTCACCCCGTCTTTTTTACCTAATTCCAGCTAATGGCAGATTTAACTAGTTTAAGTACAGCGAAAAAAGGAAAATCTGAGAGGTATATCTATATATGAAATGAGTTGATACACCATGAGAGCCACATCAAATTCAGGAAGATTCTGGGTGAATGTTCGAGATAGCTTTTGGTTTTTACCCGCTATTTATGGATTGATTTCTATCCTGGCTGTGATTATCGTTACGATTGCAGACTTCTTCCTGCTCCCCATCATACAGGATTTTGTACCTAATATCGTTTTAACAAATCAGGACATTGCCAAATCTTTATACAGCGCACTCATTACAGCAATTCTCACCATGACGACGATCAGCTTCTCCACCATCATGGTAGTATTGACTACTTACACGACACAGTTCTCTCCGCGTACGTTACAAGATTTTATGAAAAACCGCTTCACACAACACGTATTAGGGGTTTATTCTTTCAGTTTCGTTTTCGTTTTGCTTAACTTGCTTATTTTGACAGAAGATAAAAAGAAAGTAATGGCAAGCCCATTTTTCACTGTCCTCATCTCGATTGTTTGTCTAGCCTTTTTTGTACTTTTCATCCACCATTCGTCAAGGTTCGTCCAAGTCAATAATTTGATCAGTGAAATACGCAATCGGACATCAACCGTCATTAAAACCACTTATGCAGAGAAAAGCTTTCATGAAGAAACAGACTGGGATCAGGAAGTTATCAATGATTTAAGACAACAGGAACCTCAAGTGATTGCAGCCAGTCACTCCGGCTATATTCAGCAGCTGCAATTCAAGAATTTGATTGAATGGGCCGCCAATGAAGATGCGATTGTTGAATCAGAGTTCCAAATTGGAGACTACATTCAAAAAGGAATGCCCATTTTCAAATGCTGGTGCGCCAGGGAAATGGAAGCAGAAGAAAAATGTCAGCAGTACTTGCTGATCGGAAATGAACGCGTAGATACTCAAGATATTGAATTCTCCATCCAGAAACTGGTAGAAATCGCTGTGAAGGCGATCTCTCCTGGAATCAATGACCCCCATACGGCAATCAACTGTATCAACAGGATCGGCTCACTTCTCGCTGATCTTGGAAGTGAATATCAACCGATTCGCTACTATTCCGATGATAAGGGGCATCTGAGAGTGATTATGGAACCAAAACCGTTCGAAGAATACCTCTACATGAGCTTTTACCAAATCCGCATCTATGGAAGCAATGATGTTTCCGTGATGAACGGAGTGATTGAAGCTTTATATCAAGTAGCAGCCGTAAATGGTAATGAGGTAAAAAAAGATTTATGGGAATTTGCTGAATTTCTGATAAAAGCAGTGGAAGTTGACCGAAACGGATTGGATTATAAGTATTTCAAGAAGCAAGTTGATAAGTTGTCATCTGCTTGTGCTTAATAAATGAACCTTATAAAGACAGCCCCCTTACATTCAGGGAGCTGTCTTTTACTATGTATATCTGCTATATAATAACTGTGTTCCCGATTCCACCCTGCTTTTTGAAACAAGACAATATTAGTGAACGACCCAGCCTGAAATCAGCCATTCCCCCACACATCCAGGGGTATGATTAATCATCAATTCATAGGGATGCTTACTAAGCTCGGCAGGCTTAATAAACCATGAAAAGGGAGTGGGAGTAAGAGGATTTGTTAAGGAGAAGGTGATCATCATAAAAAAACAGGATTGGAGTATCAACGTTTATTTAAGTCTCTGATTAATACGATCCAATCCCTCGGTTTTTGCTTTTTCTGTAGACAATTCTCTTTTCAGTAACACATTCTCAGCGGTCATCCCCGCAAGAATGGAAATACCTATCAATGTTCTCAAAACTTCAGGCTCTGGAACTAAATAGGTAACCGCAAATATAGCGGCCGCACTACCGATGAAGAAATCTGCTAAAAAACCAAGGTATATACCTTTAGGCCGTACTCTCTTTTTAGGAAAGATCAATACCTTCCCATTCCTCATCAAATGAGCGATCACCCCTGTCAGACCTCCTATCAAACCAGCGATCAACACAGTATTCGTCATAGACACACCCCTTTAAAAATAGCTTAAAAAAAGCGGCTCCCGGAAGATACTTAGAAACATAGGCTAATATGCACTAATCATCGACCAGAGACCGCTAGAAGCTTTAAGTCTGTTATTCTTTTAGAAGGAAGCTACAACATTATAATGAACACCATGTTATTAGTATACACTTAATTTTTCTGAAAATAAATACTTTTTTAACAATTTATTACATTTTTGTTACATCTAATTCATCAATCAATTCGTGGATCTTATTTTCATAAAAGTGAACCTCCTTTTTGGTATTGGCATCAATCATTTTCTTCTTTAAAGATTCATATTCTTTCAAATGTGAATCATCCACCTTTTGGATAAATGATCCACTCTCCGCCTGCAATGAATCTAAATACTGTTGGATTTCAGCAAAATAATAACGCGTCTCTTCTATGGATTCAGCATTTCTCAAAGAATGCATAAGCTTGTCGAATTCTTCCTTTTGTGATTCATTCATCTGGAACAAAAGCTCGCACCTCCTTCACATTTATTTGGCTGTATCTTCTATGACTTTAATACCACTTAATTGTATATCTCACACAAGTAATTTTAAAAAAAGAAAACTTTTTCGAGGAACCACCAGCCTGTTAAAATAGTGAAGGTTTACAGATCAGTGATATTCTTTATCTTTTTATATTTTTTCACCTGTTCCTCATTATACACATCTAACTGTTGTTTCAAATCCTCTAATCTCTTTTCAATTTGATTATAATACAAAGCCTTATGCTTCTCATAAAAATTCTTATCCACCTCAAAAACTTCAAAAAAAGCAGAATAATCCATTCTAAGTACGAACTTCAAATCATTGAGGATAGCCGAATGAATTACTTCTACTCTATATTCCACTCCCTTAAGTTCTATAGCTTCCAATCTTTCCACGACTTTCTCTAAACTTTCTTGTAACATATTCAAATTAGCATCAGGGGTTTTCTTTTTGTTGAAAGCATCATTGTAAAAATCAAGGCTGGAGATGGCATTCTGCAGTTCTCTGTTTAATTCACTGTTCACCTTCAAGAAATTTTCTATCGATTCCTTACTTCTGATTGCTTCTTCATAGCGAATCCTGCTTCTCATTATATAGATGGCAATACTTCCTGACAGTCCCGTCCCTATCAAGGACCCCCAAAAGGTCGTGTCCCTGAAGAGATTAATAATTATTTCACTCATTATCCTCTCCCCTTATACTTGTTGGTAAACTCAGTCTATTCGTACCTATATAGGGAGATGTAAAATTAAACAAAAAATACTTGGCCTTAAACAGAGACGTTTGAGAACAAGCATTTTCTTAAGTCAATAAAAGAAATGACGCCGCCTCTCCCTGGATGAGAAACTGCATCATTCCAGCACTTTGTACGGATGGTTCGATTGGGAACAAACCAAGGACTTCTCCTTCCGCCCTTTTAACCTCGTTGATAACTCAGTTATGATCACGCAGTGTATTCTCAATCAATAATGTAGCGGCTTCTCAACTCTCTTTCACACAAACTTACACCACCATCAACTTAGCAATCATGAATCCCTTGAAACTATGACTTAGATATACTAAAATTAAGTTCCTACTGTTGCCTCCCCACCTTAGAGAGGAGGCAAAAATTGAAACATTATGAAGTGGGCTCCTTAATAAAAAATCACTGTAAGAATTGCTATAATGATGAACAAAGAATTATTAAGATTGTTCCCAAAGAGTTCTCTGAAAAAGTAGTCCATACACTTTGGACTCAATGTACATCGTGTGGACAAAACCACACTCGTTTCATACAAATTAATAACTGATTCTGAATCAGTAAGCATGGTTATACCAGCAGTTAACGTGTCAAGGCTCTCGCTTTGGCACTTTCTTCATTTATTTTCACTTAAATACTGTTCTTCTTGCCCAGGCTTTTCTTATATCATAGCTTCTATCTGACAACTAATGACTCACTTCATTCGTACTAGAATTGTGACATGTTTTTGAACTAATCATGGTCTGCTATTTATTCGCTTTAAAGCAGAGTATAATCCTTTTTAAAAGGAGTGGTACCATGAGCTGTGATCAATTACGAGACAGAATTGAATTTAAAAGAAAAGAAATGTACCATGCCTACTTGGTTGAGAAAGACTATTCTGCAGCGCTAAAAAAATCCAGTGAATTAGATTCTATGCTTAATAAATTCAGAAAGCTTTGCCTAAAATCGTTTATTTTGGCTCTGGGTGTTTTGATATTTTAAGTGCCTTATAAAGCAACAATCTTGTACACAATTTTTTCTTAAATAAAAGACTGCAATCCACTTTTCTACCGTTGTATAATACTCCTGTTGCTTATTTAAAGGAGTGATCATATGAAAATTGAATTAACTAAAGAACAGAGACAAGTGATGGTCGAAGATATCCAATACTTCTACTTAAACGAAAGAGGAGAAGAAATATCTGAGTTTGTAGCTGATAATATCCTGGAATTCTTCAAAGACTCGCTAGCCCCACACTTTTATAATCATGCGGTAAACGATGCAATTACAGTACTGCAAACACAATACTCTTCAATTGAAGAAGAGGTTCGCACGCTTGAACGTCCTATGCGTCGTTAGCAACCAGTGCTTATTGCCTTGCTTTATGATCTGCTGATCAGGAAGCTAGTAAAGCCGATTCAGTATTCTCTAATATAAAGCATTAAAAAATTGATCAATACAGAAAGTAAAAAGACGTCTAATCCAGGCGTCTTTTTCCATGTGCATTTCTCTTAACAAACACAATCGATATTCTATTCACAAAGCAAAAAAAAGATTAAATTAATAATTCGGCAACATGTGCCCAAAACAAAAAGAAATGACGCGGCCTCCCCTGGATAGGAAACCACGCCATTCCGGCACTTTGTATGGATAATTCCGAATGGGCTCGAATCAACGACTTCCACCCTGTCAAAGTGAATGTCCCTGGAGGAGCGCTTCCAAAAATATTGTAGTGAATACTGTTATATCAGTTTTTTAAAAATTCATCAAGAATGAATCAGCCTATTTATATGAAACATGTATCATCTATATTAGTGCAATGGATTTTTCGTGTGTTCGCATCCAAACGCATCACTTTAACTTTCTTAACGCTGTACACAAACCCTTTATGATACTTAACCTCTATCGCTTTTATATATTCATAACATTAATCCCAAACATCTTCTGCAATCTTTAACACAAGACGAACCTTATACCATTGCTGTTCTTCTGTAAGTTGCTTCCTCTGTCGTCGAAATCTTCAGCTCCGGGTCACTTTTTATCTGCTCTGAAAGATTATTTTATTGGACCTTATATCTCTAGAGCTTTTCATTAATCCAAACAACCACCTCGCCTGGCTCTCTGTTACACCATGCATAATAGGGGATAGCTTTTAGTTGGATCGGCTTTATTTCCGGATCACTTGTGCCGTACAAGCCATCCTGCCACTCACTCTCGTCCACCCTTTCGGCTTCCCCGAAGAGCGTAACGATACCACCCAGCAGATCCCTTTCATACTCAGCTTTAAGATCAGCATCTTTAGGGAGATATATCGAGTGTAGTTGCTCACCATGATCCACTTGTTCCAGGCAATAAACAAGCGGTCCTCTTTGTAGTGCCACTTTTCCAAAGCTATGTCTTACTGCAGGATGGGCCCGAACCCTTTGAATCGGCATGTCCAGGTTCAATTTGACTGTATCCCCTTGTTTCCACGTGCGTGAGAGAAAGGCATATCCATTTTTCATTATAGGTTGGAAATCTATGATCTCACCGTTTACTTTCACTTCAGCTGTTACAGCCCACCCCGGAATTCGAAGAGCCAGCGTTAACGTCGTATCAACTTCAGGTGATAGCTCAATAGCGACTTTTCCATCCCAAGGATAGTTAGTCTTTTGCGTGATTCCCACTTGGTGACCGCCGATTTCCATGGTTGTTTCATTACCCATATATAAATGAACAAAAATTTCTTCATTACTTTTTGTATAAATATAATGGTGGATCGATGCAATGAGGCGCGCCAGATTCGGCGGGCAGCAGGCACATCCATACCACTTCTGCCGGACAGGCTTGACATGTTTCTTTTCATTCCGACTTTCCACTTCCTGTGGAACTACTTCAAGAGGGTTGACGTAAAAGAATTTCTGCCCCTCCAAATCCATCCCGCTGATAGCTCCGTTGTACAGCGCCCGTTCCATCACGTCCGCATATTTATGGTGAGCCTCCAGTTCAAGCATTCGCTTAGCCCAAAAAATCAAGCCGATAGAGGCACACGTTTCCGTATAAGATAGGTCATTGGGAAGATCGTAATCAAAAGAAAAAGCTTCTCCATATTCCATGGAGCCTATCCCAGCGGTCAAGTACATTTGTTTGTTGGTTACATTATTCCAAAGTTTTTCACAAGTCTCTTTTAGTGAAGAGTCATTGGTGTAAGCAGCTAGATCAGCCATCGCTGAATACATATATACCGCACGTACCGCATGACCTGTGGCCGTTTCCTGCTCCCGAACAGGCAGATGGGATTGACTATACCTATGTCCTCCTGAAAACCAATAAGGCTTCCCTTCCTTTCTGGATTGTTTTTCCATATCAAAATAATGGGGCTGCTTGCCTCGTTCATCTATAAAGAACTTGCTTAATTTCAAATATTTTTCGTTGTTGGTGACTTCATACAGCTTCACCAGTGAGAGTTCAATCTCTTGATGTCCTGGATATCCGTTTATTTTATGGTCTTCAGGCCCGAACATTTCGTCGATATAATCGGCGTACCTGATCATAATATTTAGGAATTTACCTTTTCCTGTCGCTCGATAATAAGCAACGGCTGCCTCGATCAAATGACCTGCGCAATACAATTCGTGATTGTCACGTAAATTCGTCCAGCGCCTATTAGGTTCTTTGACGGTATAATAGGTATTTAAGTAACCGTCTGCCCCTTGCGCTTTCTCGAGGAGGTCAATGACTTCATCCGCTGTGTTTTCCCATTTATCATCAGGTTCATTTTCCAGTAGATAAGCCACAGCCTCCAGCCATTTGGCGACATCACTGTCTTGAAAAACCATGCCATAAAATTCTCCGTCTGATTCCCCTGCAGCAATACGAAAATTTTCAATCGCATGACTGGGCTCTGTATCAGTCAATCGATCATTTAATGCATCCCATTGATAAGGGATCATTTGATTTTTGACGATGTCCATTCTTTCTTTCCAGAAGCTGTCGGTGATTTTCATAGGACTATTCGCTATTTTTCCCTGGTACATCACAAGTCTCCTTTAATAGATTCCAAAGATATACAATCCCTCTTTAATGTACCTATTAAATCTTTAATGGAATGAAGCACATAATCAGGGGTTCTCTCCGCATCAGAAATCATTTCCAGGGTGGTATTTCCAGACAGTACGAGTGCCGTTTTGATGCCATATTTACCCATCGCGATGTCTGAACCAAGACTATCGCCAATGATCATCGTTTTTTCTACTGTATCTTGAAGACAATCCATGGCACATTCAAACATGTGAACAGATGGTTTACCCACCACGACCTCAGGTGTTTTTCCAGTAGTTGCTTCAATCGCTCCCAGCATTCCAGCCACATCTATCGATACACCACGGGAACTAGGATAGGCACGATCATTATTCGTAGCAATCACTCTTGCACCATTAGCAGCTGCTTGAAATGCCTGATCCAAGTCATGATAGGTAACCCCTGTATGAAGGGAAACCACAAGCCAAAAAGAATCCTCTGGGCATGAAGCTAATGGAATACCACTTTCTTGCAGTTCTTCGATTAGTCCTGATTCCCCTAACACCCAAACCGCTTCACCTGGATGATGTTTTCGTAAATACTCAGCTGCCACGAAGGAAGTGAGTATGATATCTTTTGGATCAAGGTCCACGCCTTTGTCTTGTAAAATAGATGCCACCTGTCTGCGTGAATGTGTTCCCCTATTGCTCAAAGCTGCTACTCGTTTCCCTGCCTTTTGAAGTTCCCGGATGGATTCTGCTGCTCCTTCAATCAGCTCCAGCTCTCTCCATACGGTTCCGTCTAAATCAAGCAGGAATCCTGACATTTCATCAAACATACTCATGGAGTTGCTCCTATCCCGAACTTGAACACCGTGCGGGATTGATAAGGTTCACCAGGGGAGAGAGTAATCTCAGGAAATCCTGCTTCATGTATAGATGCAGGAGAACTTTGTGTTTCGATACAGACACCTGAGTACTTCCTCGTTTTCCCTTCAACCAAGAATTTGCCTTCTGGAAGATTGTTTGAAGTATAAATGACAACACCTGGCTGGTCTGTTTCTACTTCCAGTGTACGCCTGGACGTTTCCTCCTCCAGTCGAATGTCCGGCTTGCGTTTCCCATCGAGGAGGAAAAAATGATCGATTCCGCCATTCGCAGCTTTTTGTTGTGTTGTTTCATACGAAAGGCTAGAACCCAGAAGTTTCTGCTCACGAAAATCAAACGGTGTATCATTCAGGTTGATCCATTCTCCTGTAGGGATAAGCTCATCATCCAGCTCAGCAAATCGTGAACTGTTCAATCGTAAAGTATGATCATGAATTGTAGTATCGGCCTGTCCACTCAAATTAAAATAGGTGTGATTGGTCAATGTCAGCACTGTTGTTTGGTCGGTCTCTGCAAAATAGTCGATGACCAGGCGATTATCATCAGTCAGAGTGTAGGTTACCGTAACATCAATAGTCGCCGGATATCCTCCTTCACCGTCAGAACTTTTGTGAGAAAGCGTGACACCGATTCCCCCATCGTTTTCGAACGGGGAAGCTTCCCAAATTTGTTGATGAAAGCCTTTTTCCCCGCCATGAAGGTGATGTTCCCCTTCATTCGCTTCGACTTGATACTCTTTTCCTTCTAATTGAAAAGAGGCTTGCTTAATACGGCCAGCAACCCGGCCGATTAATGCCCCGAGGTACCCTGGGTTTTCCATGTACTCCTCGAAATTTTTATAGCTGAGCACAACATTTTCAGAATCCCCATTCCAATCAGGGACGGAAATATTTGTGATTATGCCGCCAAAATTCAGAAAATGAACACTCATCCCCTGGTCATTTTCCAAACGAAATAAGGTCCAAGTTTCTTGACCTGTTACTTGAATCTCTTTTGACTTCATCTTCATAAACCGTCTCCTTCTTCCCAACGGCTGCCCTCTGGATGAGGACAGTGTTTATAAGATAACTTTGCTCTGAATTGGACAAAGCAGCCGCAATGCATGCAGGTGTTTTTTTCATGAAGCGAGGGGCATGAAGCACACTTGGTCAACCTGCTTTTATAAATGCTGTCTGAAACCAATTCGGTCTCAAGAGCGAGCTGATCTTCGATTTGTTCCATTACATCTTCTCGGGACATGTGGGGCGGACAAGCTTTACAACTCATGTCCGCTCCTCCATGAAAGCGAGAGGTCTTCTTTTTTCGCGTGATTGATCAAGTACAAACCTGTACACCGATCCCGAATCGTGAATGCTTTGTTAAGACTTTCATGAACGAGCTCGCTGTCTATCCCCAAATCGGAAGGTAATTGAGCACCTCCTGTTAATTGTAACCAGTCTAAAACCTTAGTATAGTCGGGGAGACGTGAGATTTCTTCTGTAATTCTAGAAGTGTTCGCCCCGAATACTCTCTCATCATTGGCATAAGATTGATAGAGTTGGATCAGGAGGGCAGTAGCGACTCCGACTTTCGCTCCATGCAATACTTGCGGTGCTCCTTTTTTCAGTAAATCCATTTCCCAATAGTGTGATAAATGGTGTTCCCCTCCGGATGCTGGTCTTGAAAAGTCGAGCAGCAGCATCACAAGTCCTGACTCAATCAGTGCCTTCGTTAAGATTCGAATGCCTTCATCCTCAGCTTTAGCGATTTCATTCACGTGATCTACACAGTTGTAAAGAGAACGTCTTGTCAAATTTGCCGCCATCTCATTATAAGGTTCATCATTCACCCAATAAGAAATCTTCCAGTCTAGCAGAGAAGTCATTTTAGCAACCATATCTCCAAAACCGGCGGCCGTCATTTCAAGGGGCGCTTCTTTAAGAATATCGATATCGGCAAATACAGCTATAGGGGAAGAAGTTTGGATCGTCTGCTTGAATCCCCGCAAAATCAAGGGTGCCCCTTTGGAAGTGAAGCCGTCCACCGAGGCAGCTGTAGGGACAGAAACAAAGGGGGCATCTATTTTGTAGCTGCAGAATCGGGTGATGTCATGAATCGTTCCAGATCCTACTGCCAGGAGCACATCCGTCTGAGGTGGCGTTTCAACGAGCACTTGGACGATGGACGCTTCATCAGCAAGCACCTGACCATTGGTATTGGAAGTTATCTTTACAGGGGTCACCTCACAACCGCCTTGTTCTATGATAGAAGATAATTCCTTTCCCGCTGCTTTCCATGTATGCTGATCAGCAATGAGAGTGGCATGTTTGAAGCCCAGGTGGTCGAGGTATTCAGGTAAAGCTTCAATCGAGCCTTTTTCCATATTTATATAAGGCAGTATGTCAGGGTCTTGCTCTAGTTCAAAAGCCAATTGCTTCATCTCTTGTAAATCATACATACGTTTTCCTCCTATCTATTGGTTCCGTTGACCTCCCACTCCTAGACGGAAGCACTGGTTTAAGGTTTTAGGGATAATAGAACGACAGACATTGCCGGCATGGTTGCCTTTAATTGATTCTCCGCTATAGAGAAGACTTGAAAGTCTTGTGGTTTCACTTTATCCGGGTTTTCAAAGGTATTATGATCGCTCATATGGTCCGAGGTGAGAATTCTTCCATCTGCATCATGATAGCTTTTTCCTCGGAGGTCTATCTCAATAGTCCCTTCTCCCTGTGTACTTAAGTTACACAAACTGATATTTACGGTTCCATCCTTAGCTATGGATGCCGAAGCTTGGATTTTAGGGATACTCACATCTCCATTGATGATCTGTTCTGTTTCTACTTCGATAGGAAGGTTTTCTGCATCCTGATGCACTTTGTACATGTCAAAAATATGATAAGTCGGGGTGAGAACCATTTCCTCCCCTTCTGTGAGAATCATTGATTGTAACACATTAACCGTCTGGGCTATATTAGCCATTTGAACTCGATCGGAGTGGTGGTTGAAAATATTTAACGAAACGCCTGCGACCAAAGCATCTCTGATCGTATTCTGCTGATATAGAAACCCGGGATTGGTGCCAGGCTCAACATCGAACCATGTTCCCCATTCGTCAACAATTAAGCCCACGCGCTTTTCAGGATCATAATGATCCATAATCGTGGAATGCTTTGTAATTAATTCATCCATATAAAGCGCTCTTGACATCGTGATATCCCATTCATTTTGGTCAAAGTCTGTGGCGGAACCTTTCTTCTTCCAAAATTCTCCTGGGTATGTATAATGATGGAGACTCAACCCGTCCATTAAATCGGAAGCTTCTTTCATCAGCACTTCTGTCCATTTATAATCATCAATGTTAGGTCCGCAGGCTATTTTGTAAATAGTATTGTCTCCATAATTTCTAACATAGGTTTGAAAACGACGGTATAAGTCGGCATAATATTGTGGTCTCATATGACCACCGCATCCCCAATTTTCATTCCCAATTCCAAAATAAGTTAACTTCCACGGATGCTCTCTGCCGTTTTCTTTTCTCCAATCTGCCATTGGAGATTCTCCATCGAAAGTCATATACTCGACCCACTCCGACATTTCCTGCACAGTCCCGCTGCCGACATTCCCGGAAATATACGGCTCGGCTCCCAGAAAGTCACAGAGCATCATGAATTCGTGGGTGCCAAAGTGGTTATTCTCGATAACCCCGCCCCAATGCGTATTGACCATTCGCTTTCGACCTTCCCGTGGCCCTACGCCATCTTTCCAATGATATTCATCAGCGAAGCAGCCTCCCGGCCAGCGAAGGACTGGAATATTAATGTTTCGAAGCGCTTCCAAAACATCTGTACGAATACCGTTCTGGTTGGCAATGGAGGAATCTTCCCCCACCCAAATTCCTTCATATATACAACGGCCTAGATGCTCGGCAAAATGTCCATAAATATTGCGGTTGATTCTGCCTTTGGAGATGTCTGTATTTAGTACCATTCGATTTCCCATGCAACCCCACCTCATCCATTATTCTTTGCCATAGATCCATTTAAGACGCTTGAAATTTAAACGCCAAGCTAGTCAACTCAATCGTACATGATAACTTGAAAAAGGTATACACTATTAACTTATACGTATATTTAGATTAAGGAACTCATCACTATTTGTCAATAATCATTCAGAAAGTTTTGAATAAAAAAAGCTGCCTGTCTCTAAATGATAGAGATCAGACAGCTTTTTTATAAGCGGTAGGATTGGTTCTGATTTTCTCAAGCACTTGATAAGCAAGCCACATCCAGCCCAGGAAGAGCAAGGCAAAAGAAAAGAAGGGGATCAACGAAGGTAGCTGTAAGGAATAATATCCAGCTGCGAACCATACCACAGCCATCCCGAATGACAGGTGGATTTTAGTCAGCCCCAAAATGAATGCATTTTTCATGTGTTGCTGGAGGGATGCTTTGTAATAAACCATCAGTGGGAAAACCCACAGAACGACCAATCCGAACAAAAAGACAAGAGCTATAAAAGCAAAAGGGACGAGGAAAAAGATCGAACCCTCCACGGATTTTAGAAGTAGGTAGTTGATATATAGAATCCCGCCCGTTATTGATAATAGCAGTCCCATGAGGTTAGCGGTTTTCCATTCCTGCTTATACAGCTGCCAATAGGTACGCCAAAGCGGCACAGCTGTGTTACCGCTAAACCACTTTTTTGCCAGACCCAGGCTTGCGGATATGGATGGGAAAAGACCGAATAATACCAACCCCGAAAGCATGCCAATGAGAAACAGAGCATTCAACCCTGCTAATCGTGTCATCCATTTTAAATATTCATTGAGCTTAGAAACCAGACCATTTGCATTCATTTTTTACACCCCCCCTTTGTTAACAGTCAGTCAAGTCTATTATAATACAAACCTTTGATTAGAAAATAACCGGACTAAACCAGAGCCCGGTAATAATCAGCCTTTTACTCCCCCGACAGTCAGACCAGAAACAAAGTATCGTTGGAAAAAAATAAACAATATGATAATCGGAATGATAGTCATTACAGAACCGGCAATTAAGACGTCGTAATTGTTGCCGTAAGGAGTAAGTAGGGTAGCTAAACCAATCGGCAGTGTAAACATATCATTCGATCTGAGTACTAGTAGCGGCCACAAGAAGTTATTCCAGCTTGCCAGACCTTGCAGTATAGCCATCGCTGCAAGAGAAGGGCCCATGAGAGGCAGCATAATTCTGAAGAAAATCCCATATTCCGTCGCCCCATCGATTCTCGCTGCATCCATCAATGCTTTAGGAAGCCCTAACGCATATTGCCTGAAGAAAAAGACGGCTACCGGGGCCACAATCATAGGAAGTACCACGGCAAAATAAGTGTTGATCAATTGCGTATCAATCATCAACTGGTAAAGCGGTAGCATCAGGATCTCAAAGGGAACCATCAGAATGAACAACACAAGGACAAAGAAAAAGTTTCCTCCCTTAAAAGGGTACATGGCTAATGCATATCCTACCATCGATGAAAAGAACAAGGAAAGAATGATGGTTATAGCTGAGATGATCAAACTGTTGCCATACCATGCCCAATATTCACCAGATTGAGTGAAGATGTACGTATAATTATCAAGACCTAATAATTCCGTATCAATGCTAAAAGTGATGCCGTTTCTCATTAAAACAGAGGAAGGCATAAAGGAAGAAATCAATAAGCTGATAATCGGGAATAAAGCAATCAAAGAAATAAGCACAAACGCTCCATTTGCAAACCAGACAAGGCCTTTATTTTTCTCATTATTCATTTACGCTTCCCCCTTCTTAAAGGTGCCTGTCATAATAAGGTAAATGAAGCTCACTACGAAAATGATCAACATTAGAACAACTCCAACTGCGGCACCGAATCCCATATCATTCTGCTGAATGCCCTGCTGATAAATATAGCCAACCACCGTCAGACCGATATTCCCTGGTGATCCGGCTTCCCAAAATACAAAGCTTTCTTCAAACATCCGAAAACCGTTTATAATTGTAATCGTACTTACGAAAATTATGATGGGTTTTAATTGAGGCAAAGTGATGTACCACAGCTTTTGGAAACGAGAAGCACCATCAATATCAGCTGCTTCGTACAACTCCTCTGGAACGTTTTGCAAAGCGGCTAAAAAGTAGAGCAAATTAACCCCAATCCATCGCCAGGAAGCTAATAAGACCATTAATAGCATCCCGGACCAGGGTGTGAATCGCCAGTTGACAGGATCAAATCCAAGCAAACTAATAAATTGGTTTGCTGCTGCTGTTTCCTGCTCACCAAACATCAAACGGAAAATCATACCACCGACAATTGTAGAGGTTAAAGCTGGCACAAATAACGATGCACGAAATAGAGTCTTAAATTTTATAACTTTTGAATTTAAAAACACTGCAATAAGCATCGGGATAAACGTCAGGATAATCACAGTCAATATGACATAGACCGTCGTATTGGTCAAAGCTTTATAAAAGGTGCCATTCGGGACCCTAGTATAGTTCTGCATCCCGATGAATTCCACTTGACCTGGTAGCACGCTTTGGAAACTCATAATGATTCCCTGAATGGCAGGGTAGAGTGTCAAGACCAGAAAAGAAAGGATGAACGGTGTAACAAAAATATAAGGAACGACTTTTTTGGAGTTTAAGAACTTCATAACCTTTCTGGACTCTCTTTTAGTCTTCGAACGTACTCTTGCACCGCTATTAGACATTGTGTTCATAGGATCCTCCTCCTAAGTAAATAGCTCATTTCTTCCAACAAACAGAAACGTTATGATTTTTTTAAACGAATAACATTCCAGGACGTTTTAGACAGACGCGCAGTCAAGTATCCATCCTGAAACTCAGAAGCTCCATGGGAATGGGGTTTCACTGATTCCTCTGCAGATGTGTTGACGGCTTTCAAATTCTCATGTTCTAATACCACATGTTCTTGTAGTTGAAAGCCTTCAAAGCTGCGCAGGTCGACAGATAAATCGATCGACTCTTGTAAATGTTTATTAACAATAAAGATTGAAACTTCTTCTTCCTCTTCATTAAAAACTGCTGCACTATCTACATAAGGAACATCAGTAAAATCTTTGCTATCATACTTTGGAGAAGATAATATTGGCTTTAATGCGACTCCCCTGCCGTAAATAGATGTGTGCAGGTATGGATAATAAATGGTTTGCTTCCAGGAACGTCCACCATTCTCGGTCATAATTGGAGCGATGACGTTAACGAGTTGAGCCATACAGGCCATTTTCACCCGATCAGCGTGCTGTAAAAAGGTAATCAGCATACTGCCTACAAGGAGGGCATCCTCAAAGTTATACACATCTTCCAACTGTGGAGGTGCTACCGACCAAGGCTCTATTTGCTTGTCCGCTTCGTTGGAATGGTACCAGACATTCCACTCATCAAAGCTTAGATTAATGGTTTTTTTACTACGATGTTTCGCTTTAATGTAATCACAGGTGGCGGTGACGGTTTTGATAAAATGATCCATGTCCAAGTTTTTCGCTAAGTAATTGGCAGGGTCGTTGGTGCGGTTGCCGTAGTATTGGTGGAGAGATATGAAATCCACCTCTTCATAGGCGATATCTAATGTTGTCGCCTCATATTCAGGGAATGTCGGCATGTCCGTGTTTGAACTGCCGCAGGCCACTAATTCAATAGTCGGATCTACCAGTTTCATAGCTTTCCCTGCTTCTTTGGCAATTTTCCCATATTCTTGAGCTGTCTTCTGCCCCACCTGCCAAGGCCCATCCATTTCATTGCCCAGGCACCATGTTTTTATGTTATGCGGTTGATCATACCCATGAGATCTACGAAGCTCACTCCAGTAGGTTCCTTTAGGATGGTTCGTATATTCAATAATGTTTCTTGCCGCATCAATCCCTCTTGTACCAAGGTTTACAGCCATCATTACTTCAGCATCTACTTTTTTAGCCCAATCAACAAATTCATTTGTTCCAACTTGGTTGGTTTCGATCGTCCGCCAAGCGAGCTCCAGCCGGCGTGGACGCTCTTCTTTTGGACCGACCCCATCTTCCCAATTGTAAGCGGATACCATATTTCCGCCCGGATACCGGACGATCGGGACTTGAAGTTGCTTCACTAGATTGATTACATCTTTACGAAACCCCTGTTCATCGGCTTCGGGATGACCCGGTTCGTAGATTCCTCCATAGACGGCTCTGCCTAAATGTTCAACGAATGATCCATAGATTCTTTCATCTACGGGTGCGATTTGATAACTTTTATCAAGTATCATCGTCGCTTTTAAAGATTGAGACATACATGATCACTCCTCAAGTAATTTTTAACCTTCCTGTATACGCTTCCAAGATTACCAACCTTTACTTAGTTTCTTGATATACGAACGTCTCAACTGCCAACCTATCAATTAACAAAAGATGTACGTATAAGCTGTTGTTTAAAGTATAGCTAACTTTGGATGCGTTTTCAATAAGTTTTATTTATTTTGTAGAATAATCTGAATTTTAACCGATTTTTTTTGCAGAACAAAAGCGCAAGCGCCCTGAAAGACATGAAATGCATAAGCAAAAAGGGGATCTCCCTTCCACAGGACGGGTTGCTTATCCGTTTCGTGTCTGGCTCTGTAGCTGGACATACCTATTATAAAAGTTATCCAAGATAATTTATTTATGATTTCCTAGACCATAAGAAAGCGGCAAGGGAGAATTACTCCTTGCCGCTTCTTTTTATTGCATGTCTCTTATTTTATCAGCTGCTTCATTTAATGCTTCCTCAGGTGATTGAGATTGCTGTCTTAATACATTCTCCGCAACATTTGTATTGTATTCTGTCGCTACATCTGGGGTATGTTCGGTTAAGTGGATTTCGTTGATTTCATCTTTGACATCGATTAGCATATCAAAGATGCCATCTCCGAAGTAATCATAATATTTATTGTCTTGTTTTACAGCATCGCTTTCCCATACATCCCAGCGAGGAGGATCAAATCCTAGGACTTGCCACAAATTCACATTTCCTTCTTCTGAAAGCTTGGTGAAAGCCAAAAATTCTTTAGCAAGCTCTGCATCTTCCGTTTGGTTCGTGACGACCGTACCCGTTCCTCCCATACCAGCTGTTCGATCTCCGCCTTCTTCCCAAGCAGGGAGCGGACGAATTGCCATCTTCTCTTTCAAGTCAGGCATACTATCGATAAAACGTCCCATATACCAAAGTGGCGCTAAGACTGTAGCTGCATTTCCTTCATTCATATATCCATAAAACTCTTCCGTCTGATTCATACCACCTGGAGTTAATTCTGCAATATTATGTTTGTAAAGGACATCGTTAAGGAACTGGAGCGTATCAACGTTAGTTTCATTATCAAGCGTTACTTCTCCATCTTCATTGAAGAAATCGGACTCTTGCTGCGAAACCATCGGGAAGAAGTCCATTAAGTAATCTGTCGTACCGACATTCCACATGACAGCATCGGTGTTTTCTACTACTTTCTTACCTGCTTCAACGAAATCATCCCATGTTTTAATTGAATCGATATCCACACCTGCTTGATCCATGATTTCTTTATTATAATACATGACCGTTGCCCCGACATGGGTAGGAGCTCCGTAATATTTTCCATCTTTTGCATACATTTCAAAACGAGATGTGACGGAGTCTTCCAAGACTGGTTCCACATATTCGTTCAAAGGCTCAAGCTGCGGTTCCCCTTGCATGTAGTTGGCATATTTGCTCTGCTCAATATCAACAATGTCGGGTGCGCCCTTTCCCGATTGTAAAGCCAGCAATAAATTGTTATGCATTTGGTCATAAGGATAAGTTTCAGCTACTAATTTAATAGGGCGATCCGGGTTTTCTTCATTCCATCGCTCAGCTGAATCACGAAATAAATCGACGTGCTGACCAACGAATGTCCAAAAGGTGAGTTCCGTGGCTCCTTCCACATCTTCTCCAATGACTTCTGTTTCTTCCGCGTCTCCTGATGCTTCATCTCCTCCCCCACATGCGATCAATACAAGTGCCATAAGAGAAAACAATAAAACTAACAAACCTTTCTTCATCTTATTTCCCCCTCCAGGTTAGTGAAATGCTGATACTGTTCCTTTTAAATTTTCCTCTTGAAGTCTAAAGCATCGAAAATGATAGCGCATACAAAAATTGAAAATCATTTGATAGGTTGGTTATATAAAATAGTATCACTTCCTTTATAAGTGGTCAATAAGTTTATTGACAAACCAAATAACTTATACGTACATATGAAAAATCCCACCTTACCTCCCCCGTCTAAAATCGGAGAAACAGGGGATCCGCTGTCCACGAATCCTCACCAATTAACTCCATACCGCTTGATTCCACTTTAATTCATTGCGAAACTGCCTCATATTCAAATCTTCATCAATCACCAGACACTCGATACCTGCCATGTCGGCAAAGTCACATAATTGTTCCGTGGTGACTTGGAAGGAAAATACCGTGTGATGAGCACCGCCGGCATGAATCCATGCTTCTGTAGCCTGAGACAGCGATGGTTTAGGTTCCCACATGAGCTTTGCAACAGGGAGGTTCGGAGTGCTGAATTCCGGCTGATGAGCCTGCACTTCGTTGATAATCAATCGATAGCGGCCGCCCATTTCGACAAGGGACACATTGATGCCTTCTCCCCCTTGGCCATCAAACACAAGTCTTGCAGGGTCTTCCCGGTCCCCCATTGTTAACGGATGAACCACTATGGTAGGTTTCGTTGCGGAGAGCGTCGGGCACACTTCAAGCATGTGTGAGCCTAAAATCATTTCCTTTCCTTTTTCTAAATGGTACGTATAATCTTCCATAAAGGAGGTGCCTTTATTGTCGGCCATAATCTTCATCATCCTTAAAAGGGCAGCTGTTTTCCAGTCTCCCTCTCCGGCAAAGCCATAGCCTTCCGCCATCAACCTTTGCACAGCTAACCCCGGCAGCTGCTTCATACCATGCAAGTCTTCAAAATTGGTTGTAAACGCATTGTAATTCCTTGAAGATAGAAATGACTTCAATCCAAGCTCTATACGGGCCTGTTCCTTTATGGATTCTTTCACCTCTTCTCCATCCCCATCAAACTCATACAATTCTGTATAAGTATGATATAAATCATCCACTTCCTGTTCAGTAACTGTTTTGATTTCCTCTACCAAATCTCCAATTCCATAATAATCTACCGTCCAGCCGAATTTCATTTGGGCTTCCACTTTATCTCCATCGGTTACAGCTACATGACGCATGTTATCCCCAAAACGAGCAACGCGAATGCTGTTTCCTTCTGTATGAGCGACTGATGTTCTCATCCAGTCGGATATTTTTTGGACAACAGCCTCATCCTGCCAGTGACCTACAACCACTTTGCGAGCGATATCCAGCCGGGAAACCATAAATCCAAACTCCCGGTCTCCGTGAGCTGACTGGTTCAAGTTCATAAAATCCATATCGATCGAGTCCCAAGGCACTTCCCGATTATATTGAGTATGCAGATGAAGCAAAGGCTTTTGTAGTGCCTTCAAACCAGCAATCCACATTTTTGCAGGTGAAAAGGTGTGCATCCAGGTCACTAAACCGGCACATTGTTCATTCCTATTTGCTTCCCCCATCACTTTATGGATGTCTTCAGATGAGGTTAAGACGGATTTAAAGACAATTTTAAAGGGTAAGTGCTGGGATTCATTCAACTGATCTACGATTTCTTCGGAGTGAGCCTGGACTTCTCTTAGTGCTTCCTCTCCGTATAAATGCTGGCTCCCTGTCACAAACCAAAATTCATAAGGCCTAGTTTTTAACATACAAATTCCCCTTCCCCGTGTTCGCCGGCTTTCTAAGCGCTTTCAATCGTTTCATGACTTGATTTTCTCCTCTGCCAAAGTAGTCATGAAGAGTCGAATATTCCTTGTATAATTCTTCATAGATTTCAACGTGCTCGGGAATCGGCTCAATCGTTTCTTCTTTTATCCGTGCCATTTGCTCGGCAGCATCAACGACATGATCAAATCCACCTCGCTCTTTGCCGGCCGCAATCGCTCCAAACATTGCTGCGCCCAAAGCCGGTGTTTGCTTGGAATCCGCAACCTTGATCGTCCGGTTCGTTACATCCGCATAAATCTGTAGCAATAATTTGTTCTTTTGCGGGAGGCCGCCGCACGCATACAATTCTTCTACTGGTACACCATTCTGATGGAAAGCATCGACGATTTTCCTTGTTCCAAATGCGGTTGCTTCAATAAGCGCACGGTAGATTTCTTCGGGTTTCGTTTGCAGGGTAGCACCGATGAGAAGTCCGCTTAATTCTGTATCAACAAGGACAGAACGGTTTCCATTCCACCAATCTAAAGCAAGAAGGCCCGTTTCCCCTGGGAAATAATCCGAAGCTTTTTGTTCTAAATATTGATGAACATTCAAACCTTGGTCATGAGCAGCATCCTGCACAGAGGATGGAACCCCATTATCGACATACCAGGCAAAGATATCTCCGACTGCCGACTGCCCTGCTTCATATCCGTACAGCCCAGGAATAATCCCGTCTTCTACCACACCACACATGCCCTCGACATGTTTTTCTTTCTCCCCTAGCAGTAAATGGCAAATGGATGTCCCCATAGCCATGACCATTTTTCCAGGTGATGTCACTCCAACAGCAGGAACAGCTGCATGGGCATCGACATTTCCCACTGCTACAGGAGTGCCTTCCAATAAACCAGTCCTTTTCGCCATTTCCTTTGTTACGCCGCCAGCCTTAGTGCCTAACGAGACAACTTTCCCTCTTAGCTTTGTAGCTGTTATATCTGCTAAGCGAGGATCCAATGCCTGAAAAAAGTCTCTGCTTGGATATCCCTCTTGTTTATGCCATATCGATTTATAACCAGCCGTACAGCTGTTTCTTAGAAGGGTTCCCGTCAGTTGGGAGATAACCCAGTCTGTTGCTTCTACAAATTGATCAGTAGCTTGATAGATTTCCGGCGCTTCATCAAGAATCTGCCAGATTTTTGCGATCATCCATTCCGAGGATATTTTTCCTCCATACCGTTTCAAAAATTCTTCCCCGCGCTGTTCAGAGATAGCATTCAGCTTATTAGCCTCATCCTGGGCCGCATGGTGCTTCCATAATTTCACCCATCCATGCGGATGGTTTTTCCATGCCTCACTATACGATAGTGGTAAGCCTTTTGCATCAATCGGGAGCATCGTACAGGCGGTAAAATCAATCCCCAGACCAATAATATTTTCAGGATTAACACCAGAAGTCTTGATCACAGCAGGGATCGATTGCTCTAGAACTTCAATATAATCATTCGGGTGCTGAAGGGCCCATTCATGCCCAAGTTCAACATTTGTCGCGGGCAGACGTTCATCAATGACACCGTGACGGTAAGGAGTCACATGATCAGCGACCTCTTCCCCATTGGCCAATGACACTAATACCGCTCTTCCTGACTCTGTGCCATAATCGACTCCAATAGCATATTTTGTTGACATTCAACGTTCCTCCTTATTCAATCATTGACCGTAATACGCATTGATACCATGCTTCCGCAAATAATGCTTATCCAATAAAGCTTGATCCATTTTTGGAGTATCCGGATTGATTTGATAGGTATGCAAGGCCATTTTCGCTACCTCTTCTAAGACAACGGCATTGTGTAGCGCGTCTTTCGGATCATACCCCCAATTAAATGGGGCATGGCTATGAACAAGTACACCAGGTATCTGTCCCGGCTGAAGCCCTCTCTTCTCAAATGTTTCAATGATGACGTTTCCTGTCTGCTCTTCATAATCCGTATTAATTTCCTGAGGGGTCAGTTTACGCGTACAAGGAATCTCCCCGTAATAGTAATCTCCCTGCGTAGTTCCCAAACAAGGAATATCTCTTCCTGCCTGGGCCCAGCTCGTTGCCCAAGGCGAATGGGTATGTACAACGCCGCCTAGATACGGATATTTCCGGTATAGGGCTACGTGTGTCGGTGTATCTGATGATGGTTTCAAGTTTCCTTCCACTACATTCCCCTGAAGATCGACCACAACTAAATCTTCAAGCGTCAGCTCTTCGTAAGGTACTCCACTCGGTTTAATCACCACAAGCTGCTTTTCTTGATTAAAACCGCTTACATTTCCCCATGTAAATGTAACAAGATGATGTTTGGGAAGATCTTGGTTTGCCTCAAGTACTTGCTGTTTTAAATCCTCCAGCATTGTGAGCCACACTCCTTCCAACTTATACGTATATTTATTGGTGTTTGATTTTATATTAAACCAATTCGTACGTACGTTCAAGAATAAATTTGACAGAAAATTAATAAGTTTATTTAACTTTGCCTCAAAATACAGTTATGACAACATTCAACTGTCCTCCATAAGTTTTAATAAGTTGTAGAACAAAAGCTCAGTCACCCTGGAGGAAGGTGATATTTCCTTCCAAAGCACGGGTTGCTTATGTCGCGAGGGGGGTGGGCGTTGGAGCTTAAATAATACTTATCTACAATTAAATATCCTATAATTTCCTAGACTATAAAAAAGACAGGAGCCTCTCTCAAACTCCTGTCTTTCCCCATTCATTTATTGCGTCAGGACCGGCCAGCCGTCCTCCCAGGACAAGCTTCTCACCTGCATACGAATGGTTCCATCCGCATCGCCGTCATAGTAGTGGTGAAGCAAATAGTCGCGTCCACGGTCTTTGATATAATCCTGTCCGCCTGGACCGACTTGGTTGCCATCATTCGTTAAGATTACTGTTCCTCCTCCTTCTAAAAGCGGTACACCTTCTTTATCTACATAAGGACCGGTGATAGATTCCGAGCGTCCGATAGCCATCTTGTACGTACTATCTAAACCCGCACAACAGCGATCCCATGAAGTCACTAAATAATAATATTTCCCTTTTTTGAACACAGTTGGTCCTTCGACAGTATTATGTTCCGTCGTCTGATCACGGCTTGCGATTGAATAGACAGGCCCGACTGGTTCAGTCATATTTTCAAGCTCCTGCATATGAATCCCGCTGAAATGAGAGCCAAAGACCATCCACCATTTCCCTTTATCTTTTACGACCATCGGGTCAATAGCATTGTAATTGACCTCCCCTGGTTCTGATGTTAATACAGGACCAAGGTCTTCCCATGAATTCACGTCTCCCGGGGTTTTCGTTTTGGCAGCCCCGATCGCGGAGTTGTTCGTACCAAAAATAGATGCAGCATAATAAAGATAAAAGGTGTCGCCTTTCTTCACAACATGCGGCGCCCACAGGTGAGCGACATTATAGGCTTGAGTCCACTCAGGTGTGGGAATTTCACCAATCGCTTCCCATTCGCCTCCAATGGTTTCTTCTGACTTACGGATAAAAATACCGCCAGGCTCATCCGTTGTTCTCAACGCTCCTGTGGATACCACATAGTACGTATCCCCATCCTTAAATATCGATGGATCATGAACAGGGTCATCAATTTCTTCTGGCACAAAATCTCCAATATCGCCTGTCATCTCAATTTTCCCTTCAGGGGGAGACGCATCGCTTTTCGCCAACCCAACCTCATTCCCCACGGCAAATACTAACAAAGCAGCCAGACTAAAGGCAGCAATAATCCAACCTTCCCCCAACCTTTTTTTCAATGTCATGAAACCTCTCCTTTATTTGAAATAGGTTCTTTAAGCACCAAAAACTGTATCTTATTTGACATGAACGGTTGCTCGTACTTTTCTTTTTTCCAAACGAAGACCTGGATATCCAAAGTACGGTGTTCCATCCTTTTTCCAGAACATCCTCTGAGTCCGAGCATGACGATTGTAATCGTACAACGGATTACCTGTGATCCTTTTGTAGGGCCGGGCATGATATACAAGCAAATCGGTGCCATCTTTATCTGTTGTAAACGAGTTATGCCCTGGTCCGTACTCTTCTGTCTCTTCACTGGACACAAAAACTGGTTCGGGATGTTTGATCCATGAGTCAGGATCTAATAAATCACTGTGCTCACCGATCTCAAGCAGCCCCATCGCATATCGATCATCCGTTGCACTTCCGGAGTAACTGATAAACACGCGGCCATTTCGGCTGATCATAGCCGGGCCTTCATTGACATCAAACCCCTGTACTTCCCACTCATACTCAGGAGTAGCTAGTAACACCTGCGGTCCTTTGATGGTCCATGGGTTGGCCATTTCTGAGATGTACAAGTTAGAGATCGTATCTTCTTGAACTTTTTGCGCCCACACAAGAAAGCGCTTACCATTATGTTCAAAAGTGGTTGCGTCTAATGAAAAACTTTGGAAGTCCGTATTGATCTGTCCTTTTTCCACCCACTCACCTTCCAATGGATTGGCTTGATCATTTTCCAAAACATACGGACGTATCGCCCACACATCCCCTTTTTCTCCTCCTGCAAAGTAGATGTACCACTTGCCATCAATGAAATGTATTTCAGGGGCCCAAATATGTTCTGACATTATGCCGCTCTCATGCTTTTCCCAAACAACCACTTCCTCGGCATCAGGCAATCCTTCAATCGAGCTTGCTCTGCGTAGGACAATGCGGTCATAAAGCGGATGGGAAGCAGTGAAATAGTAGAAACCATCTTCATGGAGATAAATATAGGGATCCGCTCTTTGTTCAATCAACGGATTCGGGTAATCTTTGTCCTGAATGGTCCCTTCTACTTTAAAGCTCCCAGGTATTTGAAAATCCTGTTCTTTCACGGCGTTCCATTTGACCTCGACATCTGCCTCTACCTCTTCATCAATAGTGATGTTCACTCTAGATGGCAAATCAGGTGGAACGCCTCGACTAGTATGGACGTCAATGTTAGGAATCGTTTTTACTTTCATGTTTCTCCCTCCTTTTGACATCATTATACATACACTAACTTATCCATACAAGTTAAAATATTCAGTAAATTTTACTGATACTCATACTGATAAGAAAACTAAAAAATAAAGAAGGGGGTGGGGCAAAACACTAACTGCCACTAGAAAAGACGAACAATAGGGTGGAATGGCTCGAATGGAGCGTAGGCAACATACGTAGACTCTCCTGTGGGAACAGCACGAGGCAAAGACCCCAGAAGTAAAAGCGGTCTTTGCTTTCTGAGGAGACTGAGGCCGTGCCCGCGGAAAGCGAAGAATGTTGCCGGAGCGGCGTATGCATGTATTGATTCATAAAGAAAACCCGAACGAATTCGTTCGGGTTTTCTAGCGGGAAAATTCTTTGTAACAGCCTCTTCTTTCCATTATTATGTTGCATCCTGTAAGCTTTTACTTGGCGTGCTGATTTTTTTAGTCGATTGGCGCAACACCAATTCCGGGGAATAAATCACGCTTTGCACTTCTTCCCCCGCATCTTTGTTCATTTGTTTCCGGCTAATCATGCTTAAGATTAACTTTCCAGCCGTCTTTCCTAAATCTGATTTCGGATGTTCAATGGACGTAAGCTTGACTTCCGACATTTCTGCCAAAAAAGAATTATCATATCCAATGATTGATATATCGTCCGGTACTCGAAGCTGATGCTCGCGAATGATATGCAATAGCTTCATGGCCAGTTCATCGTTATAGCAGACAACCGCTGTCGGATGAGGTCCCTGCTGATTTAAGAAGCATTCAAATTCTTCGATCGGCTTCGTATGTTTTCCGGAGGTATTATAGGTAACTATATGCTTCGGAGTAATCGGCACCCCATACTCCCGGTGGGCTTTCAAGTATCCCTTCATCCTAAGCGTTCCCTGCATGTCATCGGTTTTGAAAAAGCCAAGGATCTCCTTATGGCCATTTTCGATCAAATGCTCTGTCTGCAGAAATGCCCCTCGTTCGTCATCCACGACGACTCTTACGGGCTCCAGTTCATCATAATAGGCATTTATCATGATGTAAGGAATATCAAGGCGTTCAAGATTTAAATAATAATTGATATTCGGATTTGTGAAGGCACTCTGGGTCGGCTCAATAATCGCTCCATCAAACCCCTGCGTGATAATCTTTTCAAGATAAATTCTCTCTTTTTCATGGTCATTGTTTGTATTGAACAATGTGACATGATAGCCCTGATCACTCAAGTACGCTTCAGCTCCGCGAATGATCGAAGGAAAGATATAGTCGGAAATGTACGTCGTCACAATCGCAATATTCTTCCTGGAGCCGGCTTCCTTTCTCTGCTGATCTGTACGATCCGCACAAAAAGTCCCAGCCCCTTGCTCGCGGTAGAGCCAGCCTTCACTGACAAGCTCCCCAACCGCCAGCCTGACCGTATGTCGACTTACATTAAACTGACGCATCATTTCGCTTTCTGAGGGAATCTTTTGATGCGGCTCATACGTACCATCTAAGATTTTCGATTTAATCGATTTTTTGACGATGCTATATTTGGTTTCCATTCCTTCACCTCGTTCCAACATATTCGTATAAGTAAGCATATCACATTTTAGCAGGTAATTTCACATCACTGGAAAAATCGTTGTTGATCTATGTATTTATTTTCTTGTTCAGAGGACTTCTTGGCCATTGATCATCTACACTTCTTCATCTATGGTAATTTTGTCGCGACCTTAATAAGTTCAGCAACTATTTGAAGCAGCTAAAGAACAGCCGCATCACTAGAGGCTTTTCTTATCTTTAGCTTTAGCGTGTGAATTAGAATTAAGAGCATTAAGTACATAATGGAGGGATGAAGAAGTAAATGGAGGCTGGAGAATTGTGGAATGAAAAGGATTATCACTCTGTACTTTTCTAATGCTCTGACATTCGGATCACAATGGTTATTTATGGTCATGCAATTAGAACAGCATATCAGAAAGCAACTAACAAAATGGATGAAGCATTTTACAAAAGGGCAAACAGCTAGTTTTTCCTTTTGGTCCACAATCGGTACACTTTTCCTAAAAAATAAAAGAAGTGACGCGGCCTCCCCTATGCTAGGAAACCGCGCCACTTCGGCACTTTGTATGGATGATTCCGATTGGGCTCGAACCAACGACTTCCACCCTGTCAAGGTGGCGCTCTCCCAACTGAGCTACGGAATCGTATGTAGGAATTTGTCGGCTTTTCTTGCTGACAAGTAATAATATACTACGGATCGAAAAAGGTGTCAACAGAATATAAAGATTTTTTTAAGTAATTGTAAACCACACTTTTCCCTATCTAATTTTGGCTAAAACCCATCTGTTCAACTTTTTGCACAATTCTATGATAAAATAGAAAATGGAACGTTTACATGTATAGGATTAGGGGAATTTTATAATGAATTTCCATGCTGTGAGGAGGTGCTCGGAACATGGGTAGAGATGGATCCATGACAGAATATACGATAGACAGCCAATATTTGAATGAAACGATGAAATTAAGAGTGTACACACCTAAAAATTTCTCTCCATTGTATAAGTACCATTTCTGTATCATGCAGGATGGAAATGACTATTACTCAATGGGGCGTGCGGCCACGCTGAGTGATAAGTTGCATAAAGATGAGAAAATCGATAACACGATTTTCATCGGCATTCATTATAATGACAAGTACGACAGGCAAGACAAGTATCATCCAGATGGGAAAAAACAATCGGATTATGTGAACTTTTTGATCCGCGAGGTCGTCCCTTTCCTAGATGAGGAGCTTCCTGGGTACTGCATGGGACGCGGCCGTACGCTTGTCGGTGATTCGCTGGCAGGAACGCTTGCGTTGATGACGGCGGTGAAGTTCCCGAATATCTTTGGTAATGTGATTATGCAGAGTCCTTATATCGACCAACATGTGAGAGAGGTTGTAGAATCGACGAAGGATTTCTCTTCTCTGACGATTTATCATACGATCGGAAATGAAGAGACGGATGTTGAAGGGACGGAAGGTACACGGAAGAATTTCTTAGCGCCGAACCGTGAGCTTCGTGACTTTTTAAATCGTCAACCGCTCGCTTATACTTACCACGAACTCGATGGTGACCATACCTGGGGAACGTGGCAGAAGGATTTTGAACGTGCTTTATTGAAAATGTTTAGTAAGGAGTAACGTAATATATAGGAAGAATCAGGAGGTTTAGTCCAATGAGATACGGAATAGCAGTTTTTCCATCAAAAAAAGTACAGGATGTGGCGAATTCTTACCGCAAACGTTATGATCCCCATTACGCGTTGATTCCCCCACATATTACGATGAAAGAGCCTTTTGAAGCGGATGAGAGTGAAATTGAGAGTAAAATCATCCCTGAATTAAGTGAAATCGCAAAAAACACAGAGCCCTTTTCTTATGGTGTTTACAAAGTAAGCTCTTTTTCACCAGTAACCAACACGATTTACTTAAAGATTGAACCTTCAGATGAGATTTTTGAATTGAATGATATGCTTCATGCGGGTGAGCTTCCTGAAGAACGGTATTTTTCTTTCGTTCCTCACATCACCATTGCCCAGAAACTTTCTGATGAAGAGTTTTCCGATGTCTTTGGCAGTATGCGGATGTTGAACTTCGATCTTGAGGATCATGTCGACCGCTTCCAGCTTCTTTACCAGCTTGAGAACGGTGCTTGGAGTGTTTATGAAACGTTCCGCCTTGGTAAAGGGTGATTCCATGGATATTTTGAAGGTTTCAAATAGTGTTCAAAAAGACGACGCGTACCATGTTAGACGCGTCGTCTTTGTCGACGAACAGAAAGTACCTGAGGAATTGGAAATTGATGAGTTCGATGATACCGCGATTCATTTAGTCGGTTACGAAGGAGAGCAGCCTGTTGCGGCTTCCCGCCTCCGCTTCGTCGAAGGATATGGAAAGCTCGAGCGCATCTGTGTTACAAAAGAACAGCGTGGCCGATCATATGGCAAGCAGATTATCAAAGCCATGGAAGAAGTCATCCGTGAGCATGGATATAGCAAAGCCAAACTGAACGCGCAGACCCATGCAGAAGCGTTCTATGAATCCATCGGTTATTTGACTGTTTCTGATGAATTTCTCGATGCCGGAATCCCTCATGTAACTATGACAAAAAGTCTTTCATGAATAAATATTGAAACCCCTGCCTAATTTTCATATAAAAGGCAGGGGTTTTCGTTTAGAATAAAATTCTTTTGTCTAGAATGTAGCGTATAGGACTTGAGAGAAGGATCGTGAGCTTCCATGGAATATTTACAAATTACGACGGAGACTATATTCGGTTTCGCCGCCCTTTTTGTAATGACAAAAGTGCTCGGCAAATCGCAAATCACTCAAATCACTGCATTCGACTTCATTGCTGCCCTCGTTCTTGGTGAATTAGTAGGAAACGCCCTTTATGACCCTGAAGTGGGTATCCTTGATATCGGCTTTGCGGTTTTATTATGGACTCTGTTGATTTATGGAACAGAAATTGTTACAGAGAAATTCAAAGGCAGCCGTAAATTATTAGAAGGAAGCCCTTCCCTCGTCATTTATGAAGGAAAAGTTGATCGGAGCCAATTAAAGAAAAGCAAACTGGATATCAATCAGCTCCAGCACCTGCTTCGTTCCAAAGATGTTTTCTCTTTCCGGGAAGTTCAGTATGCGGTGCTGGAAACTGATGGTACAATTTCCGTGTTGAAAACCTCCCAGTACCAAACCGTGAATCGCAAAGACATGAACTTGACACCAGAGGACGTACCTCTTCCACGGACAATCATCAGTGACGGGGAAATCTTATGGGACAATTTACTAGAAACGGGCTTTGATGAGAAATGGATTGAACAACAACTGAAAGCACAAGATTATAACGAACCAGCGGAAGTGATGTATGCCGAATATAAAACAGGGGATAAAGATTTATATATCCTCGGTATGTAAGATCGGATAAAACATCCAACGGTTGTCGACAATGCGGTCCTCGATGAGGGCTGCTTTTTTTAATCCGACAAGATATGCGGTCACTGCCGTGCGATACAGGAGCCATTGAGATAATTGAGGGGCCTGGACGTCATAGTGTGCGCACATATCCGCGACAATTTCTTCTTGCGTAACAGCTTTTGCTTCTTTAATATAGCTGTGTAACCAGTCCAGAAGCTTTTGATGATAGACGATATTTTGCTCAATCGTTTCACAAGGGTCCTCTTCAAATTCACCATGTCCCGGCAAAGCACCTTCACACGGAATCGTCAAAAGCCGTTTAAGACTTTCCATGGTCATGGAGGCATCTGTGATATAAGGTATTTTGTGCTTATGTAACGTATCTTTACTGAAATAACTGTCTGCGGCATATAAAATGCCATCTATTTTCAAGGCAATCTGATTGTAACTGTGGCCAGGCAATAAAAATGCTTCCACTGTGATCGATCCTACTTCCAAAGGTCCCTCATTCACCACTTCATCAATGCGTACGGGCGACCCCTGTAAAAACTTGTTTTGTAATTCCGGGAGCGGATCATTTCCACCGAAAAGGTACAACGGTTCTAAAGATGGATTTCGCAGGATAGCCTCCTCAAATACAGGCGCTATCGTATGGACGTCATATTGCTCTTGAATATAGGCGGCTCCACCATAATGGTCCGCATGAGCATGCGTAATAAAAAGGTGCGTCAAAGGGAGCTCCCGTTTCTTAAGCTCTTTGAGCACCTTTTTAACAGACGAACGGTCAATGCCAGCATCTATCAGCACCCCGCGTGTCCCTTGATTCACATATCCGATATTGACAGAACTATGGTAATAGTAGCAATGGTCATTGAGTTGGTGAAAAGACATAAACTACACGGCTCCTTTAGCTTTTATTATATAGTTTCACTAAAGTTGCCCCCTTTTCCTGTCACCTCTGAATAAACAGTTTCACTGATGACCTTTTTTACAGGGGAAACAGGCTGAGTGGAGGCGTGGAATTCGGAAGAAGTATGGAGTCCACTCATTTGTTGATAGTCAAGCCGGTCCCGTTCGCGTGGTTGATCATGCTTCATTTTGCTGTCCAGGCTTGCCTTGAACACTCTCTCTAACGCAAATGGTGAACGTTCCGTCTGGATTGTGCGGGCTTGATAATCCTGATATTGAAATTGATTGACAGGTAAAATGTATCCCATATCGACTCCTCCTTGGTATTCTATACCCTGTTTCTTCAATAGGTATACGTCCGCTTCCCATTTTTACGTCATTAAAACTCCACTACTCAAAAAAGTTTTCCATTTTTCCCATCTGTTTATTCAAGAACTTCTCCATATCTGTCATCCGTTTTGTGAACCGACGATCCCATGCTTGAAAATCTCTTTCCCAAGCATTGAATTTCTTCTCGGGTTGTTTTATGATTCCATTCATTTTCGACGTTTCTTCATCAATCTCCTTCAAAACTTGAAACAGACTCTTTTCTTTTTTCTCACTCAAGAAGATTACTCCAGGAATAAATGATTGACTGAAGAGCTGCGAGAGCTAGAATAAAAACGATCCATTCCCCATAAGGAACCATTATATAGAAGAAAACCATAATTAACGATGACCAGACTCCGACACACCATTGACAGCCAAGGCCTTCACCAATAAACCCTTTCGGCTCTATCCACTCTTCTTCAATTCCATCTTCATTCTTTTCGATTCTCACTTCGATAAATGGCCGGCGCAGCCACTCCATGATATAATCCCTGACGATCAATCGCGTGAGGCGGAAACTTGCTAATCCTAATAGAAGAAACTCAAATATATTCAACATTCTCATCCATCCTTTCTTAAGTAAAAGCACAAGGCTCTATTCTTGACCGATTCATCAAGAAAAAGCCACTACATTGCTCGTAGTGGCTTACTCCTTATTCATTAAAACCAGCGAAACCCTCCACGTTTTTCAGAACCTTCATCATCCTGACGACGTGAGCTGCTCTCTTCGTCTTCTCTACGTCTCTGGCCGCCGAAGAATGGATCGACCCGATCTTCATTTTCCCGTCGGTGATGGCGGTCGTCACGCTGTGGTTCGATTACAACGTTATCCGCTTTTATGACAAGGTCCTTCACATGAATAACCTTTTTCTTTTCAGACATTCCACTCACTCCTTAATCGAATTCACTGTTAATCTATGGTGTTCGCCCTAATTAGGTATAGTCGTCTGCCTATTCATTCGAAAATAATTTCCGATTCCAAGAAAAGAGACAAATGCCCACACCGACGCAGGCATGATACATATTCTAGTAAAGACAATACGTCAATACGTATGGAAAGGGGAAAATTTTAATGAGCTGTGGTAAAAATAATAATTCAGGCTCTTGTGTGATTGATATTCTTAAAGATATCGTCGATGCTCAAAACGACGTCATGCACGACTGCACGACAAGCTGTGAGCAATCAATCGCCGACCTTCTTGGGGACACTGGTGGAGGCTCAGGCTTCGATACAGTTCCTGTCATCCTTTACTGTAAAGATGGATGCAAACCTTTCAAAGGGTTCGGATCGACACGCAGTGGAAACGACTGTGAAGTGAGAGGAAGCTTTTTCTTCCGCGTCAAATCCGTCGATAACGATGGATGTGCGATACTTGAGCTTCTTTTAGCAGACCGTTGGGGTCGCGTTGACTCAGAAGACGATGAGGATGAAGTTGAAGCCTCCCGTCATCACCGAGGTCACGATCCTAACTCACCAGCAGACCAAAGCTGCAGAAACCTACGTGCTTCAGGAATCTGTATCACTGTAGATTTGAACTGCTTCTGCCACGTTACTTGTCTTCCTGCAGCAGCAACTTTATAATTGCAGTCAGAAAAACCGCGCGGAGTAGCGCGGTTTTTTTGTCGTCAACTTTTCGCAAAAGTGCTTTTGTTTCAAATCAGGAGCCTGTCGCCATCCACACACTTACTGCCTTAAAATCCAAGCAAACGAATCTCCTTGATCGCCTCAAACGGCACTTCTTGTTGAAACGGACGCTGGAATACCTTCATGTGGACAATGCCTTCTTGATAATCGGTGATATACCCCCTGTGCTGTTCTTCATCTGTCGTCACTTCACATTTCATCTTAGGCACATGCGGAGAAAGATTAAAAAAGTAATTCACTTTCTCTTCCAGAGATAAATCATGGAACCTTTGACGGCGTTCTCTTGAAGAAGTTCTTTTTGCATCAGGTGCAGATTTCTCCACCTTGGTTTGTACTTCTTCAGCTGCACCTTCAGTTTTCAGCTTTGACAACTCTTCCAGATGAGGGGCTTGCTGTCTACGCATCCGTACTTCTTTTTCTTGAACCGGTGTTTCCTTCAAGTTTGGCTCCTGAGACGAGCCCGATTCAGTCGGTCTTTGTGTGCGGAAGCTCGTTTGCATCGGAACTTCTGCAGGCTTGAAATTCGGCTGTACAATATAAAGCATCGGCTGCTTAGCAAGTCGCTTCTCTTCGGCCATAGGAATCTCTCCTTTTCCATTCGGTCATCATTCTATGTATATGCCCAGAATCTGGCTCATGTTCATTTCTCCATCCTTTCGACAAAACTTCTGTGTTTTTTACAACAAAAGCGCAAGTGCCTTGTTCACCCCCGACAAGCTTAAGCAAACCTTTGAAGTGGCGGTTTTTGCCACAGCAAAGGGCTTGCTTATGACCTCGAGGGGGTAGGCGCTGGAGCTGGACGAAACAAAAGCGCAAGTGCCTTGTTCACTCCCGACAAGCTTAAGCAAACCTTTGAAGTGCTCATTAAGACTAGATAAAAAAAGATCCCTCTTCTACTATATGCTTGTAGAAAAGGGATCCTTCTTTTTTAGTAATGATAATCAATCAATTAATAAGCGACTGTACTGAACCCGGAGTCCACGTGGATAATTTCACCTGTTACTCCTCGAGAAAGATCACTCATCAAGTAGTAGCCAGTGTCACCCACTTCTTCTTGTGTGACCGGTCGACGCAATGGCGCACGTTCTTCAATGACTTTCATGATCTGGTTGAAGTCACCGACACCTTTGGCAGACAATGTACGGATCGGACCAGCAGAAATAGCATTTACGCGGATGTTGTGCTTACCAAGGTCGTTCGCTAAGTATTTCACACTCGCATCCAAGCTAGCTTTCGCTACACCCATGACGTTGTAATTTTTCACGACTTGCTCGCCGCCAAGATAAGTGAGCGTCATAATGCTACCACCATCAGTCATCAATGGCTGGGCTGCACGGGACACTGCTGTCAGTGAGTAAGAACTGATATTGTGAGCTGTCAAGAAGCCATCACGACTGGTATTCAAAAATTCATCCTTCAACTCTTCACGATTTGCAAAGGCGATACAATGGGCAAGTCCGTGGATGACTCCGACATCTTGTCCAATCTGTTCAAAGGTTTTAATGATCGCTTCATCATCTGTCACATCACATTCATAAACAAGGGACTCTTCTCCACCTTCTAATGTGGCAGCAAGATCCTGGACTGACTTTTTGAAACGTTCAGAAGCCACTGTGAAAATAAGACGTGCTCCAGCAGCATGCAATGATCTTGCAATGCCCCAAGCAATGCTTCGTTTATTGGCAACACCCATGACTACATACGTACGTCCTTCTAATGAAAAATTCATTATATACCCTCCCTGAGGTTGATTTTATTAATTAGTATTTGTTATTAGTACCTGCTCCTATTTTAAACCATCATCTTTTGAAAAACAAATCACACTTTATGCTTTCCCCTTTTTTTCACCGACCAACCCTGAAAAACGCCGCGTGCTCTAACCATGGAGAATTCATAGTAACACAGGCACGGCCACGCCTTCATCAGAAATTCTCTCCGCCAATTGCAGCAAACACAAAAAACCTCTTTTTAAGAGGCCACTGAAGAACTGCAACTTTTTGAGTTATGCATCAAACAAAGAAGCCGAGTTGAACGGTATAATCGTCCAACTCGGCTTCTTTGATTTCACGATGAGCGTTCGGTGGTGACGCCTGCGGGAACAGCGCGAGCCGAAGATCCACTTGGTCAAGTGATCTTCTTGACCAAGTTAGCTGAGGCCGTGTCCGCGACAAGCCCCCACCGACAAGCGATTCGTGAGAAGCAACAACAAACTTTAACAGCTCCTCTAGATTGATAAGGTTTTTTTCAGTTGCGTCTTCTTTAAGAGGGAATTTTTCATTAACACCATTCACAATATTCGAGCTCCATTTTCAATTCATCCACGTATTCATGAGACCCCGTGACAATCAGACGGTCACCCATCTTCAGTTCTGTATCTCCATGGGGCACAATTGAATCTTTCCCACGGAAAATACGGACCATGATTACGTCCCCTGTAAACGGAAATTCACGCAGATGCATGCCATTGTACACAGAGTTGTTCATGTTGATTTGATAGAGGGCACTCTCTTCTTTTGTCAAAATATCGAGCACGTCCGGAGCTTCGATCATCGCTTTCAGTAAAGCTTTTGAAGACAGGAATACAGAGAATACGCTGATGTTCAAGTCTCTCATTTCCTGGGAAAGCTCCGGTGATTCCACACGGACAATTACACGTTCAACCCCTTGTTCTTTAGCAAACCGGGCGATCTCTGCGTTTCGTTCTTCTTCCCCTGTAGAGGCGACAACCAGGTCGACATCGAATACACCGAATTCTTTCATTTTCTCGACATCATACCCGTCAAGCTCCTTGATATCAAAACAATTCCGACTTATACGTTCATCGATTTTTTCAATTTTAGTATGGTACAAGTGTGTTTCATAGGACTGACTGTCAAGTTCTCTTACGACAGGCATTGTCATCCGGTTGGACCCTACGAAAGAAACGATGGTGCGGTGGTCTTCTTCTTCAAAGCGACCATAAACCTTCTTGAACACGATCGGGGCGACGAGGCATGTCAAGACGGCAACAAGGATAAGTGCGCCTTCCATTTGATCGTCAATCATTCCCTCACGCTTTCCGATTGCAGCTGCTGCAATAACAAGCGACAATGTCGACGTCAGAATGAATCCTGAACCGAAGACTGTCTTTTTGTCATACCATTTACTCAAAATGAGCGCTGGTAGTATCTTTGATATCAACAGCGCAATGAATAATAGCGGAATCAATAATATGACTTTAGAATCCGTGAACAAACTCCAAATATCAATATCCACCCCGACCATTACAAAGAAAATCGGAATCAGGAATCCATAACCGAAACTGTCCAACCGCTTCACCATTTCCGGGTTCGGTGACAACAAAGAGACCAATGTACCCGCTAAGAAAGCGCCCAGGATATTCTCTGCGCCGACTGTTTCAGAAAGGGCGACAAGCAGTAATATAAGAGTGAACACTGCCCGGGTATCGATTTGGATCGTCCCTTTGGCCATCGTTTCCACGAATGATTGATCGCGGAATTTTTTGCCGATGTAATAAAACAGGACACCTGCTACGAAAAGAAGGAGCAACAGCCAAGTGTTTCCACCATTTTCCCCGTAGATGGAAACAAAGACCGCTAACAAGATCATCGTGACCAAGTCCGCAATTACGGCAATGAGCAAGATTGTCTGCCCGATGGTGGTTTTCATCATTTGGGCATCTTTCAACGTTGGAACAACAACACCTAGAGATATTGTCGAAATGATCAAAGTCATCAAGAATGCATTATCAATAAATCCAGCCCAGACGAACATATAAGACAAAGCTAAAGAGATAGCGAAAATACCTAAAAAGACGATGGTCGCTACCCATACAGGATTGGGTGCTCCTGTTCCTTTGTTCTCTGGTTTGGCTCTTTTCTTTTTACTTGCGAAAATAGAGAAATCAATCTCTAAGCCACTCAAAAACATAAGGAAGATGAACCCGAGGGTCGATAAGATTTCCAACCAGCTTCCGTGCTCTACCAAGTCAAATCCACTTTGACCGATGATCAAGCCTACGATGATTTCTGCAACGACAACCGGAATCATATTCAATTTGAAACGGTGTAGTAAAATGGGAGTAATGAATGCTGCGATAATGACAATAACTAAGGAAGTTACTGAAGCACCATGTTCCATACTCGCCCTCCTTCCTTCAGATCAATAAATTCATGAATACCGTTGCCATGCCGAAGTATATCAGGATTGATATTAAATCATTAACCGTCGTGATGAACGGTCCTGAAGCAACAGCAGGGTCGATATTCAATCGATGCATAAGAAGAGGAACGAGTGAGCCAGCCAGAGTGGCTACAATCAAAGTCAATAGAATCGATAATCCGACAAGCAAACCAAGAAATAAATTTCCTTGCCATATATATACGATAATGGTGATGAGTATTCCACAGGACAAGCCCGTAATCAAGCCTGTTCCCGCTTCCCTCCCCATCATTTTCCATTTCCCTTGTTTCTCGATCTCCCCTGTTGCGATTCCGCGAACGGCTACGGCCAGGGCCTGCGTTCCAGTATTACCACCCATTCCGGCAATCAGTGGTATGAAAACAGCTAATATAGCTACTTTATCCAATGTTTCTTCAAAGCGTCCGATTAAGCTTGCTGTCAAACTTCCCAAAAACAGAAGGATGATCAGCCAAGGCAAACGCTTCTTCGCTGAAGCAAAGGCGTTATCATCGGGACTGTCGACATCAGAAATCGCAGCGAGTTTGGAGTAGTCGTCACTCGCCTCTTCTTCCATGACGTCCATGATATCATCGACCGTTATGATTCCGAGCAGGTGATCTTGGAAATCAACAACAGGTAAGGCAAGAAAGTCATAGTCACGTACCATACGAGCGACTTCCTCCTGGTCTTCTCCTACTGATACCGATACCACCCGTTCATTCATAACGTCAGATATCATCCACTCTTCCTCAGAGATAATCAAATCCCTTAAGGAAATGACACCTACCAGACGTTTATCTTCATTTATCACATACGTATAATAAATCGTCTCGGCATCGGGAGCTTCGGTTCTCAAATGTACCATCGCTTCTTTGATCGTCATGCCAGCCTTGACCACAACGAATTCTGTCGTCATAATCGACCCGGCTGTTTTTTCTTCATAGTGAAGCAGGTCCTTAATTTCCTCTGCTGCTTCTCCATCCATGATCGTCAAAAAGCTCGCTACTTTAGCTTTATCCAATTCATTGAAAATATCGACCGCATCATCGGCAGACATTTCAGCAAAGACTTGGGCGGCAAACCGCGGGTCCATTTCTGTGAAAAAAGGTTCGACTTCATCGTAATCGATATGTTCCATAAAGTCGGCCACTTCTTCTGGAGACAAATACGTATAAATCTGCATCCGTACATCAACGTCGCGCCCTTCGAAAATCCTCGCTTGATCATATGGGTGAAGTTCCAGAAACTCGGCACGGAACTGATCGATATGATCATTGAACAGGGCATCTTTGATATTGGCCCAAACCTCTTGGCGCTCTTGGTCATCTAAGTGTTCCACAAGCAACCCTCCCCAGCGTCTATTTCGTTTTTGACCGTTTAATCTTAATCGCGATGATTATGTTTGTCAACGAAAGTTATTTTTTTATACAAATGCTCAATTATCAAAACCATTCGCCGTTCCATAAGGCATAACCGTAGTTTAACAGATGGCTTAAGGGAATGGGAATAGACTTGACTATGTTTAGTATCTGAAGGCTCGGGAAAAATATCAAGCATATTATAAGAGGCTAAGGATCAAAAGTGTCTGTTCAAGTAATTACTTAGCCCAGCATAAAAAGGAGCGCATGCTCTTTTGAAGGAGAATGAATATGACTTATGACATCATCGGAGACGTACACGGATGCTTAGATGAACTGCAGCAGCTGTTCACCGATCTCGGCTACGAATGGCATGAAGGCTTACCTGACCATCCTGATGGACGGATCCCAGTATTCCTTGGTGATATCACAGACCGCGGGCCTGATTCCATCGGATGTATTCAATTCGTTTACCGAATAATCACGGAAAAAGGAGGTCTATATGTCCCGGGAAATCATTGCAATAAGCTCTACCGTTTCTTCCTTGGTAACCCGGTCCAGGAAAAACACGGTCTTGAAACGACAGCATCCGAATTTCGAGCGTTGCCTTCTGACAAACAAAAAGAGGTAAAAAAACAGTTCAAACAATTATATGAAGAATCCCCGCTTCATTTGATATTAAAAGATGTGAAAGCAGTCATAGCTCATGCGGGCATTCTTGAAAAGGACATCGGTCATAAAAGCAAAAGTATCGAAACCTTTATTTTGTATGGCGATATTACAGGGGAGAAACTTCCCGATGGTCGACCGGTCCGTCGTGACTGGGCTCAGCAATATCAAGGAGATCGTTGGATCGTCTATGGCCACACACCAGTGCGAGAACCCCGCTTCATCAATAAAACAGTGAACATTGATACCGGTTGTGTTTTTGGTGGAAAATTGACAGCCTTCCGTCTTCCGGAAGAAGAAATTGTCAGTATCCCCTCCACCATGCCTTTAGTAGAAGAAAAGTTCAGATATTGAAGTTAGAGCGGGATCGATAAAGGTCCCGTTTTTTTATTTGAACCTCGATAGGCAATCACATAGATCACTCTGAGGTGAGGCATATAAAAAGCTTGAGATCTATAAAGATCTCAAGCTTCTATCTCGCTGAAAACATTCCACGCTGCAGGGGGATCAGATACAATAGTCATCCTCTTTTTAGTCCACGGGTGAAAGAAATGAAGCTGGTAGCAATGAAGAGCTTGTCCTGCAATGCCCTCTACTTCTTTCCCACCATAGAGTGTATCACCTGCTAACGGGTGATCTAGATAAGACATATGGACACGGACTTGATGTGTACGCCCTGTAAGCAATTGCAGCCTGATCCATGTATAGTCCTTCAGTTGTTTCTCAATTTGGAATAAGGTTTGTGAAGGTCTGCCATCTTCAGCCACCTTCCGCTTTATGATCGAGTCCATTTCCCTTGCGATCGGTTCATCGATTTTTCCTTTTTCCAATTCCATGTTCCCTTCGACGATCGCCTGATACCTCCGTTCCACCTTTTTCAATTCTTTAGTCAGCAACATATGGCTATACGTATGTTTTGCGACCAGCATTAAACCAGAGGTATCCCGGTCGAGCCGGGTGACAATGTGCACAGTGAAAGGGTATTTTCTTTGCTCATAGTAATGAAGCAAATAGCTGGCAAGGGAAGGTGTCGAATGGTCAAAAGGGGGCACGGCCGGAAGTCCTGAAGGTTTATCAACAACCAGAACATCCTCGTCTTCATAAACGATCGCCAATGGTCCCTCTGCAGGGTCAATCCTCCCTCTTTCTTCTTCAGGAAAAATGACAGTGAGAAGATCACCTGCTCGTAACAGATTCCGTAATTCGCATTCTTCGCCGTTGACAAGCACCTGACCGCCCATTCGCACTTTCTTGTAAATTTGCCGTGAGAACTCGGCCACTTCCAGAAGAAAATCTTTGATTGATCGACCATGAAAAGCGTGAGATACCCGCCAAGTTTTCCTGGCTTCAGTCAGTGTAGTCATCTGCAACGAAAGAATCGTGGACACGTTTCCAAAACGGGAACGGCCTGAACCTGGCAAATCGGACTTTTTCTTCAGCTACTCGGCATTGGATCGACTTGACATCACTGTAGGTGCGTGTGATGTGGTCAATCGTGAACAAAAAACTGCGGTCGTGTTTCGGTTTAAACATGCATGTATGATGGCTCGGCAAAATGAGTGGTGAACCGATGGTACGGAAAACCCGATTGTTGATCGATGCCATTTCAGCCACCTGGAAAGCCTCAAGTGAAGGATGGAGAATCGCTCCGCCAAGTGCTTTATTATAAGCTGTACTACCGGACGGGGTGGATACGCAAAGACCGTCACCTCTGAACGTTTCAAAGTGATCGCCTTTGATTTCAATATCCATGACGACAGATCCTTCCGATGTTTTGATCGTACATTCGTTAAGGGCTAAGTAACGATCTTCTTCTCCTCCACTCTTCGGTCTGATCGTCACTTCAAGCAGTGGATACTCAACGACTTGGAAAGGAGTTTTTGCGATTTCAATGATCAGTTTTTCTAACTCTTCCGGCATCCAGTCGGCATAGAAGCCAAGGTGACCGGTATGGATTCCGATGAAGGCGGTTTTGTCTAAACGATGGACATACGTATGAAAGGCTTCCAATAAAGTTCCATCGCCTCCGACCGAAATAGCTAAGTCAGGTTCATCCTCGTTGTATTCCAATTGGAATTCAGTCAAGTAATTCTTGATTTTGGAACGTATTTCATTCGATTTTTTGTCACCTTTAGATAAGATCGAGAACTTCATCGGTCACCACTCCTCTACGGTTTTTTTGGGTTTTTCTTTTTTTCTTCACGTCTTAGAAAAGCTTTTTGGGCTTCCTGGATTTCGTTTTTGATTTTGGACATTTCTTCATCCAGCTGGAAAGCGGCTTCTCCCGCCCGCTTCAAACGTGATTGGATCTCTGTTGGTATTTTACCCGAATATTTGTAGTTTAACGAATGTTCATTGGTCGCCCAGAAATTCATCGCTAAAGTACGGATTTGAATTTCGGCGAGGACATGTTTCTCACCATGGATGGTTTCGACAGGATAACGGATAATTACATGAAAAGACCTGTAACCGCTATCTTTTTTCCGTGAAACATAATCCTTTTCCTCGACAACTTCCAAATCGTGCCGGTTTTTGAGCATATCTGCAACCGCATAAATATCATCTACAAATTGACAGACCACTCTCACTCCAGCGATATCCTGCAATTCATATTCAATGTTCTCAGGATTGATCGCCTTACGTCTTGCTTTTTCTATGATGCTCGACTTCGGCTTGACTCTCCCGGTAACGAACTCGATCGGGGAATGCTCCTCTTCGTATTCGAACTGACGGCGCATCCCCTTCAATTTGATTTTCAATTCCTCTACCACTTGTGTATAAGGTGCTATAAATATATCCCAATTCATCTAGCGCCCACCTTTATGTATCCAATCTTCATAGTAAATATGTGCGTTTTCGCTCCCATTCATTGTATCATAAAGTTACCCTTTGGAATAAGCAGAGCGACTGACCCTATTTCACTTACAGGAGGTTTTAATATGTCTCAGGAGATCGAAATCGAATTCAAGAATTTACTGACTGAGGTTGAGTATGATCGGATTTATCAATTTTTACCATTCAAATCAGTTGAACTTATTGAACAAACCAATTATTATTTTGAAGCAGGTGATTTGAAACTGAAATCACATGGGGCCGCATTAAGAATACGCAAGAAAAATGATCAATGGACGTTGACTTTAAAGCAGCCTCATGAAGAAGGACTGTTAGAAACACATGATTCATTAACAGAAGAAGAAGCGAATCTTTGGATCCAGAACAAAATGATGGTGAAAACCAATGTCTTCAAACAACTTCATGAGCTTGGAATCTCCATTGAAGACCTTCATTATTTAGGTTCATTGACCACAAGGCGCAAAGAGGTCGAATATCAACAAACTACTGTCGTCCTCGATCACAGCCTTTATTATGATAAAGAAGATTACGAATTAGAAGTAGAAGCAAGCTCGCAAACGGCAGGAAAAAAAGTCATCAGAGAAATTCTTGAAGCATGCAATATTCCTGAACGAGAGACAGATAATAAGATCAAACGCTTCTATGAAGCGAAGGTACAATCAGAATAGTTGCCGTCGACACCCTCCGTTGCTAAAATGGATTAACAGACAGGAAGGGATTTAATGCCACAACGAGATACGATTTTCGATGAAATCGGAAAAGAAAAAATCGATGAACTTGTAGATGCTTTTTATGAACGAGTAAGCAAACATCCGGATTTGATTCCGATTTTCCCCGATGATTTCACAGAAACAATCCGCAAACAAAAACAATTCTTAACGCAATTTTTCGGTGGTCCGCCACTGTATATCGAAGAACATGGACACCCGATGTTGCGGGCAAGGCATTTGCCTTTCAAAATTACACCCACGAGAAGAGATGCTTGGCTGTCGTGCATGTCAGGGGCTATGACCGAAGTGGAGATCGAAGAACCTTACCGATCTTACATGTTTGAGCGCTTGACGATGACAGCGAATCATATGATGAATACACCAGAGGATGAGAAAGGAGAATCGATGTGAGTTGGAACAGCTTGAGCAGTGACAAAGAGACAAACGGTACAGCCAGCGGTTTCTTTAATATATTGAAAAGACCGATTGAGATTTACGTTTTCATCGATCCCCTCTGTCCCGAATGTTGGTCACTTGAACCTTTTCTCAAAAAGCTCACGATCGAATATGGACGCTTCTTTACCATCCGCCCGATTATCAGCGGTAAATTAGCCTCCCTGCACCAGAATAAAATGAAAAAGCCTGAAAACCTGAAAGAAGCTTGGGATAAAACAGGTTCCCGTACCGGCATGTGCTGTGACGGGGATGTCTGGCTGGAAAACCCTGTCTCTTCCCCTCTTGCAACCTCTCTCGCTGTCAAAGCAGCAGAACTGCAGGGGAAAAAAGCAGGCATGCGTTTTCTTCGCAAAGTCCAGGAATATGTTTTCCTTGAAAAACAAAATATCTCTGATGAAGCTGTCCTGATTGAATGCGCTGAAAAAAGTCGTCTTGATGTGAAAGAATTCAAAAATGACCTTCATTCAGATGCTGCCCGCCGTGCTTTACAGTGTGATTTGAAATTGGCCCATGAAATGGAAGTGGACTCTACCCCGACCCTGGTCATTTTTAATGAATCCGAAGAAGACGCAGGACTTAAAATCACCGGTTCTTATTCTTACGAGGTCTATGTGAAAGTGTTGAAAGAAATGCTGCAAAAAGATCCAAAGCCTGGAATCAAACCCGCTTTGGAGGATTTCTTGCACCACTATCGCTTTGTCGCCAATAAAGAGATTGCCGTCGTCTACGACTGGACAGAACAAGAAGCTAAACGGGAAATGAAAAAGCTGGTTTTGAAGCAAAAGGTCAAAGAAGTCCCCGTGAAACACGGAGCCTTTTGGCAATATATCGAATCATGAAAAAGCTCTCCACCATTGGGGAGCTTTTTTTGTTATAGAGAACTGGATGGTCATTTCTTCTACTCATTCAGTGAACCTCGTATTTTCTTTAAGCACCACGACTCTCACCCGGTGAAAGTCATGCTCAGCTTCTCCCTTTCATAAACTGTACAAAAAGGGGGCAGCTTAAAATGAAAGTCTGGTCAATTCTAACCTGCTTGTTTTTAATCATTATCCTTGGCTTATTCCATCTGTTCGCCCTTATGCATCTCTATCCTTTATACATCACTTCTCCCTTACTTTTCATCGCCATTTATCTGGGTTTATCGATTACTTCTTACAAAAAGACATTCCGCGGCTTCAAATAAAATGCCCACGCGAGAGTTTCCACGTGGGCATTTGTTATGATTATTTTTTCAACAAGGCTTCCATTTCATCCAGTTTCTCCTCAAACACATCCAGAGCAGCTAGGATTGGATCTTTTGATGTCATATCGACGCCAGCCCGCTTCAATACTTCAATCGGGTAATCACTGCTCCCCGCTTTCAAGAAACTTTTATAACGATCCACAGCAGGCTCGCCTTCTTCAAGGATTTGCCCGGCTAAAGCTTGAGCCGCCGCGTACCCTGTGGAATACTGATAAACATAGTAGCCCATGTAGAAGTGTGGGATTCTCGCCCATTCAAGCCCGATTTCATCATCCACCACGATATTCTCGCCGAAATATTTCTTGTTAAGGCCGTAGTAGAGTTCAGTCAGTTTATCGGCGGTTAACGCTTCACCGTTCTGGGCCTGGACATGGATTTCATGCTCGAATTCAGCGAACATCGTCTGACGGAAGACAGTGCCGCGGAACCCTTCCAAAAAGTTATTGAGCAGATAAAGTTTCTCTTTATCACTGTTGGTATTTTTCAGCATATGATCATTCAACAGGGCCTCATTACAAGTGGAGGCCACTTCAGCGACGAAAATTGAATAGTTACCGTAGCGATAGGGCTGGTTTTCATGAGTGTAGTGACTATGCAGTGAATGTCCGAGCTCATGGGCAAGGGTGAATAAATTGTTGACGTTATCCTGCCAATTCATTAGGATATAAGGATTCGTGCCATAATGTCCGGAAGAATACGCACCGCTTCGCTTCCCTTTGTTTTCCACTACATCAATCCAGCGGTTTTCAAAGCCCTCATTCAGTAGTTTCACATACTCTTCACCAAGTGGCTCTAAACCTTTCACGACGAGCTCCTGCGCCTCTTCATAAGTTACTTCCATCTCAGCTTCTTTCACTAGTGGTGTGTAAAGGTCGTACATATGGACTTCATCAAGCTCTAATACTTCCTTACGCAACTCTACATAGCGATGCAAAAGGGACAAGCGATCATTTACAGCATCGATCAAGTTGTCATAAACCGACTCTGGAATGTTATTATTGTCCAACTTGGCTTGGCGCGCCCGGTCGTACTTTCTTACTGTCGCATTGAAATTATTTTTCTTCACATGGCCGCTCAGCGTTGATGCAAACGTGTTTTTGAACGAACCGAATGTATCGTACATAGCTTTGAATGCTGCCTTGCGAACTTCACGATCATCAGATTTCAAAAAGTTGATGTAACGGCCATGGGTCAGATCCACTTCTTCCCCTTTTTCGTTTTTAATTGTCGGGAAAGTAATATCAGCATTATTCAAAGCGCCGAATGTCTGAGAAGGGTTTGAACCAATCTCCGAGAATCCCGCAAGAAGTTTTTCCTCTTTTTCACTCAGGACGTGTGCACGCTGGCGTGTAATCTCATCAAGCGTATGTTCATAGAGTTCAAGCGGTTCATACGACTCAATGAAGCTTTTCACTTTTCCTTCAGGAAGCGCCAGAATTTCAGGTACGACAAAACTCATTGCCGAAGCGATTTTCGTGTACAATGTTTCCGCTTTCGCATTCAATTCCTGGTAATGGGAATTGGTCGTGTCCTGGTCATTACGCATATGTGCATAAGTATAAAGTAAACCGATTTTATTAGATATTTTATCTTGAAAAGAAAGCAGCTCGTAAAGCTGCTCGGCAGATTCGCCCAATTTCCCCTGATATTTTTCTAATTCAGGAAGCAACTCTTTCGTTTCTTCTAACTCTTGATACCAAGCTTCATCTGTAGCAAACATGGACTCCAGATCCCACGTCTTTTCTACAGGTACCTCTTCTCTTTTTGGCAGTTCTTTCGTAGACGACATCCAAACATCCTCCTTCAAAATAATTCGTCACCCTAAAAGTTTCTCGGTTTGTGTGATAATCCCTTCCTAAATCTTAATTCTTTGTAAACTTTTCAACTGTGCCAACGTTCTCCGGTCATCCTCCAGCCCATCTTCCATCCGCTTATGAAAAGAGACCTGTTTCTTTTTCACCCATGTATTATTCCCTGTTTTTCCAACGATATTTAATTTGGCCAATAAGTTTAAATATTGGGTTGAAAGAGATGGGGTGTATCCATTGATAGTAGATTGGATTTTTATTTCAGGAAAGCTGATGAAAGCTCCTATGGGAAGAGATATAAAATGATCGATCAACAAGCGGGTCTGCCATATATAGGGCTTTGTCATCAACTGTACTTGTCCAGCTAATGGAAGGAAACACACACTTGGAATCAAGGAAAAATGATACCCGTTCAAATAAAGATATTGGCGGTACTTTCTTTCTTCAGAACCAACCTGTTTCCTATAAACGGTACGGTTTTCGAACCATTTCTGCTTTAAATCAAAAAATAAATTTAATGTATCTGAAGAGTTGTCTGGAGATAAAAATTGAGGGAATAATGCTTCACTTATCGGTGTAGAGTGGATGGAACCATAATTTTGACGCATACCTATGCTTCTTATATGTGACACGCGGATTATTCTTTTAGAGGAGGTATCAAAAAACAGCAGGTGATAACTATTGTGCCAGTAGTAAAGAAAGGAACGGATGAAATCATTGAGGAGAATTTGTTCGGGGCCGGATCGCTGGAAGTGTTTCATACCGAGGATCCATAAAGGGAAGACTTCTATTTTCTTGTAGGCTGCGGTCCTTTTGCGCACTTCACGGATAGGGATGGTCGAACATTGATATTCAAGGGCAAGCTTCTTACCATTATGCTTCATCAAAACATCAGCTCTTTGTTGAATCTCTTCAATATAAGGCTCCAGATGAACCTCGTATCCTTGTTCGAAAAGCCATTCGTATAACGCCCATTTCCCTGTTTCATGCTCCAAGCTCTCTCCCTTTTTTATAGAGGCACAATCACTTTTGGGAGGATGGGAAAAATGAGGAATCACCTTCAAACCCGCCCGGACTTGCAGTGGTTCATTGCATGTAGGGCAACGAAACATTTGCCGTTTGATAGCTGAAATCTCCTGCTTAGACATTTGATATAGGGACTGTAATTTTCCTTCGGTATTAAGAGCATACAACACCAGACTATCACCTCCTCTTTATCATTCGACAAAAATCCATATTTTTCCTGCACAAACAAAAAAATAAGCACACGTGATTGTGTGCTCGTTGATTACTCAACGGGGAAATATTCTTTCACAGAAGTTAAAGCTTGTTCAGCAAAGATCACTTTACCATATTCTTCTAAACGGTGAATCGTTAAAGAAGATTCATGCCCGTATTCCATCAATTGACTAAGAATATTTTCTTGTACTTCATCACTCATATTTTCATCAGTGAACTGAATATATAAATAGTATCGATCTTCGAAATGGAATAAGCGCTGTTCCATAGAGTCCTCAGGTGAAACATAGTGACTAAGTTGAATAATGTCTTCGAAATCATTGAATTTAAGTGTAAATGTCAACGGTTCGTCTGACTCCTCCTGATCCTCATCATCGTCATCTTTGGATTTTTCTTCAGAATCATGGAATTTATCGTCAAGCAGTGATTCCAGTTTCTCGTCTACTGGTACATCAATTGCCTTACCTTCTTCATCCGGCAGTTCAAGCTTTTGGCCATCTTGGGAAACCTGTGCTTTCGTGACTATAACTTCCAGTCCTTTATCCATCGCTTGAACTTGAATCCATAGCGGTCCATCCGCCTGAAAGTTTTCCTGGTCATTGACTTCATCCATCATTTCCCAGAAAAGCTGTTCGCTGCGTTCACGATTATACCAAATTTCTTCTCTGTCAAATCCTCGTTGTTCTACATCTTGATATGTTACGTAAAATTTAACGGTGTTTTCATTTATTCTTTCGATTTCCATACATTTCTCTCCCTTCTTGTCATGTTTTAAGGGGGAAGGGAACACTCACCCTTTTTTCGCTTATAGAACCTTACCCGTTAGGCCTAAGCTTCAACCGTCATGTTGTGTAGAAGTAGGGGTTGATGTACTCCTATTGTATGACAGTGTACTCTAAATGGAAAACAAATTGCTTGAATTCAGCATATAACCATTCAGGACTTGAATATTATGGAGAAAGGCCCCCGAATCAGGGTGGTTGAGTTCTCATTTTAGCTTATTCCCTAAGGTTTGTCACTACATAGCAGGAGGATTTTTCAATGAATTGGGACTTGCTTGAGCCATTACTCATCATCATCAGTATTGATATCATTCTAGGGGGAGATAATGCCGTTGTCATTGCCCTGGCCAGCCGCAATTTACCTCCTGAGCAGAGAAACAAAGCGATAATTCTCGGGACAGGTCTGGCAATTGCAGCAAGAGTTCTGTTGACGATGGTTGCTCTTTATCTTCTCCAAATTCCGTTCCTTCAATTAGTCGGTGGACTACTTCTTTTCTATATCGCGATGAAACTGCTGACAGACAACGGCGAAACAGAAAATATTAAAGCAGGTGACAGCTTAGCGATTGCAGTAAAAACCATTGTGTTCGCTGATATTGTAATGGGGTTCGATAATGTGTTAGCCATCGCTGGAGCCTCTCATAACAATATCATCCTTGTCATCATCGGATTGCTCGTGTCCGTACCGATTATTGTCTGGGGCAGTCGTATCATCCTTGTACTCATGGACAAGTATCCACTTCTCATCTATTTCGGAGCCGGAATCTTAGCCTATACAGCAGCGGAAATGATCATGGAAGATCGTTACTTCTTTCAGTATATAGAGGACTACCCTATCATCCATCAGTGGTTCTCAGTTGTAATGGTAATCGTAGTCATTACATTAGGTTATTTATTTAATAAGAAAAAAGGCACGGCGTTATAACTAAAAGAATAAACCTTATGGAAGTAACAATAGCTGGCTTAGGCGATCTATCTCCACACTTTTGCAGCCACACCAAGCGGACATGTGAAACAAACCTCAACTTTCTAAAAAAATGAAAAAAGCTGCGACCGGGAAACCCCGTCACAGCTTTCTATTTGTATTAATTGACCAGACGCTGCGCTTCCTTCAACTGGAAGGTGCGTACACTTCGCGGTAAGAAACGACGAATCTCATCTTCGTTGTATCCTACCTGCAAACGTTTATCATCAATGATGATTGGACGGCGGAGCAAACCAGGATTCTCTTGAATCAAATCGAAAAGGTCCTGCATTGGCAGCTGATCGAAATCCACTTTCAACTTTTGGAATACTTTTGAACGTGTGGAAATGATTTCTTCAGTTCCATCCTCTGTCATGCGAAGGATTTCTTTGATCTCATCCAACGTTAATGGCTCAGAAAATATATTGCGTTCTGTGTAAGGTATATCGTGCTCTTCAAGCCAAGCTTTTGCTTTTCGACATGATGTACAACTTGGTGAGGTATAAAGTGTGACCATACAGAAACTTCACTCCTCGATATAATTTATAGTGAAAATTCAATTACTTATTTATTTGTAATCAATATAATCTAACCATGATTCTACTATAACACAACTGTCAAGAAATTTCTATGGTAACTTGGACAATCATTGTACAAAGCAATCGTTTTATCGTTTCCGTATATCAATACCTCTTTTTTACCCTTTTCAAACCTAAAGAAAACAATTCTTTTAATTTTTTCTATTTTCAACTATGCCTGTTTGATTGAAAATACCCACCTAAGCACGGTGGGTATGTAAATTAAGAATTTTTTATTTTATCCAATTCGTTCAAGATGTCTTCGGTATCATCACGATCTTCATCCCTTGAGAGCACCTCGTCGACAGGCTGATAGGATTTTCCATAAAATTGTTCGTCTTTATAGGTGTGGATTTCCGTGTACATCTCTTTCATTTGTTCATAAATTTGTTCTTCAGAAGCATCCTCTGGTGACCAAAAAAGAATCTCCATCGTATTCATTTCATTCGTTACAACAGATCGTCTCGTGTAGCCGATGGAAAGAGCATGCTTGAAGCCTTCACGCTGATAGAAGCGCAGCCGTTTTTCAGAGTCCGAATCTTCATAATCGACCGGCTCTACTTCAAGGATGATCGGTTTTCCTTTCGCCTTCATTTTTTCAATGAGTTTATGACCAAGTCCCTGACCACGTGAAGCAGTGGAAACGTATACATAATCAATGAAAATGAAAGCATCGAACTCCGCATACATTAATACATGATGTTCGCCTTCATCCTTATAATATACGTCACCTTTCTCTTTCAATAGTGCTTCCATGTGTTCTTTTGATTTCATTTCCTCTACAGGAAAGTACTCGTTCAACTTCTCATACCAATTCATTGATCTACTCCCTTATCATTAGTCACTTCTATTATACCGAATATTGATTCACTTGTTAAATCTATTCTTTACAGGAGATATTCCCCTGCTTCTGCAGTTGTCCATAGGATATGAAATTAATATGAATTTATCCACTTTGACACCACCTTCACTGGCTGGGACCTTCCGGAATTCAACTATCCGCCTAGTGTTCAACAAGGCCTCAGCCTGCGCAGGAAGTTTTTTTCAATCAACAACCATCCAGCCATACGGTAAGGAGCCCTGACATCTCGTAAATGAGTTTTCCACACACTGATGACCACTAAACGAATAAAACCATGCGAGAGCCATCAAAAAAATTCTTTCTGAATTATGCATCAAAGAAAAAGCCGAGTAGAACGATTTTATCATTCTACTCGGCTTCTTTATTTCGATGAGACATCCGGGATCTTACTCCTCCTCCACTTGGTCAAGTGATCTTCTTAACTAAGTTAGCTGAAACCGTGCCCGCAGGCAAGCCTCCACCGACAATCGATTCGTGAGAAGCAACAACAAACTTCAACAGTTCCTCTAGGTGGGGAAAAAAAGTTTTTAGTGACCTCGGCATCCCAACACTCTTTTCATTAATTCATCGGTGTATAATCAACATTCTTCGTATAATTATTTCCAGCATTCCAAAGAAGGAATTCATTGATATCATTCTCATTCAAAGCACGAATTTGAGCTTCTACTTCTGCTTTCCCATACTGTTTGGTAGCACCCGAGTATAGCCATGGTGCTTCAAAATCCTGTAACCAGGGGCGGGAAGTCGGTTTATTCTCAAGCTTATTCAATACTTCATTCTCTACCTTCGCATACTCATCAATAAGACGGTATGGCTCTGTATCCGGTTTTGTAATTCCGAAATATGGCCCCCAATGACTTGGATAAATCATAGAGGAAATGACATCAACGTTTGAAGAAATCTTCGAGAAGTTCTGCCCGATGTTCGGAGCTTCAGGAATTGTTGCGGCATATCCGAAGATATCTACAGAAACATCCACCCCATAATACTCCAGCTCATTCCGAGCATACTCTACGAAATCCGTAACCGCTTGGACACGCTTTTGTACATTATTCTTTTCTAAATCTGCATATTTGCCCTGGTCATATTCCAAGACGTCATCACGGCTGTCAAAGCCTTCCGGGAAGCGGACATAGTCATACTGGATCTCTTCAAATCCCATTTCCGCTGCTATTTTCGCAAGCTCCACATTATATTCCCAAACTTCTTCTGAGAATGGACTGACAAAAGCTTCTCCTTTGCCATTCTTCCAAACTTGTCCATTTTTCGTGAAAGAAAGATCAGGACGCTTTTCAGCTAGAAGAGTATCTTTGAAAACGACGACCCGAGCAATAGGATAAATTCCTTTCGCTTCTAATTCTTCCAGCATCGCACGCGGATCATCAATGAACGGTTCAGCTACATCAGCGTAAGGAGAACCCTCTTCCGGCTCAAATGTAATGTTTCCATGATCTTCTTTAATGTCAATCACCATCGCATTAAGCTCTGTATTTTCTACAAGCTTTGTCAATTCGGCCATTTTAGCTCCACCAGCTGATGGACCAGTGACATAAATTCCTCTGACAGCATCCGGGTATTCGAAGTTCAATCCGGAATTATAAGTAAAACGAGCAGCCGGGCTCGGAATTACCAACTCCTTAAGTCCCAGTTGCTTCTTCGTCATGATTCCTGCATCTTTTGTTCCTTCTCCTTCTTCAGCTTTAACATTATGTAATGGTAGTGCCATACCTAAAAGGAGAATACCAGTGAAGACCAGCATCCAAAGTTGTTTTTCCCCCATTATACATCCTACTCCTATTCCTATTTTCTTCTTCTTCATTATAAAAGAGGTTGGCATGATATAACAGTCTTGGAATACATTTTTTCCTATGAATTTGCATATCGTTACCATTTACCTATTTTCAAGCCACAAACAACCTTTCCAAAAAAAGAAAAGGCCCTGCTTTGAAACAGGGCCTCTCTATAATTACGTATTATTCACCTGTACCATGTTCTCTTTGATATTGTTCAAATTCTTTAGTTGTACAAAGAACATGATGTCCTGGGCGCACTTCACGGAACTCAGGCTCCTCACTCGTATCGTGGTGACTCGGGTCGTACGTGAACCGTTCACGGGAACGCTCATAATCCGGGTCAGGAAGAGGAATCGCAGAAAGCAGCGATTGTGTGTATGGGTGGATTGGATGCTTGTATAGCTCTTCTGAATCCGCAAGCTCCACCATTTTACCGAAGTACATGACACCAATACGATCACTGATGTATTTGACCATCGACAAGTCGTGGGCGATGAACAAATAGGTCAGATTTTTTTCCTCTTGCAACTTTTTGAGCAAGTTGACAACCTGTGCCTGAATCGATACGTCCAGCGCTGAAATCGGCTCATCGGCGATGATGAAGCTTGGATCTACAGCTAGCGCACGTGCAATACCGATACGCTGACGCTGTCCGCCACTGAATTCGTGAGGATAACGGTTAGCGTGTTCTTTGTTCAATCCCACGGTTTCCAGTAATTCATGGACTTTAGCTTTACGAGCTTTTGCGTCCTTTGCCAAACCATGAATATCCATACCTTCTGCAATGATATCTTCAACCTTCATACGAGGGTTCAAAGAAGCATAGGGATCCTGGAAAATCATTTGCATTTCACGGTTGAATTTTTTCAACTGATCACGGCTTTTCTTCCCATGGACATTATCGCCTTCGAAGAAAACTTCACCTTCTGTTGCATCATACAAACGGATGATTGTACGGCCAGTTGTCGACTTTCCGCAACCGGACTCACCGACTAAACCGAACGTTTCTCCTTTGTATATATCGAAGTTCAAGCCATCTACTGCTTTCACGACACTATGCCGCCCTGTTTTGAAGTGTTGTTTTAAATTTTTGATTTCTAATAATTTTTCTTGACTCATTTGCGATCACCTTCCGAACTGCTGGATGCATTCGCCATACCTTCCATACGCTTCTTGACAGACGCTGGCGGGTCGATGGCCGGTGCATTCTCATGAAGCAGCCAAGTAGCTGCGTAATGGGTATCACTAACTTTGAACATCGGTGGTTCTTCTTCTAAATCGATTTTCATAGCATATTTATTACGAGCGGCAAAGGCGTCCCCTTTTGGCGGGTTCAGCAAATCTGGAGGCGAACCAGGAATCGCAAAAAGCTCTTCATCTGCACTATCTAAAGAAGGCATTGAGCCAAGCAGTCCCCATGTATAAGGGTGTTGAGGATTATAGAAAATATCATCAACGGTACCGACTTCTACGATTTTACCCGCGTACATAACAGCTACTCGATCTGCTACGTTCGCAACCACACCAAGGTCGTGTGTAATGAAAATCGTACCAGAATCCGTTTTCTTCTGAATATCTTTCATAAGCTCAAGAATTTGTGCTTGAATGGTAACATCCAAAGCTGTTGTCGGCTCATCTGCAATCAACAGCTTCGGATTACAAGCAAGAGCTATCGCAACGACAACACGCTGCCTCATCCCACCAGAGAATTGGTGTGGGTATTGTTTGATCCGGTTTTCTGCATCTGGTATTCCAACAAGTTCTAAAAGCTCTAAAACACGTTTTTTCGCTTGTGTTTTGCTCATTTTCTGGTGTTTGATCAAACCTTCCATGATCTGATTACCGACCTTCATCGTTGGATTCAATGATGTCATCGGATCTTGGAAAATCATCGAAATTTCTTTACCGCGTATTTTTTGCATTTGTTTTTCAGTCATTTTTGCCAAATCGCGTCCTTCAAAAAGGATCTCTCCCTCTTTGATTCGACCCGGTGGCTTAGGAATCAATTGCATAAGAGCTTTCGTCGTTACAGATTTCCCGGAACCTGATTCTCCGACAATGGCAAGTGTTTCCCCTTTTTTCACATCGAAGTTGACCCCACGTACAGCTTTCACTTCACCACCGTAGGTGTCAAAGGATACGTGCATATTTTTGACTTCAAGAAGTTTTTCCATTGTGTACACCTACCTCCTATTCGCGCATCTTCGGATCGAATGCATCACGAAGACCGTCAGCTAAGACATTAAAAGCAATCATGATTAGAGAGATTATAATTGCCGGGAATAACAAAATGTGTGGATAGATCTGCAGTGAATTAAATCCATCGTTAATCAACGTACCTAGTGATGCCAGTGGTGTCGGCAGACCTAAACCGATAAAGCTTAAGAAAGCTTCAAAGAAAATCGCCGCAGGTATTGAGAACATCGTATTAATGATGATCAAACCTAGGACGTTCGGAATCAAGTGTCTACGTAAAATACGGTTATCCTTGGCACCTAATGTACGAGAAGCGAGGACGAACTCCTGGTTCTTCAGTTTCAATACTTGTCCCCTGACAATCCTGGCCATTCCAATCCAGCCGGCTATCGCTAATGCTATGGTTATCGAGAGTATTCCCGGCTCAAGGATCAGGATCATCAAGATAACGAGAACAAGGTTCGGAATACCGACAATGACTTCGATGATACGCTGCATGATGTTATCGACTCTTCCGCCATAGTAAGCAGAAATACCGCCATAAGCGACACCGAACAACATATCAATGGCTGCAGCTAAAACAGCAATGTAAAGAGAAACCCTTGTTCCCATCCAGGTACGTGTCCATAAATCACGCCCAAGTCCGTCTGTACCGAACCAGAAATTCTCTTCCATATTTTTCGCTCCATAAGCATCATACGTAGCTTCTACTTTCGCCGGCTCCCCATTAGAACCATCGTTTAAAACCTTTGTCTTAATATAATCCTCTTGATTGTTGAAGCGCATCAAGGCATTCTGCTCTGCTTTCTCCAAAGAATCCGCCGTTTGTACGGAAGTCAAAGTTCCGTCCATGCCTAACCAGCTAAGTGCTTCTACTTTAGGCGGCATTTTAGCTCTGGACAAATCTTGTTCAAATTCGCCATATTCATTCATGTACGGTCCGAAGGCCGCCATGATAACCAATATAATTAATACAGCCAAACCGATCATCGCACCGACATTTTTACGAAGGCGGATGAAAGAGTCCTGCCAGAAGGAAAGACTCGGCCTCGCTATCTTTTCACTATCATTGCTGCTCGTGTCTACCGGTACGAATAAATCTTTCGATGGTTTATTGTTATCCATAAATGATTACTCTCCTTCTGCCAGTCGAATTCTAGGATCAATGACTCCATATAGCAAATCAATGACCAGTACGATGAAAATAAATAGGAAAGAAATCAGTAATGTTGTACCCATAATGATTGGGAAGTCATTGACGTTAATTGCTTTAACGAACTGTTCACCAATTCCAGGAACAGCAAAAATGTTCTCAATTACTAAAGTACCTGTCATTAGACCTATTGCTAAGGGTCCTAAGACTGTAATCAATGGAATCAAAGCGTTACGCAAACCGTGTTTGAAGACAACACCGAATTTGTTGACTCCTTTCGCTCGAGCCGTAACGATGTAATCTGATCCCATAACTTCTAACATTTCGGTTCTCATAAAGCGGGCTGCAATTGCAAGTGGGAAGATCGCCAACGAAACAGTTGGTAATACCGTATACTCCCAACCTTCCCACAAGGCAACTGGGAACCAGCCTAACTTCACACCGATGTAGTATTGGAGTAGACCTGCAAATACGAATGAAGGGATCGATTGTCCCAATACCGCAAGAAATGTCGATGTATAATCCAATGGTCCATTATGATATATCGCAGAAACCAATCCTAACAGCATCCCGAGTATCGTCCCGATCACCATAGCCTGAACCCCAAGCTGCATAGATGGACCGATACGCCCCATAATGATATCCGTAACTTCACGGTTGTCGAATTGGAACGAGATACCAAGATCACCTTGAGTCAGGTTGACCATATAATTGAAATATTGCACAGGAACCGGATCATTCAATCCATATTTCTCTAAAACAACCGCCTGCTGTTCTTCTGATAATTTATCTGCAGCACTTAGGGGAGTACCTGGTAAAAACTTCATCAAGAAGAAAGTAGCGGTAGCGATCACAACCATCGTTATAAGCATATAAACTAGTCGTTGAAGTATATAACGTGTCACACTAACACCTCCGTTTGTTTAAACCCTATGTCACTATACATTGTTGAAATTGACAGAAATTTGTCTATAATTAGAATATTTTGATTGCAGGGAAAAAGAGAGCATACGCCAACACGTTGGACATATACTCTCTTCCCTATAAAGCAAGCCTATATGTGGTTGGAATTGGTCAGTTCAATTATTTACCTTCAATATAAGCATGTTTGTAAGTGTAGTCAGGTCCCATCGGGTTGACGATTACACCTTTAAGGTATGGCTTCCAAAGCTGAGCTCTTGCACGCTGATAAAGAGGTGCTAGAACAGCATCATCCTGAATCAACATTTTCTCTGCTTCAAGGAACAATTCGAAACGCTCAACTGGCTCTTGAGCAAGCTCAGTATTCGCTTTTTCGATCATGCTGTCATACTCTTCACTAGAGTAGCCAGTCTTGTTATTTCCACCATCTGTAACCCACATGTTCAAGAACGTGTTCGGGTCGATGTAATCAGGACCCCAACCAGAGTTTTGAAGCTCATATTCCATGTTTGTGTCACGGTCCAGACGCTCCTGGAAAGGTACAGATTGAACGTTTACAGTCAAGCCTTCAAGCTGCTGTAATTGGTCTTTGATATAAGCATCAAGGTTCTGAGCAACTTCAGTATCCCCACCAAGGTAGTTCAGTTCAGCTTCTTCAATACCAAGTTCTTCTTTAGCAGTAGACCAAAGTTTTTGCGCTTCTTCTACATTGTACTCGACAAGATCGCCATTCAGTTCACGGAAATCTTCCCCGCTTTCAGGGTGAGATACAAAGTTTTGCGGGATATCACCGACAGCAGGTAGAGACCCGTTATTCAAAATAACGTCTACCATGCTTTGACGATCGATCACCATTTGAATCGCTTTACGAGCGTTTACGTTAGACAGGATTTCATTTTCCTGGTTCATCTTAAGGTAGAACAATGTTGGTTCTTCATTGATTTGGAACTCTTCAGATGTACGGTATTGGTCTACGAATTCAGAAGAAAGATTAACACGATCGGTTTCACCAGTGTCATATAGATTTACGCCTGTAGCCGTGTCTTTAACGACTTTAACGTTAATTTGCTGAAGTTTTACATTCTCTGCATCCCAGTAATCTTCATTCTTTTCCACTTTCCATCCTTCTCCATGGTTCCATTCAGTCATAACGAATGGACCATTAGAAAGCAGTGTGTCAGCTTCTAGCGCATACTGATCGCCATGTTCTTCAACGAAAGCCTGGTTCAATGGTAAGAATGTACCGAATGTAGTCAGAGATTCGAAGTATGGTACTGGTTTTTCAAGTGCAACTTCTAATGTGTAATCATCAGTTGCTGTTACACCCAGCTCTTCAACTGGTGTTTCCCCCTCTGCGATGGAAGCAGCGTTTTTGATGATGCCACCCATCATGTAAGGGCCATATTCAGAACCAGTATCCGGGTTAACCGCACGCTGCCATGCATAAACGAAGTCGTTTGCTGTAACAGGATCGCCGTTTGACCAAACAGCGTCTTCACGAAGGTTGAAAGTCCATGTGAGTCCATCTTCACTCACTTCGTGATCCTTTGCAATTCCTGCTTCAGGTTGTCCATTTTCACCTAGACGATAAAGACCGTCCATTGTCGAACCTAACCATTGGAATGCAACAGCATCCGTGGCCATGGATGAATCCATTGTTGGAATTTCTGCACTGTCGATAAGATTAAGTACTTGTTCGCTGTCTCCTGAAGCTTCGCCTTCAGTGTCTGATGTGTCCTCTGAGTCAGCATCATCTGTGGAATTAGATGTATCGTCTGATCCACCAGAACATGCTACGAGGAACATGCTGAGTACTAGTGCAAGTACCAGCAGTAACCAATTTGTCTTTTTCATGTAGAAAATGACCTCCCCTAATTATTTTCTAAAAAAATTTGTTGTGGCACTTTGTCCACATATCGAATTATACAAGTTTTCTAACTATTTTGCATTACCTTTTTTTCTGAATAATTTCAGGATTCCCATCATTATTACGTTTCAGTAACATAAAATGTGACTATTTACCTAGTTTATTTTACAAATTTACTGTTTATATTTTATTAATTATAAGCGTTTATGCATAAAAATGATTTGGTATTTTCTAAGAATGTTATTTATCGCGTTTATCCGTTAAAGTGTTTGCATAGGCTATTCAATATTTTTTCAATGTTGAATTTTCAGTTTATTTGATTGTGTTAACAATTCCTCGGATGCTTAAGACATGCTATAATATATACAGTTTTTGACGAAAGGTGGAGATGGTTTGAGCATCATGAGAAACAAATGGGTAATGATCCTTATCAACATAGCTGTCGTAACGCTGCTATTTGCTGTTTTGGCACCTGTTTACGATTTGTTTCATTACATAAATCAATTATTTTACGTTGCGTACTTCTACTTATTCTTCGGTATTATCATGTGGGTCGTCCGCGGAGGATTTTTCGACGGGATTACATACGGATTTCGAAGATTTACAAACCAGATGTCCAAACAGAAAGATTATCTGGATGACTGGAAGGAGAAGCCGCTGCCTTCCAAGAACATATCAAGCTCAGTCCCCAAGTTCTTTTTATATCATGGGATGGTGCTAAGTATTGGTTTACTGGTCTTACTACTGCTCTATTACTTACTTAAATAACTTGCAAGTAAAATAAGAATACTTTATAATACAAAATTACTACTATTGAACGAAAGGCAGAGATGAAAGATAAGTACGTTTGATGAGTTCTTCTCAGAGAGGCTGTGTTTGCTGTGAACAGCTAAGAACCTCAAACGGAATTGGGCTTTCGGAGCTTCTTCGGACGTATATCGGCGTTAACGATGTAGAGTTGACTTTCGTATTAGTCGAGAGTAACAAGGGTGGCACCGCGGATCATTCGTCCCTTCCATTTTGGAAGCGATGAATGATCTTTTTTTGTGTGAAAATATTAAATGAGGTGATTGTGATGAAGACAATTTTTTCCGGAATTCAACCAAGTGGTACATTGACATTAGGAAACTACATTGGAGCTATGAAACATTTTACAGAAATGCAGGAGGATAACAATTGCTATTTTTGCATCGTAGACGAACATGCGATCACCGTCCCGCAGGACCGCCTGGCTTTAAGGAACAACATTCGTTCGTTGGCGTCTCTATACTTAGCTTCAGGAATCGATCCTGAGAAGTCCACTTTGTTTATCCAGTCCGAAGTCAGTGCCCACACCCAATTAGGGTGGATGTTACAATGTGTCAGTTATATTGGCGAGCTTGAACGTATGACTCAATTCAAAGAGAAGTCAGCCGGTGGAGAAAAAGAAGGGGTTTCAGCAGGCCTTCTCACTTATCCCCCATTGATGGCATCTGATATTCTCTTATATAAGACTGATATCGTCCCGGTCGGAGATGACCAAAAACAGCATTTAGAGTTGACACGTAACCTTGCCCAGCGCTTCAACAACAAGTTCAATGACATCTTTACTGTACCTGAAGTGAGTATTCCCAAAGAAGGCGCCCGCATTATGTCCCTTCAGGATCCGACTAAGAAAATGAGCAAATCCGATGAAAACCAGAAAGCCTTCATTTCTATGTTGGATGATGAGAAGAAAATTTTGAAAAAAATCAAGAGTGCAGTAACCGATTCGGATGGCATCGTTAAATATGATAAAGAGCATAAGCCTGGAGTTTCGAATCTGCTGACTATCGAATCAGCATGTAGCGGCCTATCAATCAATGAGTTGGAACAAAAATATGAAGGTAAAGGATATGGGGACTTCAAACAAGGAGTTGCAGAAGCAGTCATCAATATATTAAAACCAATCCAGGAACGTTACAAAACGTTAATTGATTCTGAGGAACTCGATAATATTTTAGATACAGGCGCAGAAAAAGCTTCTTTTGAAGCAAACAAAATGCTGCGCAAAGCGAAAAAAGCCATGGGTCTTGGCCGGGTAAAGAAAAAATAACTGGTCAGAACAAACGCGAAAAAACTGTCCGGCCGTTATATAACCCAGACAATGAAAAAGCCAGAATTGAGATTCACTTCTCAATTCTGGCTTTTCATATGTTCTGAGACACGCTCATTCTCTCCGTGCCAAATCGTCTCAAAGAATGGCTGCCCTTTCACCATTTTCTTGCATAATTCCTCGTGCATTTTAGACCATCCATGACATGTTCCTTCATATAAACGGTCCCATGCTTCTCCATTTGAAAATTGCTTGATATTCGAATATTGCCCCGGATCCCATTCTGTTAACCAGTAACGAATTTCCTCTGGATGGTCGGAATGCTTCAATTGATCGAGCACCATCATTAACAACTGCTTCAATTGTCTTTCTCTTCGCGTCAATCCAGACATTTTATCAGGTTCAAGCGAAAGGATATGGTGTTCTTTTGTAACACTTTCTTCTATTAAATAGATTTCTGGCTGCTTTCCTTGGACCATTTCATATACTAACCGTTCCTGTCTTGGTATCAGGCGGCTTTTCTTAACCGGAAGTGTGTAACCGATAGTATCAAATACGATGACATCTTTTCCATCAGTGACAACTGCTGCGTATTCAACAGTGTGACGCTCCTGGTTTTTCTTTATATACGTTTTTCGATGTATGTCCTGGAGTAATGATGCCGGCAGATCCTGCAAATCATTTTCAATAAAATTAAACATTTCTTCACTCACTAGAATTAAAGGGATTTGATCAACCAACTCAATGCCATCCTCTTTGCGCCATTCATGAAAACGACACACGTTATACCCATTCTCTTCACCTTCAAACCAGTTCACCCACAGATCATGCATGTATAACATTTCGGACCCTCACTTTCACTCGTGATCTCTTTTGGTTACATTATGACCATTACTGGCTTTTTTATTCTTTCAATCCATAATTTAGAAAATTAATCTTCCATGAGAATCAAAGCAATTGTGATCATCAAAATACCTGTTGGAAATAAGTAGCACTCTAACCTTGTCCTAATAAAAATGATAAATTCTATCCACGTTAGCCCAGCAGGGACAAGATTCAAGTAAGTGATCGTCACCGTTCCCCCTGCGACAGCGAACCCGAAACCTGTCAAAAGCAGCAGCCAATACCGCATAAGCATATCCCCTTCGGCTTGTCCTCCTATTGTTATCTTATGAAACTGCACGCTTGGACATGCGGCGAATTGCCTTTAAATCCTACTCTTTACTTCCTTTCCAAATACAGGTACATTAAATAAAGTACAAGCTTTATCATTGAAAGGATGATGATTGTTGTCCCAAAAACGTTCTGTACGTAAACTGCAGAAAAAGCGCAGAAAACGTAAGGTTTTTATCGCACTTTATTGCTTATTTTTTCTAATAGTCCTCGGATATGCTGGATATGAATATTTACTTGGTAAACATCAAGCTATGAATAACCAGGCTTCGGCAGAAGAAAGCGGCTCTTCCATCGAAGCCGCCGCAAGTCCTTACAAAGATACCTTCCAAGGAAAGGACAATGGAGATAGCAGAATGATGGTGTTATTACTGGGCATCGACCAAAGAGGAACAGAGCTTGCCAGGACCGACACGATCATGCTTGCCGAGTACGACCCTGAATCCGAAAGCACGAAAATCGCTTCTCTAATGAGAGATACCTATGTAAACATTCCGGATCATGGCTATAACAAGTTAAATGCTGCATTCGCCCTTGGAGGTCCTGAACTCCTGCGAGAAACAATTGCTGAGAATTTCGGAATTGAAGCAGAGTACTATTCAATTATCGACTTTAAAGGTTTTACACATATCATCGACACCCTCTCTCCTGATGGGATAGAAATGAATATTGAAAAGGATATGCACTACGTATCAGGTGGGGGAGACACTAACATCGACCTGAAGGAAGGAAATCAAACATTGGACGGTGAGGACTTACTTGGTTATGTGCGTTTTCGCGGGGACGCTCGCGGCGACTTCGCTCGTGTGGAACGCCAGCAAAAAGTGATCGGCATTTTGAAAGATGAACTCGTCTCATTCCAAGGTGTCTTGAAAGCACCGCGTTTGATCGGTACATTACAACCATATATTGATACCAACATTGGCGGAAGCAAAATTCTACAGTTAGGGAAAGAACTCCTCATGAATCCTATGGAAGATGTTGACATGTTGAGTATACCTACCACGGATAACGTGTGGGACGAAAGAAAAGCTTACCCGATCGGTCTTGTTCTCAACCATGATGAAGAACAAACAAGAAACACTTTACAACAGTTTTTTGATAATGAAGAATAAAAAATCCCCCGATACCAAAGTGGCCATCGGGGGATTCGTTTTATTCTTCGTATTTTTGGAATATAAGACTGGCATTATGACCACCAAAGCCGAGAGAATTACTCATGACGGCGCTGATCGTTTGCTCACGTGCTTCATTCGGTACATAATCCAAGTCACATTCTGGATCTGGCGTTTCGTAATTAATGGTTGGAGGAATAATTCCTTCGTTGATTGCCCGCAAGGAAATAACCGCTTCAATCGCTCCTGCAGCCCCCAGCAAATGACCTGTCATCGATTTTGTAGATGAAATCGCAAGCTTATTCGCATGCTCCTGGAAAACCGTTTTCGCTGCGTGAGTTTCGAATTTATCATTTAGATCTGTGGAAGTACCATGAGCATTCAAGTAATCAATGTCTTCAGGTTGAATTCCAGCATCATCAATGGCTTGTCTCATCGCTCTTGCAGCTCCGTCCCCTTCTGGTGCTGGAGAGGTAATATGGTACGCATCTCCTGTTGAACCATAACCAGTCAACTCACCGTAGATTTTCGCTCCACGTTTTTTCGCTGATTCAAGTGTTTCCATAATCAGTATTCCTGCACCTTCACCCATGACGAAACCATCACGGTTCTTGTCAAAAGGACGGCTCGCTGTGCTTGGATCTTCATTTAAAGAAAGAGCACGAGCGGCAGCAAAACCAGCGAATGACATCTTATTCATGGGCGCTTCTGTACCACCGGCAATCATAATATCTGCATCGCCGCGCTGAATAACCTTGAAGGCGTCCCCGATGGAGTTCGCCCCAGATGAACAAGCGGTAACTGTACAAGAGTTGATTCCTTTCGCACCAAGTGAAATAGAAACTTGCCCTGCTGCCATATCAGGAATCATCATCGGAATGAAAAACGGACTGACACGACGGTAGCCTTTTTTCTGGAACGTTTCGAACTGAGATTCATATGTGCCCATTCCACCGATGCCAGAACCGATCCAAACACCTGTACGATTAGCAATGTCATCATTAATATCAAGTCCGGCGTCCTCGACCGCCATGTGAGAAGCGACCATTGCGTATTGCACGAAAGGATCCATCCGACGCACATCTTTTCGATCTACATAACCAGAGGGATCGAAATCTTTTAATTCAGCTGCTACATGAACAGGATAATCCTCCTTATTCACTTTGGTGATTTCTCCTACACCTGAAACACCACTTTTAATATTTTTCCACATTTCTTCTACTGAATTACCGACAGGGGTCACAGCCCCCATACCCGTAATGACGACACGACGTTTATCCATCATTGTATTCCTCCTTGATTACTTCCCCCATCGAAGGGCAACGGCTCCCCAAGTGAGTCCGCCACCGAATCCGACAAGAACGACTAGATCATTATCTTTTATTTTACCTGCCTTCACATCTTCTGACAAAGCGATTGGAATCGAAGCTGATGATGTATTGCCATACCGTTTGATGGTGGTTGACATTTTATCTTCAGAAATTCCTAAACGCTCTCTTGCAGCTTCCATTATTCTTATATTCGCCTGATGTGGTACTAAGTAGTCAACATCCTGTTCACTTAGACCAATTTTCTTAACGACATTGACAGAGGATTCCGGCATTTGTCTGACCGCAAATTTGAAAACCTCACGACCATTCATAAATAATTTATCAAGTTCATTCTGGTAAAGGTGAGACCCTCCACTTCCATCTGAACCGAGTTCGAATGAAAGAATTCCTTTATCTTCACTGACTGGCCCGATGACTGCTGCACCTGCTCCGTCTCCGAAGAGTACGCAGGTATTACGGTCATCCCAGTCCGTGATTTTAGAAAGTTTTTCTACACCGACTACTAGAACGTTTTTATAATCATTGGATTCAATGAACTGTTTCGCAGTAATGACACCATACATGAATCCGGCACAGGCAGCACTTACATCCATTGCAGCCACTTTGTTTGCTCCTAATCGATGTTGGAGCATTGCTGAAACGGAAGGGAAAGGTGTATCAGGAGTGACTGTAGCCACAAGGATCATATCCAAATCCTTCGCTTCAAGATTCGCATCCTTCAGCGCCTCTTCAGCTGCACGGAATGCCATATCAGAAGTATCCATGTCATCTGCTGCAATCCGGCGCTCTTCTATCCCTGTACGCGTCCGGATCCACTCATCACTGGTATCCACCATTTTCTCTAAATCCTGATTAGTCAGAACTTTTTCCGGTGCGTAGTGTCCTACGCCAATGAATCCTGCGTTCATATATTCATCCCCTTAAAGGTAATATCTAATATCAATTCTTATGACTTGGTACTAATTTTAATTCATCTTGTTTCATTCTGCAAGTTTTCGAATAGGTAGTAAACGAGTCAGTCTCTTATAGGCAAATGGCCATACAACTGAAAAGTTTCCTGTAGACAGCCCACAGAAAACAGGCTTTAGTATCATAAATTGGTAGTACAGGAGGTGTTCTGGTATGGGAGAAAGAAAGTCTTCTCCTTTCGATAATTTCTGGGGATTCAATCAACAGGAAGATCGCAAGGAGAAAGAAGAGGGATCATCACAACCAAAATGGCCGGAATTGTTCGAAGAAGCATCAAAAACATGGAAATCCGTGTCTCCGATGATCAAACCGATGATCGATCGTTTCAAGAAGTAACATTCACTTTTACTGAGGGCGGGGCAGGACCTGCAAACTTGGGGCCACCATATAATGGTGGGTTTCTACAAATAAAAACTCTGAAGCCAAACGCAGGCTCAAGAGTTTTTCAATTGGGTAGCTCTTCTGTTTCTATATACTGTTCGACTGCTGCCCTCATTTCTTTTTGAAAATCAGCAGGGACAGCAGGACTGTATTCGCCCATTTCAATGGCCCCCTCTTGAAAATCAAACATCAATGCTTTTCCTGGCAGATTGTCATTCATATATCTTTCCATTGCAATCCTATATACTTCATCCACTTTTTGCACTGTGCTTGTCAATACTGTGTTTTCTGCTACAGAAGATTGATCTTGCACATACCCGATGGCATAGTTTCCATCGATTTGCGCCTGTTCAATGACAGGTACATTAAAAATGTCACCCGCCGGGTAAAATACATCCGCCCCCTCTTCACTCATGTTTTCATAAAACATAAGCGCCATCTGGGTATTTTCCCAACTGTTTGTCAAAGCTATATCAACATCAGCCTCAGGATTTTGATGAATCACACCTTCATAGAAACCCTCCACTTCGGGCTGCCATTCAAAAACACCGATCAGGCCGATACGATTGGTTTCTGTCATTTCCCCCGCGACCATTCCAGCAAAGAAGCCCATGGCTCTTGCACTGAAATTTAAACTGGTTACATTCTCCGCAGAGAATTCTCCATTAAAATAAATGAAATCCACCTCAGGGTAAGCCTGATGGATTTCACGAAAATGGTTGCCATAGATATTGCTGTGCCCGAATATGACATCGACACCTTTATTAACTAAATCTTCTACTGCCTCAGCAGTCTGGGTATAGTTCTTGATACCTTCTTTAAAGTAAATATCTACACCATAATCCTCCTGAATCGTCTGCAGTCCTTTATATCCTTGCTGCCCCCATGCTTGATCATGAATGGTTGTTTCCACAAGCATCCCCACTTGGGTTTCTTGATCATAGCCGGGAAACGCCTGGCATCCTGCTAGATAAAAAATTAGAGATAATATCATGATGAATCTCATTTTCACACTAAGCACTCCTAAACTACCACTACTTGTATCCTCCTTTATTCTACATGTTTTTCAGTAAAAAAGTAAATATACTGATATCAGAGCACTATGCCTCTGCCAATAAACGCTGGCAACGCCAGATCTCCTCCAACCTTTCTTTCAACACACTTTCTCCCTGCTCTGTTGCCGTCCAGTAAAAACCCTCATCTCTCAGCACAATAGGTAATAGCTCTTTCAGAAAATCTTCTATATAAACGGCTTCATGCTCTTCCACCCATTGTTGGAGGCTCTCTTTATCCCCGATCCCTAACCGTTCAAAGTTCATCCATTCCCCGTAAAGCGGAGGTAATTTGACAAGTTCTTTGTCTCTATCATTTCTTTTGATCAGTATGCAATCTTCCACAAATTCAATCATGACTTCATCATCTTTCTGCTGTACATGATTTTCTTTTTCCTCTTTCCGAAAAAAGTGCTGAAAATTACTATTCCTTCCGACGTACATATATAATAAATCACTTCGCTCATCGATAATCGGATCGATACCGACCACTTCAACCCCTTCTTGAAGAAGACCAGTACTGATATGATACCCGATCCAATGGAAACACGGATGAACGGTTACCATCATAGGACCTCCCCCTCCTTCATCACTTCTTATATTTTATTCATAATCAAAACAAATCATGAAGCGATTTCATATTTCTTTTTCTTCCCAGTTCTGCTAATATAGAAATAGATTGCGTATAAATGAGGTGAGTAACGATGCGAATGATTTGGACAATCATTTGGGCCTTTCTATTGAGCTTTATGACCGCTTATGTAGTCAGTAATATGGCAGGAAGCAGTTTCGCTTTCTCCCAAGTTATCACTATGACCATCCTATTCACTTTGGCCGCCGTGGTACTTGGAGACGGACTCATAAAAGAGGAAGCCTAAGCCTTTTTAACATGGAACGTTGCTATCTAGCGATGGCAGCGTTTTTCATTTGTTCACAAAACTGGACTATTCTTTGATAAAATGAATAACTTGGCTTATTGTACATAAAAATCAATCAACGATATATTTAGGAAAGCTAGTTCGCATGAGCAGGAGGATTTTAAATGGAACAATTATGGTTATTGATCAAATATTTATTTCTTGGGATTTTCCAAGGGTTTACAGAACCGATCCCGATTTCATCCAGCGGTCACTTAGTGATTGCCCAAGAATTATTGGATTTGAATCTGAAAGGGCTGAGCTTCGAAGTACTCGTCAACTTCGGCTCTCTGATCGCTGTCTTGATCATTTACAGGGACGACTTGATTCGTCTGGTCAAAAACGGGACCGGGTACCTATTGAGCCGTGATGAACGCCAAAAAGATGACTTTGACTTCATCATTTACTTGATTATCGGAACAATCCCTGCAGGTGTACTAGGGATATTACTGGGCGATGCTATTGAAGGTTTATCTACTGTACAAACCGTTGGAATCACCCTCATCATTACCGGGATCGCCTTATGGTTGATCCGCAATATGCGGGGAAGAAAAGGCGATAGTCAAATGACTTGGAAAGACGCCTTGATCGTAGGGATTGGACAAGCCGTCGCTTTAATTCCAGGGATCAGTCGTTCCGGAGCGACTATTGTCGCTGCTATGTTTTTAGGAATGAAACAAGAAACCGCCCTGCGCTTCTCTTTCTTGCTTTTCATACCGGTCAGTCTTGGCACAATGCTTCTTTCAATTGAAGAAGTAATCGCAAATGCCACCTCTGCTACCATATGGGCCGCCTATGCTATAGCACTTGCTGGTTCTGTCGTCGCTTCGTATTTCTCTTTGAAATGGTTCATGAACATCATGGCTCAAGGAAACCTGAAGTATTTCGCGTTTTATTGTTTCATCGTCGGTGGCCTTGTCATCCTATTTCTATAATTGATTAAAAAGGGAACGAAATCGTCTAAGATATCGTTCCCTTTTTTTTATATATGAGGATATTTTTGGAGCCAAATAAGTGCCTTTTTTAACATTGTTGAACGATTCAAGATATTGGATAGAGAAAGGGGCTTTGGGGAAGGAGTCGCTTTCCGTGGGCGTGCACTGCGCTCCCGCGGAAAGCGACCCATTCCCCACCGCCCTGTTCAACTCAAAAAACATCTCGAAATCAATCCTTCTGGATATGAGGGCGATTTATCCTCCACTAACTGGCGGGATGAAAGCGATGGTATCGCCTTCTTCGATTTTCATGTCATTTAATGCGAACTCTTCGTTGACCGCCGTCATACACGACTGGATTTGGTCCAGGCCGTACTTTTCACTAACCAGCTCTTTTACCTCTCCAACCGTGCGGCCAGTCACATCAATTTCAAGTTCTTCTTTTTCGACACGTTCTCGTAAACCTGCGAAAAACAACACACGATTCACCGAATCTCCTCCTCCCTGGGTATTCCTTGTTTTGTTTCTTTTTGATTACCGATCCACTCTTGCCCATTTTCCCAATGTTCCTTCTTCCAGATAGGCACGACTTCTTTCATCCGTTCAATAGCATAACGGCTTGCTTCGAAAGAGTCGTCCCTGTGGGGAGTGGAAACAGCGATGATCACAGCAATATCGGAGATTTCAAGACGGCCGATCCGATGGGCGATAGCGATTTTGACATCAGGCCACTTCCGGTCGATTTCTTCAGCTATTTCTTCAAGTTTCTTTTCTGCCATGGATGTGTAGGCTTCGTATTGCAAGAAGAGGGTCCGTTTTCCTTCTGTAAATTCACGGACTGTTCCGATGAATGTATTGATAGCCCCTGCTTCTCTTCTCGTAACGAGATCAACCATCGAGGACACCTCGAGCGGCTTGTCTGTTATCCAGCATCTCTTCATCTTCCTGCGCCTCCTTTGGCAATCTCAAACACTTCAGGCAAACGTTCTCTCCAATCATCCAGTTTGATTACCGGGTAAGTGACATGACCTGTCTGCACTTCATCCCAAGTGATCACAAGTTGAATATTTGACAGTTGATTAAGTAATGGCAAATCTTTTTCCCTTTTAATGATGACAGCTTTCGGATACTCCTCTTCTTTAAAACCTTCGACAGCTATTAAATCCGGTGAAAAATGACGATAAATGGAGACGAGTTCCTCTAGTGGGAAGTCATCCTCATGCGACAATTCCAGTTGAAATCTTCTTGGACTATCGACGCCCGTCAAAAATGCACCTGATTCATGTAATCGGTAACTGTCAGTTTCCAGATGCATCACCTTCAAAGGTTCTTCGTGGCTATGATGTTTAATTGCTGCTACACGTTCGCCTTTTTCGGCGCCGTAAGCGATCAAGTCTGACAATAGTGAGGTTTTCCCGCTATTTTTATAACCGACAAATTGAAATACTGGTGCACGGCTCATGACTCTCCCCTCTTTTCCTGAATGTTACCTGATTTTAGTTATATAAAAACCCCTACCGCAGTGAAACGGCAGGGGCATCTCTTACAAATAATCGAACAAAATCAATCTGGGATACCAAGAGCAATCTTCGCGTAACGGCTCATACGATCTTTCGTCCATGGCGGATTCCAGACGATATTAACTGTTATTTCATTTAATTCCGGAAGGTCGGCCATGCAACGCTTCACGTCTTGTTCAATATGACCTGCTAGTGGGCAGCCCATTGCTGTCAATGTCATCGTCACTGTAGCATCGCCATTATCATCTATATCGACGCCGTAAACCAAACCTAAGTTTACGATATCAATGCCGAGTTCAGGGTCAATGACATTTTCAAGGGCGCCCATTGCATTTTCTTCAAGTGCAGTTGTACTCACATTAGTTCCCCCTTCACATTTCTTCAAACTCTATTATAAACAAAAATTCAATGAGAATAAAATATTCCCCTTTATTACAATACTAATTCCAACCAATTGACCATTTCGATCACGGCAAAACGACTTACTTTGTGATCTTTACCGACTTCACGCAGGAAACGTATATTCTCTGGATTTTTATAATGCTCAATAGCTGTATTATAAAAATCATATGAATGTTCAAATGGGACAACAGGGTCGGCATCCCCGTGCCAAAAGAAGAGCGGTCGACCATACAGTTTATCGATTTGCCTGGAGAGGTCGATTGATTCCAACGAATTGAAGAGTTCATCCAACTCGTCTTGGTCAATCGGGAGTACGATACCGGTTTGTTCCACATCTTTGATAAGTTTTTTTGCGAAATCCACCGGTTTAGGTGAACCCATCATGATCGTGGACGCCTGAATCCATGGATACATCGTCAGGGCAGCACTTGCAGTGACCCCTCCCATCGATGTTCCACCAATACCGAACCTTCTATCTTTGATTAAACCGATTCGATCAAGTTCATCTTTCATATCTTGGAGTTCTTTTAAGTTTTGATACACGATATCCCAAAATTTAAAATTCAAATCCTGTTTGGACAATTCTTTTTCTCGTTCCCCATGGTAAGCACTATCCGGCAAGATGACCCGGTAACCTTTTTGAGCGAGTAAATACGCTTGGGGCAGGTTATGCTCTTTCGCTGATGTAAAACCATGGAAATAAATAAAAACTGGAAGTGGTTCTTCTTGTTTTGCAGCGTCGACTACTGTCAGTACGGGGATGTTCTTCAAGGTATTCCGATAAATGCCAATCATTATTTCTGTTTCCTTTCTTAATATCTTTACTTGCTTTTTAAATGGCCTTCATATTAATTTTATATAATACTCATCGTAACACTGCCAATATCGATTGGAAAGAGTTAGGTAATAGAACGGGTAATTCTTTACAATTAACATGCCTTCCCGATAAACTATACATACAAATGAGGTGAAGAAAATGAAGCAACACTTAATCGCATTAGATTTAGATGGAACCCTTCTAACCGATGCAAAAATAATTAATGAGAAGACGAAAAACACAGTGAAGAGTGCTATGGAGCAAGGACACATTGTCGTAATTGCGACAGGTCGGCCTCACAGGGCGAGTATCGACTTTTACCATGATCTCGGTTTGGAAACACCAATGGTCAATTTCAATGGGGCTTTGATCCACCATCCGAAAGACCAGCGGTGGGATGCAGTCCATTCTCCTCTAGGTATCCGTACCGCCCATAAAATCATCCATACATGCCAAGAACTCGGAGTGAAAAACATCCTGGCAGAGGTAATGGATGAGGTTTACTTAGATCAGTATGATGAAGAAATCATGAGCATTTTCCACACAGAAAACAACACCATCACAGTTGGTCGTTTACAAGCAAACTTAAAGGAAGATCCAACATCTATCTTGATCCATCCTGAAGAAGAAAAAATCAAACAGCTTCGTGCACAGCTTGATGAACATGCATCATTAATCGATCACCGCAAATGGGGTGCACCATGGCATGTGATTGAGATAGTCCGGGCGGGGATGAACAAAGCTGTCGGCTTGGATAAAATCGCCCGCTATTTCCATATACCAAAGGACCGTGTCATCGCATTTGGAGACGAGGACAATGATTTTGAAATGATTGAATATGCTGGTGTCGGTGTTGCTATGGGCAATGCGATCAACGAACTTAAGGATATTGCCAATCATGTCACTCATACAAATGAACAAAACGGCATCGGCGAATTTTTAAATGATTATTTAAAAATCAACCAACGGGCTATATAAACAATTTTTTCCTTGTGTAAAAAAGAAGGCTCTTGCCATACTAAGCTTGAACGTGAAAGCGTTCGTTCAGGCTTTTTTATGACAGGAGGTCTTGTCATGGAGCAGCAAAAGAAAACCAATCGCAAAGACAAAAGCTGGACAGAAGTTCGAAGGTTCGACGAAAGCGAGATGGAGCCCAAAAGGCTTTCAGAAGCGAAACGTAAAGAAATCGAAGCTGATCAGCATACGGTAGGAGGGTTTTAACTATGAAGAGAAACCTTTTTGAAAACGCGCGAGAAGCAGTCAACCGTTTCACTCAAAATCGTGGTGAGGGCCGACAAGCCCCGGCGAACCAGGAAGATATGCAAGCCGCTAAACAAGCAATCCAATCTGCCTATAGCCAATGTTCACAACAGGAGAAACAACAGCTACAGCAATTGGAACAAGAGCTTGAATCTCATCACAACAATTTGCGATAACAAAAAGTCAGGTCGGAAATTCCGGCCTGATCTTTTTTTCTATTTTACGTTATCTTTTTGATGAATTGGGTATATAGTAAGTAACCCCCTAATGATTTTCTAAAACAAAGAAGCGCCTGATTGAGTGCACAATCGGGCGCTTCTTTGTTTTTTGAAATGTTCACCATAAATAAGTATCAAAATTTCCCGGATTAAGAAAAAGCCGAAGACGTTTCCCCGGCTTTTTCAGTAAAATCGATCATATGATTTTTTCAAAGTAATCGCGTAAAGCACATGACCGATTAACCAATAAAGAATCGCCGTCCCATCCGTAAGAGCGGGCGTTTCTTTAATCGCAAAAATCGTCAGTGGAACGTAGGTGGATGCTGCAATGGCTGTCAAAACGATGGCGAGCGACCAACGGTTACGGTTCGTCTCTTTCCACTTGTGCATGAACACATAAGCGTAAAGAATTCCGATCATCCAGGAAATGACTAAGTGGAAAAACCATTCCAGTGAAACCGGCCAATCGATTCCTCCAATAATAGGTATGAAATCGACGTTCATCAGAAGTGTATAAACTTTCTTTCCTGTAACCATTTCCACATACCACATATAAAGTCCCAGAACGATTCCCGAGGATGTTCCAATGAAAAGACCCCATCGAATCATAAATTTCCTCCAGGTTTTAGTAGGCTTCCTGTTTTCTAAGTTCCCTCAGCAAATTTTCTAAAACCTGGCGAAGCTCTCGATAATCCCCTTCGATCATACGGAAGTACATCGCTCTCATAAAGTGTTTACTATTGTTGATGATGATGTCTTCATCAGGATCCTGCCAGCTGTCACGAATGTAAAGCAATGTTTCCAGCCATTCAATACGCTCCGCATGCTCAATCTTTCTGAACATCATCAGCACTGCTGTCACCATCCGCTCTTCTTCATCGAAAAGATATGGCTGATCAATCATAAACTGTTGTCTGATGACTGGTAACATCTCGAGCACTTCTTCTTTGGTTATTTCTTCACAAGCAGCTACACTGTAGATTGCATCTGCCGCATGGGCCATCGCGTGCGCCCACCCTTTCTCTTTTACGTACCCGCGGTGATCCTTCTCTTGCTGCATATATTTTTTCAGGTTTTTCCATACTCGGTGGATTTCTTCTTCTTTCAAAAAAGGAGATTTCCTATGTTTTTGCATGATGGGTGGAATCAGCAATACAGAAAAGCTCCGCTTAAAAACGGCATCTTCTTCGTTTTTTGACATTCCAATACGGTAAAATAAGTAATTTTTATTTAAAATTGATTGGAGGATATTCTTCAATTGTTCATTTGTATAGTGACCACGTTCGATGAATGTCGTAAAAATCATATGAATCAATTCATCCCTCAAAACGGGATGGACTGACCCGATTTTTTGGAGCATCATCGTGGTGAGCTCTTGTAGGTTCTGGCCTTCCGGCAATATATAATCATTGTCTTTGATCGGCTGTAACACATCTATCAATCTCGACTCCATAGCACACCTCCTAAAATTGTATTCATTGTATCACAATTTTCCATTCCTCATGTAAAGAAGAGATTACAGTTTTGATAGGCGCATTTTTTTGGTAAAATAAGAAGAGATGTAAAAGAGGAGGATAATAATATGACTATACAAGTACAAGAAACACCAAACCCGAATGCACGTAAATTCACAACAGAATCAATGATTTTCCAAGGAGAAGGCAGTGTCTCTGTCATGCCTGGTCAAACCAGTGAACATAAAATCATGAACGATCTGATGGAATTGGACGGCGTTGACAACGTCTTCGGTTTCCAAAACTTCATAACAGTCAACAAACTCCCCCAAGCAGATTGGGACGAGCTTTCCGAAAAAGTAAAAAGCACATTAGAAGAATACGGTTATTAATATAAAAGTGGAAGCGTCCGGGGAGACCCGACTAGCTTATGCTTTATCATTGTAAATAAAAAATCCTCTCTACAATGTGTAGAGAGGATTTTTTATGTTTTACTCTTCCATTTGGAAGCTTTCTAGTGGAATATAATTCACATTTGTCTCTTTCCCGTCTTTTGCACTTTCTTCATACAGGGATAGAGTCAATGTACCGAACTGCGGTAAATCTTCTTCAGGAATATCGAGTTCGATTTCAAATGTTGACCACGCAGGAGCGCCTTCATCCACCTGGACGACCGTTGGTTCTACCTGAACGTTGTGGCCATCTTCGACACGGTATAGGAAGCTGCCTTCATAAACACGCGCTTCCCCTTTAATGACGTATTGACCGTTCTCACCCGTCACTTCGATCTCACGGAACGCCTGTCCATCACCTTCGTGCTTTTCAACATCAGATGCTTCTTCATCCGACTCTGAGGATTCATCCGTTTCTTCACTTTCAATTGTGAAACTTTCCGTCACTTGGAATGGATTCTCTTCTAGAGATTGATCATTGATCGTCTTCACTAGCATTGTTACTGTCATTTCATATTTTCCTGGCTCTTCAATTCCTGTCCACGTTTCTTCTGCTTCAAAAGCTTCTCCAGCATCCAGTTCTTCAGATGTCAGTTCTTGAGTGAACATTTTGTCTGCTGAGAAGGTGTACACATTTTCACCATCTGCATTTTCTACTTTGATTTCATATTTCTGGCTTGAAGAAAAACCTAGATTGACTTGTTCTTCTCCGGTATTTTCAATGGAAAAGTTGAATGCAGCCGCTTCTGAAGTCGCATCAACTGTGGCATCCAATTTCAATTGATCAATCAATGATTGCATATCAGTTTCAGCCTCTTGATCTTCTGACGTTCCTTCATTCGCCTGATCCTCCTTTTCCTCACCACTTGCTTCACCGGTTTCTGAATCACTTCCGCATGCAGCTAAGGTAAGCAACATGACCCCCATCATAATGGCTAAGAACTTTTTCATTTCGCCACTCCTCTTTTTCTATTTATCTAATGAGTCGCCTTCGAATGGAAAACGTTACATTATTTATCATCTTTTCGGAAGAATCCGAAAATCCCAGTCGTTTGCACGATGTTTGTGAACGCTTGAGGATCTACATCTTGGATGATGTGCTGCAGATCATAAAGCTCATAACGTGTGATGACCATGACGAGCATGTTTTTATCCTGTTGGGTGAAAGCACCTTTAGCAGGCAGGGTCGTGATACCACGCACCATGTGCCCGTGGATGGCTTTCTCCAAATCGGCTGCCTTTGTCGTTATAATCATAGCCGTAAGTTTCTCGTGGCGAGTATGAACCGCATCGATCACTCTTGTCGTCACATACAATGTCAACAAAGTATAAAGTGCGTTTTCCGGTTCATACAAAAGACCCGCGATAGCGATGATCGCACTATTGATGAAAAGAAAATAAATGCCGATCGGACGGTCTTTCATCCGTGAAAGGACCATGGCTATAATATCGAGACCACCCGTGGATGCACCCCACTTCAATGTAATACCGACGCCCATCCCACCAATCACGCCACCAAATACGGCATTCAGTATGATATCGGTGGATAATTGCTGGACCGGTATTAGTTCAAGGAAAAGAGTAGTAAAGGCGACAGAAATCGCGCTGTAGACGGTAAAGCCTCTGCCTACTTTATACCACCCTAAAATAGCTACTGGTATGTTAAGTACGAATAAGAGCAAACCTGTACTCACGGGTATCCCGGCAAAGTCATTTAAAATACTTGTGAGTAATTGTGCTACCCCTGTAAATCCACTTGCATAAACATTTGCTTCAATCAAGAATAAATTAAGGGAAATCGCATTTAAAATCGCCCCTAACAGAACGATTAATATACGCTTTATTTCAACTGTAAACACATGCCAACCTCCTTACCTATATCGTCTATTCATTTTTATCACCGGGCGATGGCAAAATCAAGTCAAAGATGGAAGATTCATGTAAATATATGTCGAATCTCACAGGACGTTCGATTTGTTTTGACTATCTGTGTGAATGTGCCTAAACTTAAGGTACAATCCAAAAGACAGTAGGTGACGCTAATGAATGTAAAAATCGTCTGTGATTCAGCATCCGATCTGCATCAGCAAACGTTAGAAAGACATTCGATCCATTCACTTCCTTTGAAAGTCATCATGAATGAAGAAGAGTATGAAGACGGTCTTACCATCAAGCCTCAACAGGTTTATGACCGTATGCGTCAGGGAGAAGCGCCGAAAACGGCTCAGGTTTCTCCCCAGGCTTTTCGTGATGCATTTTCTGAGTTTGCGAGAAACGGTCAGCCCTTCATCTATTTCGCTTTCTCTTCTGAACTATCAGGAACATACCAGACAGCCAAAATGGTTGAGCAGGAAATCAAAGAAGAATATGAAGATGCCCGCTTCGAAGTCATTGATACGAAAGCAGCCTCTCTAGGTTTAGGCCTGATAGTGAAGAGAGCGGCTGAACTCGCTGAAACTGGAGGAAGTTTTGAAGAAATCCTCAAGCTTGGTATGTATCATGCCACTCATATGGAACACATCTTCACTGTTGATGACCTCATTTACTTACAACGTGGAGGCCGGGTAAGCCGTACCGCAGCCTTCGTTGGTGGAATGCTGAAAATCAAGCCTCTTCTACATATGAAAGACGGAAAACTTGTCCCATTAGAAAAAATCCGCGGGACGAAAAAAGTATTGAAACGAATGCTTGAAGTGATGGGAGAGCGCGGGACAGACCTGCAAAACCAACGAATTGCCATCAGTCACGGAGATGACCAGGAGCGAGCTGAAAAACTGGCCGAAATGATCCGTGAAGAACATGGCACTAAAGAAATCCAAATCGAATTTGTCGGCGCTACCATTGGCGCTCATGCCGGACCTGGAACTATAGCCCTATTCTTTTTGAATGACAGTTATAAATAAATATTCCCAATAAAGTGTAACCCTACTCCCCTAATTACGACTTATAAAGAAAGGCGGGAACATCCTGCGCCGTTTTATAAGTCTAATTAGAGGGGGTCTTTTTATGCGGAAAAAAAGTACATGGTTGGGAGTACTCATTTTAATCTTCTTTCTTGCTGCTTGCAGCAATGAAGACAGTCAGGAATCCACGGAAAGTAATGAGGATGCATCAACCACACAGGAAAGCAAGACAAATGGTTTATCGGAGACACCTGAAGCAGAAAATGACGCTGCCGAAGAAACCCAGGATAACCAGACAGAAAAAATGATGATCTATGAGGCGCATATCGAATTGGAAACAGATGACTATGACCAATTCTATCAAAGTTTAGAAAAACGAATGAATGAGTATGACGCTTATATGGTAGAAACCAACATCCATAAGACCGAGCGCGGCAACCGCGAAGGTCATCTTCGCCTCCGGGTTCCCCAGCCGAATTTTGACGCCCTCCTTGGTGGGTTTGAGGACATTACAGATAACATCAAGTCCAGAAACATCAACAGTCGGGATGTTACGAAAGATTTTGTCGATCTTGAATCACGCTTAAAAGCGAAAGAGGAAATTGAAGCACGTCTTCTCAGCTTTCTGGATGAAGCAGAGGCCACGGAAGATTTAATTAAAATCTCTCAAGACTTAGAAAGAGTCCAATCAGAAATTGAAACCATTAAAGGCGAAATGAATTATTTATCGAACCAAAGTGACTTCTCCACTATAACCCTTTCCATTAAAGAAACGAAAGTCGTCGTCCCGGAAGTCGATCAGCAAGATTTAAATACTTGGGGAAAAACGAAGCAAGCGTTCTTTACCTCAATCAATGGAATCAACAGCTTTTTCTCATGGTTAGCGATATTCTTCATCGGATATTCTCCGGTCCTTTTGCCCATCCTGCTCATCGCGGCATTATTCTGGTGGAGAAGAAAGAAAAAAGCTGGTTCAGAGTCCTGAATTAGTCTCTCAAAGATTACGCTTTCGAATGTTTTTCATAATTCAAAAACGTTTCAACCTGTTAATTACCTTGTGATGTTCACTCTCTTATAGCTGATATTGAACAGTTATGCTTGAAAGCACCTTTAAGATCCACATAGGTAAAGCCAGGCCCTGGGTGCTGACACCACAGGGGCTGGCTTCTGTTCATCAACTTTTTTCTTTACGATTTTTCAAACTGATCATGATTACAGCTAGAACGAACAAGCCTAAAACGCCGCCTACAAAACCGATGAACATCCAATTGTACCCACTGTTCTGTTCGACAATGAAAACATCTGCTGTCTCGCGTTCCATGCCGAGGCGATAAGAACCATCATTTTGTTGCCGGACAAGACCATCATGCAGTAATCCTCTCAGTTGATGATCATCTTCCAAATTCTCAATCTCCATCGTTTTCGTTTCTTCCGCATTATTTATCGCAACAATCATCGTTTGCTCCTGCTCTGTCCGTTTAAACACAGCAAGTCCTTCTTGATTGTACAATTCTTCATAGTTGCCGCGTGTCAAGGCAGGAAACTGCTCTCTCATAGAAGTCAGCTTTTCTACTCGTTTTCTCAACTTTTCATCCCCTGCCTTGAAATTCATCATTGGCAGGTTGTGAAGATTTCCACCGTCATCAAGTGGAATTTCCGAACCATAGTAAAGTTGTGGAATACCAGGTGCCGTAAACAGATACGTCAAGGCAAGCTGCCACCTTGTAATTGGGTTTTGACCATTTTCTACAGCTAGATGAGTGAACCGCCCAACACCAAAGCCGTCCAATCGATTGACTTCCTCAACGCTTTGTTGTGTTACTAACTCATCTAACGGATTACCCGCCTCACTGAAAATTTCACGGCTCTGAGTACGAAAGGTTTCCTTATCTGAAAGATTTTCAGCAATGATGATCCTATCCCCGCTAGCTGTCTGTAGTAATTCCTCAGGAACTTGAGAAGAAGAAACCAAACGGAATCCATCAACCCCTGTTTCCTGCTGCCAAAAGTCCATCGTTTCTTGGAAATACTGCTGTAAGTTTGTATTCGATGTATCAAGCTTCGGCATACCATCAATCCAACTGAGTTCACTTGCTACTTGACCCTCAGCGAACCAATCGCCTTTCGATTGTTCATCAAGCCAAGAGTGGTTTTCTCCAGTAAAACCCACCGGCAGATCAAAAATGACTTTTAAATCTCTTGCGTGCGCCTCTTCCACTAATGTCTGAGCCTGGGCGATTGTACCAAAGTGTTCTTCAACTGATTGAAAATCAGAGATTCGAAAACCATGAAAACCTTCATCTTCATTGGCCATAATCGGAGAAAGTTGTATCGTTGTAAATCCTAACTCTTTTATGTAGTCAAGCTGTTCAATGATACCCTTAATATCTCCCCCATGATAAGCTTCTGGATCCTCTAAGTTCGCCCCTTCGTTATTGCCCATCTCCCCATTCATGAAACGGTCGATCATTATATAATAAATGCTTTCATCTTGCCATTGTCGCTCTTCTCTTTCTGCTGCACTTACCGAAAAGCTGCATAAAAGAAAGAACGGGATGACCATGAGACCTATCACTGATTTTCTCATCATCCGTCCTCCTTACTGATAATGTGGTAACCCTTCTAGAGTATCCCTTCAAACCCTCAGCCGTCAATTCAATCCAGCACTTTTAAAAAACATCCATAAAATTGACACAAGTTTTAAATGTGGAGGCGCCTGGGAAGCCCCGACAAGCTTAAGCAAAGCGTTGCAGTGAAGTGGACTTTCTTCACGTAAACGAATTGCTTAAGACCTCGAGGGGCTAGGCGCTGGAACTGGATAATTTAAATGTGGCGGCGACCCGATAGACACGACAAGCATAAGCAAAACAGCGATGTGACGGGGTTTGTCACAAAGCTGGATTGCTTATGTCTCGAGTGTCTGGGAGCCAGAACTGGATAGTTCAAGTGTGGAAGCGCCTTGGGTTGACCCGACAGGATTAAGCACTGGACTCTATTCTGGCTCTAATGCATTAAATTCATTTAAGCGATGATGCATGCTTCCATGTATATCTAAAAGGCCGCCTAAAATGGATAAGTAATTTGATTAAGTCCACACTAATCAAAAAGAAATTCATTTAGGAGGTTTCACATTATGGAATTAACACATAATCCAACCCTACTGTGGTACGTAGGGATATATGGTGTAATTATGATTCTGATGGGCATTTATTTCTCCAGAAAGATTTCAAACAGCGAAGATTTCATTTTGGCTGGAAAAGGGCTGGGTACATTTGTGTTAACAGGGACACTCCTCGCTACCTGGACAGGCAGCGGAAGTATTTCAGGTGGAGAAACTTCAATGGCCTACAGCTATGGAATTATCCCCGCTCTGCTTATGATGCTTCCTACTCTTGTAGGTATTGCCATCCTCTATTTAATAGCACCTAAAATTCGTGAATTTGGAAAATACACAGTCTCAGGTATTTTAGAAGAAAAGTACGGGAAGACATCAAGAACAATTGCCAGCATCATCATCATTCTCGCTTTTGTCGGTATTGTATCTTATCAGATGACCGGTCTTGGATTCATTTTAAACCTGACGACAGGAATTTCTGTGGAAACCGGCACGATCATTGGAGCTGTAATGATTATTTTTCTTGCTTCGATAGGCGGATTACGCTCTGTAGCACCAACGGATGCTTTGAGCGCATTCCTCGCGATTGCTGCTCTATTAATAACACTTCCGACGATTATTGTCATTGCTGGTGGCTGGGACACCATCACCTCAAACGTTCCTGCCGATCATTTGACAGCTACCGGTTCTTTATCGACCATCCAATTATTAGGTTTTCTTTTACCTTCATTGTTTTTACTGCTTGGAGACCAGAACATGTATCAACGTCTGGCGTCTTCCAGTGGCGATAAATCGTCTAAGAAAGCGCAAATCGGATGGCTCGTGGGTATGTTGATTATTTCTCCCGCGATATCATTTATCGCTTTCACTTCTCTATCAATGTTTCCAGATATCGACCCTGGTATGGCACTCATGGCCACAACTTTGGCTATGCCGACAGTAGTCGGCGGGATTTTGTTGGCTGCAGCCACGGCGTTCATCGTAACCACAGGTAACTCCTACCTATTATCAGCAGCGACCAACGTGACTTACGATATAATAGGCGAATACATTAATAAAGAAGCAAATGATAAGCAGCTGCTAAGGATGACCAAAATATTCATTATCGTGCTAGGCGTTCTGGCATATCTCCTAATCAGTTATTTCCCAACTGTCTTATCGGTTCAAATGTATGCTTACACAGTATATGGAGCCGGACTCACCCCTGCATTACTGGCCGTATTCTTTTGGAAAAAAGTCAATAAAGCCGGGGGACTTTCTTCGATGATTGCCGGAGTGGTCACCACACTGGTTTGGGAAATCCCTTTAGCAAAACCGTTCGATTTGAACAGCGTTGTAATTGCCTTGCCTGTTGCGGTTCTAGTATTAATCATCGTTACACTAATGACTCAGAATAACTCTCACTCCACCGCATAACATACAGTCCGAATTAGGCTTCAAAAAAGGGTGCGCTCCCAACTAAGGAGACGCACCCTTTTTTGAAGCCTATTCTTATGACTTTTATGGGTAACTTTGATCTATCCTCTTTTCATTCCTGAAATAAAAACCGCCCGTTAAGGCAGCTTTCATAACAATTTGACTTTATACGTACGCAGCCAATGGTCAATCTGACAAAGGTGGGCAATCAATTGAGGACCTGTCATCAATTGACCAAACCAGGGCGTATCAATAGACTTCCCTTCAGATGCATTCAATTTCCTCACTTGTTCACGGTCAAAAATATCGAACAGCGGTGCGTTTGGATCGAATAAGATCTCATTCATCCACGTACAGACGGCTTTGGTATAATCAGGATGGAACGTTTTGGGATAAGGATTCTTTTTTCTGAACAGCACTTTATCCGGAAGAATGCCACGCAACGCCTCTCGCAGTAATCCTTTTTCCTGGTTGTTATGGAATTTCATACTCCAAGGTACATTCCACACATACTCCACGAGCCGATGATCACTGAATGGGACACGGACCTCTAAGCTCGCTCCCATGCTCATCCGGTCCTTCCGCTCGAGCAATGTCTGCATAAACCAGTTCATATTCAAATATAACATTTGCCGGTGTTTTTTTGAGTCTTCATCTTCTCCATCCAGAAGTGGTGTCTCTGCCACCGTTTCCTGATAACGTTTCAGCATATACCATTCGATATCGATGTCGTCTTTTAAATCATCCCTGACAAGAGTTACCCGTTCATTCAAGGAGCGGATCCAGGGAAAGCCTTTCCTGTCTTTATCTTCTTTCCTATAAAACCACGGATAGCCTCCGAAGATTTCATCGGCGCATTCCCCTGATAAAGCTACGGTCACATGGTTTTTGATTTCTTCACAGAACCAGAGCAGGGATGAATCGACATCTGCCATCCCCGGTAAATCACGGAGTTCAACCGCCCGCTTCAAGCGACTGACCAAATCCTCGGTTTTTGCTTCCATTATAAGATGGTGGGTTTGATTTTGATCGCTGACCAGTTTGATGAAAGCTTCATCCCGGTCCGGTTGGAAGGCATTCTTTTTAAAAAATTTCTCCTGGTCTTTATAATCAATCGAGAACGTCTGCAACGCTCCCTTTTGTTCTTGTTCATATTGCTCAGCAGCAATTGCGGTAATGGCGCTTGAATCAACTCCCCCGGATAAGAACGTCCCGAGTTTCACATCTGAAACAAGCTGGCGCTGAGAAGCATCCATGAATAATTCGCGGACCCTAGCGACCGTTTCAACAAAATCATCTTCATGTGGGGTGCTTTGGACATTCCAATACCGATCGATCGACAGTTTTCCTTTTTCCCAAACGGCCCGGTGGCCAGGGCGCAGTTCATGAATTTCTTTAAACACCCCTTCTCCAGGTGTACGTGATGGCCCTAATGAGAGGATTTCATGAATTCCATTAAGGTCCACTGTCGGCTCTACATCGGGATGGGCAAGAATAGCCTTCATCTCAGAAGCAAACATAACCCCATCAGTTCTGTCACTGTAAAAAAGCGGTTTGACTCCCAGACGATCACGTACCAAAAATAATCGCTCCCGATTTTTCTCCCAAATGCTGAAAGCGAAGATTCCATTCAAATGATCGACACATGAACTGCCCCACGCCATGTAACTGACAAGGACCACTTCTGTATCTGAATGGGAATCGAAGGTCCATCCTTCAGCCTTCAACTTGTCTCTTACTTCGTCTGTATTATAAAGTTCTCCATTGTAGCACAAGATGTATTCTTCATCCCGGGCTTTCCGGATCATCGGCTGTCTGCCTCCAGCAGGATCGACAACGATCAATCGCTGGTGACCGAATGCAGCCGGCCCATCCATCCATTTTTGATAATCGTCCGGCCCACGATGTTTTAACGTGTCCGCCATTTGATCCAGTATGGAAGCCTTCTTTTCTGATCTTTGAGTATGATCGATCCATCCCACAATTCCACACATCTGCCTTCACCATCCTTTTCATAGCAAATACGCAAACCATACTCCCAGGCTGGATGCCACTTTTATGAGAAAGCCTTTCATCCATGCCTTTGCTTACGTTAAAAAACCCATCATGACTCACTATATGACGGTCTTATTTTCCATATGAAAAAAAGCAGAGATATGTGTTGACTTTTCGATTGAGAATGATTATCATTGTAATTGAAAATAGTTATCACCGTTATCCCCCAAGTAACGGACAGAACATCAGACAGAAAATACAGCCCCCCTTTTTTCAACATAAAAATGCTGCATGCGGAAGTCCGCATGCAGCATTTTTTATGCCGGTGAAATACCCGCGCCTAAAAATCCGAAACCGAGAATCATGGCAATGACTACAGCTATAATCAACTGCGCCCACCATATGCCCACTGGTTTTCTCTTCTTGGTTTTCACTGCAACCATTTCCATTGCAGCAATTGCCCAGAGCCCGATCAGCAGCTTGATGATGACGAGTACGCCATATTCATTATAGCTGGCAAACAACGAACCTCCGGAATAAAGGATGAGCAAATAAAACAGACGAAGGATCATGTGTAAGATTTTCGCTGCTTTTTCCTTTCCGCTCTTTGTAAATGATGTAACAAGGACAACAAGAATGAGGGCGATAACCCATGAAGTGATATGTAAGTGTGCCAAAATGTTTCCTCCTTTTCAAATGAATCTACGAATATGATACCACGATTGAATGATTGATTCCTATCAAAAGCTTACCACCCTATTTTTTTAATAGTGAGAAAATGAAAACAAAACCTGTTATAATAAACAAAGATTGAAATGAAATTGGAGGGATAGCATGTCTGTAATCAGCAGTCAGAACATTATTGACCAAACGCAAGAATACGGAGCGAAAAACTATCACCCACTTCCGATCGTCATCGCAAAAGCGGAAGGCGTCTGGGTAGAGGACCCTGAAGGGAATCGCTATATGGATATGTTAAGCGCTTACTCAGCGGTTAACCAGGGACACCGTCATCCGAAAATCATTCAGGCCCTCAACGATCAGGCCAACCGTGTAACGCTCACTTCCCGTGCTTTTCACAACGATCAGCTCGGTCCTTGGTATGAAAAAATCTGTAAACTGACCAACAAAGAAATGGCACTTCCGATGAACACGGGGGCAGAGGCTGTCGAAACAGCAATCAAAGCGGCTCGACGCTGGGCTTATGATGTCAAAAAAGTGGACGAGAATCAAGCGGAAATCATCGCCTGTACCGGCAATTTTCACGGCCGGACGATGACAGCCGTCTCTCTTTCTTCTGAAGAAGAATATAAACGTGGTTTTGGCCCGATGCTTCCTGGTATCAAATTGATTCCATACGGAGATGTCGATGCCCTGAAGGAAGCCATCACAGAAAATACAGCAGGCTTCCTGCTTGAACCTATCCAGGGAGAAGCAGGAATCGTCATGCCTCCAGAAGGTTTCCTGAAAGAAGCCTACGAAGTTTGCCAAGATGAGAATGTCTTATTCATCGCAGACGAAATCCAGGCAGGGCTAGGCCGCAGCGGAAAAATGTTCGCATGCGATTGGGAAAATGTCAGCCCTGATATGCTTATTCTTGGTAAAGCATTAGGCGGCGGTGTATTTCCGATTTCCTGTGTTGTCGCCAACAAAGATGTACTCGGCGTCTTCAACCCTGGATCCCACGGTAGTACGTTTGGCGGAAACCCACTTGCATGTGCCGTTTCTGTGGCGTCCCTGGAGGTGTTGGAAGAAGAGAAATTAGCTTCCCGTTCTCTAGAACTTGGAAACTACATGATGAAAGAGCTTAAATCTATTGACAATCCGAAAATCAAAGAGGTTCGCGGGAAAGGGCTCTTTATAGGCGTAGAAATGACTGAGCCTGCTCGCAGCTATTGCGAAGAGTTGAAAGAGAAAGGCTTACTCTGTAAAGAAACACACGAAAACGTCATTCGCTTTGGACCACCACTTGTCATTGAAAAAGAAGATCTAGACTGGGCCATCGCCCAGATCAAAGAAGTCTTGAGCTGAATTATTTAAAAAAGGGTGCTGCTTCCTCATTTGAGGAACAGCACCTTTTTTAAATGGATACATGTTTCATCGAACGACCGTCTGCCTCTGTTCACTTCAAAGAAACAATTTTTTTCTGCTTCCATGGCGCCAGGACAATCTCAACAAGTCCTTCTCTCCTCTCTTCCCAGTCCAACCCGGTATTTTCTTCGATATAGTATCGATTCAAGCCGATTTCGACCCTATGCTGTCCGGTAGATGGATCTGACCAGTTATGCTTAGCCGTCAACACGACTTGTTCTCCATTTGGTTCCGGAAACAATGTTGAAGCTTCTACAAGCTCGTGGATTCCTTCTTCATTTTCTTCTAACAAAAGAAAGACACGTTCTCCACGATCGACCTCCGTCTCTGCCGTCCATTTGTCCTCCGGGACTTCCTCTATCTCATAGGAGAGTGTTACGTAATCTCCATAGAATGGATCGCGGGGATCGACAGGGGCTGTTTGTAATGTAATCGATTTCCCCCATAAGTCCATTGCATAATAGGAAACGGACATCAAAACAATGAATAGGACTTGCAAACTCACAAGTGTGTAAAATACCCAGCGCTTTTTCATTTGTCCTCGCCTCCTTTATGGAACGTACGTCTTTTCTTCTCCAGAAAATAACTGAGTACAAACAAAAGCAATCCGCCGACGAAGAAAAAGAGCGAGCGATTCATAAAGTCCCAGGCAAGCTGAAAGTAGGCGACGAATGTCGTCAATAAAAAAGCGACGGTCCCTTTATTGATCCAGCGGGTAACTTCTTGTTGATAGCCGGAGACGAGCCACAGCAATGCATACAAGAATAAGATGACCAGTGACAGTACATCCCCGAATTCGAACCGGAACACAGGTACGAACAATAGCAGATCAATCCAGTAATAATTGGTCGAGCTCATCGCAGAACGAATGACTGCAAAAACGAACAAAATCGCCCAGGCCAAGAAAAAGTACAAAGAGGATTCCGTCAGTTCGCCGACATATTCGTTGCCGAGAAAGAAGACTTGTAATAAAAGCATCGTAAAAATGGATAGGATGCTTGATGTCTTGAAAATACGGCGCTTCCCTTTTTCTATCAAAAAGTCATCCATAACATAAAGCAGCAGGAAGAAAGCAATCAGCCAATAGGATGGCACCCCTTCACTGAACACAAGGATGACCGCTTGAAGCACGTAACTGATACTGAACGCCATGATGTGAGGGACAGCTCTTGTCTGTTTAACGACAGCTCCCATCCCCAGTATGAATAATAAGCCCAGCCATAAATGGAAATCCTGATAGACGATACCACTATACAACTGTCCGACGGTCATGATAATGAGTGTAGCGTGAAAAAATGTGGTCTCCTTGAGAATCATATACAACCCGAAGCCTACTAAAGACCAAAGGAAAAAAGGAAACGCACTGAAGGTTGTATAATGATACATTTGACCGACGAGAAAAATGCTTGAACCGAATACGAGCAACGCAATCAGAATCAAACTGACACCCACCCGCTTTGAACGCTTACGGTATACCCATTCTCCAATGATATAAAAACTCAGAAACGAAGTCAGAAGAATGGCCAGCCGTCCGATATCAGTCAAGTACGACCAGTTGGATGCAACAAAAGTCAAAAAACCTAACCCGATGAAGATAGCCGCAAAACTCAGCAGCATCGGTTTGTTCTGCTTTTTCGGGTATCTTCCAAGCAGCTGTTCCCGTTGAGCTTCAGTAATTATTGCTTCGTCCACCCATTTTTCACTTTCCTTGATGAGTTGATCACGGTTCAAGATCCCCGCCCCCTTCAATTATGAAGCAGCCTTACTCTTTCGTTTCAATGGCTGCTTCTTGCCATATGTCAATGTCCGCCATAACCACTCAAGCGGTCCATATCGAAACCGCTTCAGCCACGCTTTACTTAAAATCACCTGCAGCGTATAGAAAGTTACCACAATCAGCACGCTTACAATCGGCGGTACCTCACCGTAAAAACCGAATCCGACAGAGTAAAAGAGGATAAAGCAAAAGATCGACTGCAAAATGTAATTGGAAAGCGACATTCTTCCCACCCATGTCAATGGATGAACAATCCGCGCACCAACTTCGGTTCTGAATAATAGAGTGATCGACAACACATAAAAGATGGCAGATGCCGTGCCGCCGACACTGTCCTGCGCTAATTGGAACCACTCTGGATTGCCATATAAGTGCGGCCCTGCTTTGAATACAAGAAACAACAAACCTGTCATTACCCAAATCTTCTTAATCGGCTTCAAATGCTGGGATGGTTCATGAAGCCAACGTTTCCGGCAGACGTACATCCCGAATAAAAACATCGGGATTAAACTTAACGCTAGAAGTGGAAGGTTCATATAATAATTGGCATAGCTCCAATCAGCCAAGTTTTGCGACCATATATCTAGAATCGTCCCCTGGCTGTAGTTAGTGATAGCACCTTCAATCGCTTGATGATTTACAACTCCCTGCAGTTGGCCTCGCATCACAAACATCGAAAAGGTGAGAGGGATTATTAGAAAGGCTAACATCCCGTAAGCCCATGCCAGTAAAGTTTTGGGCGACGTTTGGAAAAAAGCGAGTAAAATCAATCCAAGCACACCATATGATAATAAAATATCTCCATGCCAGATCAGAAAAGCGTGAATGAAGCCGAATCCTGTCAACACGAGCAACCTTCTGAAGATAACCGGTCGAAACGGTATGTCTTTTTCAACTAACCGATCCTTCATCATTTGGATGCCGAAACCGAACATGAAAGAAAACAATGTATAGAAGCTGGCCTGGAAAAATATATCAATCATCATTTGTACATTATGGCTGAGAGAAGAAGGCCAGAACATCTCTTCCCCTCCATATATAAAATATGGAGCATTGAAGGCTGGCACATTCACCATGAAGATTCCAAGGATAGCCAGACCGCGTGCTGCGTCGACCCAATCAAGCCGTTCCGATTCACCCAGAGGTGAAGCAGTCATTTTCATATGTATTCCCCCTATGATAGTTATTTTACTTTTCTTACGTCATTTAGACAATCAAGTTTCATAAGATGTAGAAAGGAGTTTTTTCATATGCCAGCAAAAGTGGGAGCCGTCAAAGTCATATCCCTCTCCACTTCAAGCATTTTCAATATAGGTGATGTGTACAACATGGCTCCGCAAGCGTCTGCCAAAACTTTTGCTGGAGGTGGATCTTTCAATACAGGAGATGGCATCAGAATCAATCTGAACCGAGCTGACACGTTCGTTAATGATTCAGAACTTATTGATCAATCCCTGATCAATAATGCATAGGAGGGGTACAAATGAATCTCACCGTCCATCAGTCGATCTACATTCACGTCCTGCGGATCGGAACTGTTGCCAATTCGTCGATTGTCCAAATAGGAAGTTCCGGGGTCATTCAAGCGAAATCCGACCTTCTAAATACTGGGGCTTACAAAAAACCTGCTCCAGAAGCACAACCGAAAGATGGTGAAATCATTATTCCTGAACCTGGAACAGCCTCGCTTGTTCCACTTTCGATAACATAGACGGCCCCTGCTTCTCATAAAGTAAGATAGGGGGTGAGCGCATTTGAATTACAATCAATCATGGCAGATGTGGATCCAACAAATGATGCAGCAGATGGAGCAGCAGCAGAAAATGATTGAACAGTTGCAAAAAAAAATCGATCGGCTGCAGACGACGGAGCACCCACCCAAAACCGTCATAGAAAAAATCGAGTATCATTTCGATCAATTGAAAATCGAGACGCTCGAAGGAACCCTGCAAATCGGACTCACACCAAATGGCTCCGAACTATCTGATCTCGGAGATTTATATAGCAACCAAGGACAGCAACTGCCTAAGAATGATGACCAAGTACTGCATGCGTTACAAGAATACATGACATCTGATGTTCCATCCTGGATGAATCAATATGTTCGCGATCACGACATTCAGGTCAGTGACACCCATAAAGAACGAATGATTGAAGATGTTCGCAAACAATTGCCTCACCGCATGGAATATTACCGCCATGAAAATCCGGAGGCACCGCCGGAAACCCTTTTCCACCAAATCAAAACAGAGGTCCAGCATTCCATGGCGCAGTACTTTGAAACTTTTCAAGGAGATGATGATCGATGAATCATATTGTCCACAACTATGGCCTGCACGTAGGAAGTATTCGCGTGACAGGCGTTTCTTCTTCTTCCGTCTTCCTGATTGGTGATAATAAAACCATCCGGATGCACTCATTCTTCGACACTCCGCCAGAATCATTGATCATCGGCCCTTTTGAAGATGTAGAGGAAAATGGCCAAGTCGACGTGGTCCCGAATGATTAAACGAATGGTTTACGTTGACAACGTAGAAGTACAATCCATCGCTATTGCGTCGACATTTGAAATTGGGGATGTTCACCGGGCGGCACCTTTTTCCAAAGTTCTGGCTGTCCAAAAAGAAGGAGCCAATTTCGTGTCTGATACATTCAACTTTGAAGATTATCCTATTTTTTCATTGAAACCCACCCCGCCCCTGGCTCCTGTTAACGTTGAATCTTTCTTTTACCAAAACCGCCCCATTCAAGTTGATGATGTCCGGATCATAGGAGCCTCCACTGCTGCAGTAGTGCAAATGGGAGGCATTGATCATATTGATTCCCTCAACTATACCAAACACTTCCGACTCCTGGAAGATGAACAATAATGGCCCAGCCCGCATAGGTTGTAATTATAATGCTAGAATCGCACCACAAAGGAGGCGATTGCGATGCCGGCTATCGTCGGTCCCATCAGTATCAACAGTGTAGGTGGCGGAGTTGTAAACTTTGGAGATTCATTCTATCTCTCCCCGAAAAGCACCTCGAAAACCAACGCAGGATCAGGAGCACTCAACACAGGCAACTGGATCATAACAAATAACGGATTAAGCTCCACCAACCCATTCGACCCGGATATTGCCGATCAGAATATAACCGCCAATGCGTAATGAAGTGTGGAAGCGTCTTGGGCAGCCCCGACAAGCTTAAGCAAATCTTTGTAGTGGCGCCCTTTGCCACAACAAAGAGCTTGCTTAAGACCTCGAGGGGCTAGACGCTGGAACCGGACTAATGAAGTGTGGAGAGGGGCTGGCAGACCTGACACGCATAAGCCAAGCATTGAAGTGAAGCGAATTATCTTCACGTAAATGATTGGCTTATGTCGCGAAGGTCTGCCCCTCGCAACCGGACAGATGAAGTGTGGAAGCGTCCTGGGAGACACGAAAAGCATAAGCAACATCGCAAAGTGGCGTTCTTTGTCACATTGCGATGTTGCTTATGACCTCGAGTGTCTGGACGCTGGAACCGGACAGATGAAGTGTGGAGATCAAATGAAGAAGCCGAGTTGGACGATTTTATCGTTCAACTCGGCTTCTTTTATAAATCAAATAAAATCACTCTTTTTTAATGGGCCTCTATATACCTTATTTCCTTTTCCTGTGATTTGGTTTACTTGTGCTGATCCGTTTCTCGGGATCCTGCTTTTTCACCCAGTGCAAATATTTCTTTATCTCCGGATGATCTTGCAAGCGTTCCATGGTGTTGTAGAACCCCGCTAACTCTTCATTTGTGAACAAGGCGTGGATTTGGCGATGACATGCATGACAAAGGATTACCGTCGGCCCTTCCACACCACCGTATTGCTTTGGAATAAGATGATGTTCCGTCGTTTTCACAGGGGACCGGTTGCATAAATCACAGGTCTTCCCCATGAGTGTCGACCTCCACAACGAGCGATCCACTGAAGAAATACAAACAGCTTTTCCGGACAGGTTGCTTCCATATCTTTTCGAGAGCTACTTGGTATAAGTTCAGTTGTGTGCGGTAACGGTCGGTCAATTGTGTTTCCACGTCTTCTCCACCGTCCGGTATTGCATCAGATTTATAATCAAGGATCATCCATCCGTCTTCAAAAGGAACCATGGCATCGATGACTCCCTGGATGAACACTTGCTCATCAGTTTCTGCTTCCCAATTCGCATATACCTGATGCGCAGGGAGCGTCAAACTGAAAGGCACCTCCCGCTCGACATGACCTGCTTCAAGCACAAACTGTCCAATTGACGTTTGGAAAAAATCGGCCACTGCAGAAAAATCAATGAGATCCGCTTCTTCACGAAGAAGGACTTCTTTCAAGACGAGATGCTCTACATATTCCTCTACTTCCTTCGCAGTCCATACTTTTGTAAAAGGAAGATGCTGCATGACGGTATGCATCGCTGTCCCTCGTTCAGCAGCAGTCAATTCTTTCTCCTGCTGCATGAATCGCGGTCGCTTCACGATTGGGGCGCGATAAGGAATTAGCAGCTGATCACTCGAATATTCATCTTTCGTCTCTCGCTGGCGTTTGATTTCGGTAACGGTTTGCTTTGCTCTCGTATAGGCAGCCTGTCGGTGTGGATAAACAAAGTCCAGACGTCGTACATAATGATCATCGACCTCTGCATCCACCTCGACAGTCTTCCACTCTTCTACTGCTTCCTGTAACTGTTCATCGCGCTGTTCTTTCACTTCATCAAGAATAGCAAACTCACTTCCATGGGCAATACTCACTCTCCATTGTGATTCATCGTATTGGATTTCTTCAGCTGTCATCACTTCCAAATCCCCACGAAGGTCACCGGTATGATGGTGACGGATAAGTGCCGGACCCACCCAGTCTAAGTACGATTTTGCTTCCAGACGTTCATGAGGTGGGAGCACCCAATCACGCGTCTCCACGTAATTTTGCCATTTTTCCTGTTTTTTCTCGAATGAGGCCACGTTCCCAACCATGACGAGCTTCTCTTTCGCCCTCGTCAATGCTACATATAAAACGCGCATTTCTTCAGCCAACAGTTCTCTTCGTTTTGCTTGTTTAAGGGCGTGATAGGCAAGAGTCGGATACATGATTCGTTTATCTGGATTGATGTATCGTGAACCGAACCCATAATCTTTATGCAAAAGATAACGATTTTTCAAATCCATCATATTGAATTGTTTATCCATCGCTCCGAGAATCACAACAGGAAACTCAAGTCCTTTACTCTTGTGAATAGTCATGATGCGGACGACATCTTCCTGTTCCCCGAGGGCCCGGGCCGCACCAAGGTCATCGCCGCGTTCTTCAATACGTTCGATGAACCGCAAAAACCGGAACAAGCCACGGAATGAGGTCGTTTCATAGGAACGTGCCCTGTCGTATAATGCCCTTAAATTGGCCTGACGCTGCCGGCCGCCCGGCATGCCTCCGACGAAGTCGTAATAACCGGTCTCACGGAAAATATCCCAGATCAGTTCAGATAACGCCCCTTGTCTTGCACGTTCACGGAAGCTTTTCAGCTGTTCCAAAAAGGCATCGACTTTACGCCCGAGCTCATTTTTCACCACATAAGCCTTCATGGCTTCATAATAAGTGGCTTTCTTCTTCGCAAGCCTGATTTGGGCAAGTTCATCTTCATTCAATCCTACAATCGGTGATTTCAGCACAGACGCAAGTGGAATATCCTGCATCGGATTGTCGATCACTTTCAAAAAGCTAAGCATCACTTTGATTTCGATGGCTTCAAAGTATCCAGTGGAAAGCTCAGCATAAATAGGGATCCCTTGCTGCTTCAGTTCATCAACGATAGTGGGAGCCCATGTCATCGAACGCATCAAAATGACGATGTCCCGATATTGAAGCGAACGCTTTGTCCCTGTTTCTTTATCGACGACTTGCAGCGGTTCATCTCCATCGTACCCAAGCCATTTGCGGATCTTTTTGCCATATGCCCGGGCTTCTAGCTGCGCTTTTTCTAAATCTTTGTAGGCTTCATCTTCTTCCGACTCGTCCTCTTTAGCTTCCCTGTCAATGAGTAAAAGCTCTGCGTCAGCATCCTCTGACGTCAGTTCATCATAAATTTTGTTACTGTAAATGAGTTCAGCCTCTTTCTCATATTCCATTTCTCCCACTTCTTCATCTAGCACTTGACGGAAAATATAGTTCGTCGCATCCAGGACTTGTTTGCGGCTCCTGAAGTTGCGGGCTAGATCGATGCGTTCCCCTTCACTTTCTTCTGTCCCATACATTTTGTACTTATTCAAGAACAGCGAGGGCTCTGCATGGCGGAAACGGTAAATACTCTGTTTCACATCACCGACCATGAACAAATGGCCCGCCTCTTTTCCATCTGTCAGCAAACGGAGCAAGGTTTCTTGCACGAGGTTCGTATCCTGGTATTCATCAATCAACACTTCGGAAAACTGCTTCTGGAAACTTTCCGCTACATTGGAAGGGACCAGTTCAGCCGGGGTAGCTGTTTCACCAAGCAAAATGTGCAAACAATAATGCTCCAAATCAGAAAAGTCGACGATCGCTTTTTCTTTCTTCAACTGTTCGTAACGTTGTTTGAAATCTTTGACGATTTTTGCCAACTGTTCCATCACGGGATGTAAATCCACCATGTCTTTTAAATAGCTGTTCAAGGAACGGGAAAACCATTCGTCCCGTACTTCATTCCACCGCTTTTTATAGCGATCGCGGATTTTTTTCGCTTTTTCTTTCTTGTCTTCATTGCATTCCATTTTCTTACGGGATAACACAGCAAATTTCTGATCATTCATGAACGACTGCATTTCCGACCAGGAATGAGCAATCGCGCCCCGGGCCTGCTGGATCAACTCCAGGTCAGCTTCTGCCGTCTCCCCATAAGCGTATGGTCCATCTGGTTCACGGGTGAGATCGAGCACTTGCCGTGCTTCCGCTTCCATCGCTTTTAATTGGCTTGACACTTCGTGCTTGAGGAGCGCTAACCAGGGCAAGTCCGCCTCCTCTGCATCGTGTGCCACATTATACATCTCGACCATTTGATCGAGCCAAGCATCCGGCCAGGGGTTTTGGGTCGCAAAAGTATAAAGATCGAGCACTAATTTTTCAACATCCAAATCACTGCGATCACTGGAAAAACGTTCGACCACGTCAAAAAATCGCTGCTGCTCTTCTCCTTCTTTGCCGTACCAGTCCTCAAACAATTCCTCAAGCACTTCTTGTTGAATCAAATCCGCCTCGACCGTATCAGCGATCCGGAATCCTGGATCAAGGTCCAGCAGATAAGCATAGCGCCTTACGACTTCCATACAAAATGAGTGCAGAGTGGAAATGGAAGCGTTTTGCAATAATGAGAGCTGTTTTTTCAAATGATGAGAATCTGGATTTTCCTCAAGAGCTTTTGCAAGCGCCTGGCCGACACGGTTCCGCATCTCCTGGGCTGCTGCATTCGTAAATGTCACGACAAGTAACGAATCGATATCGACGGGATCGTCTTTGTGCAAAAGCTTCTGGATGATCCGTTCGACAAGTACTGCAGTTTTCCCTGAGCCTGCTGCCGCTGCGACCAGTATATTCGATCCATGTGAGTAGATTGCTCGCTCCTGTTCTTTCGTCCAACTGACCATCACACATCCCCCTCCCTTTCAGCTAATCGATTGAGTACATCTTCATCTTTCAGTTCCTGCAACTTGCGGTAATTGTGTTCTTCAAGCGTCGGATCGAATTGACAGACCGATCGGTAGGAGCAAAACTCACAGGCGACCTGCTGTTTCTTCTGGAAGGGATCCAAATGAACCTTCCCATCCGTAATCTTCGTCCCCGCTTCGGTCATCAACCCGCGAATGTATTGTTTCAACTGGTCAAACTTTTCCGCATCGGCGGTTTTAGAACCCTTATAAAAACCACCCTTCGCCTTAAGAGCAGCAGGTACGATTTGGCTGTATCCTTTATCCAGTCCTGTATCCATCATTTGAACGACACGCTCATTTTCAAGCAGCAAGCCTTGCATCTTGAACTTCTTGAAAATCTCCTCTTCGATTTGTTCGTCTTGGAGCAGTTGTTTGCCTGTGATCATCGGGTTGTGGACATGGAAGTAAAGCACACCTGCTGGAGATGCATTCATGCCCAGCCACTGTTCGGCATTCGTCAGCACGACGTCCAAATAAGCAAGCATCTGCAAAGATAAACCGTAAAATACATCAACAAGGTTCAACCCTTTACTGCTTGATTTGTAATCGACAATCCGCAAAAACAAATCCTCTTCCGATAGAGCTTTGTCGACACGATCGATTCTCCCCCGCAGCATCAATTCATACCCGTTCGGTAAATCCAGCGATAATGGCGGCAGCTTCGCATCATCCCCTGTGCCGAAACCAAGTTCAAGTCCAACAGGTGAAAAATTTGTTTTTCGCGCCTGTTCACTCAACACGAACGTTGCCCGTGCAATCACTTGCTGCAGCTTCTTTTGAATGTATTGATAACGGTTCGAGCTGTGGAGAATCTGATTTTGCAGAATCGGTGCCAATTCATTCGTCGCCTTGGCTGCATACTGGTCCGTGTCCTGTCGGGCCAATTGGGAAAAGTCGCGTCCTTCTGCTTGTACCCATTCGGTAATCTGCTTCAACGCTTCATGAAACAGTTGTCCAATATCCGGTGCATCCAGCTTGTAGGTCCGGCGCTCATCCAAGTTCAGACTGTGCTGCGCGAAATATTGGTAAGAACAACGGTGATAAGTTTCCAACCGTGACACACTCGTTTTCACCGTTTGATCAAACAGCTTTCCTGTCGTTTCCGCCGATAAGTCGACTGGTTTGTTTTTATAAAAGAGACTGTGCAGCACGCGGTTCGTCAACCCATTGGATGGTTCGTGTTCAATGTACCAATTCAATAATTCCCACCAGACCGGCTGCATCATGTACCCTTTCAAATAGCGGGCAAACTGAGCCGTGAGTGCAGATCTCGTTTTTGAGGGATTCGTAATGAAGCGTGTAGCATCATGGAGATCATCCGGGTCCTGGAGCAGGACGTGTTCCTGACACGCCGGGAAAAGTTCTTCTAGCCGCTGAATGAGTGTTGCGGGCACTTTCGACTTCCCCTCCTCATTGCTGAGCGGGTAACTGATCCACAATTGATCTGACGCCATCGTCAATGCCAGATACACATAAAAACGATCGTCCAACAATTGACGGTTGCTGCCATCTGCCAATTGCAAACCGTGTTCTGCCAGCAAAGACCGTTCCTGTTCCGAAATCATCCCATCACTTGGCGGTTTCATCGGCCACATTCCATCTGTCACACCAAGGAGAAAACTTGCTTTGATGCCTGTCACACGGGACCTGTCGACACTCCCGACGATGACATGATCCATACTTGGCGGCACGTGAGCAAAAGTCAGCGATTCCAGACCACTATCGATTGTATTCCGGAACACTTGGAGCGACATTTTTTCTTCACCGGCCATTTCGACCATTTCGTCGAGCAATTGCAAGAATGCATCCCACACCTGTGCCTGCTCACGCCCACGTTCGATTTCTCCTTTTTCATCATAAAAATCACGCCACGTCTCTAGCTGATCCGGCACACGCATTTCCTCAAGCCACAGATAAATCGCCCGGGCCCGCTCTTCAATCGTTTCCGCTTCACGCAGATGTGCATCAAAGGGTTCCAGCACATGCCGGACCTGCTCACGATAAGCATTGATACGCACTTGCTTTTCTTTTTCTTCATCCGTTTGAGACGACTGTTCAAAACCGCGGAAGCGCTGGTAGATCCATGGTTGGTCAGAAAACCACTGGGTGCGGGCTCGGATCCCATATTCCAACACGTAGTTTTCCAGTTCATCGATCGCATCTTCAGTAAGGGGATACTTTCGGTCCGATGCCGGGATAAAACCTGTTTTCAATAAGCGGAACACTGCGTCATAGCGGAAATTCCCTTCAATCACATCGAGCCCTGAACGGACAAGTTCAATCATCGGGTGGTTCAGCATCGTCCTCTTCTCATCAATGAAGACTGGGATTTCATAGTCTTCGAACAATGTTTCAATTAAACTGTGATATACCTCTGGTTCCCGCATTAAAATGGCGATATCCTTGAAACGGTACCCCCGATCACGGACGAGGTGCAAAATCTCCTGCGCCATTCCCTCGACCTCAGCACGCGGGTGTACCGCTTCTGCAATTTGTACCGGGACATCTCCTGGATACGAAAGGGCCGGGCGCTCATCAAAATACTTCTCCAAGTGAAGGAAAGCTGGTTGTTGCTTCATCCTTCCTTGCGTATGGTCGAGAATTTCCGCCCCATCGAATGTAACCCCTGCTTCTTCTGCGACCTTTTTCAAATCCAAATACGTCTGCTTCGTTTCGTGGAAAAGGTCCAACTCGGGGTTTTGGTCATCTTCAGGCAAGTCGGTTGTCAACGTAATGTGCACTGTCTTCACTTTTTTCAATAAGGCTTCAATCACTTCATACTCTTGTGGTGTAAAGCTGTGGAACCCATCAATATATACTTCAGCTTCTTCTAAAAAAGCCGCATCCGGAATTTTGCCTGCCAACAGTTGCAGCTGGTCTTCACTATCTATGTACTGTTCTCTCAAGGCATCTACCAGACGATCATAAATATATGCCAAATCATCAAGTTTCTCACGTAACCCTTGTTCTTGACTCGTGGAATGGACAAACTGATCGAGGGCATCCATTTGTGAATGCAGATCCTCAGGCGTAATACGATACCGCTTGAATTCAGTGATCATTCCCTCCAATTGTTCAGTAAACCCTTGCTTTTCTACCGCTTTTTGAAAAACCCGCCAATCCGAGGTACGTTCTTCAACGATTTTGCGCAACATCATCTGTACACCAGTAGAAGTGATGAACTTCTTCGTTCCGCCTCCCGTGTCCTGGAGAACACGCCATGCCAACCTTGAAAAACTGAACACTTGCGCACGGATCGACCCTTCAACGCCTTCACGCTTCAACAAACCATATTCCTGCTGAAACGTCATCTGGTCAGGAACGATATACATAATCGCCGGACCTCTCGGATCATCTTTCAATTTCGTTTCGATTTCATCTAAACAGCGACTGCTTTTTCCTGCTCCTGAACGTCCAAGCAAAAAGCGCATGCCCATACCGGTCGCTCCTTTCTATCTCTCGTTTACTTCACATTTTATCATCTTTCAGCAGGATATGCGGGCTGATATGCTCCATGGTGGCAGAACCCCCATCACCATTCAGTGCCTTCCCACCTCAAAAACACCATAAAAAAAGCCGCCCATTCCAGGACGACTTCTCTTCACTTAAAACTGGACACCTAATTGGTTGAATGGCCAATAACGGACATCCACTTTCCCGACAACACTTTCTACCGGCACAAAACCGAAGTAACGACTGTCTAAACTGTCCCGTCGGTTATCCCCCATTACGAATAAATGACCTTCAGGAACAGTGGATTCCCCTGTCATTTCTTCAAGTGTGAAATCTTCAGTAAAAGGGAGACCGTCATTTGGACGTAAGGGATCGAGATAACTTTCATCCATAAGTTTTCCATTAATATATAATTGATCATTCTTCACCTTAATCTCATCTCCACCGACTCCGATCACGCGTTTCACATAGTCTTCTCTTTCATTGGCATGAAAGACGATCACCTGCTGTCTATTGATGTCCTGCCAATCGTAGACGGCTTTATTGACCATCAATAGATTCCCGTCATAAAGAGTCGGTTCCATTGATTCTCCATCCACGATATAACTAGCAAACAAGTAAGAACGGAATACGAAAGCTAACAATAAAGCGAGCACGATGGTCCGGATAGCTCTGCGATATTTTTTTTTCATTGTTTAATCCTCCAGGTCTGGTTCTATCACCATTCTACCCTTCCCGGGACAAACTTAATCCTCACTATAAGCTTTCCGTTCCGCCTTTCGCTGTATCCGTGTTTCAAGATATTTACCGAGCATCCAAAACAGCAAAATACAAATCCCTACGACTATGGATTTAATCGGGTTTTGAGCGAATGATGCTATACTCGACCCTACATATGCGATGGTGAAAATCATCACCGACTTTCCGAGCAGAGCGGCTAGAATGAACTGCTGGCGGCTGACATTAGATAAGCCGGAGACAATATTGATGATAGAAGAAGGAGAAAAAGGAAAGCACATCAACAGGAATAGCGGGCCGAATCCATGCTCCTCTACCCACACCATCACCTTTTTCACCTGTTTCTGTCTAGTGATCGCCTGAAAAAAACGCTTGTCCCCTAGACGGCGGATGATAAGAAAAACACCAATCGCCCCTACCACCGCTCCTATCCAGGAGTAGAGAAAACCACGGAACAAGCCATATACGACGGAGTTCGCCAATACGAAAGCAACTAAAGGCAGAATCGGCAAAAATGCCTCCAATAAAGGAAGCAAAATCCCCGGCAATGGTCCAAAGCGTTCCAAGTCTTCCAATTGTCTGATTGCATAATCAAATAGCTGATCATTTTCAGCCATACTGCGCCATTGATCGATTTTTCCTGTCACTGAATCCATGATGCGGCTCCTTATGTACACTGCTGGCCCAGTGCATCGCTTTTCCTCTATTTTAACTGATAATCCAGTCCCCTGCCTACCAGAAGCTTCTCTTATGGCTATCTTTTCCCCTCTTTGCCACTTTTAACCTTTTCCCAAAACTTCCTTGCATAAAGAAGGGAGTTCCATGATATAATAACAACAAGAACAAACGTTCGTATTTCGGAGGGGAATGACATGAGGTATTTAAAACAAAAAGAATTGGATCTCGCTTCCCGTTATTTATTTTTATCCATGGCCATCGCCGTCATCCGGCAAGACCGTAAGCACATGGAGCAGGGGAAATTCAAAATCAAGGAACCATATATGGAGATGTTCGGAAAGATGGAGCTCGAGGCACGTAAGGAGCGGAAGGAGCTCAGGCAACAGATGGATCAATTGAAGCTGCAAGTTGTAGAATCAGGAAGAAATGATTCGTTCACCTCTTTCCTGTTTTTAGCTCAAGGATATGAAGAAAAACGCAACTACTTCAATCCCGCCATCCGGAAGAAGGTGGAAAACATTCTATTCGAGCTTATGAAAAGGTCTCAGCAACACGCTCCCCACGAGCATCCACAACTGGAGACGAATGGAAGCGGTCTTCAAGAATGACCCGCAAATGGGCTGTCCGCTGGACTTGATTGGCAAACATCCCATCGGAGACAGGAAAATTGATGGAAGTCCCATTGGCAAACTGGACAGTTGTGGTGTTATCCGGTTCACCTTTGTAAGAGCGGATATATTTGTGGGCGATCCAGGAGCAGTCTTTACGTTTCGGAGATATGATCGGGAAGAAATAAATACCCATAGCTTCAGAAATGACAATCGGAGGTTTATGGGTGTAACTGGTCACTTGCTTCGTACCAGAAAGACGCCCGTCCAAACTGCTGGCAAAATAGCGGCACGAATCATCGACGACTTCACTCGGACATTTCGGAAGCTCAAAAGATTCAATGCGCTCAATCACTTCAGTGAAAACTTGTCCTCTTTCTCCTTGCTTAGCCACAAGCGCCATCGTCTGCGGGTTGATTTCATATTCTTTATTTTGAACATAGGTCATCCACTTCAACATCCTTTCCTTTCATGTGGCGGCAGCCCTCCCTCTAGGTCGAACTAACCGCTCATCTTCTTTAATTTACCAAAAGACACGCAAAAAGTCTAAACATTCTTAAAAAATGTACAATTTTCTCAATTCTGCTATACTACAGTTACACTTGCCCTTCTTTTTTACTATCACTCTCTGCTTTTATCTGGTCTTCCTGACCGAAATCCGGATTGAGTAAAGTGAAAAACTCAAGTTCAGGCTGAGGTATAGGATTTTTTTTCATATAGAAACACCTCTTCAACGATTATGATTTTTACTTTAAGGAGGAATGAATGTGTGGAAACGCAAAAAGAAGAAATCGAACAACCAAGATCAAGAACCTTTAGAAATCCGCGACCTGTCGATTCATGATGTTCGGAAAGCGATCCACTCCTATGCAGATGACAAACCAGGAGAAGTTCCTCTCAGCGTCCTCATAAAAAAAGATTTAACGCTCGATTATGACCTCCTCGCCCCTTATTTACAAGCCATCCCGAAGCAGCCCTTCTATATGTCCCGTGAAACGTATGAATTGTTCGAGGAACAGGACCGGGATTTAGCCATTGAGATCGACCTTGTGCAGCATGCCGTCGATCAGTATATGAAACAGACCAAGGAACCCCCTATCATAGACAATGATCCTTATAAGCGGATAAATTATTATAAGCTCGAGCGCCTCCATTTGTTACAAAATAGACCAAGCCGTGACTTTTACCTCACGAATGAGGAATTCATGATCACTTATAAAAAACCTGAGTAGTATCCAGATCTAAGGTTTGAAACAGTCTCGGCTCAATAACGACATAATGAAAAAGCAAGCGGAGAGGCCGCTTGCTTTTTCTATGAGAGCACGTATTCATATTTAAGACTTCCATCCATTATTGATCAGTTGTCCCTAAAGTCATACCACCATCTACAATAATCTCTGTCCCCGTACAATAGGAGCTTTCATCTGAAGCGAGAAACGCTACAGCTTTGGCAATTTCTACCGGCTGACCGATCCGTCCAAGTGGGATCGTGTCATAAAAATCAGGAACACCTTTGCCTTCTGTAGCCATTTCTGTCTCCACTCCGCCTGGATGCACCATATTGACACGTATACCCTTTGGTCCCAATTCAATCGCCGCCGCTTTAGACATCGCTACGACGGATGCCTTCGTTGCAGCATAGGCAGAAGATTTACTGATAGGAGCGAATGCTGAAATCGATAAATTGTTAATAATCGATCCTTTTTTCTGCTTTTCCATATATGGTATGACGGATTGCATTCCAGTGAACACACCGATTTGATTCACATCAATCAACTGTTGATACTCTTCGGCCGTAATTTCTGTGAAGGGTTTACGCTTTAGAATTCCGGCATTGTTAACGAGGCCATCTATTTTTCCGTACTTCCGAATCGTCTTTTCCACTGCATTGGTCCATTGAGATTCCACCGTAACATCCAGCTTCACAGGCAAAGCCCGCGCCAAACCGATCTGACCGGCTACCTCTTCCGCTTGCTCGTAACTACGGGAACCGACCACCACATTTGCACCTAAAGAAGCCAAGTGCTCAGCAATAGCTTTCCCCTGGCCTCTATTCGCTCCTGTGATCAGGATGACTTTATTATCTAAACCAGCCATACTCTCTCTCCTTCAACATCTTTGTATGCCTACTTTACCATAGATAAAGGCAATCTTGACAAAGCCGCCGTAAATTTATAGACACAAAAAAAGTGCCAATGCTACTTTGAGCATTGGCCAAAAGAGACGACTGGTTAACTTTTGAGTGAGGGAATAAATTGCTTGAAAAAACACTTCTGAGAGGAAAGATGCTTTTTCAACTGTTACACTCACCAGTAATGAAAATTACTGAACTATTTATGACAACCAATCATAAATAGTATTGAGATAAATAAGCATCACCGCTTATCTGTTTCTATTGTAATATATTCTCCGGCTACCTTCACCGAAAAAAAGTTGCGGAGAACCGCAACAGGTTGCGAAATTGCTATTAAATGACATACTTACCTCTCCTGCGTTTTCTTCATCACACACCTACCATTTCATCCTGAATCGCTTTTAAATTTTCGTCTTCCTTATTAAATTGCCGCTGCAAGGATTCTAAATCCAAAAGTGCTTGATGGGTTTTCTCACGGATTTCACGTACTTCTTCATGGGAAGATTGGATGCGGTTCTGCACAAACCAGTCGACGATCAACCCATCAAAAAAATAGTCAGCAACCGTCCATCCTCCGGAAATTTCAACCTCTACATGATAATGGTCACCAAGATCTTCAATCTCATTTGCAAACTTCCGCAAATGGCGTTGCGCGTTATGAATGGCAGAGTCCGCATCATCGATACGCGAATGTTTGACTGCTGTTGTCAGCAAACCCCCACCCACCATATCAAGTGCTCCCCAATTCTCTGCTGAACTCAGAGACTTAGAAGCATCCTCAAGAGACGACTTCGCTTCCTTACCTGCTGTTATTGCCTCTTCCAATTCTATAAGTTCCGCCTGGATTTGGGAGCGCTGCTCACTTATCTCAAGCAACCGCTCCCCTTTCTCTTCCCCATTTTGAATTATGTATTGCTTTTTTCTACGGTAGAGGGCTTCATACTCTACTTCAGTTTCTCCAAGTTCCCGCTTCCGTGACTGTATCGCTTCCATTTCCTGCTCAATGTCTTTGATTGAGTTATGAGCCTCAAGCCATTTCAAACGTGCTTCAACAGCTTCTCTTTCTTCTTGTTCTATCCGCTCTTCTTTCTTACCTGTGAGAGTGACAAAAATATTCGTCAAGCTCATACGCTTCAACTTTTCAACATCTTCTTTTTCTTCGTTCAATTTCTTCAAAAATACCTGCTCTTTATCCTGTAGTGCCTTTCTTTCAGTGTCTAACTGGCTTAACTCCCTGTGCAATCGATTTTGCTCCAACACCTTTTTCCTGGCTTCCAGAAGAGACTCATGTAATTTTTTCATCATATATCAATCCCCCTCCTATCATTACGGACGAAAAAGCATTACGTTTCAAAGTTTTTAAACAAAAGCGCAAGCGCCTTGGTCAGCCCCGACAAGCTTAAGCAAACCTTTGAAGTGGTGGGTTTTTGCCACGGCAAAGGGCTTGCTTAAGACCTCGAGGGGCTAGGCGCTGGAGCTGGATGAAACAAAAGCGCAAGCGCCTTGGGAAGCCTCGACAAGCTTAACGAAAAAACGCTCAGGGGCACTGAGCGCTTTTCATCATGATTGAGTTAATTGTTCTCTTAAATTCTTTCTTAAAATCTTACCGGTCGTATTTTTCGGCAATTCACTCATGAACTCCACTCGGGTAGGAAGTTTATACTTCACTAACCGATCCTGGCAATATTCTACGAGTGCCGCTTCATTCAAAGTCGGGTTTTTCGACACGACAAAACTGATTACCGTCTCTCCCAGCTCCGGGTCAGGAGCACCGACTACAGCTACTTCTGTCACGTCTTCATGTTTATACAAGACTTCTTCGACCTCGCGCGGATATACATTGTATCCACCGACCAGAATCATATCCTTTTTGCGATCTACAATATAGAAATATCCGTCCTCATCCTTCCGGGCCATGTCACCTGTATAAAGCCATCCATCACGAATCGTGACAGCGGTTTCTTCAGGAAGTTTGTAGTATCCTTTCATAACATTCGGACCACGAACGACCAGTTCCCCGACTTCTCCGACCGGCACTTCTTCACCAAGCTCATCAACTACCTTGTTTTCCACATTTTTGATATTCCGCCCGATGGAACCGGCTTTTCTAGGAAGGTCAAGGGGATTGAATGCGGTTACCGGAGAAGCTTCGGATAATCCATAACCTTCAGAAACCCGGACATTGAATTGCTTCTCAAAAGATTCAAGCAGAGCGACAGGCAAGGAAGAACCACCTGAGATGCACAAACGGATACGGCGGAAGGTCTCAACTTGGTCTTTGCCAGTTTGCAGAAGATAGTTGTACATCGTCGGAACCCCGGCAAACACAGTCGCTTGATGTTCTTCGGCTGTTGCAAACACTTCTTGAGGTGAGAATTTAGGAACGATAAGGACTGTTCCCCCATTCATGACAGGAGCATTCAGGCAGACTGTGAGACAGAACACGTGGAACATCGGTAATGCAGCAATCACACGATCATCTGCATTGATTTGTAAGTATTCGGCAACATCTGTAGCATTGGAATACAAGTTTTTGTGGGTGAGCATGGCTCCCTTAGGCTTGCCAGTCGTCCCAGAGGTGTATAGAATCACCCCGATTTCTTCTTCATCAATCGGTGCTGCCTCATATACAAGCTCTCCTTCAGCTACAGTCTTTGTAAACGATTTCATTTTTAAGTAGAGTGAAGATTTCTCCAGATCGATTCCCATGCCAGTATCAGCGACAAAATAATGGTACACCCCAAGCATCCCGTCCATATGCTCGAATTTCTCCATTAAGACATCCATCGTCATAACTGCTTTGACATCGCCATTTTTCAAAATATAGCTCATTTCATCAACCGTATACGTAGGATTGACCGGTATAACCGTCGCCCCAGCTCGCAGCGCACCATATAAGCCGATCATGAATAATGGACTATTTCCACTTACAAGCGCAATATGGTCCCCTTTACCATAGCCTAACTCAGACAATTTTGAAGCGAATTTTGTGACTGACGCATCAAACTCACGGTAACTTACCTGCTGACCCTGGAATATGTAGGCCACTTTGGCAGGATGCTGCTGCGCCGTCAGCGACAATTGTTCGCTTAAATTCATGAATGCTCCCCCTTTTATGAATGAATAATCATTCATAATTATAATTTTCACTCTAATTATAAAATACTGACAATTAATTAGCAACATTTGTAGAATAAAAGCGCAAGTGCCCTGGGAGACCCGACAAGCTTAAGAACAATCCTTATGGGGAGCGATCTCCTTCCCGTAAAGTTTGAACTTAAGACCTCGAGGGGCTGGGACCGAATATAAAAAGACCGAGCCAGCTGTTGGATCGGCCTCTATTAACTAGTACAACATATCAAGGAAATCTTCTTTATTGATTTTTCCTAAATAATGAGGGATATCTGTCTCCCCAAGAGCCTCCGACAAGGATTGACGATCATATTTTGTCCCAATCAACTTCTCTTCTATCTCATTGATATCACCGATACCGAAGAAATCTCCGAAGATTTTCGCGTTCTTAATATATCCTTTTGCAACGTCCAGACGAATATCATAGCTGCCAGCGCCCTCAATGCGTTTAGTGTGCTGGATATTGAACTTCGGAGATTTCCCATAATTCCAATCCCAGTTCTTATAACGCTCGTCAGCCAGCTCATGAATATTCTCCCAATCTTGTTTAGTCAACTTGTACTGCGGGACATCTTTCACATCTTCCACATCAAATATATAGCGTAAGACCAACTCTTTGAAATCTTCCATTGACATTTTTTCTTCAAGGAATTCTGATATGTTCGCTACACGACTGCGAATCGATTTGATCCCTTTCGATTTTATTTTCTCTGTTTTTACATTTAATGCGGAAACCACATTCTCAATTTCAGAATCGAACATGAGCGTTCCATGGCTGAACATCCGCCCTTTGGTAGTGAACTGAGCATTCCCGGAAATTTTTCGTCCATCTTCCGCGACGATATCATTCCGCCCAGAAAGCTCAGCATTGACGCCCAACTTACTTAACGCTTCTGTAACCGGTTGGGTGAACTTGGCGAAATCATGAAAGCTGTCTCCATCATCTTTCGTAATGAAACTGAAATTCAAGTTTCCAAGGTCATGATATACCGCTCCCCCGCCAGACAGGCGACGTACAACATGAATACCATTTTCCTCAACATAATTCGTGTTAATTTCTTCAATCGTGTTTTGGTTTTTTCCGATAATGATAGATGGTTTATTGATATAGAACAGTAAATAAGTATCGTTGATATCGAGGTTTTTCAACGCATACTCTTCGATCGCTAAATTGATTCGCGGGTCATTGATCCCCTCATGATCGATAAACAGCATTCTTCTCATCCTTTCTAGTCCGTTGTCTCCACTCTATATTGTAATGGTTTCGACATGGATAGACAATCTATTTACTCCATGATAACCCCTCTTCCGCTAATTGAATGGTGCCTTCAAATACATCTTCCGCTTCCTGACGCAAAAGCGTCAATTTCCCGAAATGAGGCAGGTGACTCAGCCATAATGTCTTAACCTCAGCATTCTTTGCAATCGTTGCCGCTTCTGGACTAGTCATATGCCCGGGGCCCTCGCCATCCATCCCTTTATAAAAGTTAGTGTCTGTGATAAGAAGATCTGCCCCCTTCGCGAAGTTGGACAAACCGGAGAAATAGCTCGTGTCCGCTGTATAAACAATAGTCGCATCTCCGTCTGTAATACGCATACTATAACATGGGACCGGATGGAGTGTTTTTTCAAAATCGATGGTAAAAGGACCGATTTGCAGAGATTGCTCAGGATCATATGCGACCCCCTCTGTATATTGGTGCGTCAACGCTTTAAACTTCCCTTTATCCTCCTCATGTCCGTAAATTGGAAGGGTTTCTTCAGTCTCAGCAATCGTATTCTGTACCAACCAGGCGTATTGCAGTGGACCGATATCTGCAAAATGATCATGGTGGTAATGCGACAGAATGACAGCGTCGATGTCATTGACCTTTTTGAATTGCTGCAGGCGTGACAGGACCCCACTGCCACAATCTACAAGCATTGAAAAACCGTCTTTTTCGAATAAATAGCCAGATGTAGCACTTCCTTCAGCAGGGTATGCACCCCAATAGCCAATTACTGTAACTTTCATTTCCTTCACTCCCTGTATCTTTTTTCCTATTTTATCATTGTTTTATAACAGTTTGTTGATTTCTGAATATTGTTATAATACAATGGCTTTACATTAAAAATTAATTGGAGGCGATTTACAAATGATGAACGTACTTGAATTCTTTCGTAACCTTCCGAGAAAACACTGCTCCAGCTGCGGAAATGTCATTCAGGAAAAAGCTGACTGCTACGGTAACGTTTGTGACGACTGCGACCATCCCGCACGCTAATTCTAGTATTCCACAAAAATCAATTGAAAGAACATGAAATTTGGAGCAGCTGTCACAGGCTGCTATTTTTTGTGTTTTTTTAGATTTGCCCTGCTAAAATAAATTGGTATCCCCACTCAATACCCCATATCTGCTTCACTCAGCTTCGAGTAAGTCCTTTACGGTATAAGAGTGTGGGTCGGCTGGAAAACAACTCGCTTTCCTGCGGGGGAACCGGCAAGCCTCCTCGGTCGCTTCATTCACACTCCCTGTGGGGTCTCGCCTGGCTCCTTCTCCCGCGGGAGTCTCGTCATTTTACCAGCCAACCCATCTTTAACTTGGTGAAAGGACCTTTCTATAGGGATAGAGGATTACCCTGAACCTTTTCCGGATGGTTCTATAGCAGCGTTTATGCACCTGGATGGGCTAGAACTTTGCGTTTTCACAGGACTCCCCCTCCATCCAAGCGCAGGAGCTCCCTAATGTGATTTCGATAACACTATATGGCAGGGGGGCGGAGGGGGACAAGGAGACTCCTGAGGGACAAGAGTGCAGGATGAGACCCCGCAGAGCGTATAGCTCGAGGAGGCTCATCGCGCTCCCGCGGAAAGCGAGTTGTTCCCCGTAGCCCTATAATCTCAATAAAAGCCTCGAAATCATATCTTCAAATATCCTGCACGTTTGTTGACGAACTTTACATAAAAAAACCATCCGGTAGAAGTCTCTACTGGATGGTTAGTTTTTTTCTTTTTGTAGAATTCCGAATCAACAACTGATGAGGAAAAACATATTTCTGTGCTGGTAACGCTCCAGGATGAAGCAGTTGTTGAATGAGAACCTCTACGGTTTTATCCGCCATCTGTTTGACTGGCTGTTCAATCGTTGTCACAGATGGGACCATCAACAGTGAAAGCATTTGGTTATCAAAACCGACTACAGCTAAGTCATCTGGAATACTCCAATCAGAAGAAGCAGCTTCATAGATCAATCCTGCCGCGACTTCATCTGAACCTGTAAATATCCCATCGACTTGCGTGAACTCATTGCTGATCATATGAAAAACTTTTTGTCCATCACTCACGTCCATAGCCCAGTCAATTGTCATCTCTTCTATAAAAGGCAGGTTATACTCGGAAAGGGCTGAAGTGAATCCTTTTCTGCGTTCTTTTGATAAATGACTCTCTTGCCCCCCGGTAACATAGGCGATTTGTTTACACCCTTGTTCTAAAAGATGAACGGTCGCTTCATATGCTGCTTGCTTATGATCCATGTGAACCATAGGAATGGAGGACTCGTCCATATATTCATTGCAAAAAACGATCGGACCAGACTCGAGGTAAGGCTCCACTACTTCCCAATCGTTGACCAATGATGCCATGATGACGCCATCAACCTGCTTGGTTTTCAGCAACTGCAAATAGTCCAGTTCTTTTTTCTTGGAATCATGTGTTTGACAGACAATCACTTGGTAGCCCCATTCGGATGCCTTTTCTTCCATTGCTTCAATCAAATTGCCAAAAAAAGGATTCGTCAGGCGAGGCAGCAAGACGGCGATTGTTTCTGTTCGTTGACTGCGTAGGCGACGAGCGGAAGAATTGGGGACATAACCGAGATCGTTCATGGCTTGGATGATTCGGTGTCTCTTTTCTTCCGTCACGTAAGGCTGGTCATTAATGACTCGAGACACCGTTGTTCTTGACAATCCAGCCAGCTTTGCTACATCTTCAATCGTAGCCATTCGTACTCCCCCTTGATGTAATCTTGAAAACGTTTCCAATTCTAATAATACTAATCCTCCCTCCTTCTTGCAAGCCCTTTCATAAACCTGTATGAATCTTACCATTTTTATTTAAATGCAGTGATATGAGTGGATTTATTATAATAAACTATAAAAAAAAGGAAAATTAAGGGAGTCGATGTTTTGAAAAAAGTACTGATTATCGCAGATCCTGGCGTTGATGATGCTTTTGCGATTATGTACGCCCTTCTTCACCCCGAAATAGAAATTCTCGGGATCGTATGCGAATACGGGAATGTGAGTCAAGACATCGCTTTAAAGAATACTACTTACTTGTTAGGTCTTGCAGGAAGAAATGATATTCCTCTTATTCTTGGTGCAGATTCCCCTCTCACCGCAGCCCCTCCGGAGTTTTTTTATAATATCCATGGCCTGCATGGATTAGGAGATCTCGTGCCAGCGATAGAAATTCCCGAATATATCCACCCCTTCAAGATGGTCTATCAACTGATCGAAGAGCATGAGGGGGACCTTACTATCATCAACCTGTCACGCCTTACTTCGCTAGCCCTAACCTTCATTCAGGCAGAAACCAACATCAAGCAAGTAAAGCAGATCCTTGTCATGGGAGGAGCTTTTTTCGTCCCTGGGAATCGGACCCCTGTGGCTGAAGCTAATATTTATGGGGATCCTCAAGCTGCAAAAATCATAGCCACCTACGGGGGGCAAGTCACATTTGTTCCACTGAACATAAGTAACCATGCAGTCATTTCCCCGGAAGTGACGAAAAAAATTGTAGCGCAAAACGACACCCCTTTTTCAAAGATCATTCAACCGATTATGAATTACTATTCCAAACAATATGAAACCCTTCTCCCTTCTATTAATGGAGCACCATTACATGATGTCACCCTATTTTCCTACTTGATGAAACCGGAATTGTTCCATGTGGTTGACCGTCAAGTACTGATCACTACCGACGGGCATTCAAAAGGCTTAACCTATGCGGATTTCCGCCCCAATCCAGAGTATATTAAAAATTATCCAATGCACCAAATCATCATCGATTTTAACATCGAGGCATTCATCGACGATTTCATTGAAATCATGTCGACCACTTCATAAAAAATGTCCACTACTTTTAGTATTGCGATCTCCTTATAGTGAAGTGAAATCAGCTCATAAATAAATGGGGAAAGCATAAAAAAGGCATGAATCCCTCCACCTTTTGCTCTAGAATTATTGCAATATTAATGGAAGGTAGCCACCTTCCCCCATAAAGTAAGCAAAAATCGTAAATGCAATAATAATAACGGAAGTACCTATAATTAGTGTGGGAAGAACGGCTTCTTTTTGATGTAAAAAAGATTTTATACCAATGAAAAGACTTAATAAACCAATAGTCAAACAAATAATCGCACCGATTACATTATTCATTCTTGGTAGGAGCGTTCCGAAAAATAATATAAAAAAGATTGCTTGCAGTCCGATTCCTGCTCGAATTGAATTTAGCACTGCCGAATCTCCCACCTCCATTACTAGTTCTGACAACTTCATTTTAACATATTATTCCATTTCAACTCACTAGTGTTTCCCTAACCTTTCTCCGTCGCAAATCATCTCGTAATAACAAAAGTCGGAGTTCTGAATCGCACCCGATTCAGAACTCCGACTTTATTCTTTACATGCTGCACTCGAAAAATTTCACATGTTTCTAAAGGCCCATTTCCTATTATTGATTCAAATATTGTAAAACTTTTTGAACAGCGGCTTCCCCTTGATCTATGCAGTCAGGCAAACCAATCCCACGATAAGAGCCACCTGCCAGATAAACACCGGGTAATTCCTTTTCCATTTGCTCAGTGATTTCATTAAGTCGATCTTTGTGGCCTACCTTGTATTGCGGCATGGCATCATGCCAGCGAGTCACTACGGAAAATTCGGGTTTTGCAGTGATATCCATCGTTTTGTTCAAATCCTTCAATACGATCTCTTGAATTTCTTCATCAGACATATCGACCACCTCTTGATCGGATGGCTTACCTACATAACAACGAAGCAACACTTTCCCTTCCGGTGTGGAATGGGGCCATTTTTTATGGGTCCATGTACAGGCTGTAATTCGAAAATCACTATTCCTCGACACGACAAAGCCTGTGCCGTCGATATCTTTTTTGATCGCTGAAGCATCAAATGCCATCGCAACATTTGCTACAGATGTTGCATTCGTTTCTTTAAATGCTTCTAAGAACTCGTATTGAGAAAGCATACGTTGAGCAGCAAAATGCGGGGTTGCCATTATGATGGCATCCGCTTCTTCAACGGTCCCGTCACTCAACAGTAAATGATAGCCATTTTCTTTCTTTTCAATATGATCGACCTGGATACTTGTCCTTATAGAACGAGGTTCCAATTGTTCTTCAATGGCTTTGACAAGAGAGCTCAGTCCATGTTTGAGCGTACGAAACATGCTTGGCTTCTTCTCGCCTTTTTTCGGCTTCCTGATCGGATAGGTCTTACGCAAGCCTTTAATTAGACTTCCGTGTTCCTGTTCCAAGTCATAAAAGTTCGGAAAGGTGGATTGCAAGCTGAGACGATCGATGTCTCCAGCATAAATACCTGACAAAAGAGGTTCAATCAAATTTTCGACTACCTGATTACCGAGACGACGCCGGAAAAACAATCCGAGTGATTGATCACCCTCCACCGTTTTCTTCGATTTGACCAAATCCAACGCTGCCCTCAGTTTTCCTAGAGGGGTGAACAAGCCAGAGAATAAGAAAGGACGGATACGAGTAGGAATCCCCATAAAGGAGCCACTCGGCATTTTGTGCAGTTTACCGTCTACTAATATATATGATTGCCCTGTACCATTCGGGACCAGATCGTCGCCTAGTCCGACTTCTCGGGCCAGCCTTCCTGCACTTTCTTTCCGTGCTAAAAAGGAATCAGGTCCACGCTCAATTGTAAAAGCATCTTTTTGTATAGTACTGATTTTGCCTCCGAGACTTTCATTTGATTCAAGGAGCTGGACATCATAGTCCAGAGCTTTTTCCCGAGCTTCTTTTTGCAAGTAATAGGCGGATGTCAGACCGGAAATGCCCCCACCTATGACGATGACTCGTTTTCGCTCAGTCATAGAATCCCTACTCTTTCACTTTATCCAAAACAACATCGGCGAGTGTTTGGATGAATTTCGGGTTTGTGTTCGGCATTTCTGGTCGATAGTAATTCGCTCCGACTTCCTCACAGACAACCTTACATTCATAGTCATTGTCGTAAAGGACTTCTAAATGGTCGGAAACAAAACCTACCGGCGCGTAAACAAAGCTGCGGTAACCTTTCTCATTGTAAAGTTCACTCGTCAGGTCCTGGACATCCGGTCCAATCCAGGGATCAGGTGTATTCCCTTCACTTTGCCAGCCGATTTCATATTGTGATATGCCAGTAGCCTCGGAAATGAGGTGAGCCGTCTTTTTAAGCTGATCAGGGTAAGGGTCTCCACCATCCAAAATTTTCATAGGAAGGCTGTGGGCAGAAACAATCAAGCATGCTTTCTCTTTTTCTGCTTCATCCATTTTGCTATATTCTGCATTGATGACCTCTTTCCAGAAATCGATGAAACCGGGAGCATCGTACCAGCTTTCAACCGAACGGAGCGAGATGCCATGTTTATCCGCTTCTTCTTTCGCACGTCCATTATAGGATTTCACACTGTAAGTCGAGTAATGGGGAGCAAGAACGATCGTTACCGCTTCCTCAATTCCATCTTCCTTCATTTGAGCTACTGCATCTTCCACGAATGGCTCGATATGCTTCAAACCAAGGTAAACTTTGAATTCAATGTCCTCTTGCTTTTCATTCAGTGTATCTTTCAATGCTTCTGCCTGGTCTTCTGTAATTCTGGCTAGTGGAGAAATACCGCCGATTGCATCATAACGATCACGCAAATCCTGCAGCATTTCATCCGATGGTTTACGCCCTCTGCGGATGTGAGTATAGTACCTTTCCAGATCTTCTTCTTTGTAGGGTGTGCCGTATGCCATCACAAGGAGTCCCATTTGTTTTTTCGCCATGTTCATTCACCTCTTAGTTCTTTTTTGAATAATCATGAATTAGACTGGTCAACCTCTTCAGGGTTTCCGGCTGGATATCTGGTGTTACACCATGCCCAAGGTTGAAAATATGTGCTGGATGCTGTTTTCCTTCATCAAGGATACGTTTTGCCCGTTCTTCAATTACATCCCAGTCTGCTAACAAAGTGGAAGGATCAAGATTGCCCTGAAGCGGCTTCGTAATCCCGGCTTTTCTCGCTTCTGTAATGGAAGTCCGCCAGTCAAGACCGATGACATCTACTGGTAACTCGTCCCACTCGTTAAGCAAATGACGAGCACCTACACCAAAAGTGATCAATGGTACATTCTCTTCTTTCAATTCAGAGAAAATGCGCTGCATGACCGGTTTGATGAAAGTACGATAATCTTCAACATTCAAAGATCCGACCCACGAGTCGAATATTTGAATCGCCTTCGCCCCTGCCGAAATCTGTGCTTTTACATAGCTGATCACCATGTCCGCAAGTTTATCCATCAGAGCAAACCAAGTCATTGGTTCACTGTACATGAGAGATTTCGTCTTGTTGTAATTCTTCGAAGGTCCCCCTTCGATCATATAGCTAGCCAGTGTAAATGGCGCCCCACTGAAACCGATCAACGGCACAGTCAACTGCTCTTTTGTAAGCAGCCGGATCGTATCAAGTACATACGGAACATCTGTTTCCGGATCGATTGTTCCTAGATTTTCAATATCCGCTCTTGAGCGAATCGGGTTATGGATGACAGGTCCAATGCCTTTTTTAATTTCGACATCCACGCCGAGTGCCGGCAGTGGTGACATAATGTCTTTGTACAAAATCGCTGCGTCGACACCGTATTGTTCTACAGGTAAACGTGTGACGTATGCGCATAATTCAGGTTCATGAGTAATTTCAAATAAGGAATATTTCTCTTTCAGCTTGCGGTACTCCGGCTGTGACCTTCCAGCCTGACGCATAAACCAGACGGGTGTATGCTCTGTTTCCTCACCTCGAAAAGCTCTGAGTATCGTATCGTTCTCAATTTTGTTCATCATTAAGGCTCCTTTATCACGTTCATTCATCCGCTTTCCACTATAACGATTAATCGTTCTTCTGTATAGAATAATGATTCATTTGTCACGTTTTTGTGCGTTTTTACAGGTCCCATTCTAAAGTCACCGTATTAGAAGGTGTTCCTTCTTTACCGGTCAGCGGATCATATGGAACAATATAATATTTCGTCTGATCGAAAATACTGAAAGCACTTACTTTAAATTCACCTTTTCCCGTAACTTCACCGACTTTAACATCTTCTCCGTCTTCTTCTCTAAAAATACGGTAGACGATGCGTTCATCTTTTGGTGCTGACCAGCTGATCGTCCCTCGTAACAAAGCGAGGCCAGTCAAATCCAAATCTCCACGGGCGTTAGTGATCACTGGGAGATCCACCGGTTCCGGGAGGCTTTCGACTCCTTCTGGCTTCTCAAAAGCTGTTTGTAAATCCTTCTGTTGATCGATCCGTGTCAAAATCGACTTCATCAACCGAGTCGGATAAACACTGCTTCCTTCAAGCTCCGCTCCTTCATTGCCAGAGCGGTCATAGCCCATCCACAACGCACCAGCATATTGAGGTGTGTAACCTGTAAACCAGACATCCAGGTTTTGGTTCGTCCCTGTTTTCCCTGCCAATGCTTTATTATAGGTGCCCGCCTTTGCTGTACCTTCTTCGACTGTCGTTCTGAGCATTTCTGTCATATACCAGGAGGTTTGGGCATCGAACACTTCCGTCTCGTTGACTTCATGCTCGTGGATAACCTCATCATGACGGTCAAAAATCTGACGGATTGTATAGCTGTCTTTTTTTGTTCCTCCTTGAGGGAATGTACCATAAGCCTCTGCCAGCTGAAGGGGGGTGTAGCCTTCTGAAAGCCCTCCAAGAGCTATCGCCAATCCTTTATCATCAGTCGTCAACCCTAATTTATCCAGGTAATCTTTTGCGTAATTGATCCCTATTTTGTCGAGCAACCACACAGCAGAGACATTTTTCGACTCGATCAAAGCTTGATACATCGACACTTGTCCGTCATATTGATCGTCATGATTCGATGGTTTCCAATCTTTCTTACCAAACACCTGCTGTTCATCAGATAGCAAAGAAAAAGGATCATACTCCCCGCTCATCATCGCTGGTCCATACACGGCAAGCGGTTTAATGACAGAGGCCGGTGGACGTTTAGCCTTGACCCTGTTGAAATCACCATGCTTAAAATCCCGCCCGCCGACAACAGAAACGAGCGCTCCAGTATCATGTTCCATCAATGTAAAAGCTCCCTCGACAGGTCCTTTTGTTCCTGGAACAAACTCTCCGTTTTTCATCTCCTCAGCGGCAATGCGTTGGATAGTGGGATCCATTTCAACAACGATCCTGTATCCTCCCCGCTTCAATTCGTCACGGGAAATATGATACTCCTCAGCGGCTTCATCAATGACGAGATCCACATAACTGTTAGACCATGTATCAGCGCTTTCTTCTGCCCGTTCCACGGCAAGAGTCGATCCCTGCATTTGTTTCATCACTTCAGCACTAATGCTGCCCATGTCATACATACGAGACAAAACGATATTTCTTCTTTGTTCAGCCGCTTCTGGATTTTCAAAAGGAGAATACGTATTCGGCGCTTTCGGCATGGCTGCAAGCAAAGCTCCCTGAGCCACGCTCAATTCATCGACAGAGAGTTGAAAATAGTGCTGGGAAGCTGCCTCAATTCCATAGGTTCCTTCCCCGAAATAAATTCGGTTCAGATAAAGCTCTAATATTTCATCTTTTGTATAGTTCCGCTCCAAATAAATCGCAGCCATGACTTCTTTCGTCTTTCTCATCCACGTTTTATCATTAGACAAAAACAAATTTTTCGCTAACTGCTGGGTGATCGTACTTGCACCTTCAACCTTTTTCATCGCGATGATATCCTTGTAGACTGCTCTCATGATCCCTTTGAAATCAACACCGGAATGCTCACGGAAACGCCCATCTTCAATAGCTATAAATGCATCTTGCACGTGTTCCGGAATAGATGAAATCGGCACGACTTTTCGATTTTTCGTGTAGATCCTCTCGATGACTTCTCCTTCTTCTGTTTCAACTGTCGTCATTTCATCTAAAATCAAATCTTCTTCATCCACCACAAAGCGCCCGCCAAAGATAATCACCAAAAAGCTGATCAAAGCCAATAAAGTGAGCGATATTATGACAATACCCGGCCATTTCAAACGTTTCGTCCAGGGCGGTAACCGTTTAGATAATTCTTTGATGTTCAAGTATCGTGCATCCTTTCTGTCCGTCACCTTCAAACTTGCCCCCAATGATTTCCTCTTGATAAACTGAATGTATGGAAGGAAAGGAGAGATTGGCTATGAAAGTATCGATGACGAATGGTACATTGAATTACTTATCAAAACTCAAGAAGCAGCATCCAGAAGCATCTCTGTTCTTACTGCAGGACCAAGACAAAACCGTCGCCTATTATGAGGGGGAAGATACCTCCATTTTTGAAGAAGGACGGGAGTACGAAACTGTGGACCACGTCGGCACCATCCAGCCCCAAGGATATGTGGTTATGAACAATATCCCTGTCAGTGACGAAGGTCGACCGGTTTTTGAAGATCGCTTCAAAAATCGCGCCGGAAACGTTGAAAACCGTGAAGGCTTCCAAGCGATCCGTATTTTACGTCCCTTAAAAGGCAACACCTACGTCGTCTTCACCCAATGGAGAAGTGAGCAGGACTTTGAAGACTGGAAAAACTCTCAATCCTTCGAAGACGCTCACAAAAAATCCGGACCGAAACATCAGAAGAAGCCTTCTTTCATAGATGGAGACGCGTACATTACGAAATACCAAACGATACAGTTAGAAGAATAGCATAGGAAAAGTGAGCGGCCTGAGCCGCTCACCTTTTTTATTCTTCTTCTTGTTCAGGGGCCTCATCCAACACTTCACTGCGAAAGAACTCATCATAAGCTGTGACAGATTGTTCACCAGCTATACGGGCCTGTTCTTCTCCGTTTTCATAATGGACAAGTGTCGGGGTCCCTTCTATTCCATACTTGCCCCATTGATCTTTGAATTCCTCTAAATTCATCTTTTTCATATCGACCTCGAATTCCTCTGCAATGGGAACTAAGATTGGTGTGACTCTTTGACAATGGGCACAGTTCGGATCATAAAAATAAACAGTAGTCGGATCACCAGACTGAATCTGGTCTTCCAATTCATCTGGTTGAATTTGATTCTGATAATCCGGGTTGTCCAACTGCTCGACGGTCGTTGGATCAAGATTGTCTTTCCCGTATGGATTATCTGCGGTTTTTTGTGAAGTCTGATAATTCACAACAAAAATTAGTACAACAATAAGTATAGCAAGCACGCTTGCGAAGATGATCATATTCTTTTTCATGAACCTTTACTTCCTTTCTTTCTTAAATAACATCAAATGAACGATGAAAATGATAATGAAAGCTGTTCCCGCCAAAAACGGAATCGTTACAAAACCGAATAAGTTGATATACTGGACATTACAAGGCACCAGTCCGCAAGCATCCCCCGATGAAAGAGCGGGAATTTTCTGGACAGAGTAATGATAGATAGAAACCATCCCTCCGATTCCACTTAAAATAAGTGCTGGCAGTCCGATATCCATGTTCTTCTTCAATAGAGCGGCACCATAGATGATGACAAGCGGATACATCAATATTCTCTGATACCAGCACATTTCGCACGGTTCATAACCGATCACTTCAGAGAAAAACAAACTTCCAGCTGTCGCTACGAGCGATATTGCCCATAACAGAAATAGCCATGATTCAATATTCTTCTTCATAAGTTAAATCCTTTCTACCTCTCTCTTCTGCCATTATACTAGGAATTGTCTTGAAAACAAAGTAGTTTAATAGTCATGAAATGTCTTTCAAGCCGGAGAAATACTTTCTTCATCAATCAAGTTGAGCCTTGAATATGAGAAACGAACACATGCCTCCTGCCTGACAAGCTTCCACAAATTTTGAACTGTTTTTTGTCACAGCCAAAGAACAGGATAACGGTTTTTCATAGACAGAACAAAAGCTGCCCTTTAAAAGAGCAGCTCAAACCAATCATAGTTTTTTTAGTAATCCGTTCCGATGCGCATAAACAGCAGCCTGTGTCCGGTCTTGAACACCTAGTTTGCCCAGAACATTACTAACATGGGTTTTCACCGTTTTGACACCGATGAAAAGAGAATCACTGATCTCTTGATTTGTCATCCCTTCACCGACGCACTTCAGCACTTCCAACTCCCGCTTCGTCAATTCTTCATGCGGCTTCTTCTCTTGGCGGAAGCGGGACATCATCTTTGTAGCTACTTTTGATTCGATGACATTCTCTCCCCGCGCTGCTTTTCTTATCGCATCAGCAATTTCATCAGCTGAAGATGTTTTCAGCATATAGCTGAAGGCTCCTGCCTCGAGAGCCGGGAACACTTTTTCATCATCGTAATAACTAGTTAAAATGATTATTTTACAGGTTTCTGTCTTCATGATTTCTTCAGTCGCTTCTATTCCTGTACCGTTCTCCATAATCAAGTCCATCAAAACGACATCCGGCTGTTTTTCCTTTACCAACGCTGCCCCATCAAAGCCACTGGAAGCTTCTCCGACAACTTCCAGGTCATCTTCAGTGTTCAAATAAGTGATGACTCCTTTCCGAACTACATCATGGTCATCTATGACTACCACTCGTATCATCTATTCTTCCCCCTTCATAGACACTTGCATGGGCACGCGAAGATCGATGTGCGTCCCTTCTCCCTGCCGTGAACGTAAGGCGTATGTACCACCAATTTCTTCACAACGTTCCTTCATAGTTTTCAAACCATAGGACGTCTTATTTCCTTTTTTCTCTTCTGTATTGAATCCAACCCCATTGTCAGCGATATGTAAAAACACTTCTTCGCCTCCTCGGGAAACCTCCACTTTCACTTCTGTCGCATTAGCATGACGCAGGATGTTCGATAGCGCCTCTTGTATAATGCGGAATAGTTGTTCCTCGATCGTTCTGGAAAGTCCATGAATTTCTTCCATCTGAAGATCAAAATCGATTTGACATTTTTTCTTCAGTTCTTCCACGAGAGAGGCAATACCTTCTGTCAGAGGCTCTCCAGAAAGGTGGACAGGTCGGAGATGAAGAAGCAGTGCCCTCATTTCCGTTTGTGCCTGCAGGGCCATTTCTGTAATTTCCCGAAGTTGCTCCTTTGCGTGTGACGGGTTCTTTTCAAACACTTTTTCTGTTGCCTGTGCCATCATTGTCAAAGCGAACAATTGTTGACTGACAGCATCATGCAGGTCTCGTGCAAGTCGCTGCCTTTCTTCGATTGTCGCCGCTTTATGGGCGGTTCGGGCAAGCTCCCCTTTTTCATCAGCCAATTTCAAGAGCGATTCTTTTTGCTGTTGCAGCTTTTCTCCCAACTCATTCAACTCATCACCAAGTCCAGCTATTTCATCATTTTCATTGAAATAAATCTTTGCAGAAAATTTACCACGTGCCAGCTGGGTAATCATACTTGAGATATAATCCATCCGCTGCTTCAAATCACCACTGGATTTGAACCCTGCATAAATCGCCATGAAAAAACCTATCCCCAGATATAACATGATGAAAAGTAGAATGGCTCCAGCGCTCAACCAGGCCGGTTGGAACCATACATATATAGATAGTATGATGGCGGCTAAAATAAAAGTATTCAATATCAATCCATATAAGTGAGAGCGGATATACATATAACGAATACTATTCAACTGTTTCAACATGTGCCTTCCACCCTTCACACCTGAACTACTTTAATATCGCCGATACCAAGATCGATCTGGAATGTCAATCGACGTGTGGCTAAGGCATAGTCTTCTGTCTCATATTGTAATGTCCGATTCACTCCTTCTGCATTGTGACCAACTACCTTAATGTCTCCCACTTTGATTACAGCTTCCACACGAAATGGGACATGCTTAGGAATGATGACTTTCACATCCCCTACCCACCCCCGGACAGCGATTGGTGTATCCTCGTCAGGAATGAAGGCGCGTGTGAAGTCGAATTTATAATCCCCGACTCCATTCCACAAACTCATCGGTTCGACCTTCCAATTATCCTGATTGAAGGAATGGTCACCGACGAACATCCGTTTTGATTTGTTACGCCCTCGGGAGTGGGAGGTGCCTGAATCATACTCAAAAATATACTTCTTATTACTCCTCCCAAGAAAAATACTGAAACCGATATAAATGAAGAGAAGTGGCCACAGCTGCCATACTTGGCTGAAACTGAAACCGAATACATCCAACCTGTCTAAGAAAAGCAGGCCGCCGAATATTGTCAGAAAAGAACCGAAAATCCAACTGCCACCCTGCTTTAAAATTGCATCCATCCAGATTTTCAAGCCAAGAATAATAAAAATAACAGGGTAAATATTAACCCAGGATAATTTCATTTCCAGGGAAATAATGTTCAAATTCGACAAAAGCAGAACAACCCCGACAACTACTAATAGTACGGCTAATATTATATGAAATACTTTCTTTCTCATTACACTCATCCTTTTTCGTATCTAACATAAATACAATTCGACAAAAGTCCTATGAACCCCTTTTCGTTTCCAATCTCTTACCACTATTTTACCTGTCTTTCCGAAAAGGAGGAACAACCCTCGGGTGGGAATCTTCTCCGCCTCCAGACGGAGAAATCATGTTTAAAGAGCTAATAGCAGGGAACATTGATAAAGTGACTAGGATAAAGAAAGGATGTTGTTGTATGGATGAAAAGATGAAAGCATTAATTGAAGGACTCAATGAAGACTTGGCTCATGAATATGCCGCTTCGATCATGTACACTTATAATGCAGCAGTCGTAACTGGTTTATATCGTTCTGTACTCAAACCCTTCTTCGAAAGTGAAGTAACGGATGAGCAGGAACATGCCGTTTACTTAGCGGAAAAAATCAGTACTCTAGGCGGTACACCGACGACAACTCCCGCTGAAGTGAAGCAGTTAAAAGAAGTAAGACCTATGCTGGAAGAAGCTAAGGAAGCTGAAAGACAAACGATTAAACGATATGAAGAACGCAAAACACAAGCAGAAGAACTGGGACTCACTGAATTATCAGTAAAACTGGACGATATGATTGCAGATGAAACTGGCCATATGGAAGAAATCGGGCGCTTGTTACAAGATTCCCGCTTACAAGACTGAATACGTAAAGCCTCTGGAAGAGCTCCAGAGGCTTTTTTTGTGGTCTTGCCCGGTGAATTTAAAATAACCTGATCGTTCAAACCCTTGCGCTCCTTCGTTTCGTTAGGGGGATCTTCTTTTTTTCTGAATAGTCGTATATGTTTGAGAATTACTGAAGGGTGTATTACACTTTATAAAACAAAATGAATTGCAGGAGGAATGTAGTAATGTGGCAGGATATTTTTGCAGCAATTGATGAGCAGTACGAAAAGATGGTAGAAACCAGACGTTATTTACACCAATATCCGGAAGTTTCTTTTTATGAAGAAAAAACATCCCGTTTCATCACCGATACATATGAAAGGCTGGGCATTCCATATGAAAGCCATGTGGGAGGAAACGGCGTAATTGCTACTTTGGAAGGCGGAAAACCAGGTCGAACAGTAGCACTGAGAGCGGACTTTGATGCCTTGCCGATTCAGGAAGAGAATACAGTTTCCTACGCCTCAAAAAATGATGGAGCCATGCACGCATGTGGGCATGATGGACACACAGCTTCCCTGCTCGGTTTAGCAGAAGCACTGCTCCCGTTTCAAAAGGAACTTCCCGGGACAGTCGTCTTTTTACATCAACACGCAGAGGAATATGCACCAGGAGGGGCTAAACCAATTGTTGAATCCGGAGCATTGAGTCATGTGGATGCCGTCTTTGGTACTCACTTATGGGTGAATGCGCCTACAGGAGTGATTCAGACTGCTAAAGGTCCTTTCATGGCAGGCGCTGACCGCTTTGAAATTACTATCCAAGGGAAGGGAGGTCATGGCGCCCAGCCTCACCAGACCAAAGACGCTATCGTCATCGCTTCCCAACTGGTCACATCACTTCAACAAGTGGTCAGCAGGAGAATCGATCCCTTGAAGACAGCTGTTGTGACAGTCGGCACATTCGAAGCTGGTCAGACATTCAATATTATTGCAGATTCTGCGAAATTGACAGGAACCGTCCGCACATTCGATCCTGAAGTACAAACATTAATCATGGATGAGATGGAGAAGATCATCAAAGGAACTTGCACGGGGCATGATGCGGAGTATGACTTCTTGTATGAAAAAGGATATCCACCAGTGGAAAATCACCCCGAAGAGGCAGAGTTGATCTTAAAAAACGCCCACCACGCGGACCCTTCGTTGAGAACCGAAGAAATCGAGCCCGTGATGGCCGGTGAAGATTTTGCCTATTATTTATTGGAAAAGCCTGGTACCTTCTATTTTACAGGCGCTCAAATTCCTGATCATTACTACCCTCACCACCATCCTAAGTTTGACTTTGATGAAAAAGCTCTTCCGCATGCAGCAAAAACACTGCTGCAAGCATTCATCAGTTACCAAGAAAAGCATATGATCTCTTAAAGAAAACGGAGGCGGCAAGATTGGATTGTCGTCTCTCCTAATTGTCCTAGTAACCTTCCATTAGCGACATAGCCGACAACGGCTCCAATCCCCGGTAAGAGCTGGAATAACTTCACGAAGTCCAGCGTATCCCGATATTCGATTTGTAACTTCTTCCAGTCTACATTTTTCTCAGAAACAGAGAGCTCTTCCCAATTCAACACCTTCTCTTTCACACCGCCACGTGCTTCATCACTCGAGAAAGCAAGCATGAATACATGCAATACATAAACACGCTCTTGGTAAGAGTGCACGTTAAGACCATAGATTTGTGCTGCATCGAACAAAAACTTCATTTTAATGCTAAGAAGAAGAGGAAAATCTGCTAAACCTAACCAAAATCCACCAAGCCCAGTTCCAGCCCCTTCAAATGAAGCCGTACGCTTATACTGCTTTATAAGTCCCCTCACCTTCTCCTCACGTTGTTCAAATGTCCAGGAAGGGTCCACTTCAATCGGCCTGATATATTCAGATGAAGTTAACGCTATTTCTACCATAGAACGAACACTTTCTGTCACCACCCCATGCACGCGATCCGGGATTTTTTCATTAAGCGATGTTTGAAACCTTTTAGACGTTCGCTGTATGACTGAAGCCCGCTTATCTAATGACTTACTCCAGCGTAATGCTTCTTTTTTCGCTGTCTCTTCATATGTCATGAATCTTCCTCCTTATTGATTGATTCTGCAAAAGTAAAGAACTCTCGTTTTGGGTGCTTTCATGGATTTAGAGTTAATTTCGCCCATTTATAAAGGCTCTGATAAATGTCAGTGTTGATTTTTTGAAGCTCCCTATTGTGTATGACTCAGTTTCGAGATGTTCTCGGGATTCGTTGCCGTATTTGGAGTCGGGGTGGTTGGGAAGCTACTCGCTTTCCTGTGGGGGAGCGCCGAGCTTCCTCGGACTGCCGTCCTGCGGGGTCTCGCCTATCTCCTTCTCCCACGGGAGTCTCGCAGCTTCCTAACCACCCCATTACATGCAGAAGAATAACGACTCCCTTTACCAAGATGGGCGGTCTTCCACCCCCACTCGGAAGCGGACATAAAACGCTCTATATCAAGCTTTCACATCCAGAATAGCGGCCACGGAAGTCTATATCCCTCCACATTTACTTTGAGTGAAAAGCAGCTTATTCCAGAAGTGTTTCGAGACACTCACATGGTAAGGGGTTGCCAGTTTCGTTCATTACAGGAGGCTCACCGCGCTCCCGCGGAAAGCGACCCATTCCCCGCAGCTCCATCCACTTACACAAAAGTCTCGGAATCGAGTCTTCCATAATACTGTTATAACTGAATAACTCTCACATGAAAGCAACAACAACCTTAAACAAAGCCTTTATAAAAAAGAGAGGCTGATCATCCAGCCTCCCCTGATATTTCTATCAAGTCAATTTCTGCTTCACATAGCTTTGAATGAATAAATAACTGAACACACTACCACCGACCCAAACGATTACAAGACCAAGCAAGTTCCACTGGGCAAGAAAAAGCAGTCCGAACAAGAAAGTTTGGAAAAACATGATTTGTTGCAGCCATGTAAGCAATGCTTTCTTTTTCCACTCATTCTTCACAGGATATAAATCAAGCCAAGCGATCGTACGGTGGTGATTCCATAACGTCATCATTTGGAAAGCACTTAGATATAGGAATAAAATTGCAAATGAAATTTTAACCCATATGTTAGGCACAAACCAAATCGCGAGTCCACCAATCACGATTAACCTTAGGTACATCCCTAAATAGTCACTGCTGCGTATGAAAGTAATTCTATATAAATATGCAAAAGTCTGGTCTTGGCGATACGTCATTCCCTTGACAAGGGCGGTAACAAGAGCATGACGTTTTTTGACTGTATTCTTTAAATGCGGCACATCTGTGAACATATTAGCAATACGATAAAACGTCCTCATTCGCTGTTGGTCTTTTTCGACTAGTAAATCCCAGGCTAGTCCGGCTTTTCGCCTTGCCAGTGTGTACGTATACATGACGACACCGACCAGAAGAACCGTAATAATACTAGCAAAAATCCACTCCCCTTGTGCTAAAAAGTAAAAAATAGCAATATTCAGGAGAGCTTTGACCACTTGGTCCACTAAACGTGTACGTGGATTTCTCTCTTTCAGCATCCACCAGTTCGAAATCATATTCCAAACCTTCACAATGAGAACAATCCCGATCATCATGAGGTAATGCTGTGTCCCAAGCTGTGGGTAGGAGGCGAAATAAAGCGGGCCCAACGCCGCCGAAATAAGAAAAATCACATAAAGTTGAACGACATAACTGTAATACAGACACCGTTTAAAGTAATCACCAAGCTGATATTCCGCTGGCAGTAAAAAAACTAAGTCCGGTTCTTGCAGTAAAGTTCTTACAGGACTGTAACTTGCCATAAATCCGAATGCGGCCGCAATGATCCACGCAGTTGGAAAGTCCTCTGGTAAATCCTGCAGCCATTGCTGATAATAGTAAGCAAGCGCTGATATAAAGAAAAGCATAGCCACCGCGATGTGACCATTGAAAATATACTTCAAATAACGGCTTGTCTCTTTCATATGTTCGGAAAACCGACGTGTCCAAAAATCTCTGGAATTAATCATAGTGTTCTTCCTTCGTCAGCTGCACATAAATATCATCAAGCGAAGCTCCTGGCTTTCCAAAAGAACGACGTAATTCATCAAGCGTCCCCCTTGCCCGGATCTCCCCATCATGGAGAATGATGAAGCGGTCGCAATATTTTTCTGCGGTCGCTAAGATGTGGGTAGACATCAGGATTCCGGCACCCTTTTCTTTCATATCATCCATCATCTGCAAATACGACTGAATCCCTAGTGGGTCCAACCCTACGAAAGGTTCATCTACGATATACAACTCAGGTTCAATGAGGAAAGCACACATGATCATTACCTTTTGCCGCATCCCTTTGGAAAAATGAACCGGGAACCATTTTAGCTTCTTCTCCATGCGGAACTCTTTTAATAAAGGATCCAACCGCTTTTTAAATACTTCTTGTGGTATGTTGTAGGCCATTGCTGTCAAATGAAGATGTTCGTATAAAGTCAGCTCATCATATAAAATCGGCATTTCCGGTATATACCCGAGCTGTTGTCTGTAGACCTCCGGATTCTCTTCAAAAGAAGTGCCATTGATCGACACTTTGCCTTTTTTCGCTTGCATCATGCCGATGATATGCTTGATTGTCGTACTTTTACCTGCACCATTCAAGCCGATCAAACCGACAATCTCTTTAGGCTGAACATCGAACGATATTCCGTGTAAGACGTTTTTATGTGTATATCCCCCGTGGAGATCTTCGATATGTAATAAAGACTGCATGTTTACCCCTCTTTTCTTGAACATCCATTCTTAAATTTTATCATATTTCAACCTCGGATACACTTTTTAGAAGGACAAGATCATCGAGTTCCCCTCGTCTATTATGGTACAATGCTAATAAAGAGGAAGGAGTGTTTGAGTATGGCAGAGGATTGCATTTTCTGTAAAATCATTGATGGTGAAATACCTTCAGCGAAAGTTTACGAAGACGAAGAGGTATATGCTTTTTTAGATATCAGCCAAGTGACCAAGGGACACACACTTCTGATACCGAAACAGCACTCTAAAGACATTTATCACACACATCCAGAAACGGCAGAGAAACTATTTGCAAAAGTTCCTAAAATCGCCAATGCAATTAAACAGACCTATGCACCAATAGGCTTGAATGTTTTGAACAACAATGAGGAACCAGCTGGACAGTCTGTCTTCCATTTACATATCCACCTGATTCCCCGATATGGTAATCAGGATGGATTCAATCCGAAGTGGGAAGTTCATGCTGATGAATATTCTCCTGAAGATCTACAAGCCATCGCAGGGGAGATTCATCAAAACATTCCCGGATGACCGATTGTTTTGATTTTATGAAGGAAGTTTTGCTATAATATCTTTATGCGTCCGCAAACGGTCATGAGGGCACGTTTGGAACGTAAATTCAGTAGAGCCCAGTATAGTTGAGGAGAGATATAAAATGAATATTCGAGTATTAGTCATGTTATCTTTGTTAGTAGGGATTGGAGCAGTTCTTCACACTGTCGCACCCCCATTCTTCTTTGGAATGCGTCCGGATATGATGCTTGCGATGATGTTCTTAGGAATTACACTATTCCCTAAGGCACCTTATGTTTTGTTATTATCATTAGCTACAGGTTTCATCGCTGCATTGACCACGACCGTTCCGGGAGGGCAACTGGCAAATATCATAGACAAGCCTTTGACAGCCTTCGCTTTTTTCGGACTTGTTCTGTTGACTAAGAAGCTTTCCCGATATAAATTCACCCAGCCTGTATTAGCTGCAATCGGTACGATGATCAGCGGTTCCATATTCTTAAGCGTAGTTTTATATATCATCGGATTGATGGAAGCAAGCTTCGGTGTCATGTTCGCTACGGTAGTTCTACCGGCAGCAGCGTTCAACTTCATCTTCGTAGCCATCATGTATCCAATTGCAAGCAAAATACTGCAACGAACATCCTTAGCGAAAGTGGCCCAGCCTGCTCCGGCGGTTGCCACAAAAGCTGATTGAAACCCACCCCAAAGGCACTACAAAACTGTAGTGCCTTTGGTTTACTTTTACCAATTGAAAATCATTTTTTATTGTTTTTGAGGTTTGATTCATACATATTAAGAGAAAATACAAATATGAGATGGATTCGAAAGGAGATTGGTTATGCCAAACGGAAAATCATTAGTATTAGGGTTTATTGTAGGTGGCGTCACAGGTGCAGCCTACACTTTATTGAGCACTCCTTCTTCAGGACGTGATTTCAGAGAAAATGCCAAACTGAAAAGTGAGAATTTGAAAAATACTGTCCTCAGTTTGAAAGAAGACGGCATGCAGCTGAAAGATCAAATTGCCCAAACATCCAAAGAAGGTGCAGAGCTTATTAAAGAGCTTTCTGAAGATGTGAAAAGCTCTATTGAAAGCTGGAAGAGCACCGTGGAACCCCACCAAAAAAACATCCAAAAATACTTGGAACAGATTGAAGAAAGCCTAAAAGAACTTGAAGAGAAAGCAAAAGCTGAACAGAAGGATCATAACACCCAGCCGAACCATGAAGTAATCAATCACCAATAAATGATTCATAAAAAAACCCGCCGTTGTGCGGGTTTTTTTATGGTTGTCCTTGTAAAACCATATGCGCTATCCCCTCTTATATGTCACTTTAAGTCTAGTCTATTTATACTCAGAGCAAAATAATTTTTCAATCCATAGTCAGGTAATAAAAAAACGAGCAAGGGAGGATCCCCTGCTCGTTTTTTGTATAAGTTATTCAGCTGGTTTCAGATCTTCAATGGAATCAACATCCATGTATTCTGGAACGACAAGACCGATTTTCGCACCTTCAAGGTTTGCACCAAGGTCTTCAAGACTGTCTTTATGTTCTTCGTAAAGATCACCGTGAGTTCCTGGCAACCATGCAGCTACCATACCTGTAACTTCACCGGAAGCAACTGATTCCCACATTGGGCCATTGTCCAGTGGTGTAATCGTTACATCAAAGCCTTGCTCTCTCATCACTTCTGCAATTACGTTTGTAGAAGCAATTTCAGAATCCCAGTTTACATAAACAAGTTCAACTTCTGTACCGTCAACTTCTTCTGTACCTTCTGTCCAAGCATCCACCTTGTCCTGGTTTTCAGAAATCCAGTTTTGTGCTGCTTCTTGTTCACTTGTACCGTTTGCGATTTCAAGCATTACAGATTCCATATCAGCAGCTGTCCAGTTGAACTGGTCTAAGATTTTATAAGCGTTCGGCTTTTCTTCTTCAAGACCTTGACGGACCATTGTCTTGATTTGCTCTTCACCACCGAATACTTCTTTTGGATCTTCCAGATATTTCAGGTCATATTTGGCGAATTTCCAGTGTGGCGTCCAGCCTGTAACAACAATCGGTTCTTCATTCTCAACCGCTTCGCCTAATGCTGTAGCCATCGCACCTGAGGATGATGTGGAAACTTCCCAACCACTCAAGTTTTCATATTCTTCTACAGCAGTTTCTGCTGCAGCTACAACACCGGCGCCTGCTTCAATTCCAGTAATTTCGTAATTAAGTTCTTCCCCGTAGTTCACTTCTTCAGAAGAAGAATCTCCACCTTCGCTATCGCCTGTGGTTTCATTCCCTTCATCATCTGATGATCCACACCCTGCAGCTACCAGTGTTAAAGAAAGTCCAGCAACCATGCCGAAACGTTTCCAGTTTAAATTAAACATGTAAAGCTCTCCCCTTTGATAAATATATATTTATAGTAAAAGGACCATGTCAGCCCTTTTCTAACGAGTCATATTATTCCCCGCGTTGAGTATTCAGGTTTTGTGTAAAACGATCGATAATGATTGCCAAGATTACGATTCCCAGTCCAGCTACGAAGCCTGTACCTACTTCGGCACGTTGCAGACCGGTAATTACCGTTTGTCCTAAACCTTTCGCACCGATCATAGATGCAATAACAACCATGGAAAGGGCGAGCATGACCGTTTGGTTGATGCCGGCCATGATAGTTTTCTTAGCCATCGGTAACTGAACTTTGAACAATTTCTGTGTCCCTGTTGTACCAAATGAATCAGATGCTTCAATCAATTCATGTGCGACCTGACGAATTCCAAGGTTTGTAAAACGGACGGTTGGCGGTGTTGCGAAAATGACAGATGCGAATACACCCGGGACCATACCGATACTGAAGAACGCAACAGCCGGAATCAAGTAAACAAAGGCCGGCATTGTCTGCATGAAGTCTAACACCGGAGTGAGAATTTTTTCCACCATCTTGTTTTTAGCCATCCAAATTCCGAATGGAACACCGAGGATCACGGAAATCAAACTGGCAAATATAACGAGGGTAAATGTGTTCATCAGCTCGCTCCAAAGTTCCTGGTTAGCGATGAACCATAGACCAATTACAGAAAACGCGGTCAGCCCAAGCTTTTTACCAGATACGAAAAAGGCGAGCACACCAATAACCAAGATGAACAACCAGATCGGTATATTCATCAACCAGTCTTCCGCTACGATTTCAATGAAATCACCGAAATCATTTTTAATAAAATCAAATAAGAACCCGAAAGTATCTGTCGTCCACTCTGTTGCATCAGAAATCCATTTTGCTACAGGAATTTTAGGAATCAAGCCCATTTAAATTCACCTCATTTCCAGCTAATGCCGCGATTACTGCTCCTCTTACAATGATCCCTTTCAGCTTGCCATCTTCTACGACCGCTACTGGGACCGGAGCATCATGAATGATATCGAAAATCTCTTGCATTGGTGTATCTTTCTGTACTTTAGGTACATCTGTACGCAGAATACCTTTAAGATCCTTCACTTCCTGTTTCGCAGCAGTCGAGACGTCATCTGCGGTTACGAAACCATGCAGGTTACGTTTCGCGTCTGTTACATAGATACTTGAAAGGCCTTCTTTACGCATACGCTCAAGAGCTGTTCTTGGTCCATGCTTTTCAACATCCACTGTTTCAGGACGCTTCATGACATGTTCTGCGGTCAAGACTTTTGAACGGTCCACATCTTCAACGAATTTCTCAACATAATCATTTGCTGGATTCACTAGAATTTCTTCAGGAGTACCAATTTGTACGATACGTCCATCATTCATCAAGGCGATTCGATCACCTATTCTCAAAGCTTCATCCAAGTCATGTGTGATGAACAGGATCGTTTTCTTCATTGACTCTTGAAGCTCCAGAAGTTCATCCTGCATTTCTTTACGAATCAGCGGATCCAATGCAGAGAACGCTTCGTCCATCAGCAATACTTCAGGGTCGTTGGCTAGAGCTCGGGCCAAACCGACACGCTGCTGCATACCACCGGAGAGCTGCCCGGGAAATTGGTGGATATAATTACCTAATCCAACCATTTCCAGAGACTTTTTCGCTTTTTCTCCGCGCTTTTCCTTATCAATGCCCTGAACTTCCAAGCCAAACTCAGCATTTTCCAGCACGGTACGATGCGGAAATAAACCGAAGCGTTGGAAGACCATGCTCAGTTTTTCACGACGGACTTCCCGAAGACTCTTTTTATCCATTTTCGCAAGATCTTGTCCATCTATCAGAACACTGCCTTCTGTTGGTTCGATCAATCGGTTGATCAATCGGACAAGCGTGGATTTACCACTTCCTGAGAGTCCCATGATTACGAAGATTTCTCCTTCTTCTACATCAAAGGACGCGCGGTTTACTCCGACTGTATTTCCTGTTTTTTCTAATATCTTATCTTTTGATAAACCTTCATCTAAATATTTGGTTGCCTTCCTGGCATTCTTTCCGAATATTTTAGACAAGTTTTCCACTTGAATGATCGGCACGTCTCTCACCTCTTCTTTTTTGTTTATTATGGTACGTTTTGTATTTTTTATTTCCGCACTCAATCAATCACCTTACATACTGTAACTCATTTGTAACACAAAGTTCAAACGATAAATACTTAAATTTAAGAATAAAATTTACGTACAGTTTAAACTGTACAGAATAAAAGTGATAGTATGCTTATTTTTTCATTAAATAGCGACAATTCTCTACCCTTTCCTCTGTTTTTATAAAAATTCCATTTATAGTAATGTTGTCTTAGCAACAAATAGAAGGAGGATCTTATGGTATTAACAGATCACCACACATTCGAAGATATCCATACAAAAGTCATGCATGAGTTTTCCAAAACCCTAGAAATGTTCGGCCTTACACCAGCAGATGCACGATTATTCGTCACGTTGTATCTCCATAAAGATCCAATGACATTAGATGATATGAGTGAAGCTTTAGGAAAAAGTAAAACCTCCATGAGCACTGGAGTCCGTGGGCTTCTGGAACAAGGGTTAGTGGAACGGGTGTGGAAAAAAGGATTCCGGAAAGACCTCTATCAAGCAAATGAAAATTTATATAAGAATTTCATGTCTTCCTATATACAGAAGTGGCAAATCGCTGCAGATGAACAAAAAGAAACGTTGAAATCGATGGAGGATAAGTTGGAAGTCCAATACAAAGACTTCACGAAAGATAATCAGATGCAGCTGGCGAATGATTTATATAGACGAATGGAAGATATGATCCAGTTCCACGAAATGATTGCAAAAGCTTTTTATGAATTAGACCCTGACCATCACTCTTCAACCCAGTAGCCCCCTATGCGGATGCGCCTAGTTAGGTACATCCGTTTTTCATTAATTATGATTATTATAAAGCACGGCCATATGCAAACACGTTATGCTTATCCCACTCCTATTTCCCGGTGATTCTACCTCTCACCCTCGGAGACCCTGAAACTTTCTTCACTATTTCCTTAGGCTCAACCATTAGATGCCTCACAAATCCCTTCCCATTTCTTCCATTATTAAGAACGCGTATGTCCGGGGAAAGGAGCCCTGTTTTTTAAGAACATTATCTTTATTATTCCAGGAAATTATTTCTTGATAATGTTAATAAGGTTCATATTACAGTCAGCAGGCAGGAATAACTTTGATTATAAACGCTTTAATCCTTTCATATTCTAGGTAAACCTGTCACAATGGGAAGTAAGACAAAACCTAAAGAAGGTGAGATGAAATGAAGGATAAGATTTCCAAGCGAGATGCTATTTTCTATAGCCATAAAATGGCCCAGTTATCGAAAGCGCTTTGGAAAGCCATCGAAAAAGATTGGCAAGAATGGATTAAACCTTTCCAGTTGAACATAAATGAACACCATATTTTATGGATTGCGTACCACCTGAAGGGTGCGAGCATTTCAGAAATCTCTAAATATGGAGTCATGCATGTATCTACTGCCTTCAATTTTTCCAAAAAGATGGAGGCCCGTGGTCTTCTTCAATTTTCCAAACGTGAAAACGACAAAAGAAACACGTATGTTGAGCTGACTGAAGCAGGGGTTGAATTGTTAGAGGAAACGCTGAATGAATATAACCCTGAGGATAATTCAGTGCTGCGCGGAGTCATGCCTATGACCGAAATGTACGGAAAATTACCTGAGTTTTTGGACTTATCTGCCCTTATCAAAGAGATTTATGGAGACGAATATATGGAAATCCTTGAACGCTCGTTAGAAAACATCGAAGAAGAAGCTACTATCAGTCAACCGACTGATATTGAAAGTTATAAAAAGAAAACAAAATCTTCCTAATATCATTAACGGAAGACCAATTTGTTAACGAATAACTAAAACCCTTTCCGTGGCCGCCCATTCGGAAAGGGTTTTTTATATGTCTTTCAGCTGTAATAATTTTTTTGCGAGCTCTGGATAAAGCCCCTCTCCCTCCAACGCTTGCAGAGAACCTTCCACAGGTAGTTTGCTGCACAACATCCCCGCATAATGGAGCAACAGCGAAGAATGGTCGATCAAGCCATATTCAAGCTCCTCTTTATATGTATCATCCAATAATTCTAACAGGCTCAGGGTTTCATTGTACTCCTGCTCAGTCATGCCATTCTCTATGACCATTTTTGTAAATGGATACTTCTTCATTTCCTCTACATTCATCAAAAGCTTGAGCTGAAATGAATACTGTTCACATTGATTTTCCTTCTTCAAAATCTTCCCCCCATTGCCAGGGCATCACCCTTGTCATATCAAGGTTTTCTTCTCCCATTCCCAGAAGTTTACGATACAAATATTTTTTTTACAGAAAACCTATTGCTTTTTCCTGTTAAACATACTATTATTCCTCTTGTGCCAACCAATTCAAACTTGTAATGTACTACTATCATATCGGTATTCTAAATAAATTTACAGTATTTTTTGTAGTGAGGGGGGATTCTTATGATGAACTGCTGGAAAACAGTCAACATCAATAAAGAATTCGGTCTGAATCGTATCTATCTTATGTCTTTTTTAACAGGATTGCTATCCTTTTTGATTCTGTACGTTCCGTTTTCAATGCTCCATGGAACGCACGACATGAAAGATCACGGGTTCCTTCCATTGTTGATTATTTTGTTCTTCCTGCCAGCGATGCATCGACTAATGCATATGCTTCCATTGATGCTTAGTTATAAACGGCTGCGCGTGAAGTTCAACTTCAGAAAGCGTTTTGTACCAACGTTCACTTACCAATGCAAATCTAAACTTTCTAAGAAGACATCGATCTTAATGGCTTTAGCGCCGACAATGTTGATCACTCTCCCAGCACTCGTCATGGGCTATGTCTTCCCTAACTATTTTGCCTATCTCGTACTCTTTGCATCAGTGAATCTCGGTCTTTCTTTTTCAGATTTCCTTTATCTGAACTATTTTGCCAAAGCACCGAAAAGATGCTTGATCGAAAATGCAAAAGAGGGTTACGATATCTTGATCCACCAACCAAAAGCTTAGATTGTGATTAAACTATTTCTTGAACAGCGTTCATTCCGATGAGCGCTGTTTTTTCATAGGGACGATGTTTTTCTGTTCAATTCACCTAAATTTTGATAGAGTAGTTTCATAGGGAATAAAGGAGGTTCTTCAACATGGCATTTGGATTCAGCTTGTACGCTCTCGTCATTTTATTTGTGTTTAACTTACTCACACATTCCTTATGCTCAAAAACGAAAATGTCGACTGAAAAGCAAACACGTGTCTTCCGAACTATAAATGTGCTGATTACGATTTTACTCATTTCATCATACGTGGAAGTCCTTAATACACTTTAAGCGAACAGGCCGGTTGCCAAACTCCTAAACCGGCCTGTTTTTTTCCTTAACTTTATCTGGTTCCACAGGACAATATAGAACAAACGAGGCAAAATATGTTATATTAACTCATGGGCTGTTAAATAAATCTCTACGTCATGTAAAATACAATAAGGTTTAGGAGTGTCAGGAATATGAAAAAATTGGTCATTACAGCTGCACTTGCAGCAAGCGTATTCACACTATCTGCTTGTTCATCGAATGCAGATGAATCAGAAGCGGTTGTCGAGACTAGTGGTGGAGAAGTTACGAAAGAAGAGTTCTATCAAGAATTGAAGGCCAAGCATGGGGAGCAGATTCTTCAACAACTCGTAATGAAAGAAGTCCTTTCTGATAAATACGAGGTCTCTGATGAAGCAGTGAATAAAGAAGTAGAATCCCTAAAAGAGCAGTATGGAGACCAGTTCGAAATGGTCCTTCAACAAAGCGGTTTTTCTAATGAAGAGGAATTCAAAGAGACTATTCGCCTAAGCCTGCTGCAAGAAAAAGCAGCTTCTGAAGATATTGAAATATCTGAAGAAGAAATGAAAAATTATTACGAACGCATGAAGACGGAGGTTCAAGCAAGTCATATTCTAGTTTCAGACGAAGAAACAGCAAAAGAAGTGAAACAGAAGCTGGAGGATGGTGAGGACTTCGCTTCATTAGCTAGTGAATACTCCTCCGACGGTTCTGCCCAACAAGGTGGTAAACTCGGTTGGTTCGGACCTGGCGAAATGGCTGCGGAATTCGAAGATGCAGCTTACAGTCTTGAAGCTGGTGAAGTGAGTGATCCTGTTCAAACACAGTTCGGTTTCCACATCATCAAAGTGACAGATAAGCGCGATGCAGAAGATGTAGAGTCATATGAAGACGCGAAAGAAGAAATCAAACGTACACTGATCAGCCAAAAGATCGATCAGGCAGAACTTCAAAGTAAAATGGATCAATTGATGCAGGATGCTGAAATTGATGTGAAAGATGAAGACTTCAAAGATCTTTTCAGCAGTGAACCTGCTGAAGGCGAACAACCTGCTGAAGAAGAAAGCAAAGAAGAAGAAAGTAAAGAAGAAAAAAGCAAAGAAGAAAAATAATCAAGTATATAAAAAGCCAGGTGAGGCCACTCACCTGGCTTTTATTCTGACATCATAGCTTTTCTTTTTCCGCGGAGTTCTTTCTCTTTCTCCATCCGTTTCAAATACACTTGTCCTTCACGTTCTATAAACTCCTGTTCTAAATGATGTTCCGCTCTCATCGCACGAATCGCCATATACCCACTAACAAATATGAATACGATACAAAAGAAAACCCAAACCGGCAGACCGAATATCATGGATGCATCCTCCCTACTCCATTTGTAACTATCTTATGAGAAGTAACGTAGAAATATGAACAAGCCTCCATGGAACACAAAAAAACTGCTCCTTTCCAACAACGGCCAAACATAGCGCGCCCGCGTCTGGAATTAGGAACAGTTTCTTTATTTTTTCTTTTGTTGTTCGACTTTAGGTACATATTGGAAGATTTCACCGGATTCAACGACATGAATGAATTTCATCAACCAGCGATAATAGTTCTGCGCATATTCTAACCGCTCAATGTCGTGATTGATTTTTTCTTTCAAATTATCATCAGCAGTCTCTTCTTTTAATTCTAACAGCTCCTGGATAGCTTCATCTGCTTCCTCGATATTCGTTTCAGTATGATGTCTCCAGCGACTGCCGAACAAGGACGTGAAGGATTTATACCAATCCTCTTCTGATTTGTATAAGTCTTTACGTATACCTTTCTTAAAAGAAGGTTCCACCATCTTCATATCTGACAGAGCACGTACCCCTGTCGACATGCTGGTCTTGCTCATTTCCAATGCTTCTCTCATATCATCCAAAGTCATCGGATCTTCAGAAAAATACAACACTCCGTACAGACGCCCAATGGAAGGGGTCACCCCATACAAATTCATATTTTTAGCAATCACCTGGATGAATTGTTCAATTGTCTCTTCATATTTGGTCCAATCTTCTTTGTGTGCTTGTTGCAATGGAAACCCTCCATTTGCTTATTCCTCAAGTAATCTTAGAACATTTTATCATTAAAGCTTATAATTTGCGACCTTATCCATCATTTTATTGAAGTTCTTGTACTTGTGGGCTTTGAAACAATGAAGGCAGGTCGCTTCTCCAAGAAAATAATATCACTTGATGGCGAGTCGACACTTCCTCTAATATCTCTGACATCACTTGAAGGCGTGTCTGGTCAAAATGGACAAATGCATCATCTACTAGAAATGGAAGGCGCATGGATTCTGCCATCGTTTCTCCTAAAGCTAACCGGAAAGCCACATACAACTGATCCCTCGTCCCGCGTGAAAGTTCTTCAGGGCTATAGATCGTACCATCATGGTGCCCTACGATGATTCGTTCACTCTCTGGCAACAGCCGGATTCGGGTGTAATTTCCCTTTGTCAACTTCAGGAAGTGCGTTTCGGCTACACTCATGACTTGAGGTAAATATTTTTTCTTGTACGTTTGCTTCGTTTTTCTTAAAATTTGGAGGGCAACTCTATACTTAGCCCATTCCTTCGCTTGTTCTTGAAGGCGTTCCTTTTCCATTTGAAAACGATGAGTGATTTCAGATCGTTCTTCTGAATTTTCCAAGCGGCTGATGCTGCTATGAACATCCGCTAAAGACTGCTGAGCCTTGCTTCTTTTTTCTTCCAGATGCTGCCTTTCTTTCTTAATGTGATCAAGTTGGGCTTGGAGGTCCGATTCATCCGCCACTCGCTCCCACACACCGAACTCTTCTTGTTCTTCCTCTGATAACATCCCCTTCAGCTGTTGTTCGAGATCCTTCAGCACATACAAGGTACGATCTTTTTCTTCCACTTGCCGTGCTTTCTGATAGAAGTCACCTTCAGTAGTCACCCCGGCTTCGTAAAAAAGGTCCTCTCTCTTATTTATATACGTTTGCAGTTTCATCTCATTTTCTTTGGCGTGTCGACTTATCTCACGTAAAGACTCTTTGATTTGTTTACATTGCTCTCTCTTTTTGTCTTGTCCGTTCAGCCAGCTCATTAAGGCACGCCAATGAAGTTCTACGTTCCGTTTATAGAATTCCCAATTGTTGCGTAGGTAAAACCCTTTCATTTCCTCTATAATCGTATTTGACCTGGCTTGGTGTAATTCAAGATCCTGCACGATTCGATGGTGTTCCAACCGCTTTTCCCTTGCTTGTGTTAATAAATGATATAACTTTTCCCAATAATCGATTTTTAACGACTTCAGAAATGGATAAAGACTTTCCTGTTCAGCTTTTGCTGATTCAAATCTGAGCTTCCTTTGGTTCAAATGATTCCTTTTCTCTTCCAGACGTATTTCTTCCTGGTTTAATTGTCTCCATTGATCATGAAGATGTTCCAACTCCGTTTTAAGCTTTTCATACTTTTGCAGCTGATTACGTGCCTTGTCCAGGTTTTGATAGGAAACATGATCATCTTTTTGTGTTCCTTGAGAATTTGTGTGTGCTTGTAGTGTTTTATGACTTTTATACGCTAGTACTGCAAAAACTACCGTAGCAAGAATTGTAAGTAAGACCACTTCTATTCCAGGCAGGAAGGACTGGAATATCAAACCTAGTACAAGAGCACCGACAGCCCCCGCTGCCCCGGTCTTCCTACGCTTTATCATATCTGCTCTGGAAGTTCGTATTTGACGGTCTGAAGGCGCTGTTGCCGACTGATATGCATCTTCTATTTGCCTTTCATAAACTCTTACCTGTTCTTCACTGATTTGTTCATGTTCTATTGAAGCCTGCTGTGCTTCGATTTTCTCGAACTCCCGGCCTATATCCAGTTCCTGTTCGTGGAGATGTTCTTCTTCGCGATTGACATTATTCCATTCACTTCTCAAGTCCCTCCACGTTTCTTCTATGTAGAAAGGAAGCGGATAATCATCCAAATCATCTTCTTCGATAGGAACATCCATATGGTTCAAGTCCTTTTGCAATTGCTCCCGGATCCGTTCAGCCTGCTTAGTGAGTTGAATTGACTCATTAGCGTCCTGGTCATAGTCCGTTTTTTTATTCAACAAAAGACGGGCATTTTCTTCTTCCTCATTGTCCAATTCTTCTCGAAGCTTCTCTAACTTGCGCTGCCATTCATCAAGATTATTCGCTAACATCTTTTTCTCAGATTCTAATGGAAGAATCGCTTCTTTCATTTGTTGACATCGTTCTATGCCTGACTCAGGAAATATCAAAGAGGAGTCGACGCTCTCTGCCTCTTCTTTCATTTGGTGATATTGAACGAGGACGGGTCTTGTTTTCAGCATTTGCTGAGTCCTGTGAAGTCGATTGATATTTTCGGTAGCATTTTTCTCTATTTGTTTAAGATCTTGAATCCATTCCTCTTTTTCCTTTTGCAACCTCTCATAGTCTTCTTCATCATTTTCCACTGCGAGCTTCTTTTGGTGCCAACGTTCAACACGTTCGATTTGTTCATTAATTTCAGGCTTTTTCCCTTTTGGCTTGAACCGTTCATCCATATGCTTTTCAAGCCATTTTTCTGTTTGATAAATCTGATCAGATCCTGTCAAACCGATGTTGAGTAGTACTTCTCCCAATTCGTCACCAGTAAGATTTTGTAAGCGCAGCAAATCGTCTGCACTGAAACTGAAAATGGATTCATACACTTTCCTGTCCGTGCTTCCTAAGAGGTGGTGCAGCCATTCTTCCTCACGCTCTTCGCCCGACTCTAAACGACATACTGCCCGGCCGTTGTAACGGTCATGGAGCCGTTCCACCCAAACATCACCATAATCTTCGGTTTTCAAGAGGATTCGCCCACCAAGCGCACCACCGGACTTAGGTAGATAAAACTCTCTTTGCTTCGGGGACATCCCGAAAAGCATAAACAGAATGAATTGGTACAATGTCGATTTTCCCGCTTCGTTTTCACCAATCAGAAGGTTTACCTTGTTAGCGGCTGGTGATATAGAAAAATCTTTCCACTTTCCAAAACCATGAACTCTTAACTCAGCTATTTTCAAGATTTCCCCCCTCACTGCCTAATAAACGCTCGACAGTCAGCGACTTGGCCATATCGATCGCCTCCTGCTTTTCCTCTTCAGACAATGGCTGCACATATTTCGATACTTTCCGATGAGAAAATAAAGGAGTAAGCCATTCTTCCAATTGCTCCTCATCGACTTGATTCACTGTTCGTAATAGCTCACCAGTGAAGTGATGGCTATTTACCAATTCTTCCTCATTCCATGCAGGACGGTCCTCGATGATTATTTGCTCCATCCACACCCAATCCTGTCGATCTAAATTTTCTGCTTCATTCACAAGGTCCATCCACTCCTGGACAATCCCTTCCATCCACCAGTACCTCAACTTCCCTGCCTTCGAACTCAAGGTGATGGTGAGCATTACTGCGGTCTCTGTTTTTAGGAAACGTTTTTTTATTTCTTCCAGTACCCCTTCAAGCTCTTGTGGTTCTTCAATATGATCACAGGAGGCTCTGGCTGTCTCGTAAGTGATACTGTGAAGAGGAAGAAACTCAGTTGTCCAGCTGCCTTCTTGATGTTCAATCAAGTAACACCCTTTCTCTCCTGGCTCTTTCCTTGAACGTCCCTGGATGTTCCCTGGATAGATGATCGGAGGATCCTCAGATAAAGATTCGCGCTTATGTATATGGCCGAGCGCCCAATAATCCATCCCTTTATTTTTCAATTCCTCCATCGAAAAAGGGGCATATACATCATGGTCTGTATTCGTTTCAAGGCTTCCATGCAGCATGGCGATATGATAATAAGAGTTTCCCACAGGCTGGTATTCCTGCACTTTACGCCCTCGGACTTCTCTATTCTCATAACTGAAGCCATAAATGCGGGCCAGCTGTTCGCCCTTCTTATCATAAACAAAGGACTCCACGGTCTCCCCGGAAAAAATATGAACATGCTCAGGAAAAGTAATCGGGTATCTTGCTCCTTTGGTGTAGTCATGATTTCCATAGCACATAAAGACGTGGATGCCTTTCTCTTTGAGGCGTTCAAACCCACGCCGAAGATGCACTTGTGCTTTCAAACTCCTCATTTCTTCGTTATATAAATCACCAGCAATCAATAGAAAATCGACTTCATGATAGAGACAAGCCTCTATGAGCCTATCAAAAGCCTCGAAAGTACTGGCACGGAGCTTCTCCAGTAAGGCTGCAGGCAAGTCTCCTTTTGTTTTGAAAAGGCTGTCCAAATGCAAGTCAGCACTATGAATAAACCTTATTGCTGAGCTCATGTGGCCCACCTCCGTTCTCGTTTTCTTCATTTTAACAAACCCCTCAATCGAATGCACGTTCGTAACTTACTAAATTATATTGGACGATAAGGCTCACTTATAAATCAGAATGATATCCACAAAAAAAGACACTTATTATAAAGGCTCTGTTAAATTTCAGTGTTGATTTTTTGATATAAGCTCCCTATTGTGTAAGACTCAGTTTCGAGATATCTGGAAGTGCGAATGGGGTCTTGGAAGCTACTCGCTTTCCGCGGGGAAGGCGGCAAGCCTCCTCGGGCTAACGCAGAAGCTACTGAAAAATCCTTTTAATCTAGAGGGGCTGTTAATGTTTGTTGTTGCTTCTCACGAATCGCTTGTCGGTGGATGCTTGCCGCGGGCACGGCCTCAGCTAACTTGGTCAAGAAGATCACTTGACCAAGTGGATCTTCGGCTCGCGCTGTTCCCGCAGGCGTCACCACCGAACGCTCATCGTGGAATCAACGAGGCCCATCTAAAAAGAGTGATTTTCTTTAATTTATTAAAGAATATCGCTATAATCATTCTTCTCCTGAAGAAGTACTTCGCTACCGATCTAAATCTGTACGCAAGATGATTTACACAGTAAATGAAGGCATTCAAAGAATAAGAGCACAAATGTCTCATCGAAATTATAAAAGAAGCCAAGTTGAACGATAAAAACGTCTAACTCGGCTTTTTTATTTGTTGCATAACTCAAAAAGTTGCAGTTCTTCAGTGGCCTCCCTGCGCCCTGTGGGGTCTCGCCAGTCTATCCTTTCCCGCAGGAGTCTCGCAGCTTCCCATCCCCCATTACTTCAATGAGTATGTCGAAACTGCCGGACGAACAGCACAGGGATCTATAATGAAAAGGCTTTACAAGAAGGTTTTCTCACTTTTTTCCATTATCAGTCAGATAGCGTACAAATCGATTTCGAGATGCTTAATACGGCTAAGGGGCGGAGGGAAACGGTGAGACTCCTATGGGATGTGCCGGGACAGCTGAGACCCCACAGGACGAAGTCCGAGGAGGCTCAGCGCCCGCCCCATGGAACGCGAACCTTTTCCCGCAGCCCCTAGAATCTCACAAACATCTCGAAATCGTGTCTTCAAGAATCCTGCCATATAAATGAATAACTCTCATATGAAAAACAACCTTTAACAAAGCCATTTTAAAAAAGCATTCCAACCGGAACATCGGTTGGAATGCTGAAGTGGTCGATCATTTTATTTTTGTACTCGAATACAAAAAGGAATAGCCAGAAACGTTATCATCATTTTTCTTTTTTAGATAGCTGCAATGCAGTTTTCAAGTCCTTCAAAGACGATGATTTACCATACATGAGGACCCCTCCGCGATAAATTCTGGCTCCCAGCCATCCGAGCAAAGCAATAGAAGCGACTAAAATTCCTATGGATAAAGCGATCTCCCAGACAGGAATATCAAGCATACCTACCCGCAGGAACATGATTAAAGGAGTGAAGAATGGGAAGTAGGAACTTATCGTAATGAATTTAGCTTCAGGCATCCCCAGTCCGAACATGGCAATAAGGAAAGCTGCGATGATCAACATCATCATCGGTGCCACGATTTGCTGAGCGTCTTCCAACCTGCTGACTAGAGAGCCGAGGGTTGCGGCTAACGTTGCAAATAACAGGTACCCCAGCAAGAAGAAGACAACGGCAAATACAACGGTAGATGGTTGAACTTCTGTAAGTCCGAATGCTTCAAGCATGGACCCCTCGCCTGACTGCATACTCTGCTGGATGCCGAAATATCCGACTAAAATGAAAATGGCAAATTGGGTTAAGCCCAAAAAGGCGATTCCGATGATTTTCGCAAACATTTGCGAGACTGGTGACACACTGGAAATCAAGATTTCCATAACGCGGCTTGATTTTTCTGTGGCCACTTCTGTTGAAATCATATTGCCATACATGATGACAGAAAAGTACATGAAAAATAACATAATATAGACAAGCCCACGTGTTTGGTTCAGTTCCTCCGCGGTCTTAGCACTCTCTTCCAATGCGACCAGCTCGAAATTGACAGGAGCAGAGATCTGTTGGAGAGTCTCTTGATCAACATCCGCCTGCTGTGTCACTTGTTGAGCCTTCAGTTGCTGTAGAGCCTGGCGGACAGGTTCACTATCCCCTGTATTGGCAATTTGATTTGCATAATAAGTCGCTTGAGGAAGCCCTTCTTCTCCTTCCTCTATCTGCACTACAGAGCTGTGCTCTTCTTCTTCTACTGAAGCCTTTGCTTCTTCCAAACTGCCTTCATAGGCTTCAATAGACAGATCATCATTTGTAGCCAGTATCTGCTGTAAAGATTGGAGCCAGCCTTCATTTTCCGTTATGACGGCAACTTTCTTTTCGTCTTCTCCATCACTGAACGTTTCTATGATGGATTGTAAATTGGATAACCCGAAAATAAGAGCAATCGTAATGATGGTAGTAATGATAAACGATTTGGATTTGACGCGGTTTTTATAAGTATGCGCCATCATAATGAAAAACTTATTCATAAGAAGCCCCCACTTTCTCGATAAAGATATCATTCAGTGTCGGCTCTTCGAGATCAAAAGTTCGTACAAACCCTTTTCCATGGAGTTCTCCGAATATATCTTGAGCGATCTCCTCTGATTCAATCTGGAGTTCGCATCCTTCTGATAAAGGTTTATACTTCGTTACCCCACTGATGTTTTCAAGGTAGGAAGTATCAAAGTCAGCATGGACGCGGATATTCTTTTTGCCGAAAGACTTTTTGATTTCCTTTAACCTTCCATGAACCACAGGGGTCCCATGATGTAAAATGCATAAATGCTCACAAAGCTCTTCAACATGCTCCATCCTGTGAGAAGAAAACACAATCGATGTTCCTGCCTCTTTAAGGTCCACCACTGCTTTCTTCAACATTTCTACATTGACAGGGTCCAGGCCGGAAAACGGCTCATCCAAAATCAGTAATTTCGGCTTATGTAGAACAGCAGAAATGAACTGAATTTTCTGTTGGTTCCCTTTGGACAATTCTTCTACTTTCTTATGCTTATATTCAGGAACTTTGAAACGCTCAAGCCACCCATCTATTTCTTTCAGGGCATCCGCTTTCTTCATCCCTCTCAGCTTTGCTAAATAAACGAGCTGATCCTGAACTTTCAGCTTTGGATAGAGCCCCCTTTCCTCAGGTAAATAACCGATAAGATGACTTTCTCCATATCCGATATTTCCATTATTCCAGGAAATATCTCCTCCTGTTTGGTCAAGTAAACCCAGGATCATCCGAAATGTTGTCGTTTTCCCAGCACCATTCGCTCCTAAGAAGCCGAAAATCTGTTTTTCAGGAATTTCTATAGACAGGTGATCTACTGCTGTAAACGATCCGAACTTCTTGGTTACTTCTTTTAAACGTAACGTCATTCTTTCCTCTCCCTTCTCTTACCATCTCTTATACGACTTATAACAGTGGTCCGTTTCATTTTTTTGAGCTTCAAGATTATTCAGGCCCTTTAAAGTATAAGAGCGCAGGTTGGATGGAGAATAATTCGCTTATCCTCCATCCAGAATTATCCTTGGAACCTCGAAACCAACTCTTACAGAAAACTGCTGTAAAACTGAAGAAATCACAAAGTGAACATATAAACACCAACGTCTAAAAAGTTTTTCAATAAAAAGATTTGATTCTTTGCAGGATTTTCTACCTTTCATGACAAAAGTAGTGTAATGAACACCTATTCATTCAAGGAGGAACATCGATGAAAAAATACTACTTAACTGTATTCGAAAAAGACGGGACAAATGTACTTGATGAATCATTCGAAGCTGAAAATGACGACGAAGCTAAAAAAATAGGTTTTCAAACACTGGAAGAAAAGGGTTACGGTGAGCATACACATCGATGTGCCGCTCCTGAAGGCCACCTCGTTTTGTTCCACAGATAATTGATAGAACCATTGTACAATCGTCTTAAATTTCTTTGACTTTGAAAAAGGTCGCGCCAACACTGCGCGACCTTTCTTCATTCTCCTCGAAAATCAGGTGTTCGTTTCTCTAAAAACGCTTGCACTCCCTCCATATGATCATTGGTTTGGCGCAACTGCCACTGAGCCTGCCTTTCTTTCGCCAGATACTGTAACAATCGATCCAGTCCATATTGATGGTAAATCTGTTTCGTTGCGATCATAGATTTCAATGGACGTTTGCTCCACTTTTGGGCGATTTGATCCGCTTCTTCAAAAACAGAACCGTTGACTACGATATCCACCAATTTATGATCATAAGCTTCTTTGGCTCTCATCTGCTGACCTTCCCATGCAAAATGTTTAGCTCGATGAGTCCCTAAACGCTCCTGCAGCCAAAAATGCCCCCCACCGTCTGGTGCGAGCCCGATCCCGATGAAATTCATTGATAAGGTGGCATCAGGTTCGGCTACTACATAATCCGCAGCCAAGGCGATACTCAAGCCCAAACCTACTACAGGACCATGAAGTGCAGAAATGACGACTTTCGGCATTGTATAAATCGTCGTAACAATTTTTTCTATATGATCCATCACTTGATCATATTTTTGACTGTCTGTGAAATCTTTCATCATACTGAGATCTCCGCCAGCGCAAAACCCTTCTCCTTTCCCAGATAATACAAGGAGTTGGGCGTCTGTTTCCTTTACTGTTTCAAGTACGGAAGCAAACTCTTCCAACAGCTCTCCATCCAAGGCATTATATTTTTCACCACGAGCTATCCTTAAGTGGACGACATTCTCTTTTTCTTCGATAATAAAATGCTTCATGTTCATTCCCCTTTAATGGAAAAATTATTCTTTTGTTGTCTTTCGTCAAATCCAGGGCACTTTCCTGCATGCCTCGACAAAAAAATATACACTCCGCCTATACCAATGACATAAAGAAAATACAATCACTGCTGGACAAACATAAGCGACTCGGACCCTTCCGACAAGCTTAAGAACAAACGTATCGTGAAGCAATTTCCATAAACGGATCAGGTGGAATTTAGCCAGTGAAAGAATCCTATGTCTCATGCACAACATCTTTTTAGACTTGTATCTTTAAATTTCCTGAACGACAAGAAAACCACCGGAATCCCGGTGGTTTTCTTGTCGTTCAGGAACGCCCGACTTACGCAAGGCGCATTCACTTTTCTATTATTGCTGTGGTTCTTCAGGGGTACCGTAAAGTTCTTCAAGTGGTTTAGTGATGATTTTGCTTACATCATTAATCACTGTGTTAAGGCGCTGTTCTTCTTCCATAAGCTTAGAAATCTCTGGGTGTTGTTGTACAAGTTCAACGACTTTGCGTGCTTCTTCTACTTCTTCCTCAGAAATTTCTTCACCTTGCATTTGTTTTTGCTGAAGTGTGATTTGTGTTTGACGGAAATCGTCGAACATTTTCTTCGCAGCTTCGTCATTCATAACTGTTTCATATGCTTCCTTCAACCCGTTGAACTCTTCACTGTTACGGATTGCTTTTTCTAGATCATACGCGTAATCATATAGATTTGCCATAAAGATTAGAACCTCCTAAGATTTCGTTCTTTTACTCCTCCCCCACTATAACAAACTCACCTAGCTCTGTATAGGAATTGGTCATTATCCGAAAAATAGCACAATAATAGCCTGTAGAAATCCGATCATACCACCTAATAGAGCCCCTAAATAAGTAATCATCTTGAACTCCCGCCTGGAAATGCCAAGTACCATTTCCTCGAGACGTTCGACCTGAAATGCTTCCACTTCTTCTTGGACAATTTCAGATAATCGCATAGTACTCATCATATTTTCAATTTTTGATGAAAGTACTTCGCTTGACTGTTTAACGATAAGTGGCACAAATTGTTGCAGGATTTTTTGCTCATAGGGTTTCGACCATTCAGCGACGGATCGAGACATCCATTCCTCGACAGGCAGTGATTTAGCTACTGCTTGTCCAAGTACATGACTGATGTTTTCAGCCCCTACTTTTTCTTCAAAAAAGCCGATGGGTTGCTGCATAAGCTTGTCTTTTTCTGTATGGAGCATCGTTTTCAACCACTCGTTCATTTCTCGATCTGAGACATAACGGAGAATAACCGGATAAATTCGTTCGGTCAAGCCATCAGAACCCATAAAGGAAGTAAGCATGTTACCTAGAAACCCCTGGTTATCCAGGTAGTTGTCGATTAAGGCAGCCACCTTCTCTCTACCTTCCGTGCTCCGGAAATATTGTTCGATACTCTGCTGAATATGATCAGCAACTAGATCGACTCCCTCGTCCGACTTTTCTCTCCACTCTGGAGATAAAAGTTCTTCCACTTTCATTCCGCGATAGTCCTTAATAAAAGAATGATAGCGGCCTTCTACCCACTCGGCTATATTGGCTTTCAATTTGTCTGAAGTAACCTCGATATTAAAGGACTCTAATAAATGTTCGATTGTTTTGTCTTGCTGAATCATTGTTCGTACTTCTTCTTGTGCCCAACCTGTCATTTGGTTTTGAAAATCCGGGTGAGCAAGCTTTCTCCTGATCCCTTCAGGCGTAAGGAGGTGATTGACTACCATCTTCCCTAATTGCTGAGCCAATTCCTTTTGTCGTTTCGGAATCAGCCCCGGTGTTAATGGGAGCCGGTAATTCCCTATATGAATCGCCCTGTATGGACGGAATAACATTTTAATCGCTAACGAGTTGGTTAATCCGCCAATAAGTGCACCGACCCCAACCATAAGTAATATAAGCATAACTGGATTCATGATACAACCTCTTTCTGATCTTTGTGTACCAAGTATAATTGAAATAATAATGTTGTGCCAATAACAGGCAGTTATAATAGCTGATTGCATGAGTTGGATAAAACTAATCCACATTCAACAAAAGCATCTTAAGCAGTAGTAAGCTACTGTTGGTCTTTCATGACGATCAACTCAGAAAAACAAAAAAAGGTCCAGATTTATCTAGGACCTCCCTACGCTCATTTTAAGCGTCCATATATCGTTCCAAATCTGGTTGCATGCTCCATCTCATCGGTCATCGCTATGAACAAAGGCTGGTAGGCCAACGGAGTCGGAATTATGAACAACATTTGTCTGTACATTTCTGCTGCTTCAAACTCATCTTTTTGTGCTTTAATGACACCTTCCTCAAATGAACGATAGGAAACAGGCTCGGGCTCGAATTCATGGTATTGACCTGTCAGTTGAAAATAAAGGTGCTGGAACATTTGATAATGATTCAACTCATCATCTTCTGCATGCTTGATGTAATCACGGAATAGACGATTACTTGTGTCCCCGCCTAAACGTTTGTAAAAGTCATGGGCGTTCCATTCATTTTCAATCGCCTGTGCTAACATTTGGATAAAAGACTGATTTTGATTTTGCATTCAATCCCCTCCTCTATTCTTATAAATATGTTTGGGAGAGACAAGTTTATGACATGTTCTTCTCTCATCTTTTTCAATATTCAGGGCAAAATGAGAAAAAAGGAGGTGAAGACATGCCTAAAAAGAAGAAGCACCAGGCACCGGAGGGAAAAGATAAGTTTGAGGTGGATGTCGATCGCATGATCAATGAAGGAATGGCTGGAGGAACTGTAAAACCGGTTTATGGAAGAGAGCAAATCGGGGAAGGCCATAAAATACCTGAAGAAGATAGTAACCGATACCAATAAAGCCATTGGCAGTTATATAAAAAGCTGTCTCCGCATGGTCGATCAGACACTTGCAGAGACAGCTTTCATACTTTTCAACTTTGTCATTTGATTGTTAATGGAAGGCATCCCCTCTACTATTTATAAGCTCTATTAAAAGGTGCCAGAACTTGGTTTAGGTGGATAGGGCACTCCCCTCGAGGTCTTAAGTCCAAACCTTGCGGGAAGGAGGCCGCTTCCCTGCACGTTTGTTCTTAAGCTTGTCAGGGCTTTCCGGGTGCATCCGCTTTTATTCTATCCAGCTCCTGCACCCAGCCCCTCGAGGTCTTAAGTCCAAACCTTGCGGGAAGGAGGCCGCTTCCCTGCACGTTTGTTCTTAAGCTTGTCGGGGCTTTCCGGGTGCATCCGCTTTTAATACTACCGGCTTTTAACTATCATTTGTACTGCTTCGTTGATCAATTCTTCAGCGGATTCGCCTTCTTCATGAGCGTCCCGGATACAACCTTCCAGGTTTTTTGCTACGATATATCCAATGGCACGATCCATGGCTGAACGGGCTGCTGAAAGCTGAGTGATGACTTCTTTGCAATCTTTATCTTCATCCATCATCTTTAAAACGCCTCGGACTTGTCCTTCAATTCGTTTCAGGCGGTTTTTCGTTTCTGGTCCATAAATGCTCTGATCTTTTACATGGTCCAATTTATTTACCCCTTTCACCTGTACGCACAAATTTCTATACATACACCGCTTTGCGGAATTTCTACATTGTACTACTATAATAGTAAATATCCTACCAAAAAGGAAGAGATTCATGACAGTCATAGACCAGCTAAAACAAATGTACCCATCAATCATTACCAGGAAGCCTGAGGACCACAAAATATTTTCCGACTATGTATGGTTTGAGACTAATGAGATGGAGACTATCGGGATCAGGCATGAGGAATTGGATGCCCATTCTACCGAGCTGCTCTCCGTGTTTTTGACGCCCGTCTCTTTGGACCAGCCTGCAATGACTATCCGGGAAAAAAACTGGTCTTCTTTACTTCAGGAAGGTCAATGGAACGGTGAAATCGAATCTCCTGACTCTTATCGGTTCGTGTTGTTTTCCATTGAAGACTCATCGACAGATAAAGAAATCGTCCAAGAAGCATTCCAATCCCTTTTCCCTCAAGAAATGCCGATTTTATGGAAAACTGATCGAGATGGCTTCATTATAGAAGAGGTTTTTTCAGAACAACAGGAAACTTTGTCATTTGAAGGAATTCCTGATGTATTAATGAGTGATTTTTATACGAAAATACAGTTCTTTATCAGTGAGTTCTCCTCAGATGTGAAATATGCTCCTTTCATATTGGAATGGTCGGAAGATGGGGCGCGTCTCGCAAAAGAACGTCGGTTGGATTCCGTTGTCACGTATATTGATATCATGCCTTATATTTACCTTGATTCTCTTTCAGTGGATAAGTGGCAGCATATCAAGCGCTCTGTTTTTCAAGGGATCGAGCAGGAAACTGATTTACTGCAGACGATCCGAGTTTTCCTTGAATCTGGATCAAATACCACACTTGCCGCTAAGAAGCTGTATATGCACCGCAACAGCCTGCAATACCGGGTGGATAAGTTCATTGAGAAGACAGGTCTGGATGTGAAACAATTTGAAGGTGCAGTCATTACCTATCTCGCATTATTGAATATGGATCACTGATCTTTCGACAAAGTGCACAAAGCCTCTAAGCTACTTTTGTGCACTTTGTCCATTTACCGGAATAGTGAACTTCGATACACTTAAATCAATCAAGAAAGCGATTTCAAAATTTACATAGGGGGCTATTTATATGGCAGAATTGAAACTGAATAACATTGAAAAGGTTTATGATAAAAATGTAAGAGCGGTTGATGATTTCAATTTGCATATCAATGATAAAGAATTCGTTGTGTTCGTTGGACCATCCGGGTGTGGTAAATCTACTACGTTACGGATGATTGCCGGTTTGGAGGAAATTACAGGCGGCGATTTTACCATCGATGAGAAACGTATGAACGATGTAGCACCAAAAGACCGTGACATCGCAATGGTCTTCCAAAACTACGCCCTTTACCCTCACATGAACGTTTACGACAACATGGCATTTGGTTTGAAACTCCGGAAAATGAACAAAAGTGAAATTGAGAAACGTGTAAACAATGCGGCCCAAATTCTCGGTCTTGAAGCATTACTTGACCGTAAACCTAAAGCTCTGTCAGGCGGACAAAGACAACGTGTCGCACTTGGACGTGCTATCGTGCGTGATGCAAAAGTCTTCTTGATGGATGAGCCTTTATCCAACCTTGATGCCAAACTTCGTGTACAAATGCGTGCTGAAATTCAAAAATTGCACCAGCGTCTGCAAACAACGACGATTTACGTTACACACGATCAGACAGAAGCGATGACGATGGCTACACGTCTTGTCGTTATGAAAGATGGAATCATCCAACAGGTAGGAGCACCAAAAGAAGTGTATGATAAGCCGGAAAATGTTTTCGTCGGCGGTTTCATCGGCTCCCCTGCTATGAACTTCCTTAATGGCAAATTAGCGGATGGCCACATCGAACTAGGTGAGATCAAGCTGGCAGTCCCTGAAGGAAAAATGAAGCCATTACGCGAACAAAACTATATCGGGAAAGATATTTTTCTCGGTGTAAGACCGGAAGATATGCATGATGAGCCGGTTTTCATTGATGCAAATCAAGATAAAAAAATCACAGCAGATATTGAAGTAGCGGAATTGATGGGCTCAGAGTCTTATCTATATTCCAAACTTAACGATCAAGAATTCATTGCCCGGGTCGACTCTCGTTCAGATGTAAAAGGTGGAGATCGCATTGAATTGGCGATTGATATGAACAAAGTCCACTTCTTTGATAAAGAATCTGAATTACGCATCCGATAATTGAACTCAGATGATCTACCCAGAATAAATCAGAAAAACACAGCCCCTCGAGAGAGGATACTGAAGAACTGCAACTTATTGAGGTCATGGATCAAAGAAAAAGCCGAGCAGGACGATTTTATCGTTCAACTCGGCTTCTTTATTTCGAGGAAACATTCGGGCGGCTTCCTCTCCAGGTGCTTTAGCATTCGATTTATATCGACGGTGAATATCGCCACCTGCCCTTGTACACGCAGATTCCACGATGAGCGGTCGGTGGTGACGCCTGCGGGAACAGCGCGAGCCGAAGATCCACTTGGTCAAGTGACCTTCTTGACCAAGTTAGCTGAGGCCGTGCCCGCGGCAAGCATCCACCGACAAGCGATTCGTGAGAAGCAACTACAAACTTTAACAGCTACTCTGGATTGAAAAGGGTTTTTCAGTAGCCTCCCTCGAGGCTGCGTTATTTTCATCATGTTTGGATGTCATTAAATCCACAGTCTTCGCAAACGAATAAATGGACACATTGCTCCGCCACAGACGAATATGACTCTCCATCAACAAGATCTGTGTATTTCTGATCCAAATAGGGGCTGTAATCATCAAGAAAATCTGTTACACGCCCCTGGTCCATCATCGTTCCATTACATCTTGGGCAATGGCGCTCAGATTCAGCCCAGCCATTGCACAACCCACATTCTTGCATAAAAAGCCACTTCTTTCAAAAAAATAAGGAGAAAGGGCGCACCCTTTCTCCTTCTTCACAATATTTATCGTTTTTGTTGTTGTCCACCGAACTGCTGTTCAGCCATTTGTACAAGACGCTTAGTGATTTCTCCACCTACAGAACCGTTAGCACGGGAAGTAGAATCAGCACCAAGTGCTACGCCGAATTCTTGAGCGATTTCGTATTTCATTTGGTCTAGAGCTTGTTGTACACCAGGTACAACCAACTCGTTTGAACTGTTGTTGTTAGCCATGTGTCTCACCTCCTGTCCTGTGTAATTGTAGTATGGGTCGGACCTTTAATTTTTATGTCAAAAAAATTAGTGGAAATTAATGGAGATTTTTTTATAAGACAATTAATTTGGCTAACAACAATAAAATCATTTCGCGTTCGGCTTCGTCATTGCTTTAGGATCAACGTATTCTTCGAACTTTTCTTCTGTCAAAACACCAAGTTCAACAGCGGTTTCCTTTAAGGTCTGGTCTCTTTCAAATGCGGTTTTCGCGATTTTTGCTGCATTTTCATATCCGATATGTGGATTAAGTGCTGTCACAAGCATCAGGGAATCACGCAAATATTTTTCAATTTGCTCGTGGTTCGGCTCAAGTCCGCTTACACAGCGCTCATCAAAGGAAACGATGCTATCTGCAAGAAGTTGAGCAGACTGTAAGAAGTTATAAGCGATGACAGGTTTGAATACATTCAATTCAAAGTTCCCCTGACTTGCTGCGAAACCAATGGTCGCGTCATTCCCCATGACCTGTGCAGCTACCATGGTTACAGCTTCACTTTGAGTAGGGTTGACCTTACCTGGCATAATAGAACTTCCCGGCTCATTGGCTGGAATCGTTATTTCACCAATGCCACAACGAGGACCGCTTGCAAGCCAGCGGACATCGTTTGCAATTTTCATTACATCCGCAGCAAGGGCTTTCAATGCTCCATGTGTATGGACAAGCTCATCATGAGAGGTAAGCGCATGAAATTTATTCGGGGCAGAAACGAAGCCTTTACCTGTAGCTTCATTAATTTGAGCCACTACTTGCTCTGAAAAGTCTTCGTGTGCATTCAACCCTGTCCCAACAGCGGTACCGCCAATGGCCAGCTCTTTTACATATTCCGTACTTTCAATCAACATTTTTTCTGTTTTTTCCAACATACGGTGCCAGCCACTGATTTCCTGACCTAGTGTCAAAGGAGTTGCATCCTGCAAGTGGGTTCGGCCGATTTTGACGATCTCATTAAACGCTTCCATTTTTTCTTTCAAAGTTAGTTTGAACTGAATCAAAGCTGGCAAGACGACATCTTCTATCTTTCTTACAGATGCAATATGCATGGCCGTCGGATACGTATCATTGGAGCTTTGCGATTTATTGACATCATCATTAGGATGGAGACGTGTTTCTTTTCCTTGTTCTGTCAACCACTGATTTCCAACATAAGCAATGACTTCATTTACGTTCATATTGGATTGGGTACCACTCCCTGTCTGCCAAACGACCAGTGGAAAATGTTCTTCCAATTCACCAGCAAGAATTTGATCAGCAGCAAATGCGATGGCTTCCGCTTTTTCTTCTTCCAATAAACCTAAAGCAGCGTTCGCTTTGGCTGCACTCTTTTTCAAAATGGCGAACCCTTCCACTACTTCTCGCGGCATTTTCTCATCACCGATCGGGAAGTTTTGTTTACTTCTTTGTGTCTGAGCACCCCAATATTTTTCACTTGGAACTTTGATTTCACCAATAGTATCTTTTTCAATACGGTAATCCATAGAAATCCTCCCTTTATCAGTTCATTGTTTCCTTATTCATTGTATCAAGAATCTTTTGAACAATCATTAACAGCTCTTTTAATTTTGACAAATCCCCCCCACTTTCCCGATTCTGATTATTTACATTATTCTGATATTTATGTATAATAAGTCTATCAAGCAACTTGTACATATCATCTGACATTGCTTGATCTCTCATTTGGGTATAAAGTGGTAAAAAAAAGAGCCTTTTAATGGGCTCTTTTTTTTTCGCTGTAAATTTATTCAACTAAAAATACGGAGGTAATCGGTATGCCGAATATTTGGACCCATATCATTTTCGTCGACACACTTTGTCACGATCTCGGGCACGAAGCTTTGTTGGACACTTCTTATGCGTCCCTTCATATGGGAGCCCAAGGTCCTGATCCGTTTTTTTATCATAATTTTCTGCCCTTTCTTCCAGATCAAAAAGTCGCTGAGGTAGGAATGCAGTTGCACACAGAAAATTGCGGACCCTTTTTACTGGATATGATTAAGATCGGGAGTCAATCAAAGCATCATTTACAAGCCTATATTTTAGGCTTCGTCAGTCACCATATCCTCGACCGGCATACACACCCTTACATCCATTATCATGCTGGCTATGAGGGAAATAAGCACCAAAAACTTGAGGTGATCATTGATACATTGATGCTTCAGCGTGAACGTAATAGGAAATCATGGCATACCCCTGTCCATAAAGAAATCAGAATCAAAAAAAACACCACAGCGATTGCCGACATGATGTATACATTGATTGATACTCATTATCCAGGCATTGTGGAAGCGTATTCCCCTTCCTTTGTCACACGATCTTTGCAGCATATACAAGCCGCACAACGGGTTTTGTATGACCCTTGGAAATGGAAAAATAAATGCTTCGGTCCGCTCGTATCCTCCTTCTCCCATCAACCGATCAGTCAGCCGAAAGATTATTTGAATGAAAATCGTACAGACTGGAATCACCCGGCTACTAACAAAGTTCGCGATGACTCTTTTTTGGACCTTTATAAAAAGGCGCTTGACGAAGGAGAAATGCTTTTCAAACAAATTTTCAACTATTGGGAGACCCTCGAGGAAGCACATTGGTTTAAGATTCAAGAAATCATCGGCAATGTTTCTTATGACACAGGAGAAACTTTGGATAAAAAATTGACCAACAAGTACAGTCGCCCAATCGTTTGATTTAAAGAGTTGCACTTACTGAGTATTTGATCGATACTGCTGCATTCCATCGACGTTTCTATAAAGATTGGAGAGGGATCGGGAATATGGATAATGTAAAGTTTCCCCGTCCCCCTCTTCTTTCACACTGGGGAAGTTACGGCAATCAACACTTCAAAACCCTTACGATCGGATGACCGGTTCATCATTCGGATTCGTATGGGCTTTCGCTTGTTCTACACCCTTTTCAACGTCCAGCTTAAACAAAAGGATGATTCCGATCACGAAAAATACAATGAGTGATAAAATCCCTAACCGGCTGGAGCCAGTCAATTGACCGACGAGTGCAAAGACAAAAGGTCCGAAAATAGCTGCAAATTTGGAAGAAATACCATAAAACCCAAAGAACTCTGCATGACGATCGCCCGGGACCATCCGTCCGAAAATCGAACGGCTTAATGACTGCGCCCCTCCTTGGACGAAGCCAACACAAATCGCTAAAATATAAAAATGCAACGCTGTTGTCATGAAATATCCTAAACCTATGATGGCTAAGTATATGAACAAGGAAATGATCAAGGCCCGTTTAGCGGTGATCTTACCTGCGAGCCACCCAAAAAAGAAAGTACAAGGAATCCCGACGAACTGAGTGATCAGAAGTGCTATGATCAATGAAGAACTATCTATGCCAATATCACGTCCATAAATGGTAGCCATTTTTATTATCGTAGAAATCCCATCATTGTATAGCCAAAAGGCTAACAAAAACAGAAGTAAATGTTTGAAGTGTTTTAATTCTTTCCATGTCCGCCCAAGACGACTGAAGCCGATTTTTACATAGGACTGCGTTCTCCCAGGCTGGACTTTCTTTTCTTCTACGACATTTTTGATTAATGGAATGGAAAAGACAAACCACCATAGACCTACGGAAACAAAGGCCAATTGAGTACCGACTAAGCTATTCGGCAGTCCGAACCAGTTATATTTCATGATCATTAGTAAGTTGATAGCTAACAGAACTCCTCCGCCGATATACCCAAAGGCGAATCCAGTCGCTGAAACCCGGTCGATATTGTCTTCATCCGCTACTTCGGGTAAAAAAGCGTCATAAAACACATTCGCCCCTGAGAAACCAATCGTACCGATGATTAATAAAAGGGATGCGAATAGATAATCACCTTCACCAACGAAAGCTAGCAGCACACTCGCTACCATGCCCATGTATGCAAAGAACATTAGAAACTTCTTTTTTGCTGCAGAATAGTCACTGATTGCACCTAACACTGGTGCAAGTATGGCAACGATTAAAACAGCGATCGATTGGGAATATCCCCAGTAGCTGGCTGCTAACGATTCCTGTACACCTTTGGCAGCCACATCATAATAGAAGACAGGCAGCACGGCTGCCATGATCGTCGTAGCAAAGGCTGAATTACCAAAATCATAGAATAACCAACTCAATACTGGTTTCTTTTTCATATATCTCCCCCCATTCACCCTTTGAAGTAAGCATATCAGAAGATGTTCAAACCATTCTCAAAACGGTCAATATTTTATAAAAAATTTACAGAGGTGATTTCATGAAACTAGCTGTATTCGGTGGTACCGGAAGAGTCGGATCGAGCGTTGTAAAGTTAGCTTTAAGCAATAAAATGCAAGTGAAAGTACTCGTCAGAGATCGAAAAAAAGCAGAAGAAGTGATTCCTGAAGCTGAGCATGTGATCGGTGATGTGACTAATGAGAAAGATATCAGCGCGACCCTCGAGGGCTGTGATATGGTTTTCAGCGGATTAAGTACAGATAAAACCGATACACTATCAAACGCGTACCCAAAAATCATCAACGAAATGAAAAAGCAGCAAATCAGCCGAATCGTCACAATAGGAACAGCCGGAATTTTGAATAGTCGATATGAGCAAGGGAAGTATCGGTACGAGACAGATGAATCGAAAAGGAGGAAGACATTTGCAGCTAAGGAACACGTGAAGGTCTACCAGCTCCTCAGTGGCAGTCACTTGGATTGGACCATCGTCTGCCCCACCTATTTACCAGACGGTGACCAGCACACCAACCTCAGATATGAAATAGATTTATTACCAGAAGGCGGAAAAAAAGTCACCGTGGAAGATACAGCCCAATTTGCCTTTGAGGAACTTACTCATAAACGTTTCTTACACCATCGTGTAGGAATTTGTTATTAAAAGAAGCCATTTCTCTTGCAGAAGAGAAATGGCTTCAAGTTTTTTTATTCATCTGATGGATAATATCCGAAAAATTCTTCTAACGTCACTTCTCGTTCATGCACATCTGTGGAGTATTCTTCCCCGACATAGCGGAGGTGCCATGGCTCATACATGTAACCTGTCACTTCTTTCATCCCTTTAATATAGCGGATGATGAAACCATGCTCATGGGCATGTTCAGCAAGCCACTCACCTTCTGACGTATTCCCGAAGGATTGCTCTAGCTTAAAAGACATCTCAGCTGAAGTGACATCCATGGCCAAACCGGTTTGGTGCTCACTCGTCCCAGGCTTAGCAGAAAAAGTATTCGTCTCTTCTTCCCCATATATTTCTACGTTACGCTCGTAAATTTCCTTCTGACGATCATAAGAGCGGTAACCAGAAGCGGCTACTAAATCCAATCCGTCCTTTTCAGCTGCTGCAAAAAGCTCTTCCAAGGCACGCGCTGCCTCTTCTCGCATTTGTTTTTTTGGGTGATCTTCGTTGAAGTAAAAAGGTACATCAGGCACAGTTAAATCAGGTGGTACATATTCACCAGGTAATTTACGATTTTTATTGACGACAACCGTCATGCTCTCCGGCTTATCTACTTGTATCAATCCATCTTCTGTGACTTTTTCTTCTTTCTGTTCATTTGCGCCTTCTTCTCCAGTTTGTTCTTCAGTTCCAGTTTCTTGATCTGCTTCTGTACTTTCTTTTTCTTTCACTTCTTCATCGTCGACCGTAGATGATGCTGGCACTTCTTCCTCCGGCTCTTCCGCAGAAAATGACCCGGGAGAACAAGCAGCTAATAAAAGACTTAATAATGTTAATAAAAGTGCTTTTTTCAATTTAATTACCTTCCTAAATCTATGTTGTTACCATCACTATAACATTTTCAGGAAGATGTTGTATATTGATACATCAAATCAAGATGCCGTTTTTCTTTCACTTGATTCTTTGATGTTGGTGAAAATCTGCTGAGCTAATGAACTTTGATCAAGAGCAAATCCCTCTCTACTCTCTTGCAGGGGCTGTAAAGCGTTCTACTATGACAATAACGTCGATGACAGAGTGGTATTAATCACAATAAAAAGCCACTGCAGCGGCAGTGGCTCTATCATCTATTCCTATGAGTAGGATTGATACAGTTGACTTAAACGTTCAAATTCTTCACGATCACCGTTATCAATAGCCAGATTAATTTTCTCATCAAGACGTTCTTTATTAAATTGATAACTCAAGTGATCTAAAAGCAGACGTGAGGCTAGCTGGATTCCAAAGGACAATTCTCTCTTTGCCGTAATCTCTTTCCCTTTGTATTCGGGGTCGCGACGGATAACATAATCAATCTTTTGCTTTCTCATGAGAATACCCCCTTCATGCTTTTTTTCATTATGCAGGATTTAATAGAATTTCGCAACAAGTTTTCTGAATATTTAGTTATATGATTCCCGTTTTTAAGATTTTTAAACCTGCTAAGCCTTCTTATGTAGGGAAATAAAGCGGATTAATGAATATGTAAATTTTAATAGTGAGTTTTCTGGTAAAGACATTTGTAGTCTATTTCCAATAACCTTTCTTTTCCGGTCGACTTTATTTCGATAAGACATTTATAAATCAAAGAAAAGATGAGCCACTGTCGATTCCACGATGGGCGTTCAGTGGTGACGCCTTTGGGAACAGCGCGAGCCGAAGATCCACTTGGTCAAATGATTTTCTTGACCAAAAAAAGCAGCTCCCTTAAAAGAGGGAACTGCTTTTTTGTTACTCTACAAATTTATTTGCAACATCAAGAGTACGTTTCACTTGGTGACGAACAGCACCTTCGACATCCTCTTGCATGTTACCTTCACCATCAACACTTACGCTTGTTCCATAAGGATTACCTCCGGAAGCGAAAATCGCATCATCTGTATAGCCAGGTGCAGCAACGATCGCGCCCCAGTGGAACATCGTCGTATAGAAATTCAATAAAGTGGATTCTTGACCACCATGTGGGTTTTGTGCAGAAGTCATGGCACTTACTACTTTATTGACAAGCTTACCCTGGAACCATAGCCCACCTGCTTGATCCATATACTGTTTCACTTGTGCGGGCACATTACCGAAACGAGTCGGGATACTGAAAAGAATAGCATCTGCCCAATCCAGGTCATCTACTTGCGCTTCTGTTACTACATCTTTAGTTGCTAAGTAGTGTTCTTTCCAGGCAGGGTTCTGTTCAATCGCTTCCATTGGAGCCAATTCAGGAACACGGACTAATTTCACATCTGCTCCTTCTTGTTTGGCCGTTTCTTCTGCCCACTGAGCCATTTGATAGTTCGTACCTGTCGAACTGTAGTAAATAATCGCTAATTTTACATTTGCCATATTCATCTCTCCTTTTCGTTCCTTTTCCACCTACGATTCCTCCATTATTGTTGCCAAAGAGTAGGTTTTGGATTCACAAATAGTATATACCCGTGAGAAATAACACTCAAACAAAAGATTCTCTAATTCGAGATATATGAGAAAACTTTTCTATTCAAAACATAATACTCAAAATTGATCCACTTTTCATATTCTCGTCCTATCTTCATGAGGATTACCTTTTTTGACCATGGGCAATTATGATTACCTGCACCAAGCTATATGAATAAGGAAAGCTTTTTTTCTCTAGACTTACTGAAAGCCTGTCTGATAAGCTTAGATTTGCTTTTATTTGATTTATTCGGGGGTACTTGGATGAGTGAATATTCAAATTTGAAAATGGGGGAACGCGGAGCCTGGGTCAGTATTATTGCCTATTTGCTTCTTGCAACGGCTAAACTGATTATCGCCTCCTTCGGAAATTCAGAGGCACTGCGTGCAGATGGTCTTAACAATACTACCGATGTCATCGCCTCTGTGGCCGTTTTAGTGGGATTGAAAATATCGAGAAAACCACCGGATGAAGACCACCATTACGGACATTTCCGCGCAGAAACCATCGCTTCTTTAATCGCCGCTTTCATTATGATGACAGTTGGAATCGAGGTCATTATCGGAACGGTGCAAGATATTATCAACCAGCGTGCTGGAGAACCGGCCATGGTGACCGCATGGACTGCTTTAGTGGCTGCATTTGTCATGTATGCCGTCTACCGTTACAACTTGAATTTGTCGAAAAAAATCAACAGTAGTGCTATCTACGCCGCTGCTCAGGATAACCGTTCGGATGCCTTGGTAAGTATTGGGGCAAGCATTGGAATTTTCGGTGCTCAATTTGGTGTCTTCTGGCTGGATCCTTTAGCAGGATTGGTGGTAGGTTTGATAATTTGCAAGACAGCATGGGACATCTTTAAAACATCAACACACAGTTTGACAGATGGATTCGATGAAGGAGAAATTGAACATATCCGGGAAACTATTGCTGCCCATCCTGGTGTATGGTCTGTGAAAGATGTCAAAGCGAGAATGCAAGGGAACCAGACACTTGTGGAAGCGACTATTCATGTCAATCCAGACATTACCATCCAACAAGGGCATGATATTACTGATGAAGTAGAAGAGCTTCTTGAAAAAGAACAGAACATCGGTTACGCCCACCTTCATATTGAACCCTATGAAAAATAAAAAAACCACAAAAAACTGCACCTGCTAGAAGGATGCCACTGAAGAACCGCAACTTTTGAGCTATGCAGCAAATAAAGAAGCCGAGTTGCACGATTTTATAGTGCAACTCGGCTTCTTTTATCATTTCGATGAGACATTTGGGGTCTTACTCCTCCATGAGCTTTACTTATCGTTTGATATTGATGGTGAATATCGCCAACCTCCTTTGTCCACGCATACCCACAGCAAGCATCAACCGACAGGTGATTCGTGAGAAGCAACAACAAAATTTAACAGCTCCACTAGATTGAAAAGGGCTTTTCAATGGTCTCGCTAGAAATGGCATTTTTTAATCAGGAGAATTTATGTATCAGTTCCTTCAGGTCATTCCAACCATAGGCCGTTTCCTCATAGGTTCCTTGCCCGATAGTCACCGTTTCAGCTTCAATCGGATCTGCTCCATACTTTATATAAAACCTGCTGGAAGGATTATGGGTAAGCACCCATACAAGTAGTGACTCATAACCCGCTTTTTCCATTCCTTCTGCAAACACCTTTAATAACTGCTTACCATACCCTTGACCTTGATACTCATCCAATAAATAAATCGCATAGATTTCTCCATCAAATCCATAGTTTTTCGTGCGCTCTTTTCCGCCAGAGACGAAACCGACGACTTCCTTCTCATCGTTTTCGATAACGAAAGCGATTTGACCATTCACAGGCGTCCGCAATACCGTTTCCCATAATGCAATCCGGTGTTCTACTGTCGTGTTGCTTAAGTCTCTTTCATCAATCAAATCTTTATAAGTGGATTTCCAGCTTTTCACATGAATTTCAGCGATGGTTTCTGCATCTTCAAAATGGGCAACTCTTACTTCAGGCATTTCCCTCTTCCCTTCCATCCTCTTTTTTTATATTGTAACAAAAAAAGACGATGCTCGTATGGCATCATCTTTTCACCCATTTGTTCATCTACATTGAAAACTGGAGATATGGCGTGTGTCAAACCCTGTGTATATCCACTGGCGTTGTCGCCGTTGCCAGCGGTACCCTGCTACCGAAGTTCTGCCTATGAATGTCGGATAGAACCAGAATGAACGCCCATTTTCAAGACGAATCCATGTGTACCGGTACAAACATCCGAATAATGACCCTGGATCCACGGCAAACAGCGTAGCATTTTGTGCTTGTGGTGGCGATGTTGGAGGTGGCGGCAATTGTCCGCCTGGTCCTCCTCCGGGTGGGGGTCCCTGCGGCGGTTGGCCAGGCCCTCCTCCGAATGGTGGTCCTTGCGGCGGTTGGCCAGGGCCTCCCCCGAATGGCGGTCCTTGCGGTGGTCGGCCAGGGCCTCCCCCGAATGGCGGTCCTTGCGGTGGTCGGCCAGGGCCTCCCCCGAATGGCGGTCCTTGCCCAGGCCATATCTGCCCAAAAGGAAATCCTTGCTGTCGGTCCATAACGATCAATTCCTTTCTCGGAAGTATCCCTATACGATATGCACCACATAGGCAGGTGTGATTACAGCGTCAGAAAAAAAACAGAGCCGATGGCACCAAGAACGACGAAAATGATATGAATATTCAACCAAGCCAAAAAAATCGTCACTAAACCAGCCATCACACCTATTTGGGGGGCATCTGGTTTTACACTCATGATCCCCGGGAAGATTAAAGCTCCCAGAGCAGCATAAGGAATAGCATTCAACCACCGATCCATCCACTTAGGGAATGTAATGAAATCCACTATCAGCGCAGGAACCAAACGGGGAATCGCGGTAACAACAGCCATTCCGATGATCATCCAAATAATCATCCCTCAACCTCCTCTCCATCATCTAAGATCCAAATCCCGCTGAACCCTCCGACAACAGTTCCAATTACAATCGCCCAACCCTGGTTCATCCCGAAAGTCTGACACATAAAGTTAATCAACATCGCTAAAATGGCTATCAATGCAATGCGGACATTTTTTTTAACTGAAGGAATAAGCAAACCGATGAACATAGCATAAAGCGCAATTCCCATACTATCACTCAGCCTGGAAGGCATAACGTCACCGAGGACTCCACCTAGATAAGAGCCTCCCACCCAAGATATATAAGCAGTTAAAATCAATGAAGTATAGAACAGCCCGCCATGTGTTTCTTTCGCTTCTTTCCGATAAAGTGCGGACATCGTGAATGTTTCGTCCGTCAAACCTAGAGTTAATGGTAATTTTGCACGAAGAGCGATGGTCTTTAAGCGATTGACAAAAGAAAGACTCATTACAAAGTGTCTGAAGTTGAGAACGAAGGTTGCGATAATGACCTCAATGATTCCTGTCCCTGTCGCAACCATCCCAACAGCTAGAAACTGGGCTGCTCCCGCAAATACAAGTACACTCATCAGCGTAAGTTCAAGATTGGTCATCCCAGTTTGACTGGCCAGTACCCCGTAGGTTAATGCAATCGGTAAGTACCCGAGCATAATGGGTAATCCTGCAACTATTCCTCTTTGAATCATATGTAAACGACTTGATGAGGCAGAGCGTTCAATCGCTTGAGATTCCATGCCCCAGTCCCCCTGTTTTTCAAATTTCCACCATTATACACGACCAGCATCTTCTTTTGAAGGTGGCTCGTTTAATTTTATGAATAAGATGAAATGACCTAAGAGCACCTCTCCTTTTTTTGTTACCCACCCAGGAATTTAATGGTTTTAAAAAACTCCCTCCATCAAGCCTGAAAAGTATTGACAAGCGGTGATGATTCTTTTATGATGAATTCACAACACTTCATTACTTAAAAGCGTTTAAGCGAAAAAGAATAGATTGTATCACGAATATCGCAGTAGATAGTCGAAAAGCAGCAATCAGAGACCAGGTGAATGGTGGAAACTTGGGCTGTTCGTTTATCGAATTACAGTATTCTTTGAAAAGTGATACACCAAACAAGTGGGTAATATATTTACCAACAAGGGTGGTACCGCGGAGTCTGAGCTTCGTCCCTGTTTCAGGGCGGAGCTTTTTGTTATGGAGAAAAAAAGGAGGAACCATTATGCTGCATTTACAACCAAAGAAATTGCCGACTATCTTAGAAGCAAGTCTACTATTGCTCACCACCATTGGAATCATCAGCTATTTTATCATCTCGATCCAAACCGTTCCCCATGTTCCTATTTTAATCGGAATCCTTGTGATGCTTCTGTATGGTTTCATGAAAAAGATGTCTTTTAAAGATCTTCAATACGGGATGACACAGGGTGCACAGACAGGCATGGGTGCCGTGCTATTATTTTTCATCATCGGAATTTTGATTTCCAGCTGGATGGCCAGCGGTACGATTCCTGTATTGATAAACACAGGATTCCTGCTAGCTGGAGGGCCCTGGTTCTTAGCAATCATTTTTGCTGTAACGGCAATCATCGGGATCGCTCTCGGCAGCTCTTTCACCACTGCCGCTACTGTCGGTGTCGCTTTTATCGGTGTTGCTCAATCCATGGATGTTTCCTTAGCTATGACTGCAGGTGCTATCGTTTCCGGTGCATTCTTCGGTGATAAAATGTCTCCATTATCCGATACGACCAATTTAGCTTCTACTGTAGTGAAAGTAGACCTTTTTGATCATATCAAGAATATGACATGGACGACGATTCCTTCCTTTATCATCGCTTTCGTCCTCTTTATCTTTTTATCTCCTGAGGGAAGTGCAAATGTCGAGCAGCTGAATAGCTTCCAGACAGGTTTAGCTGACGCAGGCTTGATGCACTGGAGTTCGTGGATTCCTTTAGCTGCATTAATTGCAATGACCATCACTAAACGACCGGCTTTTCTATCCTTAGCAACAAGCAGTATCATTGCTACTTTGATTGCAGGTTTCCGCGGTGTCTTGGAATGGGGGGCCCTCTGGGGTACATGGTTCGATGGTTTCCAAGCCGATACAGGTAATGAAGTCGTCAATGAACTACTCACACGCGGAGGAATGAATGGGATGCTTTTCACTGTTTCCCTGGTCATTTTAGCCCTGGCTCTTGGTGGGTTGTTCTTTGTCACGGGAGTCATTCCGTCTATCCTGTCACGGTTGCAAAAATCGTTGAGAACGGCTAGATCAGCGACATTATCAACGGCATTCACCGCCATTGGCATCAATATCGCCATTGGTGAGCAATACCTTTCAATTCTGCTCACTGGTGAAGCCTATCAAGACGTGTATGAAAAAGCTGGATTAGCCAGAAAAAACCTATCAAGGACACTTGAAGATGCAGGCACTGTCATTAATCCCCTTGTACCATGGAGCGTCTGTGGAGTATTTTTGGCAGATGTGCTCGGTGTACCCGTATTGGATTATTTGCCGTTCGCTTTCTTCTGTTTACTCAGTCCGCTTTTGACAATTCTCTTCGGGTTCACTGGAAAAACATTAACCCCAAAAGGATCTGAGAATATACAATCGCTTGAAAAAGCCAATTAAAAATCAAAGCGCCTCCGAAGACGGGGGCGCTTTTTGAATGGTTCCATCATAAATTAAATTCCAACACCAAAAATGTAATTTTTTCTAAAGGCTGCGAATCCGGTTCACTATCATTGAAATTCAGGGTTCTGCTCATTATAAGTTCTCATCTATTGAATAATCCGGTTGAAACAAACCAAACTACCAAGAAACGGCTCATCGAATAAAGAGGTGGAATGGATGGATCAATTCGAACACCATGAAGAAACAAATGAAAATTGGCATATGGCCCATGCTGAAGCAGAACAAGTTCTTGACGATGTTGCTTTTTACCGGACCTTGATCGCCAATGTGATTTTTCTTGGCAAAGAAGGCGCAGATGATTGGGTGCTCGTAGATTGCGGGATTGGTCATTATAGCAAGAGAATTATGGAAGCAGCGGAAAAACGCTATGGAGGCAAGCCTCCTCAAGCCATCATTCTGACACATGGCCACTTTGATCATGTCGGTTCAGCGAAGAAATTAGCAGATCATTGGCGGGTTCCTATCTATATACATCCTATGGAAATGGACTATGTCACAGGTAAACGGGACTACCCTGTAGGAGATGCAACAGTAGGAGGAGGGCTCTTTGCTATTATGTCCCCTTTTTTCCCGACAGACCCTGTAGACTTAAGCAAGTATATTCACCCCATTCCTAATGATGGCAATCTCCCCTTCTTAAAAGAATGGCGGGTGATTCATACTCCAGGTCATACCCCTGGGCATATCTCCTTATTCCGGGACAAAGACCGTACATTGATTACAGGAGACGCTTTCATTACAGTCAAACAGGAATCAAGCTTGGCTGTTTTCATCCAACATCAACATGTTCACGGCCCACCGGCTTATTTCACACACAACTGGAATGAAGCAGAAAAATCTGTCCAGAAATTAGCAAAGCTGAATCCAGCAGTTGCGGTGACCGGCCATGGATTACCAATGGAAGATGAATTATTAGCCAATCAATTAAGTGACCTTGCAACAAACTTCAAGGAATTAGCGGTACCCAAACATAAAAACAAGGAACACTAATAAGGTAACCCTTAGAAGGGGTTGCCTTTTTCCTTGCTGATAATCTCTTCGATTTTCCTCAATCCCACGAGAAGCCTCGGACTCGGACGACAGAAAAGGGATTCTTCCAAAACATGAATACGGTCCTGCTTAACTGCGGTTAGTTCATCCCACCCCGGTCTCTTTCTTATTAGATCAGGATTCATCTTTTCTTCTTTCACTCCGACCCACACCATGCATATATGATCCGGATCTCGCCGCTTCACATCTTCCCAATCAGTCTGGACACTTGCTGTATTTTCATCTCGAAAAATGTTGTAGGCACCTGCAAGCTCACTGATTTCTGTCAACCAGTTCATCCCTCCTGGTGTAAATACAGGTTTCGGCCACCATTCCCAGTAAAGAGAAGGCTTATCTCCACTCTGCTCAGCTCTTGTTTTGAATTTCTCTATCTCCAAAATAAATGTATGCGCTTTCGTATTTGCTTCCGCTTCGATACCAATGGCTTTTCCCACCCGGCGAATATCTTCTGAAATCTCATAAATACTGTTTGGATTCAATATAATATAAGGTAGACCATATTCATCCAGACCTTCAATATTTTTCTCCATACCTGGAACAGACAAGGAAGCAAGAACTAAATCTGGTTGCAGTTCTGCTACTTTTTCTATATCAATAGATAAGTCAGGTCCAAGTTTAGGCAATCTCTCCACTTGGGCAGGGTAATCAGAATAATTGTCGACACCAACCAACAGATGTACGCGGTCAAGATAGGCGATAATTTCGGTATTACTAGGGCAAATCGACACAATTCTCACATTCTCACCTCTTTTTTCAGAATCCTCTGATGTTTCATTTTCTTTCATTATAGCTTATATTTAAGTTATGGAAAAAGGAAGAAAGGGATGATCCCATGACCACTACACTCCTTGATACGACGAGAGGGATAGTTGAATTTACATATAAAGGTGTTGGACCGGCACTATTGTTGTTGAAAGGCGGTCACTCCACCCGGAATACCGACCTGTCCCACAGCAGTCTCGTTTATGAAGGCTTTTCTTTATTGACGGTTTCCAGGCCTGGTTACGATTATACGGAACCATCCACTGGAAGAACACCTGAGGAATTCGCTGAGACCATTGTAGAAATACTTGATCATTTAAATATTGAAAGTGTGAGCGTTATCGCAATATCAGCTGCTGGCCCAACAGGAATCGCCTTAGCCTCCAGTCATCCTGAACGTGTAAATAAGCTCTTGATGGAAGCGGCATTAACCAGCCCCTGGAACAAAAAAACCAAACAAAAGGCGAAAATCCTCTTCGGTCCTGCCGAAAGAATTGTTTGGGGCAGTTTAAGAACGTTGCTCAAGTTTTTCCCCGATCTTATTATGAAACAACTTCTTTCAGAAATGACGACAGAAGATGTGGACGCCTATCTAGAACGGCTCTCACCTAATGACCGCCGCTTCATTTATGATATGTTATCTACCTCTCAATCAGGAAAAGGCTTCACGAATGACTTAGAACACACGGTTCCTGATATGAACCGTTTAGATGTCCCTGTATTGGGGATGTATTCACAAAAAGATAGAAGTGTTCCCTACACCAATGCTTTGTTATTGAAATCCTCAGTTCCCGATTGTGAAATTTTCGAAGTGGATGCAGACAGTCATTTGATTTGGATTGGAAAAGATGCTCAGGAAGTATGGAAGAAACGGTTGGAATTTTTGAGTCAATCCTAAACCACTCGGAGGGGATCATCATGGATGTTGTAAAAAGCACACAGATGTTAGACAAGTTCTTGAAGTTTTATGATCAAGCTGCCCAAGTTCCGCCACACCAGCGTTATCAGCTATGGGTGGAGCATTACGCCTTTCCATATACACCACCTGGTTACCATCAGGATCAATTAGCCAAAGAAATGCTGGAGTACGCATGGGATCAGTACACTCACGTCTATGAAAAGATCCAATTCTTTGAAGTTGATTCTGTCGCATTGAGTGAACAAGTGGAATCAATTAAGCAGACGCTCCAGTGCACTGAACCGGTACACCTTACAGTCCTGTTTTTTGTCGGCACATTCGAAACAGATCCATTTATCGTTAAAGACGATCATCGATATACCCTTTGCTTCCCTGTCGAACTCGCATCAAGCAGAACAAGACTATGTCAGGAATTGACACGTGTTGTGCATTGCAGTCAATCAGGGCTTGCACCCAGTCATACACGGACTCTCGGACAACTGATTTTTCAAGAAGGACTTTCTTTACACACAACACAAGTGCTCCTCCAAAGTGATGAAGTGGCAGAACGTTCCTCTACCTGGAATAAAGAGAAGTGCAGCCGTGAGCCGAACCGGGTCATGATCAACATACTCCCACATTTACACCGCACCGATTATGAAGCGCTCTATTCTTTCACCAAAGGGACAGGAGCATCCGGTTATGAAAAAGAAGCCAATTATACAGGATGGTTAGTCGTCGGTCATCTTTTAGAACAAAGCAGCACGCTTTATGAATTAGCCAAAATTCATAAAGACGATGTCGATTCTCTTGTAGAAAAATCCCTCTTTTCACTCCTGAACCAAGCTTACCTGACACAGGCCCAAGAATGATCTTTTAAGTTGAACCGTTTTTTTAACAAAAGGCCTTTATTTCATTTGGACCATCTGTTATACTGAAGTTAATTATTCATTGTTCGATAAGATTCATGCAAGAGAAGATGTTTCAAAAGATGTCGTCTTGATGGAACTTGAAAGAGCAAGAATAGTAATACAATGTGGAATTTTTCCACGCAGGAGGTAATTGTACATGGTCGAAGGTACAGTAAAATGGTTTAACGCAGAAAAAGGTTTCGGATTTATTGAAGTAGAAGGTCAAGACGACGTCTTCGTACACTTCTCTGCTATTCAAGAAGAAGGATTCAAATCCCTTGAAGAAGGACAAGTTGTTTCTTTCGAAATTGAAGAAGGTCAGCGTGGACCACAAGCAGCTAACGTTCAAAAATAAGGACGTATAAAAAACTCCCCTGTCGCAGGGGAGTTTTTTTATGCAATAAAGTTTTTTGTATCACGTGAAGCACAATTTCCAAAGTAAAAAACAGACCGGGGAATCCCCGGTCTGTTCTTCTCTCTACTCTACATCCTGTTCTGTCAAAATGACCGGTCCCTCTTTTGTAACGGCTACTGTGTGCTCATATTGAGCGGACAATGTGCCATCAACTGTGCGAGCCGTCCAGTTATTTTCATCCATTTGACTGGCCCATCCGCCGATATTGATCATCGGCTCAATGGTAATGACCATCCCCTCTTTCAATCGGGCGCCTTTTCCAGCTGCGCCAAAGTGAGGAATATAGGGATCTTCATGAATGGATTCACCGATGCCGTGTCCGGTGAAATCACGGACAACCGAATACCCCTCCCCTTCTGCATAAGCTTGGATGGCATGGCCGATATCACCGATTCGATTACCCGGTACTGCCTGCTCTATTCCTTTATACAACGATGTTTTGGTAACATCCATCAGTTTTTGGGCTTCCTCACTGACTTCACCGACCGCATGCGTCCATGCAGAGTCTGCCAGGAATCCATTCAAGTTTACAACCATGTCAATTGTAACAATGTCCCTCTCTTCAAGCTGCTCTTTTCGAGGGAAGCCATGACAAATCTCATCATTAATCGAGGCGCATGTAGTGAATTCGTATCCCTGGTACCCTTTTTGTTCCCCTGTCGCCCCACGCTCTGCCAGATATTTTTCAACGAAATTTTCGATTTCCATAGTCGTAACACCTGGTTTTATAAATGTACGAAGTTGTTTGTGTACACTTGCTAACAACTTCCCTGCTTCGTGCATCTTTTCAATTTCTCTTTGACTCTTACGTTTAATCATATGTTCAATCCTCTCTACTTTTTACATATGCAAGTATCCATTAGTATGATAACGAAAAAATGAAGAAACGACCACCCCGGATGCTCATTCTATGTCTTTAATCGGTTTGGCAGGATTTCCACCGACAAACACATTGGCGGGCACGTCTTTCGTCACTACAGCTCCCGCACCAATAATGACGTTATCTCCGATTGTTACTCCTGGGTTAACGACTGCACTTCCTCCTATCCAGACGTCATTTCCAATCGTAATCGGTTTTCCAGCTTCCAATCCACTTGCGCGCGTTTTCCTATCGATAGGGTGAGTGGCTGTATATAATTGGACATTCGGACCAATCAATACACGTTTTCCGATTGTGATTGGACAAACATCTAAAAATACACAGTTGAAATTAGCAAAGAACCGCTCCCCTACGTGGATATTGTATCCATAATCACAATAAAAAGGGGGCTCGAGACCCATTTCTCCTTCAATAGTTCCAAATAAATCTTCAATCAATTGATTTCGGTAGTGATTCTCAGAATCCTTTGTCTGGTTCAGTGAATTAGTCAACTGCCTTGCACGAGATCTTTCAATTATCAACTCATCATCCCATGGTTCGTATAATTCTCCAGTTAACATTTTTTCTTTTTCCGTCACACCCATCACCTCTACCTTATGTTAAGTTCTTCCTTTACTTTACCATATATTTTCGCTAATCTAGGGAGAAATGAAGGAGGTAACCCCCTATGCAAACACGTGAATTGAATGGTTCAGATGCTGCACGGTATTACGAACTCCGTCTAGAAGCATTATTAACCAACCCAGATGCCTTTATCACAACTTATGAACAAGAAAAACAAAGACCTGACCCAATAAAAACGACAGCCGATCGTTTGGATAGCAAAACATCCCGCACCTTTGGTCTTTTCTCGGAAGAAACTCTTGTCGGGGTGGTTACTTTAATTAAAGAAGCTCATCCAAAATTCGCTCACAAAGCATCGATCGTAGCGATGTACATAACACCGGAAAACAGAAGAAAAGGCGGGGCAGAGCTGTTGATCCAGGAGGTCATTCTTTTTTCTCAAGCCATTCACTTAGAAGTTCTCCATTTAAGTGTAGTAACGGACAATCAACCTGCGAAAAAACTCTATGAGAAACTGGGGTTCGAATCCTATGGTGTCGAACGCAAAGCGATCAAGCTGCCAGATCGGTACTTAGATGAAGAACACATGGAACTTTTTCTCAAACAATGAAACGTCTGACACCCTCAAACGTATGAGTAAGCGAAGGTATTTTGTGGGAAAGGGTGGAAATTATGATTGAAATCAATCACATCTCAAAAAGCTTCCCTGGTAAACAGGCTGTCAAAGATCTTTATTTGAATATTCCTGATGGTAAGATCTTCGGTTTTCTTGGGCCGAACGGTGCTGGTAAATCAACAACGATTAAAATGATGACAGGAATCTTACCTATAGATGAAGGTTCAATTAGGATAAACGGTGTCGATGTGGCAGAAGCTCCGATGAAGGCAAAGCACTTATTCGGTTACGTACCAGATCGGTCTGACATCTTTCTAAGGTTAAAAGGGATCGAATATTTGAATTTCATTGCTGACGTTTTTCATGTACCGAAGCAGGTCAGAAAGGAAAAAATCGAATACTTGACCAAAAGCTTCGGTATTTATGAAGCACTGGATGATCACATCCAAACCTATTCGCACGGGATGCGTCAAAAAATCGTCGTCAGCGGTGTACTCCTGCATGATCCAGATGTATGGATACTCGACGAGCCTTTGACAGGACTTGACCCTAAATCTTCCTATACATTAAAGGAAATGATGCGTGAACATGCAGCCAGAGGTAAAATCGTATTTTTCTCAACACATGTCTTAGAAGTCGTCGAACAGTTATGTGACGAAGTAGCTATTATCAATAATGGCCACGTGCAATTCCAAGGCAATATGGCTGAAATGAGGCAGCAATTCAAAGAAGACGACAACCTTGAGCGCCTTTTCTTGGAGTTGACTCAAAATGGGTAAAGCATGGAAACTAATGAAAATCATGGTCAAAATGCAATTGTCGATGGCTGGCAAGAGTTCCATGGAGAAATTCGGTTACGTTCTGGTAGGTCTAATGATGATCCCTTTCGGCCTGCTTATATTGTTCTTCATCCAAGGTCTGATCGGTAATATGTATGCGGCGCTCGCCCCGACAGGAAATGAAAGCGTAATTCTGGGTCTCCTCTTCGTCATGATGACCTTTGCCTTTTGTTTTATCAGTATAGGAACTGTACTCAGCTCTTTTTATTTTGCTGAAGACGTGGAATCCTTTATCGCACTTCCTTTTCAGCCTTATCAAATATTATCCGGGAAGTCAGCGGTTCCCTTTTTATCCTTATATGGATTGAACAGCGTCCTATTATTGCCGTCCCTGATATTTTACGGCCTACATAGTGGCTCCGGGCTGCTCTATTACTTATTCGCTCTCATCCTATGGTTACTGACTCCCATCATTCCGTTTGTACTCACCTCCATCGTGCTCATGTTCATCATGCGCTTTGCCAATATATCGAAGAACAAAGACCGGACAAAAGTGCTCGTAGGTCTGCTCGGATTCGTATTCGCAATAGGTATCAATGTCCTCATTCGACTGGATTCAGGTGGTTCAAACAGCGACATTGCCAATATGGTCACTGAACAAAATGCACTCCTGGAACTTGTTACGAAATTTTTCCCGAGCGCCTATTTCAGCAGCATTGCCCTTACTCAGCCAGGAACACTCAGCGGTATTTCATACTTTATCCTTATGATCGTTCTTTCCGCAGGCGCTATCGTGCTGTTTTTAACAATCGGCCAGAAATTTTACTTTAAAGGGGTGCTTGGACTCTCCGGTGGGAAAAGAAGTACTTTCAAAGAAGAGAATATCCAGAAAAAATTAAAGCAGCAACCGGTTTTATATAGTTTGTGGAGAAAAGAAATGAAAATCATTTTCCGAACGCCGACTTTCTTCACACAAATCGTGGTTCAGAGTCTCTTTCTACCCGTCTTCCTGATCATCATCATCCTTCTTGATCCAAATGGACCGCTCACAGAGATGGGAACTCAACTGAATGATATAGATGGTAAAAAAGCGATTCTGGGCATGTTCGGTTTTTCTGTTATTGCTTTCGGAATTAATCCAGCCTCTTTTTCGTCCATTTCAAGAGATGGGAAAAGCTGGAACACACATCTTCATTTACCTATCCCACCAAGTACGGTGATTTTGAGTAAGCTCTGGACATCCTTTTTCATGAATTTGTTGTCCATGCTGCTGATCAGTGCTGCCGCCTTATTTATACTCAATGTCCCCTTCACAATCTGGGGAATATGGTTTGTGCTTTCCTTAGTATTGAGCTGGATTGCCAGTATTGCAGGCTTGGTCGTCGATTTCACCAGTCCGAAGCTTAATTGGACAGACGAAAGGGAAGTTTTTAAAGGGAGGTTCATCGGAATAGCTCCGTTGGCGATTGAAGCGGTGGTTTTCGGAGTGATTATTCTTGTCCTTTGGAACATAGGTGGGCTCAAGGGGATCTGGTCGGTCTCAGCAGTCCTTTTGTCTATACTTACCTTGCTGACAGCGATCAGTCATGTAGGGTTGAAGTTTGTGGTTAAATCCAAATATCATCAGATCAGCTAGCGATAACAGATCAATCATCTGGAATAATCGGAACACCTGTAACAGCAAATAAATTCTTAATAGTGGGAGACTTGAAAAAGAAAAACACGATCTGAGTAGCTGCTCAGATCGTGTTTTTGGGTACTGCCTGTTCATTAGAGAGTTGACATACAATCATTATCCTCCGAAGAAAAAGTCGAAAATATTACCCGCTTTGGAGGCATTCTTGTTATAGAACTCCGAATACCCACAGTTCTTACAAAACACTACAGTAAATTGGTTGTTCTGGACATCGAACATTTTTGACAACCCTGCACCAGTCATTGAAACATCCTTTTGATCCGCATCTTTACTTCCACATTTGATACATCCTTGTTCGCTCATTTGAAGAAGCCTCCCTTTTTCAAATAAATTACTTCACAATCATGACAGGACATTTTGCCCGTTTGGCTACTTTATGACTCACACTACCCAATACCATTTCTTGGAGTGTATTCAAACCTCTGCTTCCGATGATGACGAGATCGAATTCTCCTTCGTTGGCATACTTGACTATAGACGGACCAGGGGCTCCATGCCGTATTTCTATGTTGAAGAAGACATTTTCCTCACTAAGAATGTTTTCGATGGGACGAAGCCGCTGGTGACGGCGTTGATCGATTGTCTCTTTATTCCCTCTGGTCAATACATCGGATTTAGATTGATCTCCATAAACCACATAGATTACTGTGACTTCCCCTGCCCTTTGAAGTGAAGAGAGTTCAGCTGCACGCTTTGCAGCTCGTATGGAATGTTCTGAGCCATCTGCTGCTAACAAAATCTTTTTATACAAAAGGAAGCCCCCTTCTGCCACTGCGATCATATTTTCCGTTTATTTTACCATGTTTTACAATTCCAGTGCAGAGAACTGCTGATAGTCCAAAATTTTGTCATTTATGTGGTAGCACCCTCTAAAACAATGAATATTAGCGAATGAGAGAGTATCAGCTGAATTTATGCGCTTACATCCGATTATGTATTTTTCCCAGATGGTGATATAATTTTCCTCGGTTTTGCCGGATTTATATGCTATCACGGATAGCATAAGTAATATTTTGAGAGAGGTGCGAATTTGAACACTGAAACACTTAAACAACAATGGTTTGGAAACGTAAAAAACGATACGCTCTCAGGGTTGGTCGTGGCAATGGCGCTCATCCCTGAAGCGATAGCTTTCTCTATCATCGCTGGAGTCGACCCCATGGTAGGTTTGTACGCTTCCTTCTGCATCGCTGTCGTCATCGCTTTTATGGGTGGTCGTCCTGGCATGATTTCTGCCGCGACCGGTGCAATGGCACTATTGATGATCACCTTAGTGAGTGAACATGGGCTGGAATACTTGCTTGCTGCTACGATTTTGACTGGTATTTTACAATTCGTATTAGGGGCACTTAAAATCGGTCAATTCATGAAGTTCATTCCAAGGTCTGTCATGATCGGCTTCGTCAATGCCCTTGGTATTCTTATTTTCACTTCCCAGCTCCCTCACTTCGAAGGGGCCGGTTGGGCCATGTATGCGATGGTCATAGGTTCACTTGCTATCATATACATTTTACCAAAATTCACTAAGGCTGTACCGTCACCGCTCGTCGCAATCGTCGTCATGACAATTGTAGCCGTCTCGACGGGAGCAGGACTGAAAACCGTCGGAGATATGGGCGAGCTATCAAGTACATTGCCCATTTTCTTACTTCCTGACATCCCATTGACCTTTGAAACGTTGCAAATCATTTTTCCGATTTCTCTAGCTCTCGCCTTTGTCGGGTTACTTGAATCGTTGCTGACTGCTCAAATCGTTGATGATATGACAGATACAGTCAGTGATAAAAACAAAGAAGCAAGGGGACAAGGGATGGCTAACGTAGTGTCAGGGCTCTTTGGCGGAATGGCTGGCTGCGCAATGATCGGGCAATCTGTCATCAATGTTTCTTCTGGCGGTCGCGGACGCTTATCCACTTTGGTCGCTGGAATTTTCATGATGCTCCTCATAATCGTTTTCAACGATTTACTGGTGCAGATTCCCATGGCAGTTCTTGTAGGGGTCATGGTTATGGTTTCCATCGGTACATTTGATTGGAGTTCCTTAACAAGATTCCACAAAGTGCCTCTCACAGACTCAGTCGTGATGGTGGTTACCGTCGGAACAGTCGTAAAGACACACGATTTGTCTAAAGGCGTTTTAGCTGGAGTCATCTTGAGCGCTATTTTCTTCGTAGCTAAGATTTCTAAGATTCATGTAGAGAAAGTTTATGAAGAAAGCACGATGACATTGGTTTATAAAGTCCGCGGTCAAGTATTCTTTGCTTCTATAGAAAATTTACTGAAACATTTCGATTATAATGTCGATGCAAAAAAAGTAGTGATCGTATTTTCGGAAGCCCATGTATGGGATGACTCTGCCGTAGCTGCTCTCGATAAGCTTGTCTTAAAATACCGGGAACATGATGTGGATGTCGAAATCGTCGGTTTGAATAAAGATAGCTCTCAACTCGTAAAACGTTTAGCGATTCATGATACTTTATCTAATCATTAAACAAAACGCAAAGCCTTTGAATTCAGGGCTTTGCGTTTTGTTTATTTTCTTCATTCCATTCTTCTCTCAACATGCTATATACTAAGGAATCTCTCCACTCGCCCTTAATCAATAAATCCTTCCTCAGCATCCCTTCTTTGATCATTCCTATTTTTTCCAAAACCCGGATGGAAGGCAGGTTCTGCGGAGAAGACGTAGCAACAACGCGGTGGAGCTCACAAGTTACAAAGCAATAGTTAAGCATCAGCAGAGTCGCCTCGGTGGCAAAACCTTCCCCCCAACGGTCCTGATGGATAATGAAGCCGACCTCCCCCACTCCGTCCCAGTCTCTTATGTTCATTTCAACATTTCCTACAACTGCCCCAGAACTCTTTTCAACAATAACAAATACAAAGCGGCCGCGGTGCCTTTGCATTCTGTCGAGCATAGCCTGCCGAACAAAAAATTTGCAGTCATCTGGAGTATTCGGCCCCCAGGGCTGGTATTTCACTGTTTCCTCATTAGAAGAATAAGGTTGGAATGCTGCCCAATCTTCTGGCAGAACTTCTCTCAAATATATACGATCATTCTCTTCTACAACGTCCATTAAACGTATCACGTCCTATGATGTATTCTCATGCGTTCACCTTAAAAAAGAGCCCGGAATGATTCCATCCACTCGGCAGGGTGCTCCTTCACCATATAGGTGCGTACCCCCTTGATGGTGTGCAAATATAGAAATCCATAGGTACCTGTCAAGCCTTTATAAGAAACATCATGAACATCTTTCAATACGAATTTCTCTGTCGGAGTGACGATTTCATCCTCATACAGATCCAGGGTCTCCTGATGCTCTATATAATGTTGTTGGTTGTTTTCAATCACACGTGTTTTCACAAAAACAGACTGAGAGCAAATCAAAAGAATCGTCCTTTCTTCCTAAACTTCTAACCTGATTATAACTTATATAGTAGTTGAGTGCCTGTGCCAGATAAAAGAAAGCGATATAACTTTCCTTCCCTTCATTTTTATATTAGGATGGTAAAGGTGTTTTTTTTGCACAACCTAAACACAAGAGGGAGGACTATCATGAGCGATCGTAATAAAGGAATTATCTTACTACTCATATCCGCTTTCGGCTTCTCGATGATGGCTGCGCTCGTCAAGCTATCAGGAGATGTACCGACAGTTCAAAAGACTCTATTCCGTAACCTGGTGTCTGCGATCATCGCATTCGGTTTCGTTCTATACAATAAAGAGCGTTTGTTCGGTAAAAAAGAGCACCAAAAGCTGTTACTTTCCCGTTCAGCACTTGGCACTATCGGTATGGTCCTGTTTTTTTATGCCATTGATAACCTTGTCCTCTCTGACGCGGACATGCTCAACAAGTTGAGCCCATTTTTATTGATTATATTTTCAGCTATCTTTTTGAAAGAGAAAGCACGTATGTATCAAGTACTAGCCATAATCATCGCTTTCTTAGGCACGTTGTTTATCATCAAGCCCGCCTTTTCTCTTGAACTCATCCCTTACTTAGCCGGAATCTTTTCCGCTGTATTCGCAGCAGGAGCCTATACTTTATTACGTGTGTTAGGAGATAAAGAAAAATTCTACACCATCGTCTTTTATTTTTCCTTTTTCACGACAGTAACCTTGTTGCCTTTTACTATAGCGTTTTATGAGCCGATGACAGGAAAGCAGTGGGTGTACCTGCTATCCGCAGGTGCTTTTGCGACTTTAGGTCAATTTGGACTGACCATTGCATACAAATACGCGCCCGCACGGGAGATTTCGATTTTCTTCTATTCCACAGTCGTTTATTCCGCACTGATTAGTATTTTCTTATTCGGACAAATTCCTGACATCCTCAGCATACTGGGATATATCACCATCTTCGGCGCTTCTTTGTATATGTTCTTGAAAAATAACAAAGAGGCAAAAAATGCAGAGACTGCCTGAGATTTTCGACAAGCATATTAAATCACTGATAAGGAAGCCAAGCAGGAGCTTTATAGTTCTAAAGGCAGAAAAGGGGCTGCGACAAAATACTGACTGCCACTGGAAATGACGAACAATAGGGTAGAATGGATTAAATGGAGCGGCGTGGTATTTTTTGCTTCATAAAGAGAACCCGAACGAATTCGTTCGGGTTCTCTAGCGGAAAAGTTCTTTTGCCGCAATCTCTTTTCATTTCCTCTTCGCCATCTTCAATTTAGCTAAAGTATCTTGATAAGCTGTTTCCAAATCTTCCAGCTTATCTTTCGGTCCAGGCACACTCAATCGACTGACTAACTCAGACAATTTCGTTTCCAGGGCCATCTGATCATAAACTTCTTCATCAGCTTCAGGAGGTGACTGCAAATATTCCTGCCATTCAGCCCAGGTTCCATCAAAACCTTTCATTTCTCCATTCTCAATCATCCATAAATGATCTGCTGTCCTGTTAATAAACTCCCGATCATGGGAAACGAAAAGAATCGTCCCTGGATAATCCACGATCAATTGCTCCAATGCTTTAATAGCTTCAAGATCTAAATGATTCGTCGGTTCATCCATGATAAGAATTGGTGAACCGCTTGTCATTAAACGAGCAAGACCCAGCTTTACACGCTCCCCCCCACTTAACTGATACAGTAGTTTGTTCATGTCTTCCGTAAAGAATTTCAATCTTGCTAAGATGATCCGGATGTTCGTTTCTGAAAGAGGGCTGCCTTCACTTACATAGTCATATACCATTTCTTCTAATGGCATTTCTTCTAAAGCTTGATGCAGATAACCGATTTCGACGCCGTCCGGAAACCATTCCTTACTATTCAAGAGGCATTGAATCAGGGTGGACTTCCCTGCCCCACTCTTCCCGATCAAAGCTGTTTTTGAACCTGTTTTCCACACGAGGGGTTTCGTACGAAATAAGAGTTTTTGCCCTGCCACTACATTCATCACTTCAAGTCTGCCGATCATTTTCTGAGTCACCGGTTGTATTTGCTCAAATTCCATCTTGACCTCATCCCACTCCATCGGCTTTTCGACTTTTTCTATACGCTCCAATCTTCGCTCAAGCGTCTTACTTACTCGTTCTACTTTCTTTTGCTGTGCCGCAGCTTTATTTTTCCCCAATTGCCATTCCGAATTACCCATCCTTTTCGGGGGTTTCCTCATTCCTTTTGACTGATCCCGCTTTTGACGAACTCTTTCTTCTATTCTTTTTTTCTCTTTAAGATACTGTTCATGCTTTTCATATTGCTTCTGAATTTCTAACCTTTTTTGCTCTTCATAAAAAAAATAATCGCCATTAAAGACTCTTATTTTTCCGTCAGCCAATTCCCAAATTTTCTCACAGGTGCGATTTAATAGCATTCGATCGTGCGACACAATGACATAGGCTCCCTTATGCTGAAGAAGTTCACCCTCCAGCTTCTCTACATGGTGCCAATCTAAATTGTTCGTCGGTTCATCTAGAAAAAGCAATGGGGGACCACTTTCAAACAATGATTCAAGCTTCGCTAAGGTTTTCTCCCCGCCACTGAGTGAAGATGATATTTCAAGGTCTTCATTCAGCTGCTTCATCCATCCGTAAGTCGTGTGCCACTCTATCTGTGGTATGACGTCCAATTCCCCCATCAAATATTTTATAAGCAGGGTCTTCCCTTCTCCATTTTTCCCGACCAAACCAATACGCTCCCCTTCATGTATGCGAAGCTCTTTGATGTTCAAGATTTCCCGTTCGCCAATTTCGTATCTTATATTCATAGCTTTCATTTTCAACATAAAAAAACCTCCCTGTTCCGTCCCAGAGAGGCATACGTCTGTTATTGCTGTAATGACACCAAGACATATTGTCAAAAGGTGCTGAATAAGCAATGGAAGTTCCTTTTTTAATGGGCTGAGAATAGCAGTGTTCAATTTTTCATATGAGGAGGAAGGAATTGTTCTGCAAAGTAGTGAAGTAAAACGCAGTTAGATTGCATGGCGCTCCTCTGAACAATATCTAATACAGCTTTTTTAAAAAAAGGACAGACTAATCCTGTATCTGGAACGAGTGAACTCAAATATTCTCATACTCGTAAAAAAACAGGATTAGTACTTCATTGCTTTATACTTCAGTCCCTTCTTTTTTCATTACGTTTATTATATGATAGATTTGTGCAAAAATTCAATATGTTTTTTCAGGGAGGTAGGGAGATGAGCAAAGTGGTTTTATATATTGAGCGGGCTCCAGATGGGTACATAGAAAGAGAAAATGGTGAATTCGATTGGCTTTGGAGTGATTCAGAAGAAGGTTATGGGTTTCAATCTTTCTTCAGTTCAATTGATACCGTCTTCTTAGGAAGAAAAACTTATGAACAGATATTCGAACTGGCCGACGAATTCCCATTCAAAACTAAAGATGTATATGTAGTTAGCAATGAACGGGAAGTGGTTGACGATTTTGCAACCTACATTCAACCAGAACAAATCTCCCCTCTGACCAACTTACTGAAAAAAAATCAAAATAAGTATATGGGCCACAGGTGGTGCACAGCTGCTTCACCATTTCATTGACTCAGAGCTCCCCGATGAGTACCAAATTGCTCTAGATCCAACGTCTGTCGGTAATGAGGTTCCTCTTTTCCAAACGACTGAACTTGAAGAAGAACTCTTTCTAGTGGATGTTAAACAAATCAAAGATGGTAAATACATGTTCACCTGCATACTGGACGGAGGCAATTCATGATTTCTGAAAAACTAAAAAAACAGTTATCCATCGCTTATGATTCTCAATCCAATCATCGAAACAATGCAGAGACCCAAACGTGGAAAATATATGAACGTTCTTCTTTTTTGCAACGTTTGATTAATGAAGAAAAAAACTCTCTCTTGGAAATTGGGGCAGGTGCAGGGAAAGACAGTGATTATTTTAAGACTGCAAATCTGAATGTCCATGCTACTGACTTATCCGAGCAGATGGTTGAGAAGTGCAGGGAAAAAGGATTGAACGCAAGTGTTATGAGTTTTGATGAGCTTACTTTTGAAAAAGATTCATTCGATGCTGTTTGGTCGCTTAACTGTCTGCTTCACGTCCCTAAAAATAACCTGAGGGACGTTCTTAAGGGTGTCCAGCATGTGTTGAAAACAGACGGCCTATTCTATATGGGGGTATATGGGGGCATCAATCAGGAAGGGATTTGGGAAAATGATTTCCATGAGCCTAAGCGTTTCTTTTCCTTCTACCAGGATGAGGATTTAGAAACAGTCCTGGAACAATATTTTACTATCGAGGCGTTTCATAAAATACCGATGAGCCATGATGGAAACGGTCCTACCCACTTCCAAGGATTCATTTTAAGAAAGTGACTGATGGAGGAGGTCATTCCCCTCCTCCATCGCTTCCACCACCGTCCCCGTGATCATTTCCATGACTGTGAAAGTCGGACTGCCAGGCATTTTGATGCTCCTGTTTGGAACCAATCGTACGGCTGCTGGAAGACTGTCCAATAAACCTGATCAGGATAGTAAAGAACACAATAACAAAGAAAATACCTAATAACGTTGACCACATAAGAATCCCCCTTTATTCATACATACGTATCTTATGGGAAACTGTTTCAGCTATTTCATTGTTATCTGGATAGAGGTGAATTTATTTATCCCTTAGAATAACAGAGCAGAACTTCAACTATCGGCATTTTGTATGGTGGAAAGAAATCGACGATAAATAAATCTATAATAGAAAGGAAAATCCTGTCATGTACCCAGCCAAACTGAAAAAAGGAGATGAAATCCGGGTCATCTCGCCATCTAAAAGCCTTGCCATCATCGCAGCTGATCAGAAACAACTAGCCATGGAGAGATTAGAAAGGCTTGGATTCAAAGTTACATTCAGTAAATATGCAGATGAAGATGCTTCAAGCTTATCCAACCCGATCACACACCGTATTGCCGATCTCCACGAAGCTTTTCGCGATTCTAAAGTCAAAGCCATTTTGACCACAATCGGCGGTTTCGACAGCAACCAATTGTTGAAACATATCGATTACCGTCTCATTCAAGACAGCCCTAAGATCTTTTGTGGTTTCTCGGATATTACTGCGCTCTCCAACAGTATCTATAGTAAGACAGGGCTTATTACTTTTAGCGGCCCGCATTTTTCTTCCTTCGGGATGGAAAAGGGGGTAGACTACACATTCGATTACTTCGCGAAAATGGTCACAAGGTCTACTCCCATCACTATTCAACCGGCTGAATGTTGGAGTGACGATCGTTGGTATCTTGATCAGGAAAATCGTACTTTCCATTCAAATGAAGGCCCTCGTATCATTAATGAAGGAGAAGCACAGGGGACGATTATTGGAGGGAACTTGTGCACATTAAACCTTCTTCAAGGTACGGAATACATGCCTGCTTTAGAGAACACCATCCTCTTTCTTGAAGATGATGAACTATCTAATCCCCCTACTTTCGATCGTGACTTACAATCACTAATCCATCAACCAGGCTTTGATAAAGTGAAAGCGATCATTATCGGCCGGTTCCAGAATGCATCTGAATTCCATCCGGATGTTTTGAAGGGGATCATCCACTCAAAAAAAGAGTTGGATCACATTCCTGTCATTTCAGATGCGAATTTCGGGCATACGACTCCCCGTTTCACCTTTCCTATTGGCGGAATGGCTAAAGTAGCAGCGGAAAATGGAGAGGCTACAATTGAAATACTTGAGCACTAAGCGTTTAACTCAAAAAGAGGAAGGGGCTGGGACAAAACTCTAACTGCCACAGGAAAAGACGAACAATAGGATGGAATGGATCAAATGGAGCGTAGGCAACATACGTTGACTCCTGCGGGAACAGCACGAGCCGAAGATCCGCTTGGTCAAGGGATCTTCTTGACCAAGACACCTGAGGCCGTGCCCTCGGCAAGCATCCACCGACAAGCGATTCGTGAGAAGCAACAACAAACTTTAACAGTTCCTCTAGATTGAAAAGGTTTTTTCAGTGGCCTCAAGTATGTTGCCGGAGCGGCGCTTGCATTTATTGCTTCATAAAGAAAACCCGAACTAAGGTTCGGGTTTTCTGGCGGAAAAATTCTTTTGTCCCAGCCTCTTCCTCTTTTCTTTTATCCATTAACTAAATCATATAACTTGTACACTTTGCCGTTCTCCACTTTTCGCGGCTCCAATAAAAGATCCATCAGCACTCCTGCGACCTCATCGGGGGAGCGCAATGAACCCTCCTCCTTTAATTGCTTGAATTTATCTACATCAGCAAAAGCATCCTTCGAAGAAGAACGGATTTCGTTCTGCATATCCGTGTCTATCACCCCCGGGCTATAGGCTAAAATCAAATGCTTCTTATCTTTTTGTTCAAGGGCTAGCGTTTCTGTAAAACGATTTATTGCGGCTTTGGAGCTACTGTATGTACTCCATCCATGAACTGCCTTTTCGGCCGCTCCTGAAGTGATATTTATGATACCCATGGAGATATCACGTGCATTTGCTTCGCGAATACATCTGTTAACCATTAGAATCGGGGCCGTCACATTTACTTGCATATGTTTCTCAACAGCTTCAGTTTGCAACTGACCGACGGTATCGATCGGTTCAATCACTCCGGCATTGTTGACGAGATAGACATAATGAGTTTTGTCATGAAAAACTTCTTCCGTGATATGATTCAACCCTTTTTCAATTTCCTCTGTTTTACTTAAATCGCAGCTGACATGTGAGTAATGGACTCCATGTTCCTCAGCCAAGGATTTCAACTCCTCATTTTCCGATCTCGAAACAGAAATGACATTTACATTTTTGAGAATCAATTGTTTCGCGATTGCTTCTCCTAAACCACGGGAAGCACCTGTCACTATTGCATATTGCATCTCTTATTCCTCCTTCATCTATTGATATATATTTCCCTTATGATAATAATAAAAACACTCAGCAAGCCCTAACTTTACATCCGATATGGCAAACGATATGATAAACGAAGCATATATGTACCGTCTAAAGGAGTCTCTATCATGAAATATTTAGTTCTGTTCATCATTTATATAGGCGGCCTCGTGATCTCCAGCCTCGGCCTTGCTCTTATCATCAGATCCGGTTTAGGTGTCGGCCCTGGTGACAGTATTGCCGTCGGGCTGTCCATGCACTTGCCTGTAACGGTAGGAAGTGTCATGATCGCAGCCTTCATCGTTCTTTTACTTGTAAATGCAAAATTAGAAAGTAAACGACCGAAATTCGAATCTCTGATTCCCATCATCATTCGTGGACGCACCGTCGATATTTTCCTTTATGGTCTATTGGCAAATGCTGAGTATGATGTTTGGTGGAGCCAGTGGGGAATATTCACGCTCGGTTTACTCGCCACCGCAATCGGTATCTCGGTTTATTTACGTACACCATTCCCAAGGATCCCACTCGACCATTTCATGATGATTATGAATGAAAAAACAAAGCAGTCAAAAAGCTTCATTAGAATTTTATCTGAATCTGCCATGGCCCTCATCGGTTTCTTACTAGGTGCACCCGTAGGTTTTGGTACATTGATCGTCGCCATTCTCTTAGGACCACTTATTCAAACGACATTCCGGTGGGCACGTCCCATCGCCATGTTATGGACAGAACCAAGAAAGAAACTTAAACAAAAAGCGTGATTTAAAAGTCACGCCTTTTGTTTGCTCTATTTATCAAACGAGAGTTTCGTCACACCTGTTTCTTCTAACTTTCTTCCGATCTTTTCTTCCAACTCCAACCGTTTTTCCATCTGTTCCTCCGTCATATTTCCTTCCAAAGGACCATAAAGTTCTGTCATTTTTTTCTCGACCAATTTTTCTACCAACTTGTCCCAGAAACTGAACTCATCATACTCCTCCACATACGTAGCCAACAACTTGGATTCGTAATCGACATCCAGATCGTGTACTCCTAATTGTTCATGATGCGTAATACGGTCCTCAAGATTCCCTTCTTTATATTTCGATAACACAAGTTCACGGACATCCTCAAATGCTTCATCCAATTCCATCTTTGTTGAATTCACCATCCACGAACCTAAAAAGACCGATTCGACCAGTGTTTCATATTGTTCTTTTGACATTTCTATTTTGATATTCGCCAATGTATTCTCTCCTTTCAGCGATTTTAATTGCATTATAGCATAATGACATAGGACAATATGAGCGATAAACTTATTACAGTATAAGAGATTAAGCAGGCTGAGAAGCAACTTGCTTTCTTCACACAATATCTCGGAATCGAGTCTTGAACGACTCCTGCACTTTAAAGCAGGTACGATAATAAGATGGCCACTGTAGAACTGCAACTTTTTAAGTTTTTCATCAAATAAAGAAGCCGAGTTGGACGTTGTTCAACTCGGCTTCTTTATTTGATGAAACATTCGGGCTCTTACTGGTCCATGAGCTTCGCTGGGAACTTCTCTTTCATGCCTTCATTTACTGTGTAAATCGTGTTGAGTACGGATTTTGAGCAGTGCCGCAACACTTCTTCTGGAAAAGACTGATTCTAGCGATTTTCTTTTAAAAATCAAAGAAAACCACACTTTTTTGATGGACCTCTGTTGATTCCACCATGAGCGTTCGTTGGTGATGCCTGCGGGAACAGCACGAGCCGAAGATCCACTTGGTGAAGTGATCTTCTTGACCAAGTTAGCTGAGGCCGTGCCCGCGGCAAGCCCCCACTGACAAGCGATTCGTGAGAAGCAACAACAAACTTTGACAGCTCCTCTATATGAAAAAGGGTTTTTCCGTGGTCTCGTAATAAGGCCATTATTTCACAGATATTCAACAAGACAATAAAAGAAGCACCTCAATTGATATGTTAATTGAAGTACTTCTTTGGATAATGACTGATTTCCTCAGCTTTGTATCTTTTAGTCAGTCGCCGATTGACTTGAAAAGATCGACTTGTTTTCTGGGATTCCCGCTTCTTCTTCATAACATTTTTGCAGTGTTCGTGTGACAGGTCCAGGAGTGCCATCACCAACTGTCTGACCATCGACTTTCAGGATCGGCATGACTTCCGCTGTGCTGCTGGACAAAAACAGCTCATCTGCATATTGGATATCCTCCACAAGAAAAGGCGCTTCGTTGAATTCAATATTTTCTTGATTACAGAAGGCTTCGATTCGCATGCGTACACATCCATGAAGAATATTTTTTTTAGCCGGATGTGTGTACACACTGCCATCCCTTACATAATACACATTGGAAGAACTGCACTCCGTCACTTCTCCATTTTTATGGAGAATCGCTTCAAAGCTTCCTTGCTCTTTCGCAGCCTGTTTTGCGAGGACGTTCGGTAAAAGGTTCAAGCTCTTAATATAGCACCAATCCCATCGGACATCGTCCTGTGTGATGGCCGTTACCCCTTCGCGCATTAATTCTGTCGGGCGCGGCAGATCTTTGACATAGGCATACAAATTCGCATCCGTATCTGCAGGAAAAGCGTGATCTCTCGGAGCAGAACCACGTGTGATCTGCAGATATACTTTAGCATCGCCTTCTACCCCGTTTTTTTCTAACAATTCATCCAAACGTTTATACATATCTTCTTTTTTATATGGCACATTGATTTTCACAGCTGCGGCGGAACGATAAAGACGCCCCACGTGTTCATCTATCAAATAATACTTGCCATCATATACTCTGATGACTTCATAGATGCCATCTCCGAACTGCAACCCTCTTTCCTCGAAAGGATATCGAAGGTCATCCTGCTCTATAAAATCATTTTCTGTCAATATGTGATTGTAAATCGTCATAACACAGCCTCCTAAACTCAATCCTATAGTTTAACGAATAGTTTATCAGAAAATTGCACTTCTATGGTATCTCATTGAAAAATGTTTCAATACAAGCCTATAGACCTAGACTTCTTCTTGAAATTTAGAGGGACGATGTGAGATCAGAGTGCCCGCATCCATGCCCTGGCAGACATTTTTCATAATACCAGCCTGATCAAAGTTGAATATGTGTACAGGCAATTGATGGTCACGGGCAAGAAGTAACGCAGATTGATCCATCACTTGTATGTTTTGTAACAATATATCATCGTAATTCAATGTACCATACATCTTCGCATTCTCATGAATCGTAGGGTCAGCAGTATATACACCGTTGACACCTTGCTTGGCAACAAGGATAGCATCACACTCCAGTTCGATCGCCCGCTGAACAGCTGGGTAGTCTGTCGTTACGAACGGTTGCCCGTTCCCCCCTGCAAGAATGATGATATAACCTTTATCGAGGTGGTGCATGGCCTTCAAGCGGATATATGGTTCTGCAACACTGGATACAGGAACTGAACTCATCACACGTACTTCTTTTTCCGATTTACTCTTCAGAACCCCACGAAGCATCAGGCTGTTGATAACGGTGCCAATTGTTCCTATGTTATCCGCTTCGACACGATCGATGCCCCACTTTTCAGCCGTGCGTCCGCGAAAGATATTCCCACCTCCAATAACAAGAGCGACTTCAACTCCCTCTTCAATCAATGTCAAAATCTCATTAGCAATATGTTCTAAACTTGCATGATCGAAGTTGTCCTGACTATCTCCTTTTAAAGCGCCTCCACTGATTTTCAATAAAACGCGTGAATATCTCACTCCAGTCCCTCCTTCATTCTAAAAAAAGAGCATAGACATTGTCTATGCTCTCCAATAGGAACGGAAAAATAAGCAGTCCTTTACTACAGACAGATTTTGCTTGCTCCATTTTCACCGCTCCCTTCTCATATATTTTGACTATTCAACATTGTATCATATGCATGGAAGAAAGAAACATTGCTGCTCACCTTATTCAACAGGAATAGTCGTTTCCAACCACGCCTGTGCATTCGGAGCAGCTTCATCCCCTTCAGCAATCATTGGATAAAAGAAGAGTGTCAGTTCTTCTAAATCCTGATCATAGTGGAAACCATCGAATTGAACATATTGAAAAACAGAAAAGGTACCTGTGACCAGACCGACTGTCCGTCCATCATAAGTCGTCCCATTGGAATCCACCGCTTTTACAAGAAACTCGATTTGACCCTTTTTCCGCTTCCATTTCTTTTCTTCATTGTTCATGAGGTTGTTCCCTTTACCATACCACATACCAAAATATAGCCCTTTGGATGTATTACGGCTGTAGAGCTTCGTGAGGTGCACACCTTCATCACCAATTTCAAGTTTCCCTTCCGTCAATGGCTGCGGGTGCTGATTCGGCTCTTCGACCATCGGATAGATTTGATCATTGGTCAATCGATTCAATTCTCGGTTATCAAGATAGAAAAAGCAAACAATGATAATCAAAGCAATTAAACTGAATATGGCCAGGCGAATCTTTTTCATTTGTTTCACCTCTTTATGTAAAGGTAAATCTTACCTTAATTATAGCAGATTCCATTCTGATTTGAGTTATTGGAAGTGATATTTATATAAGGAGTGCTAAACACTATCTCCGTTTGAGGGTGAGGATACTCTACCTTGCTATGGTTATCGTTAAGCCTGTTTCTTTCATGGAACAAAAAGACCGCCCCTTCAGAGAAAGGGCAGCCTTTAAATCACAAATATTTCTTCTGTACTTTCTTACCACCATAACTGAACACAACCTCCCGGCCTTCGACTAGCGTTTCCATATGGACTGCCCTTCCCCAAAGCTGGTAGACGTATGGTAAAGTTTTTTCGAGGTAGCTTACATCAAGCTCTACATCCTCATAATGATGTTTCAAATACAGCTCTCCGCCTTTAACATAATCCCCATCTTGTACTGTGATGTATGGAAAGCCTCCATTCACGCGCATTGTGACCAATTGATCGCGAACGGCTTCATGATCTTTGTCTGTGATTTTATATTTTTGGCCCTGTTTTTGAAATAGATATAAGTCTTCCCGTCGCACCAATTCCCTTGTCAAGTAGTTTCGGATAAAGCTTTGATCGGATTCGATTTCTCGGACTTCAAACATTTTCTCACGTCCGGTTCCCGGCTCTATTCCGTGCTTCTTCATTTCTTCTGTAGGGTTATCATAGCGCTCTTCAATATCTTCAAAGATTTTCAGCCCCAAATAATATGGATTCAACTGTGTTTTAGAAGGTTGGACTACACTTGCATTTAATTTCGCGAATTCAATGGACTCATCACTCGTTAAATCCAATTCCCTCAATATCCTTGCATGCCAGTAGGAAGCCCATCCTTCATTCATGATCTTCGTCTCGAGCTGTGGCCAGAAATATAACATTTCTTCGCGCATCATCGTCAAGATATCTCGTTGCCAGTCTTCCAATTCGCGGCTATACTGTTCGATGAACAAAAGCAAGTCCTTCTCAGGTCGAGGCGGAAATTTCTTTTTCTTCTTGAAAAAAGAACGGTCTTCAGAAGAGGACTCATCTATTTTCCAAAGGTCGTCATAAACCGTTTGCTGCGGCTTCTCTTCGCTTTCTTCCTCTTCCATCGACCAGGATAACTTAGGGCGCACAAGTGAAGGGTCGATATGCTCTTGTATGGCTAGTACAGCATCCAAAAATGACTCCACTTGCTGTTTTCCGTATATTTTGTCGTAGGTTGCTACTCGCTCAGCCGTGGCTGCCATACTTTCAACCATGTCCCTTTTGGTGTTTTGAAAACGGGCATTATTTTTGAAGAAATCGCAGTGAGCAAGGACATGGGCCACGATCAGTTTATTCTGGATCAGGCTGTTGGAGTTTAACAAAAACGCATAACAAGGGTTAGAATTGATGACAAGTTCATAAATTTTACTTAGACCAAGGTCATATTGCAACTTCATTTTGTAATACTGTTTGCCGAAGCTCCAATGAGAGAAGCGTGTCGGCATACCGTACGCTCCGAATGTATAAATAATATCATCAGGACAGACTTCATAACGCATTGGATAGAAATCAAGCCCGAATCCTTTAGCGATTTCAGTGATTTCCCTGATCGCATATTCGAGCTTCTTTTGGTCATCTGGTTTCAAAGATGCCCCCTCCTTCGATTTCGCTTATCTTACTATATGAGGGGGGAAGAAAGAACATGAAGATTCCCGTCATCTTATATAAAAGCTATGTTAGAATTTTCGCCATCACATATTCGTCCACCGGCTCGTCGTGGACAACCAGTGACTTACGCTTGGTCCCTTCGATTTCAAATCCCATTCTTTCATAAAATTTCACAGCCCGTTCGTTATGAACCATGACACTTAATTCTAAACGGATGAGACCGTTCGCAACTCCCCAATCATCAAGGTCAAGAAATAGCTGTTTCGCAATTCCCTCCCCATGAAATTTTTCCAGAACCCCTGTGATGATTTGACCAACATGTGCATTACGGTCAGCTCCGCCTCCGAACACAGTGACATGACCGACAAAGTCTCCATCGTTTTCGGCTACAAGAATGGTGGAGTTCTTCTTCTTATGTAGGTTGTAAATCATTTGCTCTACTTGTTCGTTTGCCCAACTTCTCTCGTTGGCTCCGTATAGGAGGAAATCTGATTCTGTTTCTAATTTCTGAATGAGTCTTGCATATTGATAAGCTTCTTGCGGTTTTACTGAATGAATCAATGGAGAATCCTCCTTTTTCATCTATTATAACAAAAAAACGGAGATACTTAAGTACCTCCGCTTTACCATCAGACAGCTTCTTCTCGTATTGATGAATGATGATCCTTCCTGAATGACCATATAAAATAACAGGCAGTGATAATCAGACAAGCGGCTGTGAATCCTCCGAGAATCAAGGTGTTCTGCCACATGGCCGGTGTATTACCCGCTGATATGATCGCTTTGAATCCAGAAACGGAATAAGTCATTGGCAGCAAAGGATTGAACATTTGCAATGGTTTGGGTATGAGTTCCAACGGGAATGTTCCTGCACTTGTCGTCAACTGCAGAATCAGAATCAGAATGGCGATGAACCGGCCCGGATCCCCGAACCATGTGACAAGCACTTGCACAAGAGCCATGAATGTCAAGCTTGTGATTACGCTGAATAAATAAAAATATCCGACATTGGGTACTTCCAGTTGCAACCCGAAAAGGATCACACTTGCAGCAATGATCGCTTGAACGGTTCCAGCTACAAACAGTACACCGAACTTCGATACAAACCAACTGAAAGCATTTACCGGACGCCCAAATGATTCACGGACAGGATAGACAATGGTAATCAGCAATGCACCAACAAATAATCCTAAGGATAAAAAGTAGGGTGTGAAGCCAGTTCCATAATTAGGAACATGATTGACAGCGTTTTTCTCAACATCAACAGGTTCAGCCATCATACCGCTGGTCGCTTCACCTGAAGGAACCTTACCAGCTTTTGTAGAGGCTTCACCAAGATTCGTTTGAAATTCCTCCGTACCTGAAGCCAAAGAAGTGCTTCCACCCGATAAATCCGCAGCTCCTTGTTGGAGTTTCCGTGAACCATCTGCTAATTGGTTCGACCCATCAAAAATGCGACTTGCTCCTTGATTCACTTCAGATGCACCTGCGGCTACTTGCTCAGACCCTGTCACTGCCTCTCCCAATCGTTGAGAAAAAGTGTTCATGTTTCCAAGTAATTTCCCTTCACCATCTGATAACCGAGCAGCGCCCGCATATAAATCCTGCTGGCCACTCACAAGCTCGGATGCTCCTTGCTTCAATTGTTTTTGGGCATGAATGACCGAGCTCATTTGGTCAGATAGAGGAGCTGTTTTTTTCTGCAGTTGACCTGCCCCTACTGCTAAAGACTGCGCACCATTTTGTAATTTTTCGGAACCTAGCTGCATTGCCTCCACTTTAGCCAACAGCGCCTGTTTTTCCTCTTCAGGCATGTCCTTAAGCAGTGGAGATAGCTGCGTTTTCAAACCTTCTGCACTTTGAGCAATCTGTGCAGCTGACGAGGATACATCACTTGCTCCACCCGATAACTGGCTGGCGGCTTGATGCAATTCACCTGCGCCACGCTCAAGAGGAGAAGTACGCTCGATCAATTGTCCGAGCCCTTCATTGAGTTGAACAGCCCCTTGTTCAGACCTTTCGATGCCTCCTTGGAGATCTTCAGCTCCTTCCCTCGCATTTACGGTCCCTTGTTTCAAAGAAGAAAAACCATCTTGTAAACCCGACAGCCCTTCTCGTAGATCTGATGATCCAGTCGCTAAGCTAGCGGCACCGTTTCTCAACGATTGAGTTCCATCTGCTAGCTGCAGCTGTTTTTCTGTAAATGTTGCGAGCTTATCTTTTATTTTACTTGATGCGGACTGAAGATCCTCAGCTCCCTTGTTCAGCTCTCCTGCCTTTTCACTGGCATCGGCAAGACCATCCTTCAATTTATTGAATTGATTGAACATCGCATCTGCATAATTCTCTGTCATTTCGCTGGAGAGTTTAGCTTTCATTTGCTCGGCAGCTGATTCTCCGATTTGAGCAGATAAGAAATTGAAACCCTCGTTCGGTACATACTTCAATTGAGGTTGATTTGGCTGGTCCCCCATTATAGTCGTCGCATCAGAAGAAAAATGTGTGGGTATTTCAACCAGCATGTAATAATCCTTATTTTCAAGTCCAGCATAACCTTTTTCCTTTGAAACGTTATGATATTCAAAGTCTCCACTATCTTCTAACTGATGAATGAATTCTTCTCCAATGTCCAATGACTCTCCATTGAACTCTGCACCCTCATCCATATTCACAACGGCTACCGGCAGTTCATCCATGCTGCCGTATGGGTTCCAAAACGCCCATAGGAACATTCCGCTATAGATCAATGGAATGAACATAACTGCTAAAAACGGAATCAGTATTTTCCTGTTTTTCCCGATATGCTTCCACTCTGAAAGCCAAGATTTCCAACCATTCATTTTTCTACCTCCTAATAATATATGACTACTTTGTTCATTTGGTCACTTCCGACTAAAAAAAAGGACCATCAAGATGGTGACAATCCTTTAAATACATAATCATCAAATAATCCAAGGATTTTTTCTTTTGAGAGTGGTTTATGTCCATCTTCCCAGTCAATAATCAAAGCCATATAAAGTTTCAGCATCATGAATGCAGTAATCTCCGGATCACATTCACGAATATCCCCTCGATCCATGGCTAGAATAATCTTTTCCTTTAAATAATCTAAAATGAGGCTTTCAATATTTTGCAAGGCTTCCTGAACAGCGGTAGTTCGCATCTCTCGAGCCTCATAGACCAACTTAACAGTAAGTTGATGACTCCTTCGATATTCCAAAAGTTCAAACAAAGCTAAATGAACATTTTCTTTGAGTGTTTTATCGTCACTCATGACAGATTCCGCTTTTGATTTCATTTCTTGGAGTAATTCCGAAATAATGTCTTGAAAAAGCTCTTCTTTGTTTTTAAAAAAGTTATAAATCGTCCCTTTTCCTACATTTGCTGCTTTAGCAACATGGTCCATCGTTGTCGCTTTATAACCAAACACAGAAAAAGATTGCTGGGCTGCTTCTTGTATTTCTTCTTTTCGTGTCTTACTCATATTCCACCACCTGACTATTTGAACGTTTTAGTCAAATCCTCTAATACAGATTATACATCTTAATTTTTGAGTTGCAACCTTTTCCTTTATACTGGTAATAAATGATGAGGGGGACCATATGAAAAAGAACATTTATCAATCCTACGAAAAACTGAGCAGCCACTATGAATTCGATGTGGATACAAAACCCTACAACGCTTACCTGGAGAGGCCTGAGATGGTGAATCATCTGCCGCAATTATCAGGTAGACAGGTCCTTGATGCCGGTTGTGCATCAGGATGGTATGCTGCCTTTATGGCAAAGCAGGGAGCTGAAGTGACAGCGATTGATCTAAGCGATTCAATGATAGAAGCTGCGAAGAGGCGCACGCAAGGTCAAAATGTCCATGCCTTCGCCCATGACTTGACCCGTCCGCTTCCTTTCGAGAACAACCGGTTCAACGTCATCATCAGCTCCCTGACTTTGCACTACATAAAAGATTGGCAACCGATTTTCCATGAGTTCCATCGAATTTTGAAGCCTGGAGGGACTTTTCTTTTTTCTACTCACCACCCATTTATGGATTATGAGAACTTTTCGATTGCTGATTATTACGAAACTCAACTTCTTCACGACCAGTGGAAAGTAAATGGAGAACTGGTTGATATGTGGTTTTACCGGAGACCTTTAAATCAAATCACCCATTATGTAAATGAATATTTCCTTATGAAAAAGTTGATTGAGCCACTCCCGACAAAAGAATTCAAGCACATCCACCCGAACGGTTACGAAAAGGTATCCACTAAACCAAATTTTTTAATCATCAAAGCAGAAAAACCAGGAAGCTAATAAAAAGCCCCCTGGTTCTCTCATTATGATCGTTGGTCAGGAAAAACTCTGTCGACCATTTCTCCGAATTCACGGAAAAAACCTCTTACAGGTTCACCATTTTCAACATCATTGACATAGTTGTTCGTCAAGTCAACAAAGTCTGGGTTCGTTGAAATATAAACATTGTTTATGTTTTCATCAGAAGCTTTGACGGCCTTTTCGATTTGCTTTTTCATGTCGTCAGAGACTTTGTTCTTATCGCCTTTAGGATTGTCTAACTCTGCTGCGACATAAGCGTTGTCCCGTGTTTTCAAAACATACGCGTTATCTACCCCATCAACATCTTTTGTGATGCGGTTAGCAGCGTCCTTGGCTACACGATAATTCGTATTGTGGACCATCCCACGGTCATTTTCGGCTTTGTCGACATTGTTACCCTCTTGACTCATGTTATCCGCTTCACGCTCGAAGCGTGTGTTCTGGACTCCATCGTAATTACCTTTGTCGTCCCCTGCTTCCTGTTCTGCCTGACAAGCTACAAGTGAACTTGCAACTAACAAACCGATAGCAAATGCCTTAATCTTCATTTTTGTATACCTCCTTCCATGATTATTTGTAGTATGTGTGTCCACCTTCCAAATATGCGATTGAAAATAGAGGTACTGAAGATGATAGCTCTGCTTGATAACATGTAGAAGATCTTAAGCCATAATAAAAACCTCAGATCATCGGAATGATCTGAGGTTTCTTCAGTCTGCAAATGGTAAGCTCCACCATATGTGAATAAAAATAAGATATACAAATAAAATACCGTTAATGAAAATCAAAAATGCAGGCACTAACTTATAAGCATTCAACACTTTGCTATAACAAGTTTTCATTAAAATGAAGCCGGCGATTAATAATAAGTACAAACCGATGAACCAGATCCACGTATAATCCGTGGTCGCATCAAACCCTAATTCATATCCAATGGCGAATAATATCCAAGGAATCAAAAACGTAAGAATCGCTACAGGCATATACCTTTGATCCGTTTTTATGTAAAACAGGGAAATGATTGCACATAAAAGTGTTAAGCCCCCAATGATTTCACTGATCAATATCATCACACCTTGAGTTGCATCCGCTTCAGCTGTTACAAAGCTTAAAAACAAAAACAAACCGAATGTGATGACACACCCCATGTTCACATAAAGCAATTGTTTCTCTGTCATCACCAAGTCTCCCTCCATCATGCATAAGCAAAACTTTTCCATACTATCATAACAAAATTTCCAGTACTTTGCGGAAGAATTACGTAAAATTGTGTCACTATTCCCAGAACTGTGACGAACTCTCAGTGTGAGCCTTTCCCTTATCGGAGATAATAAAAACACTCCTTTCAAAAAGGATGTGTACACCATGAATCAATACGATTACGATAAAGCGCTTCACTTTATGATTTGGGGCCAATGGGATGACCTGCTCGTATTAATGGTCCGAACTCGGGACCAATTCTTATCAAAGAAAATCGAGACATTTCTCCATGCCAGTTACTACCCAAGCAAACAAAGTGAAATGCTTGAATCCCATGAAGCATTGTTGAGCTATATCGATCACGCTCAAACAACCAATGATATTCACACTAACGTTTATTTATAAACTCGGCAGAGTTAGAAAAAACAACAAAAAATAAAACCTCAGGTCATCCAGATTCTGGATGACCTGAGGTGTATTTATTTTCCATTTACCATCGGTTAAATTCTTGGATACTCCTGGACCAATGGATGGATGTGCATTTCATCTATTAGCATGTGCTTTGGAGCTTGCGCCATATAAACGACCGCTTCTGCAATATCCTGGACCTTCAACCAATCCGCCTTATCCGGGTCCCCTTGCGTCCCGTTAGCAAAGTAAGTGTCGACCATTCCTGGATTGACGGTCCCGGCGCGAATTCCATCCTTACGAACCTCTTGAGCAAGAGAGCCCATGAAACCTTGGACCGCATATTTTGTTGACGTATATAAAGCACCGCCTTCCGGAATCGTATATCGGGAAACGTCAGAAGCTACGGTTATGATTGTTCCGAACTGTTGCTTCTTCATGATAGGCAACACTGCTTTACTTGCAAGAAAGACCCCTTGTACATTCACTTCATATGTGCGCTTCCATTCCTCAACGGTTACATCTTCAAGGGATTTGAAGCCGCCGATACCCGCATTATTCACAAGAATATCGACCTTTCCATACGCATTCTTCGTAGCCTGGACGACATGATCGATTTCATTTTCATCACTGACATCAGCTGTGAAAGATAAAACATTGGTGTAACCTTTGTCAGCTAATTCTTCTTTCGTTTTATGAATTTGTTCAGAACTGCCGGCTATCGACAAACGCACTCCTTTTTCAGCCATTTGAAAAGCGATTTCTTTCCCTATTCCTCTAGATGCACCGGTAATGATTGCTACCTGTTTGTCCAACATGGACATTCCCTCCTTTATGTTCGTTTCGGTTTATGGTCCGTTTCTATGTTAAATCGGGTTTCAAATAAATCCCGGCGGCGATCACGAAGCTGTCGGACCGTACCAGATTTACGCTGCCTCCGTAAAATTTCTAAATCAACATCTCCAACAACAACCGTTTCCACATTAGGGTTACATTCCCCGATAATTCCATCTCTAGCGAATTCAAAGTCTGATGGAGTGAAAATCCCTGACTGTGCATATTGAATATCCATATTTTCTACTTGAGTCATGTTCCCTACCGTTCCCGCGATTACTGTATACACTTGGTTTTCAACTGCTCTTGCCTGTGCACAGTAACGAACGCGCAAATATCCCTGGCGGTCATCTGTGCAAAATGGAACAAAAATGATATTCGCTCCTTGGTCGACAGCATATCTCGCCAGCTCAGGAAACTGGATGTCATAGCAAATTTGGATCGCAATTCTACCGCAATCCGTGTCAAATACTTTGACAGCATCGCCTGGCTGGATCCCCCACCAGGTCCGCTCATTCGGAGTGACATGGATCTTATACTGCTTTTCTATTGTGCCATCTCGACGGAAAAGATATGAAATATTATAAATTTGATCTTCTTCTTCAACAAAATGTGACCCGCCAATGATGTTGACATTGTATTTCACAGCCAAGTGGGTGAACATTTCTATATAATCTTCTGTGTACTCACTTAATCGACGAACCGCTTTTGAAGGTACTTTTTCCTCCAAAAAAGACATAAGCTGAGTCGTGAAAATTTCGGGAAATACAGCAAAATCAGAACCATAATCTGCAGCGACGTCAACGTAATATTCACATTGCTTCGTAAATTCTTCAAATGAATCGATATTTTTCATCATGTATTGGATGACCATGATACGCACAGGGTGACTTGTTTTGAAATGCCGTTTCGTCCTGGCACGGTAATCGATGTTGTTCCATTCCATCAAAGTCGCGTATTTAGCTGAAAGGTTATCGTCCGGCAAATAATTCGGATTTATCCGCATAACTGTAAACCCGTTCATGATTTGAAAGGTAAGAACAGGATCATAAATATTCTGGTTCCTCACTTCTTCAACATACTCCCGGGGGCTCATTTCATTTTCATGCTTGTGATAATTCGGAATCCGGCCACCAATGATGATGCTCTTCAAGTTCAACTCTCTCGCCAACTCTTTTCTCGCTTCATACAAACGCCGGCCGATTTTCATGCCACGATATTCGGGATGGACCATCACTTCTATCCCGTAAAGGTTATATCCATCAGGGTCATGGTTAGTAATGTATCCTTCATCTGTGATGTCGTCCCATGTATGTTTGTCATCATATTCATCAAAATTCACAATTAAACTAGAACAGCTACCGATGATTTTGCTTTCGAATTCTACAACAAATTGACCTTCTGGGAATATTTTCAAATGACTTTCTAAATGCTTTCTTTCCCATGGGTCCATGTCAGGAAAACATACTTTCTGTAATTCAAAAATTTGCTCGATATCTTTATCATGCATTGTTCTCACAATTATTTTCTTCTCATATTGTGTCAGATCGAGCTTTGACATCTTATCGTCCCTCTCCGTATTGAAATCACCTGCGTACAATATTATCGTACTGAACCATTCTGGGTTCTGTCTAGTTATAAAAGGTTGCTTTTACAGTAATGAAATCCATGAATTGAATCGTTTCATAACCTCGTGTATGATTATTCATGAAGAGGTGTGGCCAATGAATGGATTTGAAAGACGTAAAGAGCGGAAGAAATTGAACATCCTGACTGCCGCCTTGAATTTATTTACAGAATTCGGAGTGCAAAAAGTCAGTATCCAGGAAATCGCACAAAAAGCCCAAGTATCTCAGGTGACGATCTACAATTATTTTGGTGGCAAAGACCAGCTCTTATTCGAAACTGTAAATAAATTCATTTACGACCGTTTTGATAAATTCAAAGACGTTGTTCATGATAATGATATGAACTTTAAAGATAAAATCAGCTTCGTCATTCGTGATAAAAAGGAAAGTGTTCTTCACTTGAATCCTGGATTTTTAAAAACCGTAATTGCTGACCAGCCAGAATTACAGGAGCTGGTCCAGAACTTTACAATGAATGATGCTGTGCCCCTATTGATGGAACTTATAGACCAAGGAAAGAAAGAAGGTTACGTCCACCCCGATATCTCTTTCCGATCGATTATGTTTTATATAGAGATGTACTATCAAGCGATGCGTTCGACTCCTGATTTCTTTGAACATTCCCTAGCGGACCAAAGCGAAGAAATTACGCAGATGTTCTTCTATGGACTAATGGGAAAGCCAGAAGAACACCTTCATAAAGAAGATGGGGATGGGACAAAACACTAACTGCCCCCAGGAAAAGACGACCAATAGGGTGGAATGGATCAAATGGAGCGTAGGCAACATACGTGGACTTCTGTGGGAACAGCACGAGCGGAAGACCCCGGAAGAAAACGGTCTTTGCTTTTTGAGGAGGCTGAGGCCGTGCCCGCGGAAAGCGAAGCATGTTGCCGGAGCGGAGTATGCATTTATTGCTTCATAAAGAAAAATTCTTTTGTCCCAACCTCTTATTTATAGCAGCGCATCGCCTATTTCCTACATCATAAAACACCAACACCGTTATTTCATTTTCCTGGAAGATGAAATAAGCTGCCCCTCTGAGGACAGCTTTCCACTTATCTCCACTTTCGCACATACCACTTGATCACATCATTCAGGCGGCTCCCGAACAACTTCTCCCTCCAATAGAGATCTGCCGTTTGGGAAACCGCATTATTGCGGGCAGGATATGGATGGATAACGCTCGATATCGATTGAAATTTCTTATTCAATGATTGTACCGTCCCAACTTCCTGCATCCATTCACCAGAACCGGCCCCGATCGCATGAGCACCGACGATTTTCCCCCGGTTAGTTGTTAAGACTTTCACTAAACCTTCTGTATTCCTTTCTGCGACAAAGCGGTCATTATTCGAGAGCTTTGTTTTAAATGTCAACAGGTCATCACCATGCTGTTCCCGGGCTTCTTTTTCTGTGAATCCTAAATGGTAAATCTCAGGAGTTGTATAAACGACCCATGGAATCCTTTCATAGGAAACTTTTCGTGCTAAACCGAGGACAGCGTTAGAAACAGCGATTTTCCCTTCCATGCCTGCAACATGAGTAAATGGCATAGATCCATTACAATCCCCTACTGCATAGATATGCTTTTGACTTGTGCGCAACAAGCGGTCGACTTCAACGGCTCCAGCTTCTGTTTTTATATGAGCCCGATTAAGTTCCAACCGGTCAATGTTCGGTTTCCTTCCTGTCGCTACTAACAATTGTTCCGCATGCAATACGTTTTCTGAGCCATCTTTTGTATAGTGAACCTTTATGCCATTACCAGAAGGCTCAACAAAATCAGCTTTAGCTCCAGTGAGTATATGAAGTTCCTGTGAGACATTGCGTTGAGCAATTTCCGCAATCTCTTCATCTTCATTGGTCAGCACCTGCTCACTGCCTTCGATGACCGTCACTTCTATCCCGAGCCTGCTCATTGCTTGGGAGAGTTCTAAACCGATGATTCCTCCTCCAATGACGACCATTGATTTTGGACGGTTCTTGAGTGAGAAAATGGTTTCATTCGTTAAATATTCCACTGTATCTATTCCATCAACCGGTGGTATAAAAGGGGAAGATCCTGTCGCTATGACAATGCGCTTCGCAGTAATCGTTTTCTCCCCAACTTTTAATGTATGCTCATCTTCAAAGGAAGCTTCCGCCTCATACAGGTCAATTCCCAAGTTAAGAAAACGATCTTTAGAATCGTGTTCTTGTACATCCTTCAGCGCTTGTGCAACACGTTCCATTGAAGATATGAACAAACGATCATAATCTGAGGTTGTCAAATCCTTATAAAGGGAGACTTGATGAACTTCTTGTGCCGCTTGGATAAGGGCCTTAGAAGGCATACATCCGTAATGCAGACAGTCGCCTCCAAGCTCAGGCTGCCGCTCTACAAGTGCGACCTCAGCTCCAAAACTGGCAGCTCCTGCAGCAACGGTCAGACCACCTGAACCTCCACCAATAACGACAATTTGGTAATCGAAACTCAAGTTTGTCCCCTCCTCATTTCTTCATATTGCTCTGAAAATGCCTTCATACGTTTATTGTTCACTCCTAAATCAGAATAACCGACTCGTGAAGCAGAACGAAAATGAATGACTTTTTCTTCACTATCGAAATAAAATTCAACGTCATCTTTAAAACGCAGCCATTTCGTTTGAATAATGCTATGGATATAATCATCAGATTCTGATTCGATCGTTGTACGCTCCATACGGTTCAACAATTGTTTGATCAAATCTTTAGAAGTGGCCAGATCCTGAGTAAAAGGCAAAGGAGCCATTTGTTTATCATGTTTTTTTGTTTGAGTGGATACACAATTCGGAGAACTTGGACATGCTGCTAACTTTCCCTCTTTTACTCCTAGATAGATTTTCGTCATGGATTTCTCCTCCTTTTCTACACATTACCTTTACTTTGACTAATAACACAAGCACAAATGTGCAAGCGCCTTGTTCAGCCTCGACAAGCTTAAGAACCTCCGTACTGTGAAGTGATCTTTCTTCACAGTACGGATGGACTTAAGACCTCGAGAGGCTAGGCGCTGGAGCTGGATGATCTAATGTGCAAGCATCGCCATAAATACTTAAATTTGCTAGACGATAAAAAAACACTCCAGCCGATTCAGGAGTGTTACTCGTGTTTATGATTATGATTGTTCTTCCCATTATTTGATGAATGACCTTTCAAAGGACCTCCGCGATCCTCATCCTTTTTGTCATGTTGTTTATTTATCTGGCTTTTCTTTTGCTGGCCTTTTCTTTTATGTTTCCCAGATTGCTCTTTTTCTTTTACACCTTGGCTTCCTTTGGACTTCTGCTTGGTGGGTTTTTCTGGAACGTTTTTTTTCTTGCCATGTCCTTCAGCTTTCTCTTGATGGCTTTTTCTCTTATCATGATTCCTCGCTTTTCCAGAAGCATCTTCTTCTTTTTTCTTTTGGCCTGGAGCTGTCTTTTTCCCTTTATCCGGAAGTTCGGCATGATCGGGAGCTTTATTTCTCGCTGGCGTTTTTAAATAAGGAGATTTTTCACCACGTTTCATTGGGACTGTCGGCGTAATTGTGGAACCAGGCTCTTCTTGAACATCTTCTTGAGATGATTCTTCGTTATAAAATGATTGAATGATTTCCTTATCATCATCTTCGACAGATACAGGAACCGAACCTGTTCCGGTTTCAGACTGCTCTTCCTTTAGCCGCTCAGCTAACGTTTCATTAACTGTGGCCTTTTGATCACGTGCTTGCTTGCGGATTTCCTCAGGTACTAAGAATGTCGCTATAGTCATATTTGTCGATTGCTCAAGTAAGTAATTTTCGATTTCTTCCGAATATTCCTGATCATACTCCGAATGCAGATAACTGAACCCGATCAACACTTGATTTTCGCTATTCACATAGCCTTTTTCCTTACTTAAGTGAATCACATCGAAGGTAACTTCGGAGGCGTCTTTCTTCTTCCACCCCTTCAATTCAGAAACAATCTCCTTCGCTTCTGCATTCTGAGCTGTGATATTCAGCACCTGCATTTGATCATTCAATTCAAGTTCAACACTTGGGTTAATATCAATATTCATATATGCATAAGCTTGATTGCTTCCGTACCATGAGTAAACCGGAAAGAAAGCAAGCAAAAATACTATGGCCATAACAGCCACTTTTGTATGGTTGTTACGCAAGACTTGGGTCCAACGGTGGAGGACTTTATGTTCACTGTATGTTTTAAAATGAACTTCCATGCCCACTTCTGCATGCGCTAAATTTTCAGCTCGATGAAATCGACCATCATTTGTCATGACGACCATGTATTCATTTTGCTGCTCCATTACAATACCCTTTCTCACATACCCACCCCTTTCAGATAATCTTTGAGATACACATAATCCCCGTTCAGGATGAGAACAAGAGCAATAATGAATTTACGGTTTCGCTCCAGTGTCTTTTTACTGACATCGACGCGATCAATCAATTCCTTTATCGGCAAGCGTCCTTTATCAAGCACTTGATTTCTTAGCCCGGTATCTTCATAAACAAGTCGGGCTACCTGGACAGCTGATTCACGGGCATCTCTATGTTTTGGGGAAGAGTCAATCAACTCATCAAAAGAAAGCTTGTACCTTTCCAGCTGAGATTGAAATTCCATAATCTCTTCTTTGCGATGCCACGCTTCTGTTTCCAGGCGATGCCGGTCTTTAGCGGCAGATACTTCTAAAGGATTTTCCATTTGGTCTTCTTCATAAAAATCTTCATCTAATGAAGTGACTTTGATCCTTTTCTGTTCATTGCGAATATGATCGATGACTTTACGCTTGATCACTAGACGCGCGAATGAAAGGAAAGAACTGCCTTTATCACAGGAATATGATTGAATCGCTTCATTGAAAGCTAGTAAACCGATACTGAATTCATCATCTTTTGTCGGATCTATATATCTCTTACATACTTCAGAAACACTTTTGGCGATAAAAGGTTGATACTGTTTAAGCATTTCGTTCCTTGCTTCGTCATCTCCCTGCTTAGCGGATTCGACTTGTGCATCCAGGGAGGTGTCGTTTTTTTGAAAAAGACTTCTGATCAACCTTTATCACCTCCAGCCTATTAAATGATTTCGTGAGTGTAGTGTCTTTTTTGGGTGTTCATTTTAAATTTATTTCAATTATGTTACAAAATTGTATCAACCAATGCTTCTGAAGTATGTTTCGTTTAAGAGTCGGGTAAAAAGGTATTGTACGTAAGCATGACCATTTTACTGAATATATCGGCGATGGTCTACCACACCGGGGTTACATTTTATTAAATAAACATTTCAAAAAATAAGTACTAAGTCCTTTCATTCATCCATAATCATCCACAATAAAGAACAACATCCAATTATAGATGCTATGGTCCTATGTAAAGCAAATCGCAATATAAGTGTTTATCTTATGCAAATCTAGGTTAAATCCTAAGAGAGCGACTTTTTCAGCAATCATATTCCGATATTAAGAAAAAAACACCAGGAAGGAGGAACGACATAATGAAAGCTGTTTTATTGAATTGCAGTTTAGAAAAAGGAAAAAATGACACAGACACAGAACAACTCCTTAATGAATCAGCTCGTATTTTTCAAAAAGAAAAAATAGATGTTGAAAGGATTCACCTGAGGGACTTCCACATCAAATTCGGGATTACGACAGAATTTGATCAAGAGGAAGATTGGCCTTTCATTTTCGAAAAAATTCTTGAAGCTGATATCGTCCTGCTTGGCACTCCGATTGCAATGGGCGACAAGAGCAGTATAGCATCACTCGTGATTGAGCGATTACAAGGCTATCATAAATTAAGAAACCGAAAAGGCCAGGGGCTGTTTTACAATAAAGTCGGAGGAGCGATCGTAGCTGATGGAGGATTTGGCGGAGCACGAACCGCTGCACAATCGATTCACTACAGTTTATCCATGCTTGGATTCACCTTCCCTCCTCATGCGAGTGCAATTTGCAACGATAAACTGGATGATCAGAAGCCTAAATCAGCTGCATGTATCGAAAGTGATGTCGTAAGAATGACTTACAACTTGATTCACTTTTCGGAGTTATTGATGTTCAATCCCATCCCTGTAGTTGGTAACACAATAGAAGAAGGAAAAATACCAGAATAAAAAACAAGGGACCTCCTAATCGGCGGCCCTTTGTTTTTGTGTTTTCTCATAGTAATAGTCGATAGGAACAGCCAAACCGACTCGTCCCTCTTCGTCATCATGCATGGTAGCAAAGACCACACCAATAACTTCTCCTTGAGCATCAATTACGGGGCTTCCGGAGTTCCCTCTGTATATCGGTGCATCCAGCATTAAAACAGGCACATCCCAATCTGATAATTCGGTGTATCCCAGGACATTTCCCTGATTAGCGATTCCTGTGAAACGTAACGGGTTACCGATAAAGTAAACATGATCGTCTGGCTCGAATGCAGTTTCTTCAGCTAGTTCTAAATGCGGAAAGCTTTTTCCCTCAACATTTAGAACAGCTAAATCCACTTCAGGATAAGTCTCCACCACGTCAGCTTGAAAAAGGCCTTCCTCTGGAAATGCTACAGCAATTCTTTTTTCACCTTCAATTACATGATGGTTCGTTATAATCGTGCCATCTTTTGAAATTGCGAATCCCGTTCCTTTGCTTTGCCCTGCTTCAACAACCACCACTGCCTGTTTATAGTTACTCACCTGTTCATCAGTCGATAATTTAGCGGAAGTCATCAGAAAATCGACTGCCGGAATTGAAAAAGTATTCGGCAGGACCGCAACAATATTCGTCACCATCATAATCGCGATCAGCCAAAAGATCCATTTCGGAAAGGGACGTTTTACTTTTTGCTGCTCAAGTTCTTCCTTTTCACGTGCAAACGCTTTTCTTTTCTCTTCTTGAATGAGTTCATATAATTCTTCGTCATCAATTTCTTCATATAAATCTTCATCTATAATGTCTGGCTTGTCATTTTCTCGTTCGTTCATGGCACCTGCCTCCATGCTTCAGCAGTTTAGGAACTATATTGCGTTTACGCTGACCGAACCTTTTTGCAGTTGGTACATGCGATAATACTCCCCCGAGGAGGCAATAAGCTGTTGATGTGTTCCTTGTTCCACTATTGTACCATGACTCAATACGAAAATTTGATCAGCTTGTTGAATCGTTGATAATCGGTGGGCGATGATGAGTGTTGTGCGTCCTTTTTTCAAAACATCTAAAGCCTGCTGAATCAACTGTTCTGTTTCTGTGTCTATATTTGCCGTGGCTTCATCTAAGATAAGCACAGCAGGGTCGAATGCGAGTGCGCGAGCAAAGGATATCAATTGACGTTCTCCCATAGATAAAGAATCCCCTTTTTCTTTAACAGGTTCCTCATATTTTCCGGGGAGTTTCTCTATAAAACGATTCGCTCCGACAGCTTTCAACGCTTTTATCGCCATTTCCCGGGAAATGCGCTCATCATTCATGGTGACATTCGATAAAATCGTACCCCTGAAAATGAACGGATCTTGTAGAACTATTCCCATATGACTGCGCACTTGCTGTCTAGACCATTGTTTTGTCGGATGTCCATTAATTAAAATATCACCCTTTTGTTGATCATAGAAACGAAATAACAGGTTCATAATCGAGCTTTTACCTGAACCCGTATGCCCGACAAAGGCAGCGGTTTCTCCCGCTTTTACATTGAACGAGATGTTTTTTAAGACATTGTTGTCTTTTTCATACGCAAACGTGACGTTTTCAAATACGATATTTCCTTTGTACCGGGCAACTTGCGAATGATCCAGCACTTCAGCCTTTTCATCTAACAGTTCAAATACACGCTTGGCAGCTACGCGGGCTTCCTCAAGCTGTGGAAGCTGATTGACTAGATCTGTTACTGGCTGGAAGAGTCGATTCAAATAATCCACAAACGCGTATAACACCCCGACAGTAACGACGCCTTCCACTCCGATAGAGCTTGAGCCAAAGTACCAAATAAAGCCGACAAAGGCGATGTTACGTAGGACATTCACTAAATTAAAGGAAGTCAAAGCACTTAATTTGACCAGTTTCCTTTGATAATCAAAATGGCGTCCATTAAGCTTTTCGAAATCTTCAGACGTTTGTTTCTGCTGGCGGAAGGCCTGTATGATGGACATTCCCTGAATCGCCTCATTAATATTTCCGTTCATGTCACTGACTGTTGAACGGACAATTGTATTGTACTTTCCTCCAAAATATTTATACATCCTCATCCACCCATAGATAATCGGGATCAGCAAAAGGCTCATGAGTGCGAGCTTCACATCCAATAGTAAAAGGGCGATATAAATTCCTGCCATGTAAAAGAAACTTGTAACAAAAGTAGCCAGTACTCTAACATACAACTCACGAATCGCTTCTGTATCATTTGTCACTCTAGCCACGATTTTACCTGCTGGTTGATTGACGAAATATTGGATGGGCAGCCTTTGGATATGAGCGAATAAATCATCTCTCATTTTTCGGATGATCCGATTAGATGACTTCTGCAATAAAAATGTGTGGGTGAATTGAAATACCGCAGCGATCAGCAAGAGCAGTACATAAAGAGCAAGGAGCCAATAGATCGCCGGAATTTCCGGTTGAAAAAAACGATAAAGTTGCTGGATATCCAGTCTTTCTGCTTGAGCATTATATGTCTGCTCATCCGTCTTAATGCTCAATGTTCCTTCTTGCCACTGACGATTTCCAGATGTAGGCACTTCACCGTTCACAAAATAATAAGATCTCTCCACTTGCAAAATTGTTACAGTGTCCAAAACCCGGTCTGAGCTGCTTAGACGATCCGATCTTTTATATAGCTTATTGCTGTATTCGACCGTATGATCATCTGCCACTTCCACTTGATGCCACTGGTTTTCAATGCCGATAATATGCTGATCAATTAAACGTTTGGCAATGAATGGGCCGGTCAATTCCAGTGCTACAGCAACTACTAAACAAATGAGACCTATCAGGATGTTTCTTCTGAATTTCCACGCATATTGAAACAGTTTCCGTTCTGTCGATGTTTTCATCTTCCCACCTCCCCATCTTCCAATTGCTGACGTTCATATTGGTTTTGGTACCAGCCACCTTGACGTATCAGCTCTTCGTGTGTACCTTCTTCTGTAACCTGGCCATCTTCTAAAACGAGAATATGATCTGCATGGGTAACCGCCGACAATCTATGGGCTGCAATGAACGTCGTTTTCCCTTGACGCTCTCGTCTTAAATGTCGGATGATTTCAGCTTCTGTCTTGCCATCGACGGCAGACATTGCGTCATCCAACAATAGAATTTCAGGGTCCATAATAAATGCCCTAGCAATAGAGACCCTTTGTTTCTGGCCACCGGATAAGGTGACCCCACTTTCTCCGACCTTCGTATCGAGCCCCTCCCGAAGGTCCTTGATATCCTCAGAAAAATGGGCCAGTTCTAAAACTCTAAAGATTTCTTGATCCGTTGCCTCCGGCTTTCCGAATTGAATATTTTCACGGACAGTCTTGGAAAACAGCACCTGGTCTTGTGGAACATATCCAATCCATGAACGTGTGTAATCAAGAGACAGATCACCTATCGGAATACCATTGATTTCCACATCCCCTTGGAGCCCGGGATATTCACGGAGCAATTGCCGGAAGAAGGTCGTTTTTCCGGCCCCTGTTTTTCCGACGATTCCTATGGTCTGTCCCCTTTCTACTTTTAAATTGAAGCTCTTCAAACCTGCGGATTCAGCCCCAGGATAACTAAATGTAACTCCATTGAATGTGATGACCTCAGGTGAATCGACCTTTTCCGGTTGGGATGGGTCTAAAACATCCGGTCGATAATTCAATGTATCATTCACCCGGTCCAAAGAAGCATTTCCACGCTGTAGCACATTGATCAGTTCACCGACAGCAAACATAGGCCAAATAAGCATACCTAAGTACACATTAAAGGACACCATTTCTCCTAAAGTTATACTGTTTTGAAATACGAGGTTGGCACCGTAACCAAGCCCTATCGTGTAAGATAACCCCACTAAGATCTTTATGGTGGGCTCAAATAATGCGTCCACTTTTGCCACTTGGATGTTCTTATCATAAACATCCTCGGTCAATTCGTTAAAATAACGTTGATCATTACGCTCCTGTACAAATGCACGAATCACTCTTACACCACGTACAGATTCAAGCACTCTGTTATTTAAGTCACCAAAAGCTGTCTGTGCTTCAGTAAATCGCTCATGGATGACTTTCCCGTAGCGATTCATGACCAAAGCCATGATCGGTAAAGGAATCAATGCTGCAAGAGTCAATTTCCAGCTGATCGTGAATCCCATAACCGCAATGATCAAAAACATGAAAACCGTTGAATCGACAAGCGTCAAAATCCCGAAGCCGGCTGTCATCGTCAACGCTTTCAGATCATTAGTCGCTCTCGCCATTAAATCCCCTGTTCGGTTCTTGCCAAAGAAAGTCGGAGTCATTTGCAAAAAATGATTCATAAGACGCGAGCGCATCGTCCTTTCCATAATCATCGCACCGCTGAACAACGTGTAATCCCATAAATAAGAAATTGAATAACTCGCAAAAATCAATCCCCCGTACAGCAGTAAGATCTCCATCAAACGCTCTTTCGTCAATGTATTGAACTGTATTTCATCAATCGCCATTCCAACCAGCTTCGGGGGTATAAGATCAATGGCACTGACTATAATTAAAGCAATAATGGCAAATGTATACCGTTTCCAATACTTTTTGAAAAACCAACTCAATTTGAATAAAACACTGAACATTCATATCCATCCTCTCTACATTCCCGCTCACTATCCGCTATCTTTCCAATTTTCTTTCCATTCTTGCTGTTTCACAATTTTAATCATTCGACCTTCCTCCTTGGATTTTTATATTGTGAATGGAGCTTCCTCCACCTGTCACCAGACATACCGTTCAAAAGCTTAAGCACCCTGTCAGCACTTCATCTTAAACCACTGAAATTTTTACATAGCAGAAAAAGGTTCGCTGAAGCATGAGGCGTTTTTAAAATTCAAAACGAAAAAAGCATACGTCCTCGACGTATGCTTCTACACACAAAAAAGGCCCGTATTCACGTGACCTTGTTGGCACATATGCTTTTTAAATCCATTATCAGCCGTGCAACGGATAACAAGTCACGATCAATATAAAGTTGTCTTTTTGTTGAACACTTTGTTTTTTCATTGTCGTGACCTCCTTGTATCAATGATTATACATTATATAGTTTTCAAAATTTTTAATCAACTGTTTTTTGCTTTTTTCCAAAAAAATCAGTTTCGTTGCTTTTGCGTGGAAAAAGGGGGTCTTGGAAATGGCTCGCTTTCTGCGGGGAAGACGGCAAGCCTCCTCGAGCTAAAGCTCTCCGGGGTCTCGCCAGTCTATCCTTTCCCGCAAGAGTCTCCCCATTTCCAAGACCCCAATACTATGATTCGAGGAACGAAACCACCATTCAAGATCATAAAAATCTCATACTGAATGGTCTCTGCAATGGTAATTTGAGCCCCTCCCTTATGATAACGAAACTTATATTCTAGATGACACCATGGCCGATTAAGATGAAAGCGGCGAGAAGCAGTACGATCACGATTACAAATACAATTGCTAGCGGTCTTGAAACATTCGCCCGCTGTACTTCTTCCCAACGGACAGGCCGGATCCCACTAATGGAAAATATCGTGACCGCAGCTAACAGTATAGACATAATATTAACCGTCACTAACAAAAAAGCACCATAAGCAGAAGCAAAGGCACCGTGACCAATTGACATTCCCAGGGCTACCGAGGGTGGAAGTAAAGCGACAGCTACCATGACACCGACTAAGTTCCCGGAGAGGCGGTTGAGAAATGCAAGAGCTCCTGCAGCACCTGCAGCCACCCCAAGGAAGATATCTACGATTGTCACTTTCGTTCTATCCAAATATTGATCATTCTGCATCCCTATATCGGTGAAATAACCAAAGGCGATTGAAATTATAAGAATGATCGCAACCCCATATATGGAAGTGATCACAGACTTACCAAGCAACTTGTAGTCACCAAGAATAGCCGAGAATGCAATTGCAATGACTGGACCTATCATTGGTGCAATAACCATTGCACCAATGACGACCGCTTCACTGTCTTTCAGAAATCCGACCGTAGCTACAATAGCAGATAATAAAATAAGAAGGGAATAATTCATTGTAATATGGCTGTTTTTCTCTACAGCATTCATTAATTCATGGCGACTTGACCTTAATAAATGTGCTCTTTCTTTCTCTGCCTCTTCTTTTTTCTTTTCTTCCTCTTTCGCTTCATCATGAATTGTGTTTTTCGCTAAATAAGTGTGGACAGGGATGAGCAATGTCTCAAAACCTTCCACAACGTTAGATACCTCTTCCAAATAGTTCAAAATCTCTTCCACTTCTCTTTTTTTCACTAAAATGCGCACAAGCATTCTTTCTTCCGACTCACTTGAAACCCAATATGAACGGTGGTCATACTTTTGAAGCTTGTCATTGATAGATTCAAAATGCTGATCAGGTATATACACTTCAATAAGTTGTAAATTCATCTCTTATCACCTCATTCCTTCAGTAATCCGCTAACCTTCATTTTTCATAATGTCCCCTTTTTTCCACATACTAATTCCAACTTGATGAAAGGAGGGGATTCCATGCCTGAGCAGCTTCCCATGAAAACAGATGCCTATATGGATGTAATGAAAACACAATTCAACGATAGCCCTGACCTTATCCAGAAAGTTTTTCATATTAAAGGGCAAGCAATTATTGTCCACTTCATCTCCTATCAAGTTAAAAGAGAACGGTTGGAAAGAGATTTATTGGAAAATATAACGAACTCTCAGAAACGTTGGACGAACGAGGGTTTGATCAACAAAATACCGCTATCTTCTACGGAAAAACAATCGTCTCTGGAGCAGATTACTACAAAACTGATCCACGGTAGTGTAGCTGTATATATCGAAGGAGAAAAGGAAGCCGTCCTTTTCGCTCTTCCACAACAAGACCATCGAAGTCTTAACAGGGCTGAGACAGAGTCGCTCGTTTTCGGACCGCAGGTTTCCTTTACCGAATCATTGATAACAAATTTGAACGTTGTCCGGTGGCGCCTGGATACCGATGACCTTGTCGTGGAAAAATTGATTGTCGGAGAACGTATACAATCAGAGGTGCGCATCGTTTATTTGAAGTCACTTGCCAATGATGAAAATGTTGAAACAATGAGACAGCGGATCAAAGATCTCAAAGTTGCCGAAGTAGAAGATACAAGTGTGCTAGGACAATTGATTGAAGATTCTACAAGCAGTGTATTCCCCCAGCTCATTTTCACAGAATTGCCGGACCGTTTCTGCAATTCTGTATCTAAAGGAAGAGTCGGGGTGATGGTCGATAAAAGTCCAACAATGTTGATCGGCCCTATGACTTTGTTCAGTTTCTTCGAATCAACCGAAGATCTTTATATGCGCTGGAACATGGGGTCTTTCATACGCCTGTTACGTTTCTTAGCTATGGCCCTATCGATCGTCCTCACTCCGATGTACGTAGCAGCTTTAACCTTCCATTATGAAATCATACCAAGCACCTTACTCGTTTCTTTAGGACAGTCTCGTTCGACTGTACCGTTCCCGCCAGTCCTTGAAGCTTTGTTATTAGAAGTTTTGATTGAATTATTAAGGGAGGCAGGCGCTCGTTTACCTACGAAAGTCGGTCAAACGATGGGTATTGTAGGGGGGATCGTATTAGGGCAAGCTGCAGTAAAGGCAGGATTCACAAGTAATATTTTAATTATTATCATCGCTTTAAGCGCCCTGGCTTCTTTTACTGCTCCGAGTTACTTGATGGGAACAGCTGTCCGTATCATCCGCTTTCCAATGATCATCCTGGCAGGTGCCTGGGGGTTGATCGGCATTGTTTTCGCATTGTCATTCCTTATCATCCATTTACTTAAACAAAAATCGTTGGGAAGGCCATACTTGGCACCGATTTATCCTTTTCAATGGAAAGATTTCAATGATTCGATATTTCGGCTCCCTTTCAAAAAAAATAACTATCGCCCGTTAAATGTGATGCCCAAAGATACAGAACGCTATAGTAAAGCTAAAGCAAGCGAGCGAAAAGATGTGGATCCATCATGAAAACTAATATTTCATTGGACCCTGGTAAATCTGTCCAAGCCTTTTACCTGTTTTTCATCATTCATACTTCTCAGATCGGAGCAGGATTGATGGGGTTACCTAGGATTCTCGTTCTGGAAGCCGGTTCAGATGCCTGGATTTCTGTACTTATCGCCGGCGTTTATCTTCATATAACGGTTTTCTTAATGCTCAGTATACTTCGAGCTTATGACAATTCAGACATCCTTGGCATACAAGGGGACCTATTCGGAAAATGGTTAGGAAAGATATTAGGTCTCATGTATGTTCTCTATATTTTCCTGCTCGTGTTAACAGTCATGAAAAACTATATCGAAGTTGTTCAAGTATTCATTTTTCCGGAAATGCCGATATGGCTGATGAGTTTATTCTTGCTCTCACTGATGGTCTACAGCATCATCGGCGGATTCAGAGTGGTAGTAGGGACTGCTTTCGTCTTCTTTTTCTTGACGATCTGGCTTGCTTTGACCATTTATAAACCGATGACGTACATGGATTGGGAACATTTTTTACCTGTCATGCATCATTCCTCTCCAATGGATTTATTTATGGGAGCCAAACAAGTCGCCTATTCTGTCTTAGGATTGGAAATTCTGCTATTTGTCTATCCCTTCATAGAGGATAAAAAAAAGATATCTCTTCCTGCCCACGCAGGAGTGTTATTCACGACCTTTCTCATGTTACTCGTGACGGTTGTTTCCATCGGTTATTTCAGTCCTGATCAGCTGAAAGCAACCGTATGGGCTACACTTTCATTGTTCAAGATTATTAGTTTCTCTATCGTTGAACGCTTCGATTTCATTGCGGTCGCTCTTTGGATGATGGTCATTATCCCGAACCTCGTCTTATTCGGATGGATGATTGTACATTCCATGAAACGTCTATTCAACACTCCAAAAAAACCGACTCTCTATGCTTTGGCTTTTTTGTTGTTCATCGCTTCTGTAACCATAGAAAAACGAGTAGGTGTCAACCAACTGACGTCGATTACTTCAGAAGTAGGCTTTTGGCTCGTCTTCGTCTATCCATGGTTCATTTACATCATCGTCATGGTTAAGAAAAAGTGGCTGAAAAGAGGGATTTCATGAAAAAAGCAGCTATACTCCTGATGGTAATGACCTTTCTTGCCGGATGTATTCCAAAAAATTATATAGAAAGACTTGGTATCATCACAGCGGTCGGCTACGATTTAATTGAAGATGACCGGCTGCGCGGTACTTTAGTGATGTTCCAGTTCGATCCCACAGCAGCGAATAACTCTCAAGTTGTTACTGGTGAGGCTGAGACCTCTAAGGGAATCCGCTTTGCTACTAACCGGCTCACCAGCCAACAGCTCGTATCCGGGCAGGTAAGGTTGGAAATTTTTCAAGATCGATTAGCAAATAAGGGAATGATGAAATACATGGATACATTACAAAGGGATGCAAAAATATCAGATATGGGATATTTGGCAGTTAGTAATGTTCCTACGAGCAAAATGCTAAAATCCAACAACTCAGAATCGCACCCGAATACAGGGAATTACATTCAACAGTTAATTGAAAAGAGCATTAAAGATGAGTCTATTCCTAATGCAGTACTTACGGGATTCATGCATGATTTTTATGACACCGGTAAAGACCCTGTCTTACCCTTATTGACATTAGAGGAAGACAAGGCTGTCATACAGGGATTGGGGCTATTCCAGGATGACCGCTTCGTAGATGACATTTCACATGAGCAAACCTTTTACCTTATGTTGATGAAACAGGAATTTAATCATGGGCAATTCCAAATTGAACTGGACTCCGATTCGATGCAGGATTTTTATAGAAAGTCAACGAACGAACAAGTATCAGAAGGCGACTTACATGTCTCACTCCATGAATTAAGCACCGAACGCACGATCAAACCAACGAAAGGTCAGCCCACGAAGCAAAGTGTCCATTTAAAAATGGAATCTCGTCTGCTTGAAATTACTAAAGAAATCGAGTTAAAAGATAAAAAAGCTATCAATGCTCTTGAGAAAGAACTTGAAATAGCAATCGAAAAAAAACTAGACAGCATTATGACCATTTTTAAAGAAGCTCAGGTGGACCCTGTAGGATTCGGTGCGAAATACAATACAGAAAACCGCTCCAATCGTGTTACCAATGAAAACTGGCGTGAACAAATTCCAGAGCTTGATATAGAATTCAAGGTGGATTTCAAGTTGTTACGATATGGCATTACCGAGTAAAACAAGCCCCCGTCTTGACCAAGACGGGGGCTTGCCGTTGTCCGCTGTCATACATGAATTCACCCGGATGATGACCCGACAGAAAAAATCAAACTTTACGGAAACGACCATTTGAAACACGATGCAGTAGAAAATCTTCTTCCTTCTCCCCTATCATATACAGGCGGTGCAGCGGTCTAGTCATCGCAACATAAAGCATTTTCAGATCCAAACTGTCCTCAGTATAAGGGTGAAAATGACTATACAAAAATACGACATCAAATTCTAATCCTTTAGCAAGATATGCAGGTAAGATGACCCTGTTTGCCATTTCCTTCTGCTCTTCGTCCAGTCCTTCGAAACCTAACTGAAGAGAATCGAGATGAGCTATTACTTCATCTGCTTCTTTTTTCGATTTTGTAACAATGGCAAAGCTTTTCATCCCACTTTCAAGAAGTTCTTGCAAGAGAGTACGGAATTTCGCTTCCCACCCCTGCTCTTTTCTAAAAAAAGCAGGCGGTTCCCCGTGCCGCACGACTGGTTCAGCCTTTGGCAGGTTTTCAGGCATAAGAGTGAGAAGTGCATTTGCAAGGTTCATAATTTCGATAGTCGTCCGGTACGTTTTTTGCATTGTTAAATAATTGGCACTACTAAAAACATCCTCTTGAAGTGTTTCCCACTGTTTCAACCCTCGATAATTATAAATACCTTGCGCTAAATCACCGACAATCGTAAAAAGATCTGTCTGAAATGCTTTGCGAAGAGTGAAGATTTCTAAGAAGCTGTAATCCTGTGCTTCATCAATGACGACCTTCTTGGCTTGATCATCCTCGTGGAGCCCCGTCAGAAACGTCTTCAAATATAGCAAACCAGCTAAATCCTCAGATTGAAGGTGTTTTCTCTTAAACAACGCCCTTGATTCTGCCCTCATCTCTCGCAGCACTTTCGAGTCATCAGAATGAAGAGAAAGAAATATCTCTTCGTTAAAGAGGTCTTGATAGACTTCGAGCAGCTTCAGTTTTGGGTATTGCTTCATAAACCTGGAAACGGCGGTTCTCGATAATTTCTTAATTTCCGCCAGCCGCTCTTCTTTTCTAGTGATCAAAAAACTGACCCTTATTTTCCGTTTCTCTGCATTTCGCATACCGTAAAGGGCACGGTCCAACTCTTCATCATATTTTTCAGCCATTTTATCTAAAATCTGTTTCTTCTTTCTTCTTAATTCGCTTTGTAAGACAGATTTGATTTTCTTCACACGGACTTCATATGGAAAGTAGCTGTATTCATCATAGAAAAGACGATTGATGCTTTTAGCACTTTTAATACGGAAGCCGGCAAGCATAAAATCTTCTTTCACTTGGTAGGACTTTTTCAATAGTCGGATATAGGCATTCAATAAATCTTTAAAGAACTTCGAACCTTTTATTGCTGCGAATTCAAGGGTTTGAGGATCTCGATTTCCTTCAATTGTCTGCATTAATACTTCATGTTGGGTGAGCACAGGCCAATCAATACCAGTAGCTTTTTGCACAAACTCAATAAAAGTGGATTGTTTGGCTCGCTGAACGCCGAGTTCTGGTAACACTTCTGATATGTACTGGATAAATAAACGGTTCGGAGCGAGTATCAACATGTCTTCAGGTTTGAAGATTTCTTTCATCGTGTACAAAAAATAAGAGATTCTATGCAAAGCAATCGTCGTCTTGCCACTTCCTGCCGCTCCCTGGACGATAATCGGTTTTCGCAGATCCGCACGAATAATCCTGTTTTGTTCTTCCTGAATGGTAGAGACGATTTCCGTCAAACGGCTTTCGGCATTTTGAGCCAAGGAATCTTGTAGCAGTTCATCTTTAGTGGTCAGGTCGATATCGCGGAAATTCTCTAAGTTTCCTTCTTCAATTTGATACTGTCTCTTTAATGATACATGGCCTTCATAACGTTCACCCAAAGCTTCATAACTTACCTCTCCGATTCGTCCCTCATAATACACATTCGCTAAAGGGGAGCGCCAATCCAAAATGATAGGCAGCTGAGTCTCGCGGTCAAACAAAGACATTTTTCCAATATAGAAGGTTTCTCGATCTGGTTTTTCTTTACGATGAAAATCAATGCGGGCAAAATAAGGTTTCTTGCGTAGTTGTTGGAGGCTTTCCAATTGCTCCTTCGACATTTTCATGAAATTAGCATGTGACAACATTTCTTGATAGCGAAGACTACTATCTTTGAAGCTGAGGTTTTCAAGCGTATCTTCCTGTCTCTTCTTCTGAGCTTCCTGACCGATTTCCTGTGAGTCAATCAACCGCTCCATATAAGCTTTCGTAAAAGAAAGTCTTTCCAATTCTTGCTTCAAATCCGGGTGGCCTTCAGACATCTGTCATTCTCCTCCTTCATCATATTGGAATGACGCGTGAGCGCTGACCCTTCATGCAGTTTTTTCCAAAGCAACGAAATAATAACATACCACACCCGAAATGGAAGCGCAAACAAGTTTTTTAAATGCTAATAAAACAAAGACACCCTCCCCGACTGAGAAGGATGTCTTAGTTTCAAACCATTATCTTCGTTTATTTTCTGCATATTTGGGAAGTCTGCTCTCAAAAACAACAAAAGAAAAAATACGGAGAAATATGGGATACAAAGCTAGAATTGCTATCAAATCACCTATGGACCCGAGGAAGTCTGTCATGGACAAAGCCGCAGCAAAAATGACCATCAAGATAACAGTAATCAGCCCAGCCCGGCCATTTACGGGTGTCCAGGTTCCTGCAATAGTCATGGTATCCTGTTCTAATAAATCGAAACAGCGATAGTGATAAGGTCTTACTCTGAACCAATTTGAAGCAGTTATGAGTTCATCCCTATCCTGTATTTCCTTATAACAATAACGACAGACATTAGTGTTCACAAAATCTACTCCTGAAAAAGATATTTTTTCATTAGCAAACATTCATTGCCTATATCATTATAACGTATAACATCCATAACTCTAAGCATTAATGTAATTCCCCGGCCCCTTCTTTCTAAATCTTCAACAGTGGGAAACCATTGTTTGATATCACTAGTAACTTGATAAGGCTTCCATTCGAATCCACTTCCCTGGTCTTTTACCCTCACTAATAGTCTTGAGTTCAAAAAAGAAATTTTCAGTTGGATTGGATAATCATTTCTTTGATTATGGCCGTGTTCCCAAGCATTCCAAACAGCTTCTGAAATAGAAGCATCCACTAACAATTGATCATTCCCATAATATTTAGCCAGATAGGGATGATACTCTTTCCTGATATTTTTCATGTCTCTAGGATGCCTGATGTTTGCTTCAAAAGATGTCCTCATCATTCAACCTCTCCTCTGCTGATTAAATGAATCTTATCTACACTCCCTTTTTCATAAGAGTTTATGTTCATTCATCTATTCCCTATCTATTGCAAAATTAAAAGGGGAAATATGTTTCATTAATTCCATCGGTCCATCTTAGCAGATTAATAAAATCAAATATGTCCAAGTATAGAGTTATTATTCCCCAAGCCATAAAAAAAAAGACCTCATGTCTTCTCAAGAGGCCACTGTAAAAACTTTTCAATTTAGAGAAGCTATTAAAGTTTGTTGTTGCTTCTCACGAATCGCTTGTCGGTGGATGCTTGTCGCGGGCACGGCCTCAGCTGACTTGGTCAAGAAAATCACTTGACCAAGTGGATCTTCGGCTCGTGCTGTTCCCGCAGGCATCACCACCGGACACTCATCGTGGAATCTACGGGCTTTTTCTTTGTTGCATAACTCAGAAGTTTGCAGTTCTTCAGTAGCCTCATGCTTTAACATGGAGGTCTGCCTGCTGCTTATTCATTACGTTCATGCTCTTGGATGATATCGATCACCTTTTCTTTAGTTCGCTCACTTTGGTAACTTTCCATATTTTCAAGTATTTCAGCATCCTCACTCATCAACTGACGTAAATCTTTCAACAACCGTTCATCCGTCAGTTCCTCCTCTTCAAGTTTGATCGCGTACCCTTGTTTAACAAAAGAATCCGCGTTCAATATTTGATCTCCCCGGCTTGCTTTTCTCGATAAAGGAATAAGCAGCATCGGCTTTTTCAATGCTAAAAATTCAAATATAGCATTCGAACCAGCGCGGGAAACAATGTAATCAGTCGCAGCAAAGAGATCTTTCAATTCTTCATTCACATATTCGAATTGTGCATAACCTTGTCTGTGAATGGAATCATCTTTGTTTTGATGACCGCATATATGGATGACTTGGACTTGTTCTAATAACTCATCAAGATTATCACGGACGGCATCATTGATTCGCTTCGAACCTGTACTGCCCCCCATAACCATGATGACAGGCTTTTGCTTATGAAACGAGCAAAGAGCCAGTCCTTTTGAACGCGACCCTTCAAACAACTCTTCACGGACGACAGCCCCTATGAATTCCCCTTTTCCCTCTGGCAGGTGGTTCATCGTTTCGGGAAAAGTCGCCAGGATCTTTTTAGCAAAGGGGAACGATAATTTATTGGCGAGTCCTGGAGTATAATCCGACTCATGAATGATTGTAGGGACTCTCTTCAATTTTGCAGCCATCACTACGGGTACAGATACGAACCCCCCCTTAGAGAAAATGACGCGCGGCTTTCTCTTGCTGATGATTCTCAACGATTGAGCCAACCCTTTCAAAACTTTAAAAGGGTCTTTCAAATTCTCTTTGGACATGTACCTTCTCAATTTACCTGTAGAAATGCCGTAATACGTGACACCTTCCAAAGGTTCAATCAACTGCTTCTCTATTCCTTCATATGAACCGATATAATCTACTTCGTAACCTTGCTTTTGGAATTCAGGGATAAGCGCAAGGTTCACAATCACGTGTCCGGCTGTGCCTCCACCTGTAAATAAAATTCGCTTTTGACTCATATCACGCTCAACGTCCTTTCTGGGGTGTCTCTAAATAGGTATCTATATGCTAATGTGCTATAATCCTCATATTCCTCTAGAAGAATTGTAACAGAAAAGGAAGATCTCTATGTATGAAACTAAAACATTACGTGAAAAAATCAAATTGTTCACTGTTATCCTGCTCCCTATATTAATCACCCAAATCGGCATGTATGCAATGAATTTCTTCGACACCATCATGTCAGGGAAATCAGGGGCAGATCAGCTTGCAGGTGTAGCGATCGGCTCCAGCATTTGGGTGCCTGTCTTTACTGGCTTGAATGGAATACTGATGGCCATCTCTCCGATCGTCGCTCAACTGAAAGGAGCTAAAAAAGACAGGGAGATCACTTATTCTGTGAAGCAAGGTGTCTACTTAGCCATTGTTCTAGCGACACTTATCGGAGGAATCGGATTCTTTATGTTAGATCCGATTCTCTCACTTATGGATATAGAGTCAGAAGTGAATCATGTGGCCAAATATTACCTGATAACCCTTGGAATTGGGATTGTTCCATTATTCGTGTTCAATATTTTGCGCTCTTTTGTGGATGCTCTAGGAATGACAAAAATATCGATGTTTGTCATATTACTGACTCTCCCTACGAATATTCTGTTCAATTATATATTTATTTTTGGTAAATGGGGCGCGCCGGAACTCGGCGGCGTTGGAGCAGGAATCGCTTCCGCGCTTACCTATTGGGTATCTTTCTTCATCATTATACTCATCATACATAAACTCACTCCGCTCAAGAGATATAAAATCTTCAAAAACTGGATGAAACCTTCCTTCAAGGAATGGTGGAACCAGTTGAGAATCGGTGTCCCTATCGGCTTTGCCATCTTTTTTGAAACAAGCATATTCGCTGCTGTCACCTTCTTTATGACCGCTTATGACACAAATACAATCGCTGCCCACCAGGCTGCAATCAACTTCGCTTCTTTTCTATATATGGTTCCGTTAAGTATTGCCTTCGCGCTGACCATTGCTGTAGGTTTTGAAGTTGGCGCAGGCCGGTACAAAGAAGCGCAGACTTATTCTTATTTGGGTATTACACTTGCGGTCATGATGAGTATTCTTGGCGGCCTTGTTCTATTCATTTTTGACGATACTGTAGCCAGAATGTACAGCTCCAATGAAACCGTGATCGAACTGACGAAAAACTTCATTTTCTTTGCAATCTTTTTCCAATTGTCAGATGGATTCGGAGCACCGCTTCAGGGGATCCTCAGAGGATATAAAGACGTCAACATTACGCTTTTGATGGCTTTCATATCTTATTGGGGCATTGGATTACCAAGCGGATACCTGTTAGCCACTTATACAAGTTTAGGGCCATATGGTTACTGGCTGAGCTTGACGATCGGTTTAACTGCCGGTGCTGTCACATTGCTCATCAGGATGATCCACTTACAGAAAGGACATCTGAAATCTTTTCGTTAATGTTACTTAAGATAACAGGGGAAACTGATCACTGTAAGGTAAAAATCACAGGACGATGTTCGCAAACCACTATATTATGAACATAATCTAAAATTCACTTATACTGAGTGTATGTGAATAATAAACTTCGGATAAAGGATGTGAAAAAATGCAGAAAGTTATCACGTTGAGGAAAACGGGAGCATCTCATGCAAAGCCTATGATTAGAAGGCGGCACTTTGCATGAGGGGGATTTGATCAGCTTGCCTGAACAGCCTCATATTTCTAATCGTACAGGCTTTGCACCTTATTTAGTAGATAACTAAAATAAATAAGGAGCTGGCTGAGATGAAATATGTGAACGCAAACAATATTATACCTGAAGAACTTATAACAGAACTGCAGAAATATATACAAGGTGAAACTCTTTATATTCCTAAACCCAGAGCAATGCATAAAAAATGGGGGACCTCCTCTGGAGCAAGAAAGAAAATCAATGAGCGGAACTCCAAGATTAAACAAAGCTTTTATGATGGGTACTCCATCAGTGAATTAGCGGAGAAGTATTTTCTCTCACCAGAGACGATAAAGAAGATTGTTTATACTAAGGAATAGACAAAATGACACTGATTATCTTTTAGTTGGATAATCAGTGTTTTTTATAATCCAGGAAATAATATAACAACTGCTTGTTCCGTACCAACAATTAGCCTCCCGAGGTGCTTGCGCTTTTGATTCATTTAGCTCCAGTGCCTCCCCCGACAAGCTTTTGGTCTGGTGATATTGATTCTAAGTGATTCTTACTATTTATCGAACTCATGGAAAATTGTATATTTATGATAAGAAAATAAGTACATTACAGGAGGGATATTAATGAGTGAACAAGTACATCAACCTATCAAATTTTTAGCAGGTAACAGAGTCTATTTAAGACCGATTGAAAGTGAGGATTTGGATTTCTTTTATAGAAATGCTCTCTGGGATAAAGAAGGACGGCGGCTCACAGGTACTCAGGCTGTGTTCACCCGGTCTGCTGTTCAGGATTGGTTTGACAGGATCTCAAAGGATGCCAGCAGAATCGACCTGGTCATTTGCTTACAGGAAACTGACCAGCTTATTGGGGACATTGCTATGCTGGAGATAGATCAGCAAAATCGTAAAGCGATTGTGAGGATTTCCATTTTCGATAAGGACTTCTGGGGGGATGGATACGGGACAGAAGCCATGTCTTTACTGTTGGAATTCGGCTTTGAGATCATGAATTTGAATAGAATAGGTCTGGATGTCTTCGCCTACAACAAAAGAGGAATGCAATCGTATAAAAAGTTGGGATTTATAGAAGAAGGTCGTATAAGGGAAGATCTATTCTATAACGGAGCATACCATGATTCAATTTTAATGGGAGTGAAACGCGATGAATTTGTTAAATATGTCTGAGTATAGTTTGGACTGCGATTATGCCCGGCATACGATTTCAATAAGAACAACACCTCCAAAGATATAAAATTGATATTTACATCTTTGAAGGTGTTAGATTCAGGCACCGAATGACAGGAGCTTCCAAAATGCCATAGGCGGTTTTATTTTACTGATTCAAATTCATCACAATCAGCCGTTCTTCTGTCATTTCATCAATGGCATATTTCGGGCCTTCTTTCCCCCAGCCGCTGTTTTTCACTCCACCGTAAGGCATAAGGTCCACACGATATTGAGAGGAGTCATTGATCATGAGACCTCCAACTTCAACATTTTCAGCCGCATAAAAAGCGGTATCGATATTCTGAGTGAAAATTCCACCTTGCAGACCATACGGAGAGCTGTTGACCTCCTTAATACATGACTTTAGATCAGAAAATGGAAGAATACTTACAACAGGAGCGAAAACTTCCTCACAGACCACCTTCATCTCATGGTTAACTTCTGTCAGTATAGTCGGTTGAAGTAAAGCCCCGTCACGTTCCCCTCCATAGAGAATATGAGCACCTTTGTTTTTTGCTTCTTCCACCCATTCTTCAGCACGCTTCGCTTCATCCTCACTGATCATTGGTCCTACATCTGTATCTGATTCATTCGGATCTCCTACATTCAATGATTGTATGGCATTTATAAATTTTTGTTGAAATTCTTCCTGGACCTCTTCATGGACATAAATCCTCTGAACAGAAATACATACTTGACCGGCAAAAGCATAACTTTTGGCGGCCACGTTTTCAGCTGCTGTATCTAAATCTGCTTCTTTGTCAATAATGACAGGCGAGTTGTTGCCAAGCTCCAGGATGAGCTTATTCAGACCTGTATTCTGTTTCAATTTCAAGCCGACTTCAGCACTTCCTGTAAACGTGTAGAGATTAATTCTAGCATCTTCCATCATTTGATTACCTACTGTGGAACCCGAACCAACCACTACATTCAGAAATCCCTTCGGCAATCCTGCTTCTTCGAAGAGTTCCGCTAATTTCAGTGCGGAAATAGGTGTTTTGCTTGCCGGTTTCAATACAACAGCATTTCCAGCAGCAATCGCGGGAGCTATTTTATGTGCGACAAGATTGACCGGGAAGTTGAAGGGGCTGATGGCACCCACAACACCGACGGGAACTTTTATGGTGAAGGCCATGCGATTTTCGGACCCTGGTGCTGCTTCAACAGGGACACCTTCACCATGAATCCTCTTCGCTTCTTCTGCTGCCAATTCAAAAGTCTGCGTTGCTCTATCGATCTCGGTCAACGCTTGTTTGAGCGGTTTCCCAGCTTCCAAAGTAATATTTTCAGCAAGATCCTCTTTCTTTTCTTGCAACAATTCACTGACACGCTTTAAGACTTCAAATCGCTGGTAAGGAGGCATTTGTCTCTCCTTATAGGCCTCAGCTGCTGATTCAATGGCGATATCCACTTCTTTTTCAGAAGCTTTAGCTACTTTAGCATAGGGTTCTTGTGTGTACTTATTTAAAACCTCTTGTTGTTCCGCTGTACTCACCCATTCTCCATTAATGTAGAGCTTATGCGTTTGCACAATTATCTCTCCTTTTATTGGGATCTATAGCTTTTTATTTCCTTTTCCATTCTTTTGTAAACTTTGCTGATGGAAGAACAGTACAGCTGAAGTACACTAAAGCCTTTAAAACATCTTTTGACTTCGGCATTGTGAAAGATGAAGTTCGCTTTTGGCCACGACACTTGCAGACAAAAAAAGCCTGAACGGAGAAAATTCTCCATTCAGGCTTTGATTCACCTTATAGAAATAGTCCTGCAATTGTTGCAGACAGCATAGAACCAAGTGTAGCACCAATGAGAAGTTTCATACCGAAACCAGACACTTTACCGCCTTTTTCACTGTCGATTCCCTGAACAGTACCCGCAATGATACCAATGGAGGAGAAGTTAGCGAAACTTGTCAAGAATACAGTTACGATCCCTGTTGTCTTTTCTGATACACTATCCAGCATATTGCTGAATTCAAGCATAGCAACGAATTCGTTCGTTACGATTTTCGTACCCATGATAGCACCGGCATCAATGACTTCACCAGCAGGAATACCCATCAATAATCCGATTGGAGCGATGATATAACCAAGCAGTTGTTGTAGGGTGAAACCATTGAATATCGCACCAAAGACTGCATTTACGAGCTCTAGTGAAGCGATGAAAGCGATAAGCATAGAAGCTACGATCAATGCAATTTTACCACCATCTAAAGCTCCATTCCCCATAGCTTCGAAGAAACTTTTGGAATTGGAAACATCTTGGATGTCGACAACGTCTTCTTCTTTAGAAACTTTTACTGGAGAAATCATAGAAGCTACAATCAAAGCACTGAACATGTTTAACGGAAGCGCAACCAGGATATATTGACTTGGGAGCATTCCCAGATATGCCCCTACGATGGATGCAGAAACAGAGCCCATTGCAGAAGCACTGACGATATATAAACGGTTATCATTCAGATTATGAAATTGTGATTTAATCGCAATCAATGCTTCTGATTGTCCGAAGAAAATACTGTTTACAGCATTAAAAGATTCAACCTTTGGAAGACCCGTAATTTTAGAAAGTCCCCAGCCGAGATACTTGATAATGAAAGGCAAAATCTTCAAGTACGTCAAAACAGATAGGATGGTGGCAAAGAAGATGATGATCAATAGGACGTTGAAGAAGAAAACTCCACCATCTCCGACTTGTACTCCGCCCAGGACGAAATCCACCCCTACTGTTCCATACTCAATAAGCTTATTAAAGCCCCAGGAGATGGCATCTATGATCTTTTTCCCTATTTCTGTATTGAACATGAAGGCGGTGATAAGCAATTGAACCACCAACATGACGACTACACCTTTATAATTAATATTTTTACGATCATTGGACATCAAAAAAGCGATTCCAAGAATGACCGCGACAGCAATAATCCCTAAAAGAATATCCATGAAAAAATCCTCCCCTATTTGTTTGGTAATAAACCCCATTATGAAAATGCTTACATTAACTAATACCACTATGGATTTTATCAGGTTGTCAGACGTCATGCAAGGTTTATTTGTATGTAATATTTTGCAGACCATGTCACTCTATTCCTTCATCATTTAATATGCCTTTAGTCACCGGCATTTATTCCCCTTAAAACCAGAAGGAAGTCTTCTGTAAATTTTTCAAATATAAAGTAAGAGACTATAATGATTGCCGGGAATATTTCACCAACGGTTTTCGCAGGTGATAAAATTTCTTCAGAAAAGGAGCTCTATTATGAGTAATAATGCTCCGATGCTCTGTTACTGGCAAAAAGATAGGAGCAACTATAACCCCTGTACCTATTGATACAATTTCTGCTAGAGAAACCACCTCCGGGACATAAGAGATTGTTTCCCGGTGGGGATAATCACCTCAATCAGAGGACAAAAAAACTGCCGCTTTCAAAAGCGGCAGTTTTATCTTATTGGCTTATGAACATTTGAGTCCAGTAGTAACCATAGCTCCCGCCCTCAGCATAACCGACTCCGATTTGCCGTAAGTCAGGGTCAAGAATATTCTTTCTATGTCCAGGGCTGTTCATCCATCCGTTCACTACTTCTTCTGGTGTGCGTTGCCCTGCAGCAATATTCTCTGCTGCTTTTCGATAATTGACATTGAAATCCCTCATCATATCGAAAGGTGATCCATATGTCGGTGAGTTATGAGAGAAATATCCTTTATTCGCCATATCTCTTGATTTATACCGTGCTACTCGTGAAAGCTGCCAATTCGCTTCCAATGCCGACAAGCCATTATTCGCTCGTTCCTGGTTCGTCAAGTCGATGACCTGTCTTTCTACTGACTTAATACTCGGCTTCAACGGAATCGTTACACGGTCTCCAGGGTAAATCAAATCAGGATTATTGAATTGAGGATTCGCATTGATAATTTCTGCAAGACCTATTTTATATTTTTTGGAAATCTTCCAAAGGGTATCTCCGCTCTTCACCGTATACGCATCTGTCTGGGCATGTGTCATTTGAGGGGATTGAACAAATAAAACAGCGGCAAATAACATCACCCCTAACCACATCCATGTTTTCACAAAACTCACTCCTCTTTTTCTTTGTCAGAGGTAGTTTGGCTTATTACTTGGAAAATATGTAGAGATAGGAAAAGTCTGGGGAAATTAAAAGGCACTCGGCGATGGTCAGTCGCCGAGTGCTATACCATAGGGGAGGTATAATCATTTATGAATGAAACGAGCGGGCCACTTCAACCAATTGTTGTCGTGTTACACGCTGTTCATTATTTAGTTCAGTTGAAACATTTGCACGATAGGTCCTCACATATGTGATGCGACCTTTTTGCCACGATATCTTCTTGGAAAAACGATTGTCTTCATATATTCCATCAATCTGGTCTGTAATGGGAAGTTTCTCTTGATCCACCCATGAGGTGGAGTAATCATCTGCTTCAGTGAACTTGATGGTCAAGAGATTGTTTTCAGTCGTGTAGAAACTTAAATCCATGATTTCCGCTTCGTTTTCCTTGTACACATCTGATACAACACTGACCATATGAATCGGGATGAAATCAGGCAAGTCTGGATTGAATTCAAGCTGCTCAACTGCAGTGATTACCTTATCCTGATCGTAATTATAATATCCGTTTGGCACGGCCTGGGTTGTATTACATCCGCACATAACAAGCGCTAAGAATGTAATCATATACATTCTAATCCAAACTGTTTTCCACACGTTACTCTTCCCACGAATCATTGTCTAAGTTTCTACTATACAGACGAGACAACGAGGTAAAAGGTTTCAACTTGCCTAAATTTTTTTAAATTTTTTTACACTGGTTGATATTACTCATTTAATTGGTGATTCCATGTTGCAGAATTTCCACTTCAACTTTCGGTTTGATGGTGATTTCCGGGTACTCCTCATTCCAGTCCAACTCTTTCCAAACTTTTGGATGAAATCCTTTTATTCTTCTGCCAATTCCCAAAACATCACTGTTCGCTTCTTGTATCTGACCGATAATTTTTTCAGATTCAGCGGTCAAAACTTCAGACAAATTCTTTCTGATACCCTCGATTTTCCCTTTGACGTACAAGTGATCAGATGGATATTCTACAATTCGTACCTTCATCTTCAATTTAAGTTGAGCCGTGATCTCATTACCTTTCACCTCTAATTTAAGGTCCTTATTGTTATTCATGACATTTACAGTAACATAATTAAGTATCTCCTCTTCATGTTTGTCAGAGACTTTAGCAGTCATTCGAGCAACTTTTCCCATCTTTCCCTGTAGCAGCATATATAAAGTGGATTGCTCCGGAGCAATTTTTTCTCCAGTGAATTTTTTATCATTAAACAGCCCCATCCCTGAAAAAGTGATCATTTGCTTTTCTTCATCTATCTTTATCATTGGCACAGAAAAGTCTATACCAGGTTCCACCAACTCCGCACATAAGAGCTGAAGGTTTTCCCCTGTTGAATGCGTCGAATATACAGCTGCTTCCAATAAACCAGCAACATATTGACTGATACGGTTTTCACTTAAGTTTCTTGTAGCAATAACATCCTTTGCTGTACCCTCTTCGGCTATGGCTAAGTAAGCATTCAAATTGCTGTTAGGGTTACGATACAATTCGTCTAATAATGGATATATGTCATTTTTTGCTAATTCTTCCCCGAGGACAATCACTTTCACCTTAGAAGGATCATATGTTTCAGAAATCATTTGATCTAATTTATCACGTGCATCCCTTGGTGTGTGGGCAGGCGTTGAAATAACCTGTATCTTCTCTTCCCCGGGCCCCTCCACGCTCCTTCTTACACTAGGAATCGATACTGTTTGGATGATCCCTCCATCCTCGCCCACATCATAGCCCATCGATAATACCAGTTTGATGTTTTTAAACTGTCGTTCATCCCAACACCCTGTTAACATCATGAGACATACTACAGCTACAAGCCATCGCTTCATGTCAGTTCTGTCCTTTCTTCATCTTTTTGAAAAGAAAACTGAGAGGGAGCATCATTAAAGGAACAATAATCGAAAACACATATCCTGAATAAATCATTGTTTGACTGAAAATCTCTAATTTTTTCATATCAAACCCAACATAAACCGCAATGATGAAAGTGGCCAAACCGAAAATTGTAATGAAACGTCTTGTATGCTGGCATTGAAAAACCTCCTTAAATCCGACACTTGCCATATAAACATAAGTTGCGTACGAAGTCGCCACACTGATAATCCAAATCGATATGAAAAATAAATCAATTCGGGCTATGATCGGCAATTCAAATGATTTCAGCATATAAAGAACAGGTTCCGGAACTAGTGTAAGCTCTTTCGTACTGAAAAATGTAAAACTTGCGAACACGATATACAAATAGAACGCAACAACAAACCAATGAGCAAAAAATATCGTTTTTAATTTATCCTTAGGTTTACCTTCGACTTTTGGAAAAATGACAAGTGACACTATAAAACCGAAGAAGGATAAAATTGCTTTATCGACACCCGATAATACTCCCCCCCATCCTGTTTCAAGGATGGGAAAAAGATAAATAATATTCATCTCTTTCATGGTGTACATGACAAGGACAATAAGTATAACTAACATAAAGGACAACATTGTATAAAGTCTTCCCATTATGAGCAAGCCACCATCGACGAGGTAGATACAAGCTGTAATCATTAAGAATGCAAGCACCCATAATGGCGTATTTGGTAACACCCACAAACTGATCATTCTTCCATATAACAAGAGAATTAAAGTTCCTATACCTATAAAATAAAGAATATAAACAGATGAAATGAATTTACCTAACCATTTTGAAAAGATTACTTCATTAATTTGAAACAGTGTCAGTTTTGGATGGTTTCTAGCGATCGCCCAAAGGACGAATAATACAATCTGTAAAAGTATGCCGGCAATCAGTAGAGAAATCCATCCATCCTGTTTCGCTACCTTATGCAAGTCATAAGGAATAGAAAGTACACCCACCCCGATTTGAGTCTGAATGATAATGAAAAAAAACTGCCTCCGTGATAACTTTTGTTCAGGCTTCTGGCTAGTCTGATTGGGAGCTTGAGTTTGTATTGGAGTTTGATTTTGTTGTTGATTCTGATTTAATTTCTTTTGATCCGGTTTGCTTTGATTGTTCACTCTCTTTCCACTCCCTTGATGGCCCCATAGCAACGGGGCTGATCGCATGGGCATCTTTCGGCCTTTTTCTCATCATATATAGCGGTAACCTTACAAAAGTATCTTTCAAATCCACGAAACTGAGCGGGGCGACAGGAGCGAAATAAGGTACACCAAAAGACTCGAGCCTTGTCAAATGAATCAATATGAACATCATCCCGAACATGATCCCGACAAACCCTAAAGAGCCTGCTAAGAATATCAAAGGGAATGTCAAAAGCCTTAATGTCGTACTCAGTTCATTTGATGGAACTACAAAAGACGCGATGGCTGTTAATGCGACGACGATTACCATCAGGTTGGAAACCAGACCTGCACGCACGACCGCATCTCCAATGACGAGACCTCCAACAATACCGATGGTCTGACCGATCGGTTGCGGCAGCCGTATACCCGCTTCCCTGATCAGTTCAATAATGATGACCATCACTAAGGCTTCAATGATTGGCGGATAAGCAATTTCATTGATAGAGGCTTTGACAGGTATAATCAATTCATCTGGAATCACTTCAAAATGAAAGCTGACGACAGCAATATAAAAAGCTGGAAGTCCGATGGCTATGATAAAACTGAATAACCTGATGAGGCGGACGAATGTACCAGTGAACCAGCGCATATTGTAATCATCTGGTGCCTGATAGAACATAAAAAAAGTAGAAGGAGCAATTAACGTGGTGGGACTTCCTTCCGCCATGATCGCCACTCTTCCTTCCATCAAGTTAGCTACGACACGATCAGGCCGTTCCGTGTTCAGCATCTGCGGAAATGGTGAGGACGATTGATCCTCAATGAATTCTTCAACATATCCTGGGCTATGAATCATGTCAGCACTAATTGATTTCATTCGCTTATCTACCTCTTCGACGATGGTTGGATCAGTGATGCCATCCATATACATCAAAGCGACACTTGTATTCGTTTTTTTTCCCAACTTGTAATACTTGATAGTCAAACTTCTATGCTCTATTCTCTTTCTGACTAAATTGATATTAATCATCAAGTTCTCTACAAAGCCATCATGAGAGCCCCTCACTACCTTTTCATTTGCAGGCTCCTCGGTGCTACGGTTAAACACCAATGTGACATCGAACATAGAAACTTTTGAACTTCCATCCTCCATATATAGGGCATGCCCACTCAAAAGGGATACGATAGCTTCTTCCAAGTTGAGTGTTTGTTTGGAATTAGGAATATCAGATATATTATCGACATGTCCTAATTCCAATGGAGCAAATATCTTTGCTTGTACCTTTTCCTGATCCGCAAGCGATTCAAGATATAATAGAGCAGCATTGCCTTTTTTCAGGACACGTACTTTCAAATCATTGGTTTGATTTAATGCCTGTAATATATATTCAACGTTTATGGACAGCTTGGAAGAGCTCGCTTGTTGCGGCTCTTGCGACTGATCTGTAATTTGTCGATCTTGAATTTTTGTATGATCTCCACGAAAGAGCCGTTTAAAGAATCCCATCTGCATCACCTATCCATAACTTGCCACGGTTTCAGCCAAATATACTTTATACCTTCCAAATATGTGCATTGATTTTTTAAAAACAATTTTTGACAATTTATGGGATATCACGGCATGAAAACGCCATTTATATAGAAAATCACAAATAAACAACAAACAAAAACCCGTACCTGACATCTATGTCAAATACGGGTTTACGTTAATCCCACTTAATGCCCTGGGAAAAAGATCATCTGTAAAATGAAAATGAATGCGAACATGTACAATATCCAATGGACGTCCTTCCCTTTACCTACTACCAATTTCAATACGGGGTAGGTGATAAATCCAAAAGCGATTCCGGTTGCAATACTAGACGTAAGCGGCATGGATAATATGATAATGAAAGCTGGAAAAGCATCATCAAATGACCCCCAATTCACCTTCGCCAAACCCTCCATCATAAAACACCCTACAATAATGAGTACAGGCGCAGTTATTGCTGGTAAACCAGAAACGGCCCCGACAATTGGCGCAAAAAATATTGAAACAATGAACAATCCAGCTACAACAAATGTCGTCAAACCGGTACGTCCGCCAGCAGCTACTCCTGATGAGGACTCGATATAGGCAGAAGAGGGGCTGGTACCGAACATTGCACCTACCGTAGTCGCAGAAGCATCTGCCATCAATGCTGCTCGAGCTCTCGGCAAACTACCATCTTTACGGATAAATCCTGCTTGTTCAGCTACACCGATCATCGTCCCAGTCGTATCAAAAATGGTGACAAGTAAAAACGCGAAAATAACTGTATATAACCCATTACTGAATACAGCAGCGATATCCATGTCCCAGAATACTGGCGCGGGAGGTGCGGCGACAAGCTGATCGATCTGTAATTGACCTGTGAAATATCCAAGGACCCCTGTGACGAACATCCCGATGAACAACCCGCCTGTGACATTTCTCGCAATTAAAGCAAGTGTCACAAATAGTCCAAAGATGGTTAGCAGTGTCCCAGGAGCAGTCAAATCCCCTAATGTGACAAGCGTCGAATCACTCTCCACAATTATTCCTGACATTCTTAATCCAAGGAATGCAATGAAGAGACCGATTCCTGAGGTTATTCCATACTTCAAAGATGCAGGAATCGCCATGATCAGTGTTTTTCTCAAACTGGTCATGCTCAAAATAACGAATAAAACCCCAGCAACAAATACGGCCCCTAGAATGACAGAGTAACTAACGTCCTGCTGCACTACTTCTGTTACAAAATATGCGTTCAACCCCATGCCAGGCGCAATGGCAATCGGGTAATTCGCTGCAAAGGCCATGATCAATGTTCCGACGACAGCAGCAATGATGGTTGCCATGAACACTTGGTCGAAAGGAACACCGGCATTTGACAGGATAGCAGGATTGACGACTACGATGTACACCATCGTCAAAAATGTCGTAATTCCCGCGAGAACTTCTGTTTTTACGTTTGTATGGTTTTGATCTAATTGAAAGAATTTCTTCATAAATGGGCACCTGACTTTCACCAAAAATAACAACGTTAATTATAATAATCTATTTACGAACATAAATCAACATTAAATTATTAATTGTTCGGATTTAAACCCTATATTGATGATTGCTCTAATTCGATTGTGTTGTTTACCAGTAAAAATATTCATTTCCATCAAAGATAGCTATCAAATTGTTCACCACACCTATACTTTGCTGCTGCTAACTCTATCCCGAATAAACCGTGCAGGATAGTATCCTATTATTTCAAAAAATAAAAAACCGGCAGAAAGATTTACCTTCCTACCGGCTTTCTATTTGTTTAGGCGGTTTATACCAGCTCAACACTTGGTCAGTATCCACCTTTTCTAAATAGTAACAGTGAGCAACAGATCCTCCTACACCTGACTTCAGCGTTACGCGCACACTCCCCAAGTCAGCATTTCGTTGAAAAAGCGTTTGTGCAACAGAAGCAGCTTGGATTCTATGCTTCTTCATCACATACGTTTGTTTAATGATATTCCGAGTACGCAATGTCAGCTGATTGTCCTTTATTCTCCATCCTGCATCATGATAAGCGATCCAGCCAAGACCGGCAAATAAGATTCCGCCCAATATAGAAAGTAAACCATAAGGGAAAAAGAAAATGCTGATAGGAATGGCTGCCAGGAAAGCGAACCAGGAGTGACGGATCATATAGCGATACTTAGAACGGCCAGGGGGTTTATTGAAGGACCGAACAATATGGTAATCCGATAAAATCGGCTGCAACACCTTCTCAATTTCTTTTTTTCTTATCATAGGAAGCAATCTCAGTTGATGATCAGTATCCTTCTGCATTGAACCACCAGCACTGATCAAAGTGACTGTTGCATAACCCAACGGCTGCCGAATCAGGTTTTCTTCTATTCTGATCCCCTGAATACGGTTCAATGGAATCGTCATCTGTTTCTTTTCTAACCATCCTCGTGTAATGATTAAGTCATCAGCTTCTAAAAATACAGAGAAGTTGGCATAACGCAGAATACTCAATAAGATTGAAATTCCATACGCAATCAGTAAAACGACCAGCACAGTAAAGGCTACGATTAACGCACCAATTTGTATCCAATCAAGGATTTCGTCATAAATCGTCCCCAAAGGCAACACATCCATGATCTGTGAAAAGAATACACCGACACCCGAAATCACAACTCCAGCGCCTCCTGAAGTTAGAGCCATGAGAATGATCTCTCTCATATTCATCCCATATACTTTCTCTCTTCCACCCTGTTTGAGATCCACGCTTTCATCTTCTGGCTCAATATCCGTTTGCCGTTTATTTTTTTCTTGAAATATCAATGATTCCAATTCAGAAGCTTCTTCACGCTTAATAGCTGTAAGTTCTGCTTCTGCACTTTGGCTCCCAGTAGAACCTGCTGTCTCTACAGACACCTTCACCAAATTCAACGGACGGTGGAATATCCCCTCGGAAAAATCTAAACTCTGGATCCGGTCAATCGGGATGTATCTTTTCTTACGGAAAATCAAACCATACTCGATCCGAAGCTCACCTTCTTCCATACGATAGGTGAACCGCAGCCAACGTATAATCCCTGAACTCAGCACAAGCAAAAGAATGGCAATCCAGATGAGCAAAGGAATCCATTCAATATCTCCCCTGAACATATTCCCGTTCAAAACAAAGACGATCACTAATGGTAAAGCTGCATCTTTCAGCGTTTTAACAAAATTGATAACAGCAGAAATCGGATGAAGCTTTCTAGGTTCAAACATCGTCTTCAGCCACCCTCGCTAATGAAGATATGGACTGCCGAAGCCTTTCTGCCTCTTGTTCATCCAACGCAGGGATTTTATGTACGGTTGCCGCCGTGGAAATGCTGATCGTCGATAAATGAAATTTCCTTAATAATGGTCCTTGTTCCGTATCTACGTGCTGCACACGAACCATAGGGACAAGTGTCCGAGTGACGATGATGATGCCATGCTGTAAGTCAATATCGTGTTCGCTCACCTCGTAACGCCAACGTTTCCACCTTAAACTGGGGATTAACCAGACAGATACAATTAATTCAATGAATAAGACACCTAAAGCAATCAATAGTGTCCACCACGGCCAATCCCATAAAAGAACAGCAACAAAAAGCCCGATACTCAAAAGTATGACAATTCCTACCTGGATGGCCCCATAGATCCGCCAGAGAGTCAGTGCTTTTTGGGATATTCTTTGAGCAGGTTCTCGCTCCATTCTCCCCACCTCCTATTAGTGAATACGTTTCAAAGTTCCAAATGTTTCATTAAACTGGGGCTTCTCTGAGCAAACGAAAACCGGACAAACACTGCCCGGCATCACTTTTTCCCTGATAACTCCTTGGACTTGGCTGTACACGCGTTCATTCCTTGAATGATCGCACTCCGCAAGCCCACTTCTTCCAGCTTGTTCACACCTGCTATGGTCACTCCTCCAGGTGTACATACAGCATCTTTCAATTCTCCCGGATGTCTGCCTGTTTCCCGGACCATTTTCGCAGAACCTTCCACGGCCTGTGCAACCATTTTATAAGCTTTATCCCTCGGGAAACCTTGCTGGACTGCAGCATCAGCCATCGCTTCGATGAACATGTATACAAATGCCGGCGAGGAGCCACTGACGGCTGGAACAGCGTCCATCAATTTTTCTTCTACGATTTCAGCTTGCCCGAAGCTTTCAAAGACTTCCATTACATCCGCCAATTCTTCTTCAGTGACAAAGTCATTCGGACAAAGGACGCTCATACCGGCCCCAACCAGCGAAGGTGTATTCGGCATCGATCGAATGACCTTCACATTCCTGCCGAATGCTTCTTTCATTGCATCCAGAGTGATACCAGCCGCTATTGTCACGACAACAGTCTCTTCAGGAACCTCGTCGCGAATTTCCTGGATGATCCCTTGGTAAACATAAGGTTTAACTGCCAAGAACAATAAATCGCTTTCCCTGGCCAACCGTTTGTTATCATTGGCAATTTGTATACCATATTCATCTGTTACAAAATCAATCGTTTCATCAGATAAGGCCGTTGCAGCGATATCCTCCGCTTTGACAACGCCAGCGTCGATCATGCCTTGAATCATCGCTTGCCCCATCTGGCCGCAGCCAATGAAACCAATACGCTTAGTCACCGTACATTCCTCCTTAGTGTGATTCTTATTGTATAGGAAGATTGTCGACATAACAATTCTTCCTGCGATTCTTATCAACATCTAGTAAATTTTTCATGTTTTTTTGAGAAAAGGTTTACAAAACAGCTTTCATTACCTATAATTAAGAGTGTATTCTTCATATCATAAGGAAACGCCCAAAATATCATAGCTGCTACGAAAAAAGCCGAGCTGCCTTAAGCTCGGCTTTTTTCGTGTTCATTTTTTTCTTCCCTCACAGCTTCTAGTAACTTCCTGACTTCTTTCTTATTTTTCCTGGCGACTAGAATATACAAAGTATCTCCCGCTTTTATTTCGGTTTGACCATAAGGGGTGATGACGTCCCCATCTCTAATGATGGCATTGATCAAAGCACGGTCAGGAAGCTCCATATTTTCCAGCTTCTGGCCCACCACTACATTCTGTTCAATAACATCAAACTCAATCATCTCCACATTTGCTTTTCCAATCGATATCAGTTCAAGAGAATGAATTGGATTACCCACCTTATCAGAAACGAGCTTGAAACGCTCTGCCATCCAAGTAATCGATGCCCCTTGTACAAGAGCTGAGGTCAAGACAGTAAAGAATACGACATTGAATATGAGCGGACTGTTTTCTAAACCTGCCAGCATCGGGAAAATCGCCAATACGATAGGAACCGCCCCACGCAGGCCAGCCCAGGACAAAAACATCTTTTCCTTAATATTGAATGAAAAACCGACCAAACTCAGGTAAGTAGCTATAGGGCGTGCTATGAAAATAAGGACTAAGGCAATCAGCAATCCATCCAACATCACTGGCCATGTGAATACTTCGACAGGTGAAACGAACAACCCCAGGATGATGAACATCAGAATCTGCGCCATCCAACCGAAACCCTCGTGGAATCTGAGGATTGAATAACGGTAAGCAAGTTCAGCATTTCCGATAAATACCGCCGTTACATAGACAGCCAGCAGACCACTAGCTTGAAGAAGGGAACTTGAGCTGTAAGACAAGAAAGCAAATCCCAGGGCAAACAGTGGATAAAGACCACTAGAATCCAAATTGATGCGATTCAATGATTGACTTGCCAAATAGCCGATGGCTGCTCCTACAGCCACCCCCGCTCCCATTTGCCAAAAAAACGAACCGATTAATGAAAAGACATTCATCTCATTAATGGTCAGAAGCTGAATGAAAGTGATCGTCAAAAATACTGCCATAGGATCGTTCGTCCCTGACTCAGCTTCCAAAGTCGCTTCAAGCTTGCCTCGAACATTCTTTCCTTTTAACACAGCGAAGACAGCAGCCGCATCGGTCGAACCGACGATAGCTCCGACCAGCATCGCTTCAACCCATCCAATATGTAGAATAAACTTGGCAGCAATAGCTACAATCATAGTGGTTAAAACAACTCCTGCCGTTGCCAAGGTAATGGCAGGAACCACCACAGGGCGAATATCTTTCCATTTGGTCAGCATCCCACCTTCAAATAGAATGACAATCAAAGCGATCACCCCGACTAATTGAGCGATTTCAGGATTATCAAAATAAATAAATCCGAGACCATCGCTACCCACAATCATACCGACCGCGATAAATAGAACTAGTGAGGGGACTCCAAGACGCGAGGAGAATTTTGTAACGATTATACTGATAATCAACAATAAAGCCATCAACATGATGAATTGATTAGACTGTAAGATTTCCTGAATCAAAAAATAACCCCCTTATCCCGAACTTTTCCCTTCATTATAACAAGGAAGAAGAGGTCACGTGTACTTAAAAAGCTTCATGCTATCCCCTTAAATCTCTCATCTCCAGAAGACTCTCCTTTAAGCACTTTGGGTTGAAGTTGGACTCTCCGGGAAACGACTCGCTTTCCCGAGGGGGGACTGACATACCTCCTCAGGCAATCGGTTCTTCAACATTCTACCCCAACGAAAAAGCCAAGTAACATAATGTCACTTGGCCTGAAGTATTGATCAGCTGAAAATCTCTTCTTCCTGCTCGCTGAAGAATTGTTTCATCGCGTGGAAGACATCGGCTTTTCTCCTTAAAATATAATGTCTGAACTTTGGATGATCGATTGACTTATATGCTTGCATCAAACTGGAAGAACGGTTGTACTGATTCACCTCTCCATATCCGAACATCTGTGAGACTTCAATAAGCTGCTCAATCAGCCCCATACAGCGTTTATTATCTGAGGTTAAGTTATCTCCATCTGAGAAGTGAAATGGATAAATGTTATAGCGTTCTGGAGAATATTTGGTCTCAATCAATTCTAGAGCTTTACGGTAAGCAGATGAGCAAATCGTCCCGCCACTTTCTCCTTTAGAAAAGAAATCATCTTCATTGACGACTTTCGCCTGCGTATGGTGGGCAATGAATTCTATCTCTACTGTTTCATAATTTTTATTTAAGAAACGGTTCATCCAAAAGAAGAAACTTCTTGCCATATATTTTTCCCACTGCCCCATACTGCCACTTGTATCCATCATTGCGATAACGACAGCTTTGGATTCTGGCTTCGTCTTTTCGTTCCATGTCTTGTAACGGATATCTTCAGGGAATATTGGTGCAAAGGAAGCTTCACCCCCAAGGGCATTTCTTTTATAAGCTTCAAGCATGGTCCTCTTTTTATCGATATTGCCTGTTAATCCTGTTTTGCGGATATCACTGAACTCAATATCTGTGTGAATGATGTTATCCTTTTCTTTTTCATCAAGGTTCGGTAAAGTGAGCTCTTTGAATAAGGCTGCTTCTAACTCCGCTAAAGAAATCTCTGCTTCATAATAATCTTCACCAGCCTGATCGCCAGCCCCGTCTCCATCTCCAGGCTTACCCTTTGATTGCGGTGCTTGAGCAACAACATCTCCGATTTCACTATCCCCTTCTCCTTGTCCTGCATGCTTGTTCTTCTCGTGGTTATAACGAATCTTATATTCATCAAGTGAACGTATAGGAATTTTAACGACACGCTTTCCATTCGACATCACAATATTCTCTTCTGTAATGAGGTCAGGTAACTGTTTACTCATTGCATCTTTCACTTTTTCTTGATGTCGCCGCTGATCGTCATAGCCTTTCCGATGGAGGGACCAGTCGTCTTCGGCGATTACGAAACTCTTCTCTTCATCCATGTTTTTCCCCCTCCTAATCGAGTATTACTCTATCGTATGCAGGTCCACGTAAAGGGATGAAACTTATTGAAATATGTATGGATTATTTGTGTTTTTCGCCTATTGATTATTCTATTTTTCTAGGAAAAAGTAATAGCTTCCGTTCCCTTTTCACACCTCCATTTCACTTATTCAGCAAACTGGCAGATTGTTGAAGACTCAATTTCGAGACATTTTGTGAGAGGATAGGGGCGGCGGGGAATGCTTCGCTTTTCGCGGGAGCGCGTTGAGCCTCCTCGGACTCTCTCGGAGCTACTGAAAAACCCTTTTCCATCTAGAGGAGTTGTTCAAGTTTGTTGTTGCTTCTCACGAATCGCTTCTCGGTGGATGCTTGCCGCGGGCACGGCCTCAGCTAACTTGGTCAAGAAGATCACTTGACCAAGTTAGCTGAGGCTCGCGCTGTTCCCGCAGGCGTCACCACCGACCGCTCATCGTGGAATCAACAGTGGCCTATCTAAAAAGAGTGATTTTCATTAATTTATAAAAGAAAATCGCTATCATTCGTCTTTTCCAGAAGGGGTGCTGCGCAAGCATTCCCCGCACCCTTGCTATATGTTTTTCTCGAAATTCGTTCAGAAAAATGCTGGCATATTTGAGTGAGACTCAAACATCTTAAGTTAATTACAGGGTTTCCTCCATGAATGCTCCCCTTGAGATGTAGTTTCGAGAGTCTTCCTAATCGTATGATTGGCTGGGAAACAGCGAGACTCCCGCGGGAATGGATTGGCTGGCAAGACCCCACAGAGCTTTAGTCGAGGAGGCTTGCCGTCATCCCCGCAGGAAAGCGAGCCGTTTCCCAGCCAACCATAACCTCATATAAAGCCTCGAAACTGAGTCTTACCCTATCGGGAGCTTTAATGGGATTAGTGTAATTAATAAACAAACCCCTCAACAGTAGAGAAACTGTTGAGGGGTTTGTTAGTTGATCAGCCTTCAAGCAATAGATCGTACGGATCTTCAATCATTTCTTTAATACGGCGCAAGAATTGTACTGCTTCTTTCCCATCTACGATTCTGTGGTCATAAGAAAGAGCAATGTACATCATCGGACGCGCTTGAATCGTGTCATCAGGCATGACTTTGGCGCGTTTTTCAATATTATGCAATCCGAGTATCCCGACTTGTGGAGAATTTAATATCGGTGTAGAAAGCATTGAACCGAAAATACCACCGTTTGTAATGGTGAAGGAGCCGCCCTGTAAGTCACCTAATTGCAATTCTTTGTTACGAGCTTTCGCAGCTACGTCTGCGATTCCTTTTTCAATGCCTGCGAAATCCAAACGGTCTGCATCACGCACAACAGGTACTACGAGGCCTTCATCGGTTGAAACCGCCATACCGATATCATAGAATTTCTTCTGGACTATTTCATTGCCTTGGATTTCTGCATTGAGCAGAGGGAACTCTTTCAAAGCTCCGACAACTGCCTTAGTGAAAAATGACATGAATCCAAGTTTAATATCATGTTTCTTAAGGAAGGACTCTTTACGCTCACTGCGCAGCTGCATGACATTGGTCATATCTACTTCATTAAAAGTCGTCAACATCGCAGATTCTTGCTGCACTTCCACCAAACGTTTAGCAATTGTTTGACGACGACGGGACATTTTTATGCGCTCCACCGGTTTATCAAATTCCGTCTTTTGGGAATCTTGTTCTTTCTTCTTCTCTTTTTTCGGTTTTTCATTGGAGGAAGAAGCTTTTTGCTCTTCTTTTTCACTTCCACCCTTAGCAGCTTCATCGACATCTTCAGGACGGATGCGACCAAGTGGATCTCTAGCGGAAATTTCGCTCAGGTCAATGCCCAGTTCTCTCGCGCGCTTACGAGCAGCCGGTGTAGCAATAACTTCTTTATTAGAAGATCCTTTTTTATCATCATCTGAGGAAGATGCTGGTTTTTCTTCTTCTTTCTTTTCTTTCTTTTCTTCTTTTTGTTCAGATTTGGAAGCTTGTTCTTCCTCTTTTTCTTCTTCTTCAGATCCTTCATCACCTGAAGAATCTTCGGAGCCGCTTGCTTCGCCGTTCTCGTCAACTTTGGCGATCACGTCTCCTACTTCCACATCATCGCCTTCATCTTTCAAGAGCTCGGCGATGACACCACTTGCATCAGCATTCACTTCTACGTTTACTTTGTCCGTTTCAAGCTCGAGGATAGGGTCGCCTTTTTCCACTTGATCCCCTTTTTTAACAAGCCACTCTGCAATTGTACCTTCTGTTATGGATTCAGCTAATTCAGGAACTTTAATTTCCTTCATTTGATTTTCCTCCTTTAGACATCTGTAGCGCTTCATGAATGATTCGATTCTGCTCTGTTTTATGAATGTTCGGTTCTCCGACTGAAGGTGATGCACGATGAGGGCGTCCTACATAGCGGTGGATTTGTCCCTCTTTCAATAATTTGTGAAGAATTCCTTCGACGAAGTACCAGCTTCCCATGTTCTGTGGTTCTTCTTGGACCCATACCAACTCTTCTAAATTCGGATAAGATTCAAGAATCTCTTTTAAATGCTTTTCAGGGAACGGATAAATTTGTTCAACCCGCACAGCATCAATGGTTTCAAATGCTTGATCGGAGTTTTCAACTTTATCCTCGATTTCCACCATGATTTTTCCACTTCCTAAAAGTAAACTGGTTACCTTCTCTTTGTCCTTATCTTCAGACAATCCCGGCTGCTTCATAATGGATTGGAAATGACCTTCACTGAACTCCTGTCCTTCCACAGCTATACGTTGATTACGCAATAGACTCTTAGGTGTCATTAAGACGAGTGGGCGCGCTTCTTCCTGATTACTAATGGCAGCTTGTCTTCTCAATAAATGGAAATATTGTGCAGATGATGTGACATTTGCAACCGTCCAGTTATTTTCAGCTGCCAACTGCAAGAATCGTTCCAGTCGGGCACTAGAGTGTTCCGGCCCCTGCCCTTCGTATCCATGCGGCAATAAGAAGACCATGTTGGACTTCTCGTCCCATTTCGCCCGTCCAGCTGAGATGAACTGATCAAAGATGACTTGACCGGCATTCGCAAAGTCACCAAACTGCGCTTCCCAAATCACAAGAGATTCAGGTGCCTGGACACTGTAACCATATTCAAATCCTATGACCCCCGCTTCAGAAAGTGGGCTGTTATGGATATCGAAAGAAGCTTTGGCCTGCTCTAATCCGTGAAGTGGACAATACGTTTCACCTGTTTCCACATCATGCAGAACCATGTGACGGTGAGCAAACGTTCCTCGTTCCGTATCCTGTCCAGTAATGCGGATTGGTTTACCATCTTCTAAGATCGATGCAAAAGCCAGGGCTTCGGCAGTCGCCCAGTCGACTTTTTCCCCGTCATCAAGCATTTTCCCACGGCGCTTGAGGATTTTTTCAAGTTTCTTAAAACCGTTAAACCCTTCGGGGCGTTTTAACATCCCTTCATTCAAATTGCGAAGACGCTCTAAATCAACTGCTGTTTCTAATTCATCTAAGTCCTGTTCAACACCGCTTGGTCGATCTTTTACATCCGGTGCTTCTGTTTCGTGCTCATCCATATTGTTATAGATATCTTTAAGTTTGCTCTCAATCTCTTCTTTCATTTCTTCCAATGTACCGTCACTAACGACGGAATCTTCCTGTAACTGCTTCTCAAAAACAGCAGCCGCAGTACCGTGTTCATCAATTTCTTTGTATAATCTCGGTTGAGTCGACCTAGGCTCATCCATTTCATTATGGCCGAATCGACGATACCCGACGAGGTCAATCAGGAAGTCTTTATGGAATTTTTGACGATACTCATAAGCGAATGCCATTGCCGATAGACATGCAATTGGATCATCAGCATTGACATGCACAATAGGAATTTCAAACCCTTTCGCTAAGTCACTGGCATAACGAGTCGATCGTCCATCTTTTCGGTTGGTCGTAAACCCGACAAGGTTATTAGCGATAATGTGAACAGTACCCCCCGTACGGTAGCCAGGAAGGTCACTCATATTCAAGGTTTCAGCTACTACGCCTTCACCGATAAAGGCTGCGTCCCCATGAATAAGCAGACCGAACGCTTCATCATCGTCCATCTTCGCGTAGCCCGCTTCAGTACGATCATCCTGTGCTGCTCGTGTGAAACCTTCAACCACAGGATTTACATATTCTAGGTGGGAAGGGTTGTGACTCATCGTAACCCGGGTGGCTGACTGTTCTCCGTTCTCAATTTCACGTCTTGCTCCGAAATGATACTTCACATCCCCTGTCCAGCCATAGTTGATCCCCGTGGAACCTTCAGACGGAACCAATTCTTTGTCTGGTGAGTGGTGGAATTCAGAAAATATGCGGTCATATGGCTTTCCAAGGATATGTGCAAGTACATTCAAGCGTCCACGGTGAGCCATGCCCATCATGATATTTTTGATTCTGTCCCCTGAGGCTGACTGGATAATATGGTCAAGCATAGGTACCATGACATCCAATCCTTCAATAGAAAAACGCTTTTGCGCTACAAAGGTCTTAGCTAAGAAGTTTTCAAAACCTTCAACTTCTGCAAGACGGTAGAGCAGCTGTTTCTTTTCATCGTTTTCAAGCGAGACCTTATAGGAATCAGTATCCACTTTCTCCTGCAACCATTCTCTTTCATCTTCATTGTTCACATGACCGAATTCAAAAGAGATGGTACCTGCGTATTTTTCTTTCAATGTGTTGACTACTTGAAGAGCATTGTCCAGTTTCAATGGTGATTCAGGCCACACCCATTCAGCTGGCATCTCTTCTAAATCCTTTTCTTGTAGTCCATAAGTTTCTAAGTCAAGCAGGTTCGTCTTAGGTCTTTCATCACTGCCTACAGCATAAATATTTGCCTGTAAATGGCCGTGACGACGAATAGCCTCAACAAGTTTCAGTGCTGAGGTGATCTTAACGACGTCTCCTTTAGAAGGTGCAGCAACTCCATTAGCTTCCAGAGCTGTTCCGCCTTCCATCCAATCTGGAGCCCCGTGCTCATCGAAAATTTCCTTAAGTGAAGGATCGACAGCACTAGGATCGTTTTCATATTGTTCAAATTGCTCTTCAATGTACCCCATGTTGGGGCCATGGAAAATTTCCCAAAAGTTTTGAGTGGAGCCTTGTTTAGACACGTATAATACCCCCAAGTAGTTGTTGGCCTATTGTTTATTCGAAAACGTTTCCAAGTCCATGTACTATTATAGAATTGAATTGCTCACGTATTCAACAAATTTCGTTTATTTTTTCAAATTACATCAATTTCATTATAACAAGAAAGACGCACCATCGGGTACGTCTTTTTCACTTTTTACCATTAAAGTGGTATAAAGTTGTCACTCTTCATCTTCCAAAACACGATCGGCCATGTCATAGGTCTTCAATAAAAAGCTGACCCATTCCGCATTCTAGTCTGTTCGGAGCCTACTGACAATCGCCATTTAATTGCATCACGGCTTTGACTTATTCGCTCAGCATAACAGATAGAACCTTGCAGAGCCGGCATTTAATTGCTGGCTCATTTATTGGGAAACAGAAGCTCTAGTAGCTCGACCATCTTACGTGTCATTTTATCTGCAGAGGACAGAAACACCCGAGAAGCACCGTTATGGTGTAAGTGATAAATACAACTATATTCCATGAAGCACCAACAGATTATGAATAGTCGGACATTCCCGCTTGCGCCGGGGACACCGGGAGGCATTAAACTAACCAGCCCATATAATCAAGTTGGCCTGTACTTAAGTTCGAGAGGCTTCGTAAAGCTTCATAATCAAATTTTAATAAGACGGGAATACATTTTTTTCAATGATGCGTCCATTTTGTTTGTGGTTCTGAACTTGAATATTATCCAAATAACGGTTGAAGTCATTGCGAATATCAACAAGCACTATAGACAAGTGGTTGAAACGTTGTGAAAAATTACATAGTTGAATCAATCCGTATCAACAATTCCAGAACCCCGCTTTGTAACTAGTATCTCCAAACTTGTTTAAAGAGATACTATCTAATTAATCTAGTTCCCCGTTCCTAGAAAAACAAAACGTTCGTTTCCTGAATTACTTTCTTAGGACGAGAATGATTTTGTTTTGGGCTTATATACAAGTCGAAACGGGCTGTTACATGCAATCTGAAATTTTTCATTATAACAACACAAGGAACCGCTCTCTTATAGAAGATAAGAGAACGGTTCCTTTGTGGGAATTTTTATCGATTCAATAGACTTCCTACATATTTCAGCAACTCATTTGCAGAACTGGAATTATATCCATGCTCATCAACAAGTGTGGCCACAACATCATTCATTTTCTTCAACTGTTGTTCATCAGGGGTCTTCGACGATGTCGTAATCTTAACAACATCTTTCAAGTCAGCGAAAAGCTTCTTCTGAATTGCTTCGCGCAACCGTTCATGGGATTGGTAATCGAATTTCTTACCTTTACGTGCATATGCAGAAATACGGATTAAAATCTCTTCACGGAAGGCTTTCTTCGCATTCTCAGACACTCCGATTTGTTCTTCGATTGAACGCATCAGGCGTTCATCCGGGTTCAACTCTTCCCCAGTAAGTGGGTCTCTCAATTTAGCCTTATTGCAATAGGCTTCCACATTATCCAAATAATTTTCCATCAAAGTCACAGCAGATTCTTCATACGAATAAACAAAAGCTTTCTGTACTTCCTTCTTAGCAATTTCATCATATTCTTTTCTCGCTAAGGAGATAAAATCTAAGTACCTTTCTTTATCATCATTTGATATTGAGGCGTGGCTTCCTAGCCCGTCTTTCAGAGATCGTAATACATCCAGTGCATTGATCGACGTCAATTCTTTTTTAATAATCGTAGATGAAATACGGTTGATGACGTACCGTGGGTCAATTCCGCTCATTCCTTCATCAGAATGTTCTTTCTTCAGTTCCTCAACATCCACATCGCTGAAACCTTCCAAAATTTCGCCATCATACAGACGCATTTTCTTCAGTACATCAATAGAAGCTTTCTTCGAGTCTTTCAAACGGGTCAAAATGGTGAACATGGCTGCTACGCGTAAAGTGTGTGGAGCAATATGAACATCCCTTATATCACTTTCACGAATCATCTTTTCATAAATGCGCTCTTCCTGGCTGACTCTTAAATTATAAGGTACCGGCATAACAATCATCCGCGAATGTAGGGCTTCGTTCTTCTTATTGGCAATAAAAGAACGATACTCAGCTTCGTTGGTATGTGCCACAATTAACTCATCTGCTGATATCAAAGCGAAACGTCCCGCTTTAAAGTTTCCTTCTTGAGTCAGACTTAGCAAATGCCATAAGAATTTCTCATCACATTTCAGCATTTCCTGGAATTCCATGATTCCGCGGTTAGCTTTGTTCAATTCTCCATCAAATCGATAAGCACGTGGATCTGATTCTGAACCATACTGGGCGATCGTCGAAAAGTCGATCGACCCCGTCAAATCTGCGATATCCTGTGATTTCGGATCAGAAGGACTGAAGGTACCAATGCCTGTACGCTTATCTTCTGAGAAAAAGACTCGTTCGACTAATACATCCTCGATTCTTCCTCCATATTCCGTTTCAACTCTCATCGTATTCAAAGGTGACAAACTGCCTTCGATTCGGATGCCATACTCTTCCTGAAATTCTTTTCGTAAGTGACTTGGGACTAAGTGCAGAGGATCTTCATGCATCGGGCACCCTTTAATTGCGAAAACCGCACCTTCGTCTGTGTGAGTGTATTTCTCCATTCCCCGCTTCAGTAAATTGACGAGCGTCGATTTACCACCACTTACTGGGCCCATCAATAATAGTATTCTTTTCCTGACATCAAGCCTTCTGGCTGCAGGGTGAAAGTATTCCTCCACAAGCTTTTCCATCGCCTCATCAAGACCGTAGATATCTTCATCAAAAAACTTGTAGCGTTTATGGTCGTGCTCCTCTACAACTCCCGCATTTTTAATCATATTGTAAACGCGGGAATGGGCGGATTGAGCTAAATGAGGGCGCTCCTTTAATAAATCCAGATACTCTGAGAATGTACCTTCCCACTTAAGTTCCTCTTCATGTTCCCGGTGGTCTTGTATTTTTTTTAAAATGTCCACTTCGCGACCTCCCCCGTCGTAAGAGACGAATTTTAATATATCCTATGCCTGGCTACAGAAAAACATGTGCGATAAAGAAATGTGGAAGCGGCTTGGTAGACCCAGCAAGCATAAGACAAACGGCACTGTGGAGCGTTTTTCTCCACAGAGACGGTTGACTTATGACCTCGAGGGACTAGCCGCTGCAACTGGATCATGATACGAAATGCGGTAACACCCTGGAGATCCTCCCCCATAAATAAATTTTGTCTTATGTTCTCAAACGGTTCGGTAATGCAGCTCGACCAAATAACAGACAAAGACAAACTCTGAATTAGAAATATTGAATTTCTTTGATGCGGACTATGTGCCATTTGCTTAAAAGACACAAGGAAGACGCCCCATACACTTAAGCCTATGTGACTGCAGGCAATAAATTGACACAAAAAAAGGACTGCTTCATAAAGTCAGTCCTCTTCATAATCTTTCTCTTGGTTATGACGATGCCGTTTAGACAACCCCATCACTAAAAAGGTAATAAATAAGAATATATTCAACCAACGGAAATCGTCGTAAAAAATAGCTAATAGGGCCCATATGGCTGCACTGATTAAAAAAAGCATGCTTGATATTAACGTTTGACTCACGATTCATCCCTCCTTCTCCCATTATAGAACATCCTTTAGGTAATGTATGTAAAGTTAACCGTCCTCCCATAAGTATGATGGCCTATTCAGAACTATGATTACAGTCTTTTTTCTCCCTTTGCAAATTTTGACACCACTCTGCAGCATTGTTAGAATTGTTGTGAATATTTTAACTGGATAAAGTGCTACACGACAGAAAGAAGGATTGCAAATGGATACATGGTACTTTGTCGACTCTGGTCACTGTACTCCTGCTATCAATATGGCATTGGATGAAGCATTGATGAATTGGCACCGCCAAGGGAAGATCCCGCCTATCATCCGCTTTTATGGATGGAAGCCAGCCGGCCTGTCCGTTGGCTATTTTCAAAAAGTCAAAGGCAAAATCGACCTCGAAGGTGTTCAGAAGCATGGTTACAAACTGGTTCGTCGTCAAACAGGGGGCAGGGCTGTCCTACATGACAACGAACTCACATATAGTGTTATTGTTTCAGAAGATCATAAGGACATGCCAGCTTCTGTTAAAGAAGCTTATCTAGTCCTCTCAAAAGGGCTGCTGGAAGGATTTACAAATTTAGGCATTCAGGCTGATTTTGCTATACCTGATGGTAAGTTGGACGTCGCTGGTTCTGCCGTCTGCTTTGAAGAACCATCATGGTATGAGCTGATTGTCGATGGAAAGAAAGCAGCAGGAAGTGCTCAAACACGTAAGAAAGGTGTCATTTTGCAACATGGTTCTATTCCTATTGACGTAGATGACATGAAACTTTTCGACATGTTCATTTATAAGAATGAACGTATTAAAGAAAGAGCAAGAAAAGCCTTTGGAGACAAAGCTGTTGCCATCAATCAAATACGTGAAGAAACAGTTGGTTTTGATGAAACGAAAGCAGCTTTTAAAGATGGTTTTGAGAAGGGTTTGAATATACATTTAGAACCTTTTGAACTCTCAGAGGAACAATGGCAGGAAGTTAAACAGATTGCAGAAGAACGCTATGAAACAGATGATTGGAATTATTCCCGTTAAATAAAGGAGTGGAGAGCGTTGGGCAAAAATCAAGACTACATAAGAAAACCAGAATGGCTGAAAATCAAAATCAACACGAACAAATCTTATACCGGATTAAAGAAACTGATGCGCGAAAAGAAATTGAATACGGTGTGTGAAGAGGCACGCTGCCCGAATATCCATGAATGCTGGAGCGAGAGGAAAACCGCTACCTTCATGATTCTCGGAGATACGTGTACACGTGGCTGTCGTTTCTGCGCGGTCAAAACTGGTCTTCCAAACGAGCTGGATTGGGGCGAACCAGAGCGTGTCGCAGAATCTGTTGAAATTATGGGATTGAAGCACGTTGTTGTTACAGCAGTAGCCCGCGATGACCTGGAAGATGGGGGCGCTGCAGTTTTCGGTGAGACTGTTAAAGCAATCCGCCGTCGAGTCCCTGGCTGCACGGTGGAAATTTTACCTTCAGACATGAAAGGCGATTACGACAGCCTGCACACACTTATGGGTGGAGAACCTGATATTTTCAACCACAACATCGAAACTGTTCGTCGCTTAACAAAAAAGGTTCGCGCGCGTGCTATGTATGATCGATCTCTTGAACTGCTACGCCGAGTCAAAGAAATCCGTCCTGATACACCTACAAAATCCAGCATTATGGTTGGGCTTGGAGAAACCAAAGAAGAAATTGTGGAAGCTATGGACGACCTTCTCGCTCACAATGTCGACATCATGACTATTGGTCAGTATTTGCAGCCAACGAAAAAGCATTTGAATGTTGAACGGTATTATCATCCTGATGAGTTTGAAGAGTTAAAGCAAATAGCGCTTGAGAAAGGGTTCAGGCACTGTGAAGCAGGTCCGATGGTGCGTTCTTCTTATCACGCTGATGAGCAGGTCAATAACACATCCGCTCAGCGCCGCATTAAATATATGCAAGGTTATGAATCTCAAGGGAAAGAATTAGATAAGACCAACTTTTAATCATAAATATCGCCCCTCATTGAGGGGCGATATTTTTTACCAGAACCCGCCATACGGGGGACGTCCGTAATACCCGCCATAATAAGGAGGTCGATTATAATAGGGAGGTGGATATCCATAGCCTCCGCCACCGTAGCCTCCACCAAACCCGCCATAAAGGCCAGGAGCAAGAGCACCACCTAAGAAGCCACCGAGCAGCCCGCCCGCGAACGGTCCGAAAAAGAAGAATCGTTCATCTTCATTACGAAAATCTTCCTCAACGTCATACGGGTAATAATATGGGTATTGATTCATTCATACTCCTCCAATCCATCCTTGGTTATTCACCTACCCTTCACTCTATGTAATCGCCCGGTACAACGTATAGGCATCTGTCATCCAACACAGGATAAATTTAGCTGGACAAACAATTCACATCTTTATTGAAATGAGGTATAATATTCGTTAGTAATGCTTGTCTGGCTATTAAAAGGAGGACCATACATGAATCTAACATTGATCATTCTTGTCTGTGTCGCATTTCTGACAGCTATTTTCGCAGCAGGATACGATACTAAAGCCGGTAAACCCAGAAAATAAATTCATGAAAAACGCACCCTTATCAGGTGCGTTTTTTTGTATAATCAAGTATGTTAGCCTGAATTCTTCTTATCGTGTGAAACAAGGACCTCTAGAGGGGCACAAAATTTTCATATGGACGCAGTTAAAAAATCTACAGACTTCGATTCCTGATTTTCCTGAATAACAGAAAACGACTCCATAAAAGAGCCGCTTCAAAATGAACCATCATTTGATCAAATTCGGGAACCCTTGCTGCTTCAGAGCATCGAACAAGATAATCGAAACCGTGTTGGCCAAGTTCAAAGAACGCACATGATCTGTCATCGGCACACGTAAGCATCGATCTTCAAGACCTTCTAACAACTCCGTGGGAATTCCGTCACTTTCTCGCCCGAAGACGAACATCAAATCTTTGTCTGAGTCACCAAAGTCAAAATCCGCGTAAGACTTCGTACCGAAGTTTTCAATATAATAAAATTCACCGTCTGGGTACGTCTCATATAGTTGGTGGATGGAATCATAATAATGGACATTTACTTGATGCCAATAATCCAACCCTGCTCGTCGAAGCATCTTATCATCTGTGGAGAATCCAAGCGGACGAATGAGATGAAGTTCTGAGTTCGTAGCTAAACATGTACGAGCGATATTTCCGGTATTCGCGGGAATTTCGGGTTGAAAGAGTACAATGTGATTCGGCATATGTTTCACCTCAGTCTAATCTTAGTCAACTAAGTTATTATATCATCCTTCAACCATCGATTCTATAAAATTTGTATTGAATGTCAGACGTATAGGCTGTCGAGTCTTCATAATCCCAATACCGGTGGCGGCTGTTCGATGTGTGGGCATTCACCAGAGGCATTCCATTGCCATCTTTTTTCACAACGAATGTATTGTGATCAAAACGCCCGTTCCCTTCAAAATCATAGCAAATTACATCGCCTGGTGAAAGCTGATCTGCTGAAGATACTTCCGTAGCAGTCAGCCCCTGCCTTGCCCCTCCAAAATACCACCTGAGAGCATGAGCGACACTCCAGCTGTAGCTCCATGTCCCGTTTCCATACCACCAGCCTCTGCCTCGGTTAGGAGCCCCCCAAGTCGGCGCTCCTCCTGCTCGTAAACATTGAGATACATAATTGGTACAGTCCACATCAAAATGCCGGTAAGATGGATTATAGCTATCCCACCAGCGATCAGCATACCTAACCGCTTCTCTTCTGTTATAAGTGAAACGCACGTGTTCTCTTTCCTCTTTGTCGATAAAATCAAAGGAAAGTTGTTTATCTGCCCTCCCCCCTTGTTCCGTCCTGACTTTATTATCGGAGATCTCTTGCCCTATAAAATGAACTTCTCCAACGTACAGCCCCTCTTCTAAGAAATTGGACCGTCCGTCCTTTACTAATATAGAGAGTGTCAAAAAATATTGCAGGATGGTGTGATTTTCATATGCGAACCTATGGTATGGTTTCAAATGGAAAGTGATCCGTTGTAAGTGCTGGCCTCTGTTTTGAATACCATTCACTTTGTTTTTCAACCACACCTCTTGTTCTTGATCAATCAGCTGATCCATCACCTTTTCCCAGTAATTCTGCAATTGATATGTATGGCTCATCCTTCTTCCCTCCTCTTTAATCATATGAAGAGAAAAGGAAGAAATGAATGAAAACAAAAGCGCAAGCGTCTTGATCAGCCTCGACAAGCTTAAGCAATCCTTTGAAGTCGCGGCTTTTTTCCACAGCAAAGTGCTTGTTTATGACCTCGAAATGGTAGAGGATAACCATAAATTGATTCACAATTATATAGTTAATGATTTCCAGAGAACAAGAAAAACGGCTACTCCAATTGGAATAGCCGCTTTATAATTGCTGTGTTACTGTATGATGTTCATTTTCAAATTCTAAGAGTTTTTGTTTTTTATCCAAACCACCAGCATAGCCCACCAGTTTCCCATTACTCCCGATGACTCGATGACATGGGACGACAATGGAAAATGGATTTTGGTTGATCGCTCCACCTACAGCACGAATCGCCTTTGGTGAATGCATAGAAGCAGCGATATCTTTATAAGAACGAGTTTCCCCGTATGGCGCATAGTGAAGAAGGGCTCGCCAGACTTGCCTTTGAAAATCTGTTCCATAGCAATTAAGCGGGACATGAAACTCCGATCGGTTTCCCTCAAAATATTCCATAATTTCAAGCATGGTTTGCTTCACATACGTATGCTCGGGGTCGTAAACCAACTCCCCTTTAAGGAAATGTTTCCTTTTCCAAGATTGATAGGAAGAGAGCCGCTCTTCATAATGGCCATAATCGATGCGGCATACTCCTTCATCATTGGCTAATACAGTCATTACACCCAATGGAGTTTCGAATGAGTCATAGTATAAGAAAGAATGATGGTTCATAGCCAACCCCTTCTTTTTAACAGTTTTTTCTATTATACAAGAGCCTTTCCTGATTGAAAAGGTACATTTGGTCATTGTTTTTGAAATTGGACGCCTTTTTCCATTTCAAACAACACCTGTTCATCCTCTTCTCGCTCCATCGCTTCCTCGATTGCAGCGAAACATTCCGGTTTGCCGATTTTCCCAAGCGCCCAGGCAGAAGTCCCTCTGATAACCGGCCTTGGATCTTCATTCATCAAACGGACAAGTTCATCAATTGCTGTTTCATCACGATAGTGGGCCAGGGCTAAAATCGCGTTTCTTTGAATCGGTTTTTTTCCACGCCAAGAACCGGAAATGAACCCGAATTTATCCTTGAATTGACGGTTGGAAATGGATAATAGTGGCGTCAATTTCGGTTTAGATACTTCTGGGTCTGGTTCGAATTCCTCGTGGTTATGAAAATCTTTTTTACGATTTTTTGGACAGACGGTTTGGCATGTGTCACAACCGTATAATCGATTTCCGATTTTAGTGCGGAACTCATCCGGCAAAAAGTCTTTCGTCTGCGTTAAGAAAGCGATACAACGTTGTGCGTTCAGTTGACCGCCCTGGACAAGCGCACCAGTCGGACACGCATCTACACAAATGTTGCATTCTCCACAGCTGTCATTCACAGGCTCATCCGGGGCAAAAGGAATGTTGGTAACCAATTCTCCTAAATATACATATGAACCAAACTCAGGAGTGATCACGGCACAATTTTTTCCACTGAAGCCGATACCCGCTCTCTCTGCGACAGCACGATCAGACAATTCCCCCGTATCCACCATCGATTTCAATTCAACTTCCGGAAACTTCTCTTGCAGAAAAGCTCCGAGTTTCTGTAAACGATCGCGCAGAACGTTATGGTAATCCTGCCCCCAGGAAGCACGGCAGAAAATACCTCGCCGATCTCCCTTTTTACTTCGAGGAGCATCGTGCATCTTTGAAGGATAAGCCAGGGCAATCGATATGATGGATTGAGCACCAGGAAGCAGGCGACCCGGTTCTGTCCGTTCTTCTACACTTCCTTTTTCAAAGCCAGACTGATACTCTAACTCTTGCTGTCGCTTCAATCTCGCTTTAAGCTCACCAAACACATCTGCAGAGGCAAAACCAATCTTATCGATGCCGATTTCTTTACTGTAGGCAATAACCTCTTCTTTAAACTGATGAAAATCCACCCTGACAACCTCCCTTCTATCTTAAGTCTTTAACTTTTGCTGTACGGATCCGGTTGAGTGTTGCTGCAATTTCAAACCTTCTTGGTCTGGCAAGCTCTCCTGGATGCTGATCTTTAAACGGTGCGAATGAAGCAAGACCCTGTTCATTGAATTGCTGGTCGATTTCATCTAATAAGTCGTGTAAAGAACGTTCTTGCTTTAGCACACCTTTTTTATCTAAATGCATGACAATATCTGCAATCATACGAGTTTGAGAAGTATCTACCAATTGTTCTACGCCATCTAAATCGATATCTACAGCACCCATCAGAATTTTTTTCTGACCTTTGGCTTGAACTTTTTCCTTTTTGCCTTTACGTGTCTGCAAACTAGAAGGTAAAAAGGAACGAGCTGGGAGGGCCCCGAATGTTTCTTCCGAAGAAGCGGTCCTTCCATTCGGATATTGTGCCGCGATTTGCTTAGCTTTTTCAGTTACATTATAGGGAATATATTGATCCATCATGATTACATCGTCAGCTACATTGAAATAATCCCCGGAGCCGCCCATGACCAGGATGGTAGAAACGTTAAGATCATCACGCATCTGTTTGATTTTATCAATGAATGGCGTAATCGGTTCTTTTTCTTGAACAACCAGTTCTTGCATCCGCTCATCACGAATCATGAAATTGGTCGCACTTGTATCTTCATCAATCAGCAAACTATCAGCACCTGCTTCTAAGGCTTCAATGACATTTGCTGCTTGCGAAGTACTTCCGCTTGCATTCTCTGTTGTAAAAGTAGTCGTATCCGTCCCGTGCGGCAGGTTTTTAATGAATGGCGATATATCCACCGTTGTCACACGCCGGCCATCTTCTGCTCTTACTTTGACGGCCTCTGGATCTGTGAGGACATATTCTCTGCCATCCCCTTTGATATGAGGATACACCCCACGCTCCATCGCATTCAAGAGGGTACTTTTACCATGATAACCCCCACCTACGATCAATACAATTCCTTTGTTCAGAGCCATGCCGGAAATAGGCTCCTCCCGATGTGGGATAGAGAATGATACACGGTTTTCCTCAGGACTCTTGAAAGCCACAGCCTCTTTCATCGGCCGTTGACTGATGCCACTCTCACGCGGCAAAACTGAACCATCTGCAACAAAGGAAATCCAACCATTTTTCTTCATTTCATCATGTATTGCCTGGTGCTGGTCTGCTAGTTTACATGCATCTTCCAACTCTTCATCTTTTATGGTGAAAACAGACTGCTTCATGATTTCAGGAATAATCGAGAAAAAGAGCTTCTCTGCCTGCTTTCCATTGATACGTCGCCCATTTGCAGGCAAACCTACTGTCAAACAAACCGTCACGTCATTTTCATTAAAGGAAACGGCTGTACGCTCAAGGATCTCCTGCCCAGGTCGATCGATGGCGACCATCCCGCTTTTTCCTGAACCTTTGACGCTTGTCTGTGTTTTTGCAATGGTTTTAGCAATGGCTCGTGTCAATCGATCTTCCGCATAATACTTCCTTCGTGGTTCTTCTTTCCAGTCATTGTCTATTGGCCGATGGCGATCGTCGATACGGACTCTTATCTTCGAAGGTGCGGCAAACGGATCCCCTTGAACATAATCAATAAACAAGTCATAGGTTTGAAAAGAGTATTTCCCTTGAATTTGTTTATAGCTTTTATAGCTTTTTCCATCAATTTGTTTCAATTGTTGTTGTAACTGCTTCATATTTTGGCCTCCTATGTTAAAACGATCTACTATAGGGTGTATCCAATTTTCATCAATAAAAAACGCAATGCTTCGTTACTCAATTAACGAAACACTGCGTTGGTTCACATAAGTATAAAATAAATGCATCACAATAGTGAATGGAGCGGGTGAAGGGAATCGAACCCTCATCATCAGCTTGGAAGGCTGAGGTTTTACCACTAAACTACACCCGCATGTATAAAATCTCATTAATCATGTTTCCTTAAAATCATGTCATGCTCCTTCCTCTACTCGATTATTCAAGGAAGTGATATCCGTCGGAGCAACTCGCAGTTTACTCGGCAGAAGCTTTGCTCGTGGCTGAGGTTTTACCACTAAACTACACCCGCGTGTATGTATGTTCATAATCATGATTACAATTGCCATTATAACAATCGAAATCTATCGACGCAATGAAAATTTTGATATTTTTTGTCGAATATTCTCTCACTCTTGGATCAGCGCTGAAACTTTTAATTAGCGTAGACGTATGTTATAAGAAGGAGGGAGAAGCTAATGATTAATCTTTTTCTCGGAATTTGTATGATCGGTATCATTTCACTTATTGTATGGAGTTATATTTTCGACCCGAACAATGGTCTAATAGTGTCTTTTACAAAGAAGAAGTTTATACTTACCCTTGTTATCTTGAGTCTTATTACAATTTACTTATTATCCACTGGGATCTACCAATCCTTCCTGTAACTCAATGGTAACGACCTTTATTTAACACCATCTAACCAAAGGGAACCACTGAAATAGCAATCCCCTTTTTAATTCCTTCTGGATTGAAATACGAAAATCAATGAAAAAACGACAAATGCGAGCAAATGAATAGAATCAATGAAGAGTTTGAAAAGGTCGAACAGAACTGTTGTACTCATACCGTACACCCCCACAGAAGGATTTTTCGAGGTCTCCTGGCAGTGCTTCACAAAGAAGATAGTGGGTTGAAAGCTAAGAAAGTTCAGCGGTGTTTCGATATTTGATTATATATTTTATTGTGCACTGAATCTAAAACTTTATGCTTCGTTCACCTTATTTTTCACGCCTCTATGATTCTTTCTTTTCTTACCAATTTGTGTCGTCAACACGACTCCGGATATAACCAATAGCGCTCCCGTCACTTGCATCAGAGTGATCTTTTCTCCTAACCAGAAGTAAGCTCCTCCCATGGTGAATACAGGCAGGAAATTTAGAAATACAGAAGCTTTCGAAGCACCTAGCTGTTCCACGGCATTATTGTAAAAAATGAGAGCAATCAAAGATGGGAAAATTCCTAAATACAAGAAGCTGAGAATATAGTCCACTTTCCATAAAAACGGGACGCCATACATCCACCATTCTATAACGACGAATGGAAATAAAACGAGAGTAGCAATGCTTGTCATCATAAACAGAGCACCTAATGGCGGAAACAGATGGATGGATTGTTTCACAACGATCGAATACACTGCCCAGGATAAAATGGCTCCGATCATAATGATATCCCCTGTATTCCAATTCAGCGAAACTAAGTTCCCGAAACGCCCATCTATAACCACCCAAAGGGCACCGGTAAAGGAGATGATCACTCCGATCCATTGAAGTGGCAATAAGCGTTCCTTCAATAAAAACGCACTTAAAATTACAGTTAAAACAGGAATGACGGTCTCAAGAACGGATACATTAGTTGCAGACGTATATTGTAATGCTCCGTATATAAACGTATTGAAAAAAGCCACTCCTGTTAATGTCATGATTAAAAGTGGCCGCCGGTGGTTCCAAAAAGTCGCCCTATGTTCGCGTGCGCTGCGGATACCGATAGGGAGCAGGAAAATCAATGCAACAAACAAACGTAAAAATGCAATGGTGAATGGAAGCAAGTCATTCAATGCTTTTCCAATTAAAATATTCCCTGCATAAAATAGTACGACGAAAATCAAAAGTATGTATGGATACATAAACCCCACCCTCCCCTGCACATGTTTCTTAATCCAATGTAACATGAATTCACTTCTATGAAAGCTTAGAGGTGCACACAAGAACAAAAGTATAACCGCATTTTAACCCGACAAGCAGAAGCCAAGAACGCCAATGACGTTCTTTGTCTCAGAGAGGATTGACTTAAGACGTTGCGGGGGCAGGCTTTGCCTTATGAAGCAAGTAATATTCATAGCTGAGATTATAAGTATTAGACGATAAAAAAAGAGCCACCTAAGCGGCTCTTTTTCCATTTATAAGACCACCGTGTTTTTCAAAGCAGCGATCAAATTCTCAAACTCTTCTTCAATCTGACTAGTAATATCTGATTTTCTGTAGGTTTCATCTTCTTCCATTGAGAGTCCGGGTTCAATCATTAACGTTCGCCCACCTATAAATACAACTTCGATTTTACGAGGCGGAGTGTTCTCCTTCAGGCTATACTCTTCAAAATACTCCTTCAACGAAATGATTTTTTCCGTGAAAAGTGTTTCCTTCTTCAAAGTCATATCAGGTGAGAGGCTGAGAACGGTCAAAGTACGGTCATTCCGATTTACAATGAACAATTGCTGCTGCCCAGAACTTAGAACTTCCAAAGAACAATAGTTGTCGGATTCAAACAAATCTTCCGTAAACTCAAGGACTGCCGCCGATCTTAGTTTGTTCAAATCACCTGTACTTAACCTTTCTTTGAGAGAGATGGACATGGAATGAAAACCTCCTTAAAGTATCTTCACTCTTTTCTTCCCCTATACCGATAGGAAACAAACCAGACCACTAAAAAATAAACAAATTTTACCACAAATAATAAGGAGCGGGGCTCCTAAAGTTCGACGGTTTCGACACACTCTTGTATAAATAGAGATTATTCTCAAAAAGCATCATTAAAATCATAATCGACCCTACTATTAATGACCTTACAAACGATCGTGGATATACTTAAATAAATTCACCGTTTCAATATAGACCTCAATACTTTTGTTTTCAATTGAAAGAGCAAGCTTTCCGCTGGCAGTTTTAGCTAGTTCCCGGATTTCTTCATCATTTGTAAGATCCAGGAGTTGTTTGATCATATCTTGTTTTTCCTGGCTGTCTTTTTTTAAAGCTTTCCATTCCTCTTTTGTATCCATTTCAATCGATTGTAAATCCTCCGTGACCCCTTGACCTAAACCAGAGAACAAATCTTTCACTTGGGCATTTTCTTTTGCACTCTCCTGTATCGACCTGAGAGTTCGTGGATCCACTATTTCTTCTTTCTGTTCTATCACTCCAGCCGTTTCTTCCTGCTCGATCGTCACTGTTTCATAATTATCCTGACTTTCGATATTCTGAATTGCGTTTACTTCAGTGGTTCCTTTTTCATCTATTTCTGATAGTTGCCACACACCAAAACTGATCGCCAGCACTCCCAGGATCGATGTTCCTTTGACGAACTTACTCATATCCATTCCCTTCCTATAAAAAATTTCCCATTAACCCTATGTATTTGATTTTTTCGACAATTCTCTTTGTAACACAATTGTAACATTCCGAGGAAATACCGTAAACGTAATTGTTGGATAAAAGTGCAAAAAAAAGAGAAGCAAATGCTCCTCTCTTGGATGGTTTCTATAAGTGGATGGTGGGCAGCCAAGCATTCTATAAATTTTCAATGAATAGGCGGATGACATCAGCTCCACCAATGAAAGTACCCAGTGAACTTCCTATGTTAGCAAGTACGACCACCAATAGAATACGAGTTACTTTATTATTCCAAAAACCTTTAACACTTGTCACATCATCCGAAAGTGTTTCAAAGTCAGCCACATTCGGCCGGCGGAAATAGGCTTGTACAATTCCCGCAAACCAACCTGCTGCTATTAAGGGGTTCAATGATGTGATTGGGGCAAGAACAAATGCAGTCACCACCGCTAAAGGATGCGCCAGTGCAGCAGCAGCACCAATGGCAGAAAATGATCCATTCCATAAAACCCAGCTGATCGTTTGTTGTGTTCCGGCAGCTGGATTAGCCCAAAACGTATAAAGGATGATCGATATGATAAGAAACGGGATTGACCAACCAATAATTTTGGGAAGCTTGGACTTAGGTGGCCGTTGAGTCAACTGCTTCAAATCATGCTCTTTATGAATTTCCTCTTTTATACCTGGTACATGAGCAGCGCCAAGTACTGCCACCACTTTTTCACCTGGCGCTTTTCTGATTTTCTGGGCAAGATATTGATCTCTTTCATCTATAAGCGGTTTTTTCAAAGCAGGAAAATTATCCGTCAGGTCTTGAAGCATACCGTCCAGCATATCCTGGGACTTCATTTTTTCTAATTCCTCTTCAGAAATTTTGTCATTACTGAAAATCCCATAGAAAATTGATAGAAGAAGCTTCCCTTTCCCAATGAAACCAATGTTTCCCCAAATCCGTGAAAAGGTAATTTGAATATTTCTGTCTGCTAATACCAGCTCAGCCCCTGTCTCCTCTGCTGAGTCCATTCCCTGGATCATTTCCTGCCCAGCTTGGATTCCGAATTGTTGGGCCATTTTTCTCTGGAAAGATGAAATTGCTAAATTAACGAGTAAGAGCGTGGCTTTTTTATTTTTTATCACTTCAAAAATGTCTGTATTTTTCCAACGGTCGCCATCCTTAATTGACTGGTACCTTTGTTCATCAAGTTCTACACAGACCGAATCCGGTTGTTCTTTTTCAATTACCTCTTTAACCTGTTCAGCACTCTGTTTTGAAACATGAGCCGTTCCGATCAGAATGTATTCTTTATCATCAATGTGAATGCGTGTAATGTTTTCTTCCATGACAGCCATATAATCCTTCCTTTTATCCTATGTACGAATTTTTACTCTCCCTCTAATACTAAACTAGAATAGATCATTTGAGAATCCTTTCCTGTGGGATCAGTTAAAGTTAGTGGTTGATAATAAGTAAAGTTCAATTATAATAAGCCGACGGGTTATTAATAAAACCGATCAAGTCAATCACACCCGCTGTGAGGAGTACGAGAGCCAGCCCAATGAAAATAAAACGAATGACTTTGTGACTTGTTTTCTCTGTTTTGAAATGTTTGATTCCTTGTAAGGGGAAAAATAAAATGCATAATCCAAATAGAAGAGTAAAAATAAAAAAGATAACAGACACCTCCAAAGCATATAAACTCCTCCTCCTTCCATACGAATGACAATTATTTCAGTTTCAATTTCATGATGAGATTTTAACAAAACAAACGAACATATTCGGTAATAGAAGTTGAAGATCAGCATTTACCTTCTAAAACCTCTGTTGCATTGACAAACCTGTAAAGGAAAGATAAAATCTCTATAAATTATAGGAATAATGAATTACTCGTATATTTTTGGAAATAGGGTCCAAACGTTTCTACCAAACTACCGTAAATGGTTTGACTACGAGAGGGATAGGCGGCAGTGTCATGAGCAGTCGCTATCCTTCTTTTGTCGAACCCTAGTGTCTGAACTAGGGTTTTTTTATATCAAAAGGAGGGGGAACATCATGAAAGTCAATCAAGAAACCATGACTAAAAACATTCAAATAGCTAATAAAGAATTACCCGCAGACCTAGTCATAAAAAACGCAAAGGTCATTGATGTATTCAACCTGGAAATCCTTCATACAGATGTCGCCATCGCTGGGGGACGAATCGTGGGGTTAGGAAAATATGAAGGGAAAGAAACATTTAATGCTGAGGGCAAGTTTTTAGCTCCTTCCTTTATCGATGGGCACGTTCATATTGAATCATCTATGGTGCCCCCGTCTGAGTTTGCCAAAGTTGTTCTTCCGCATGGGGTTACAACTGTCATTACTGATCCCCATGAAATAGGAAATGTGCTGGGTAAAGCCGGCATAGAGTTCATGATCGAGAACTCAAAGAAACTTCCATTAGATGTCCTTTTCATGTTACCTTCCTGCGTTCCTGCTACCCCATTTGAAAATTCAGGAGCGAAACTTACCGCTGAAGATCTTCGGCCATTCTTATCTCATGAACAAGTCTTAGGATTGGCCGAAGTGATGGATTATCCTTCCCTAAAAAATGCGAGTCCCTCTCTTCTTGAAAAAATAGTTGAAACACGAGCCCAAGGTGGACAAATCGATGGCCACTTGGCTGGGTTAGATGAGAATGCTGTTAATGTTTATACGAGTGCAGGAGTTAAAACAGACCATGAATGCAATACATCAGAGGAAGCATTGCATCGATTAAGACGCGGGATGTATTTAATGATTCGAGAAGGATCTGTGGCCAAAGATCTAAACGCAATACTCCCTGTCGTCAACGCTCACAACTTAAGACGCTGCCTGTTCTGTACAGATGACAAACACATTGATGACCTTATAAAGGAAGGCAGTATCGACCATCATGTACGCTTAGCAGTCAAGCAGGGTTTTGACCCGTTGATGGCAATTCAAATGGCAACGCTAAATCCAGCAGAATGTTATGGGCTCCAGCAAAAAGGGGCAATTGCTCCCGGCTATGAAGCGGACTTTCTTCTTTTTGATGATATGAAAGACCTTGATATCACCCATGTTTTTAAAAAAGGACGATTAGTCGCTCGTCATGGGAAATTTTTAGAAGAAGATATTGAAACCAGCCAATTGCCAGAAAGCATAAAAGGCACAGTCCACCTCACGAAGTTGACTAAAGCATCGCTTGCCATCCCGATGAATGCCACTAGTAAAGCAAACATTATCCAGATGCATCCAAACCAACTTAGAACTACCCATATCACAGAAGAAGTAAATGTGTGTAAGGGTCATTTTCTTCCCTCCGTAGGAAATGACCAATTAAAAATCGCTGTTATAGAAAGACACCATAAGACTGGAAATATCGGTCTTGGAATTATCAAAGGGACCGGACTTCAAAAAGGAGCCATCGCCACAACGATTGCTCATGACTCGCATAACATTGTAGCAGTAGGGACGAATGACGATGATATTCTGAAAGCAATCGACCACTTAGAAGAGATGGGAGGAGGATTAGCGAATACTGAAAACAGCACCCTGCTTTCCTCTCTCCCGCTTCCCATCGCCGGCTTGATGTCAGACCGAAAAACGGAACAAGTGGATGCAGGCTTGAAACATATCCATGAAACACTCTACAAACAAGGATTCAGAGGACAATTCAATCCTTTTTTAACCTTGTCCTTCATGACATTGCCAGTCATACCTTCCTTGAAAATAACTGACAAAGGTTTATTCGATGTAGAAAATTCAAAGCATATAAAGGTTTCTTTATAATCTGGTATAGTTAATAACCATCTCACAAGATGTCACAGACAGTTATTCTGGACAGTAAAAGAGATCAGGCGCTTGCCTGACCTCTTTTATACCCTAACTAGTATCAGCTTGAATTCGACTTATTCGTCAGCTCTCGGCTGATCTTTTCAACGACCCTTGATAAGTCTTCATCTATACGTGCTCCACTGAAACGCAAAACCGTCCATCCATGATTCTTCAGATACACTTCCTTTTCCCATTCATCATCCATCTCGTCAGAAGAGTTGAGGAAATCCTGTTCGATGGCTTCAACAGCGATCTTAACTGAAGGAAAAGCTATATCAATACTGTACTTACCAATTTGATAATGAAGACTGGGGCGCAGACCATAAGAAAGTAATCCATCATAAAGTTTCTTTTCAAGTGTTGAATTGAATTGTTCATGGTCTTCACCAACCGATTCATCATCGTCCTTCCTTACTCGTAACGTTAATACAATGGACAGAATAAGCAACGACATAAAAGCTGAATACTCAATGAACATTGTTATATTCATAATAATCACCCACTATCATTCTATCCAACAACCACCCTATTCTATTCATACGATTATGACCAAACAAGGTCTAATTCTTCCTTTTCAATAAATTCAAACACAGAAAGGACTGAATCACATGAGCTTTTTATTTGGTCAAATAAAAAAAGGGCGGCCTAACGCCGACCTAGATTAATCAAAATACCTCTTAATATATTCTTGTTCTTCCTCTGCATTCAAAAGCCCAGTAGCTCTCCCAACGTTACCCCCTTTCCATTGCCAAATGGTATTGTGTACTTCAACGGCATTCTCGAAATCACCACGTCCCCATGAGGTCAAAGTTTTTTCATAAAAATCATAATTCTCGTATTCCTTCGATGTTCCTTCTATTTTCAGTAAGACCGCCTGCATTTCTGCGATTCGATCAGGTGTAATACGCAAATGACCCGCCCACTTTTCATTTGATTCAACTTTTTGGTGCGACATTTTATGTATCATATCCTGAAAGAATGACTCAGTAGGAAGGTTGTCTGCGTCAACTGCTTCCACCTCAATTGAATCTACCTGCTCTTCAAATTCTTTTTGCGCCTTTTCCCTGTTCTCTGCTTCTTGCTGTTGATCCTTAATATCCGTTACAAGCAGAAAGAGAAAGATACCACCAAGGACAATAGCCAAACTGCCAAAAACCCCAATAAACCACTTGTATTTATTCAACCCCTCATCACACCCTTCTTCTGTCCTGTAGCCTTTATAAATAGTATAAAGGAAATTTTTAGGGTTTTGAATGCAAACTCCTTTGTTGCCTCCGTATTTCTTCGTAATAGTCTGCGAGCATAACCAAATAAAAATTTGAAGTCGTTGCCTCCCCCCGACTGAAGACCATCCGTTTAGTTAAGTGATGTTCTTCACCGCAAAGGGATAGAAGAAGTCCGGCTAAGATCGTACAATCCCCCCTCACCATGTGAATCGTGAGCTCTTTTTAAAAATCCAGGATCTTCCCAAAAGCTCATGTTTATCACTTTGGTACAAAGGGTAAATTGTGAATATAACCCGATTCCAATAGAAAGGATGAGCACTATGTCCAAAAATTCACAGTACCAACCTATAGGAGGAAGTGGGGAAGAACCATCAGACGCTCAGGAAGTTAATTATGCAAAAGAATTTAAACAAGCAGATATTGCTGGTGGATATCGAAAACCTAAAGTGAAAGATGCAAAAAATGAAAATCCTAACTTAAAAAGATAGATCATCTTAAAGCAGCTTTCTTAGCTGCTTTTTTTCTTTACTTGTTATTTACGAAGTTTTTACGTCCTGGAGCACTTTTCCTTCGAATCTTCTGTACATAAGGTTTCTTTCCGAACTTATCAAACTACTCCAACTAACGTTTCACAACCACAACTTCAGCTTCAGTAAAATTATATAGAGCGTGGATCACCTCCGACTTACTACGTGTAGAGTATGCGCACTACTCCTCACGTCTTTAATTCTTAACTTGACCCACCCTTATGTGCGACTATCTTCTGTCAGGCAGTCTGTGGCATGGTCTTTCCGTCCTTCGTCAAAAGAATGATAGCATCCACATGTCCACCCCCTTATACGCCAATACCGTTACCTGTGACAAGTTAAACTTCTCCATCCCTGCCTTGTAGTCCTTCAATAACAGGTACTTATACATAGGATTGCGTTCGATATACCTACCTGTTAAAATCTAACGGTCTAGTAGAACGTATTAGGTATTTTCTTAATTTCCTTATTTTTCCATTATTCAATTATTTTTGCCTGTCTCGAAGCAGCTTTATGTTCTTCATAGGATTAGTAGAGATTAATTTGTTCTTTTTTAAGTAATTATAGAATGCTCTTAATGCACGTAAACGAGTGTTGATTGTTGTAATACTTATTTGCGTTTTACTTCTTACTATGAACTCTTCAATATCTTCCTGTTTAATATCAACGAGATCTTTTTTCAACATCTTTTTAGTAGCGTAAAATTCATTCATGTAGTATTCGATTGCTGCCGGTCTTAAATTACGTAGACAACAGTCTTTAAAGAGTTTTTCTAGTGCCTCATCTTCAGTAACCTTATTCCTGATCAGATCCAAATCTTCTTCTGATAATTCCTTTCGTCTCTTCACAACATACCTCCTATGCACACGATTTTGGGTTATTTTTGTCGTGTAAAAACAAATAAAAAAAAGACTCCAACATTACTGTTGAAGTCTTCTCTCTGTTACATTTTTAGTACCGGTGGCCGGGGTCGAACCGGCACTCCGTGAGGAACACGATTTTGAGTCGTTACATAACCGCGTTAATCCCTCCGAAGGTAACACCGCACATTTTGACGCACATTAGCCGGACATGATAGCGCACGACCAGCTTTCCTTACCGATAATCATACGTCAGATGGACGGGTTATGCAAGCAAAAATATCGCCCTCAGACGAAACGAAATGGACTGTCCACCGCCTCTTTGTAATTAATTCGCTCTAAGACGCTTTTCGTCTCGAAATAAGGGTTCTTTTGTCAAAAGCATAGTAATGATACCCTTCAACCTATATTATATGAAATATATTCCAATACATAAGGAGGTTGAAGTATGAAAAAATTACTCAAATTAGCACTGTTTGCGTTTCTAGCCATTATGGTACTCGGTGTAGCAATCGTATCTTTCATTGACGAGGGCGATAATACTGCGGATAGCAACGACGCCGAACCCGCAAGCGTAGAAGCCGAAGGTGACTCCGAAAGTTCAGAAGGCGCCGATGCAGAAAGTACGGAGGAAGAAACTACGTACAGTATGGGCGACACCGTAGAAGTCGGAGCCATGACGTATACTATTAACGAAAAGTCTACGGCTAAAGAAGTGGGTCCAAGTGTTGCGCCTACAACGGCTAACGGGAAATACGTTGTTCTTAATGTCACCGTCAAAAACAACGGAAATGAAGCTGTTACCGTCGATGGATCGTACTTTAAGCTAAAACAAGACGAAAAGACGTTTGAAACAGACTCTATGGCTAGCACTTCAGCTAACCAAGGCGAAGATGGATCGATTCAAAACTCTTTCTTCCTAGAACAACTTAACCCAGGTTCAGAAATCTCAGGTAACATCGCGTTCGACGTGGCCCCTGAAGTTGCAGATTCTGACAGCCTTAGTTTATTAGCACAAGAGGGTATTTTTGGAACTGTTTCAGAAACTATCGAACTTCAATAAGAATAATACGGCGGGCCGCGAAGCCCGCTTTTTTCGTTCCCCCGTTTCACTCTTTCGTATATACCTTCGCCTTTACTCCGTATTCCTCGCAAAGCTGCTTTAACCTGCGTTTCCTCTCGTAACTCACCGTGTACCATACGACAACCGGAGGCTTCGAAAACTGCGCTTTGATTAAAGGAGCTAACTCCCGGTACCTCTCGTAAGCTTGCCGGATGTTTCTCCGATTGATCCCCCGTCTCTTTATATGTATTAGTTGTTTTAAAAGGTTTTTGCGCTTTTTGGTGTGACATGTCCGGCGTGACAGGCGGTTCAAACGCCAAGATAACCACGGAATTACTCGTCTGTGACTTCGATAAGAAGCTGACGCCTTTATGTACGCAGCTATGGCGTGCTAGTACGTCGAGGATAGCCGTTTCAGTTGCGGATAGGTCGTACGTGCTCTTATGCTTGCGGACAGCTTCGTTTAAATTCTTCGACCGATTCAAACGTAGATAAACGCTCATAGGTCGCTTCAGTTGCTTGTAGCATATCGTTTCTCCTCCGTTAAGAGGGCACAGTAACCGAACGTATGTTCCGTTAAATGGACAGACTTGCCGAATTTGACAAACTGTTAATTTTTCGATATGCTTGGCTTAGGCTAACGGTGCATATCGTCAGCAGGTGGCAAGTCCATCTGTTCGGCGGTTGCGCCCTTTTTTATTTGTCTAAATGTCCAAGTTCTTTAGCGGTGAAAATGATTTATGCTTTTCCGATACCTCATTACTAAAGAGATTTACATAAACCCTCACCATCTCCATAGAAGAATGACCAAGGATCTTCTGCAATTCGAATATACCTGCTCCATTCATAACTGATAACTTCGCAAACGTATGTCTCAAAGTATGAGGCGAGCACCTTACCCCTTTAATTCCAGCCTTCTTACCATAATGAGCAACTATCTTCTGCATGGCTGCCCTTTTTAAAGCAGTCTCATCTAGAGTTATAAATAACTGATCGGTTTCACACGTACCCCTCAATGTTAGATACCTTCGTAATTGCTCTTTCATCTTCGATTGGATAGGTACATAACGGTGGAAATGGTTCTTCGTCTGCCGTATGAATATCGAGCCTTCCGCCAACTTTACATCCTCAACAAGCAATCCCGCAGCTTCATTCAGACGTATACCTGTCTCGACGCAAAGCAACATATACGTTAAGTCTCTTTGGCCGATAAAAGTACGCCTGTCCGGAGCATTGAGTAATTGCCGGAGTTGTTTCATCGAGAATGTTTCGACGTTCCCTTTCCTCTCACGTAATAATGGATACCTCTCCATCGGATTGTTAGCGATATACTTACCGTTGTATAAGAAGTTGAAAAGCGTACGGATCGCTCGTAGTTTCGTATTGATTGTTCCGTCCTTCAACTTGCGGTTACCTTTCATATCGTCGATGTACGTATCTATATCATCGCGCACGACCTGGTCGATATTGTTAAGCTTGTCCTCGCGTAAAAGGTATCGGCGGAAATCGTTACACTCTCGGCGATAATAAATAATCGTAAATTCTCGCAATGCCTTCCGTTCAGCATCCTTAATAAAGAGACCCAGCGCATCATCAAACGTCATAGGCCGTTGCTTCACCGTCTTCTCGATTACGTCAAGTTCGCGTCCGATTAGATTATTCCTCCGTCTAGACATAGAAAAAAGACCGCCCTCCTTCGTCATTAAAGGAAAGCGATCTTTTACGAATAGGTAACACGACCATTTTACGCCATATTAAACGCAAAAAAGGCGGTACCTAGTCATCGCTAGATACCGCCAATATGCGTTCTTTTAGTACCGGTGGCCGGGGTCGAACCGGCACTCCGTGAGGAACACGATTTTGAGTCGGCTTCACGAGCCTATTTCGTATTCAAAACCTATAACTGTTGTTATAACGCCACATTTTAACGTAGTGTAGTGCGTATTATCCGTAACGGTTCGTACGACCCGAGCTCTTTCGAGGAATCAATCGGGTGGTTTAGTCGTGTACTTCTATATTATACGCATCTAAACGGTAATAATCATCGTATACATTACACTTATAATTGTCAACCGATAGTCTAAGTGATATTACGAATATTCACAATAAACTTTTTAATATGGTACGATAGAGTTGAATGTTTTACATTTTAATCCATCTTAAGGGTTCCTTAATTACTTATCTAGGAGGGTATCTATGGGAAAAGGACTTGTTTACAACATAATTATGTATCCTGCAATAATTAACCTCAACAAAGGTCAGGTCTTTGAAATGAAGACTGAAGAAGGTTCATATGGTGTATTAGTAAGCAGACATGTAAATGCTCTTCAAATATTGGATTTCAATAATGAATTGGAAATTCATGAAGACCCTAATTATGCAAATAATTTATCTTCTAAAATGTCTTCAGAAGTTGCTCCTATTGATAGTCATCACTTCGTACAACAAATTGGAGAAAATTCTTTTAAGGTCTTAGACTTTACTGGGACCGATGAAGTCAGCAATTCAAGAGTATTCTCAAACGAATTTTACACTGAAATTATTCTTATACAGGAATCTAATAACATTGAGGAAGATAAGACTTCACCTAATTACGATTTATTGGAGAATGTACTTGATGAATTTTTGTTACTTTACAAGGATGTAGTGAAGCAATCAGATATTAGAAAAGTAAACGACCTCAATGATAGAGATATGATACTATCTAAAGCAGTTAGAGCATACACTGATGATGAAAAAGATAAAACTTTTTCTGAAGTACTTGATGGTTATCATGAAATGAGACCTTTGCCAATCGGAATTAAAGCAACTCCAAAAGTATCAGATGTCTTTTTAAATGAAGAGAGTACAGAAGAGATTTCCCGCATAATAAACCATAGGATCGAAGAAAATGATTTCGTTGACGATACTAGTGCAATGATAGGCAAAGCAGCAGAAGAATTGTATGTAAGAAATAACTACAAGTATGCATTCCTAGATGTATTCTTTGCAGTTGAGAGTTTTATAATGCAGAAAGTTTGGGATTACAAGAAAAAAGCCCTTGAATTATCTAATACCAAACTAAAAAATCACAAGAAGAATTTGACCATCAGTTATTTGCTAGATGTAGAAATATTTTTGATTATTAACAGTTTTAATGAAGCAGAAAAAGACCTTATTGAAAAAATAAAAGGACTATCTAGTAAACGAAACAAAATAGTCCATGAAAAAGAGAATGTAGATAGAAAAGAAACAGAGGAAGCATTGATTAACTCTGAAGAATTTATCAAGTTAATTAACAACAAATTTTCTGAGATTCTATAAAAGGTAATTGGGACGCTACAAAGTAGTGTCCCTTTTTTTGTTAATAAGGAGTTGGATTACAAAAACCTCCTAGGGGGTTCTCATCTTACGACCTCCCGAAATACTCCTCGGGCTGATCAATCATACTCGATGTCATTACGCTTACTTCACGCAAAGCATTTCTTACGGCCGTCCCTACCAGACCGGAGCTTATTAACGCGTTAGATATTTCGATAGTTTCGTGAGCCTCCTGGCTTCCTTTCGGCATGGCTCTTGATGAAAGCTCCTCGTACACTTGGCCGAGCTCTTTGCGTGTCGTTATTGATTCGGTGGAGTCCGTGATCGTTCCGAAAATACTCTGCGATAGCTGCATGACTTTCGGTTTCACTTCATGAGCAAGAGCAGGCTCATCGGCTATTGCTGCGAGCTCCTTTAGAGCAGATTTTGCGTTATCAGAAGATGTCGCAAATAATACTCGGGCTTCCAGATCGTCCACTTGCTGCGAGAATAACTTACGCTTCTGTTCATTTACACTCGGAAGTTTCGAGGTAAGGACCTTCTCCGCTTCCTTTTTCGCCTCTGATGCGAGCTCATTCCGCTCTTGTTTAAGCTTCTTCGCAAGCTCCATCGATTTCTTCTCGTATTCCTTCGAAAGACATTGAAGCTCCTTTTCTTTTCCTGCTGCGGATAGCTCGTTATTTCGATTGATTTCGGATTTCTTTTCTCTGTATTCATCGATTACTTCCTTAAATAACATAGTGTTCCCTTGCATAAGCGCTTGAGCTCGTTGTAGTTTGTCTTTCATAATTGATCGCCTCTCCCTTTGTTTTTATTTGTAGACACTTTTGAATGCCTTTTTCGGCTTTCAGAGTGTTATAGGTCTCCACCTTCATTTATAAAGCACCTAAGCCTTGACATAGAGCGATTTGCGGTTCCCTATACTGTCTACATATTACTCGCTTTATCTCGATACTTTCGCATTCTCTCAGCTTTCGCTTTTCGGTTGGCATTTCGTTGGCATTCGGTACATCGAGTTTGCCGATTGCTCTTACGCATGAATGCCTCGGAACAATCCGTACACTTACGAATGTTCTTCGCCTCTTCCAGATCGTCTTGATAGTTTATGCCATGAGCTTTCTTGTATCTTGCTTCGAGAACTTCATCATTCGGTAAGACGCTCTTCTCGAAATAATCGCATGAGACGGCATGGCCGAATCGGCTCTCATAGTCGCATGATGTGTCATAAAGTAGACATCTACCATTCGAGTAGCTTGCACATCTACGTTTGACGAGTTGTTTTACATTTGCATGTATAGTCCGATCTAGCATCGTAATTCCTCCTTATTAGCATTCCCGATCTTCCTTTGGTACTCTTCTAATCGCTCCTTATCCGAGTTACTTTTTCTCTTCGATTTCGCTACAGTCGTTTCACGTTTATTTGACGCAATAGGAAATACTCTTTTGAACTCATCTTCGTCTAACGGATAATAAGGAAGATACAGATTCCGCTGCCCTTTCTCCCCGATCTTTTCTACTAGATTTACCTCGACTAGTTTTTTAATGGCAGTTGATACTGTTGCCGAAGTTATGTTTAACTCTTTACCGAAGTAATTGTAGCTTGGAAATGCTACTCCCTTTTTCACATTGTATAGGTAGACAATCTCGTTATACACGCTAAGTGTAGTCTTCGAGAATCCATCGATGAATAGGTACTTGTTTAGTCCACGTAATTGCGGAGTAAACGTAGCTCCATCTCTTAGAGCCTGTTTGTTTACTACATTGGAAGGGTCGTTTTTTGCTTTAATTGACATACTGTTCTTATACTCCTCTCTAGGCTTCGATTACTTTTGAATAAGCTTTTAGGTCTTGAATTCTTTGGCTTGTTAGATCGCATCTTGCCAGGATTCTCGCCTCTACATTTTCACTGACGATTCTACTTCCGATTTCAAGCTTTTCAAGATACGAAGTCGATATTCCTAAGCGTTTAGCGAACATCCTCTGCGTTTCTCCGTAATGAGATCGAATGAGTTTGATCATGTATCTATTCAGGGTTTAACGCCTCCCTTTTCTTATTTGGTCGTTTACCGCACATACTTCGCAAAAAGAAAAGGAGCCACAAATATTCGTAGCTCCAACAGTATGTCGGACGAGGACGACCAGAACCTCGCCCCAATCTAGTAAGCGCACCGCACCACATTATAAAAATGGTAAATACCTTTTATTCGATTATTAGAAAAAGACGAGAACGAACTCTCTTTCAAGGAGGAAGATCATTCGTATAGTGTCCTCGCCTTTTTCCTTTTGGAGTAATGAAGGGGAAGTAAGGGGTATCTCGAGTTATACCTATTACCTCCTCTATAACTAAAGACGGCCGAGACCTTCATTTTTGTATTGCTTAGTGCAGTTATTTGCGAACTTTTTCTTTCTCTTTAGCTTTGACCTTCACTATTTATAAGCATTTATATCCTGATGCGTAACACGAGTATTCGAAGAATACGTTGTGTAATTAGTATGTAAATCTTAATATGTAAATCTTAATAGATAAATCTTAGTAACCTTTATTTCTTAAAGAGGTGTACTTTATTTTCTTAATAGGAGGTCTTTACAAATTAAAGAGGGGGTAATTTAGTTTCTAAAGTAGTATAGTTAAGGCTCGAGTCTGAAATATTGTACGCAATCTGTGGGGGCGAGTTGTAGCATTGGTCATATAGGGGCTTTGGGGGGATTGGAGTCATATCTCATGTGAAGACGATTAGGCTTAGAGTTATTAATTAGAGAAGGTTTACCCTTCCACTCTCGGCCTTTTTAACGCTTATAATTAGCGTAGAATCACTTTGACAAAGTCCTTTCGATTTAACGATTACTTTCATCTGAAAATCAATGAAGCAAAGAAAGAAGATCGCATAAAAAAATACTCGAAAGTTTTCTCGTTTACTTCCCGAGAAAAGAGCTCCGAGACATCGGCCGTTGATGTCGCAATATTGTCGGCCTACCTACGAGCCTACATGCGACCCTCCATGAGCCTATTATTCGTTGAAGTAGTTGGATATAACGAGGGATATGCTGCGGTATGCGGAATGAACCTGTAAGATTATGCCAACCCGATATGTCATCATAAAAAAAGACGACAAGGGGCGCAACCCTATCGCCTATCATGTCGTAAGTATTCGCTTATTACCGTAAGCCCTCTCGCTCAAGTAGTCTATATAACGTACCTGTACCGATGGATAGCGTCTTACAAATGTAACGTACCGACTTCCCTTCCTTATGCCATTCTATTGCTTGCGCAGCCTTATCAGCCTTTTTACCGTTAAGAGAAACTTCGGTTTTGCGGCCTTGATACTTGCCTTCCTGCTTCGCAATCTCTATGCCTTCACGTTGACGTTTAAGTGTAAGACCTCTCTCAAGTTGAGCAAGACTACCGAAAATATTCAATAGGAATTCATTCATCGGGTTATCTTCGGTAGTATCAAGCCATGCTTCACATAACGATTTAAGACTCGCACCCTTTTCTTTGATGCTTTCGACGATATCGAGTAAGTCCTTTACAGATCGGGAAAGTCTTGATATTTCGTGTACTATTACGACATCCCCTTCATTGAGGTCCTCGATCATCTTCAAAAGCTGCGGTCGATCGGTATTCTTTCCAGATACCTTCTCTTCGTAAAAGACTTCGCAACCTTCCGCCTTGAGCGCTTTCTTTTGTCGAGCTACGTTTTGACTCTCGGATGATACTCGTATGTATGCGATTGTTCTCATAATTTGCCGCCTCCGTTACTGTTTCGATGGCTTAAATATACAAACATTTACGGTAACAGTCAAACGGTAACATAAGAAAGAGCCTCAAACCCTTGCTATTATCGCCTTTTCCGTTTTATGATAAAACGTTACCGTATCAGTGTACTCTAACGGGTACATTTTGAACTATCGTTTAATTGAGGTACAATAAATTACAATGTTTGCCGATAAAAATAAGAGCTTTTAAAGGAGGCTTATAAATGGCATTTGAGTGGTTTAGCAACCCGAGAGGCTATCGAAAAAACCCAAAAAAGTGGCAAAATCTAATGGATATAGATACTTCGGGGTTAAACACAGGTAAAGAACTACCATTTAAAGTACGGGAATTTAAATTTGGAATAAAAGCTTGTTATATCTTCTACGGAAAATATGATGTACCTTTATATGTTGGGAGCACAAAATGTATTCGTAAAAGGATGTACCAACACATGAACAATACTTCGTATATAGACGAAGTGGAAAAAGTGGAAATTAGAATTACAGAACGACCTAATGAGTTAGAGATGTTTTTTATAGGAAAATTAGACCCTTACTATAATAAACATATGATAGCATACGATAAACCTTTAACATTGAATAGAGGAAGCTGCAAAGTAACCTACTAAATACTTAATTCAATCGATTACATATGATATAATTTCAGTATCCTAACGTGCTCGTACATCTCACGTTTTCCCTTCGCAAATACTACTCAGCGAGGGGGCTTTTTTTATTCTTTAATAACCCCCTGAGTTTAAAACACTCTCTCCACTATCTCCTACATGCGGATGAAGATATAAAACCTTATACCGATTCTGTTAAAGCATGAATCCGAAATCCACAAAAGGTAAACAGATGTGAACCAGATATATTTGTATATAAGCAACAACAATTACTCTCATATCAATATTTAAACTCCCCTCCCCCTATACTTTGCGAAAAATAAGTTGTTTCCACACATGAATAAGATTCCTTTCCATAAAAAAGTCGAGCACCTTTAAGATACCCGACTACTTTGGTTCACAACAATTTCTCTACCGGAGAGAACTTTCGATGGCTTTCAAAAACATCCCGACTAAATAGATTTACATAATTACGGACCATATCTAGGCTTGTGTGTCCTAACACTGCTTGTAAATGAAAAACATCGGCCCCATTTTGGACAGACATCTTTGCGAAAGTATGCCGGAATGTATGCGGACTACAACGCACCCCTTCGATTTTCGCTTTCCTTCCGAACATGGCAATTCTATTTTGAAGCTGCCTTTTCGTAAGTGGGGTATTGTCTATCGTAACAAAGAGAGAATCATTTTCTAAATGACCTCGTATAGTTACATACTTTCGAAGTTGCTTTTTCATTAAACTTTGAATAGGTACATGTCTTTCCTTATATCCCTTACCATCTATCTTTATAACGTTGTCCTGCCAATTAATATCGTCAGTTTTTACAGAGACAAGCTCTCGTGCTCTTACACCAGTTTCAAGAAGAAAAAGAAGTATCGTATAATCTCGCATTCCTGTGAATGTTGTTTGATCAGGTTGGGCGAGTAGCAAGCGAATTTGATCTCTACTAAACGTATCAATAATCGTTTTCTTTTGCTTAATTAGCGAGAGTGTCTCAACTGGGTTATTAATAATATACGATTCTCGATGTAGGAAGTTATAAAATGAACGTATAGCTCTTAGCTTTGAATTTATAGTTACGTCCTTTCTCTTTAGTACTTCCATCATATAAAGAATAACATTCTCCTTTATTATAGAGAGTGTCACCTTATCTGGGTTGGTACTGATCTTTTGTGCTTCTAGGAGATTTCGAAAACCTATAAGTTCATTACGATAATACTTTAAGGTGTGATCGCTTAGATTCCGAATTTTACAATCTCGTAGAAAAAGATGTAGCGCAGAGTCAAAATCCTCTGCTCCAAATATAGGCGCTTGCTTTTTAGGTGTTAAATCTTTCGCTTGTAATTTATTACTTCGACGTGCCATTTTCATACCTCCAACGATAATGTTTTACCGTTAGATGCGTTAAAGGTAGTGCGCATTACCCGAAAACGGTTCGTTAAAATAGTGCGTACGATTCTTTCGATGGTAAATCGTCCATATTCTCGCTAAAAACAGAAATAGCGCCGTCCCCTCTTTCGAAGGAATCAGCGCTATATCAACGTTCTTAGGTTTTCTTTTAGTACCGGTGGCCGGGGTCGAACCGGCACTCCGTGAGGAACACGATTTTGAGTCGTGCGCGTCTGCCAATTCCGCCACACCGGCATATGTCTTTGGAGGCGGCAACCGGAATCGAACCGGTGATAAAGGAGTTGCAGTCCTCTGCCTTACCGCTTGGCTATGCCGCCAAATCAAGTTCAATTACGATTGTATCATATTCACGTTTTAAAGAAAATGTGAATGTTTAGAGCGGGAGACGGGATTCGAACCCGCGACCCCCACCTTGGCAAGGTGGTGTTCTACCACTGAACTACTCCCGCGTAAATAGTGGCTGGGCCAGCTGGATTCGAACCAGCGCATGACGGTACCAAAAACCGTTGCCTTACCGCTTGGCTATGGCCCAATATAGGTCTTTAATTAATGTATTGAATGGGGCGGCTGATGGGAATCGAACCCACGAATGCCGGAACCACAATCCGGTGCGTTAACCACTTCGCCACAACCGCCATAATAAGAAAGCAGGGGTAGTAGGAATCGAACCCACATTGACGGTTTTGGAGACCGTAGTTTTACCATTAAACTATACCCCTATTTGATTGAGAAAATAAATGGTGGAGGGAGTAGGACTCGAACCTACGAACCCGATGGGAGCGGATTTACAGTCCGCCGCGTTTGGCCAACTTCGCTATCCCTCCACGCTGATGAAATTTCTAATGGTGCCGGCCAGAGGACTTGAACCCCCAACCTACTGATTACAAATCAGTTGCTCTACCAGTTGAGCTAGGCCGGCTTGTAAATGGTGGCTCGGGACGGAATCGAACCGCCGACACACGGATTTTCAGTCCGTTGCTCTACCGACTGAGCTACCGAGCCAAACTATGTAATGGATATGATCTAAATATGTATTGAGAAATGGCGGTCCGGACGGGACTCGAACCCGCGACCTCCTGCGTGACAGGCAGGCATTCTAACCAACTGAACTACCGGACCATTTTGGTTGCGGGGACAGGATTTGAACCTGTGACCTCCGGGTTATGAGCCCGACGAGCTACCAGACTGCTCTACCCCGCGATAATGTGGGAAATCATTTTTATAGTTCCCATAAGATTGAATTTTGACTGTTCGTCACGTTGCAAGGGAATTCGGTGAAGTTTACGCTCCTCACAAAACCTACGTTGAAGTCTATTCAAGACGTTTACGGTTTTGCTCTACCCCGCGATAATGTAAATGCTTTTGCCCAGCATTTATTATATTATGAAGAACTTAATGGTGGAGGATGCAGGGCTCGAACCTGCGACCCCTTGCTTGTAAGGCAAGTGCTCTCCCAGCTGAGCTAATCCTCCATATAGTGGTGACCCGTACGGGATTCGAACCCGTGTTACCGCCGTGAAAGGGCGGTGTCTTAACCACTTGACCAACGGGCCAATCGTTAATAATGAACTTAATGGCGGAGAGCGAGGGATTCGAACCCTCGAAACCGTGGTAACGGTTTACACGAATTCCAATCGTGCTCCTTCGGCCAACTCGGACAGCTCTCCATTATGGCTCCAACGGTAGGATTCGAACCTACGACCGATCGGTTAACAGCCGATTGCTCTACCACTGAGCTACGTTGGAATAATTCTAGAAACCTGGCAGCGTCCTACTCTCACGGGGATCGACCCGACTACCATCGGCGCTGAAGAGCTTAACTGCTGTGTTCGGCATGGGAACAGGTGTGACCTCTTCGCCTTCACCACCAGATCTCTAAGTATCTCTGTTTTTCAGGGACAAGATATATTATATTGCCCTGCAGAGGAAAAATCAAGGGATATTTCAAGTTTTTTTGAAAACCCTCAAAACTGGATAGGGAAACATCGTCATCGAACGTACCATCGACTTTTCACGAACGAAATATCTATAGATAAGTCATCGATCCATTAGTATCCGTCAGCTCCACGTGTCACCACGCTTCCACCTCGGACCTATCAACCTCATCGTCTCTGA
>NZ_JBQQCI010000005.1:0-328493 GCF_052246715.1 Halobacillus sp. H74 | reverse complement strand
GAATTTCGAGAAAAACATATAGCAAGGGGCGGCGGGGAATGCGAAGACTCCTGCGGGAAGAGAGGGCATGTTGAGACCCCACAGGACAGCGTCCGAGGAGGCTCAACGCGCTCCCGCGGAAAGCGAAAGCATTCCCCGGCGACCCGATTCTCTCACAAAATGACTCGAAATCGTGTCTTCAACAATCCTGCCATTATGTCGAAGTATGTGGTTTGAATCGCGCCAATAAAAAAAGAGCATGCCGTTAGCATACTCATGAGAATCGTTTGTGAATATTATTCGCTTTATAGGTCTTATGCTGAAACTCATTCAGTTCAAGTGATAAAGCCAGGTAGTGGTCACTTGCATATTCGGAAAAGTATTCCTGCAAAACTTGAAAAAGCCGCTCACATACTCTCTTTTTTTCCTCGTCTGATCGTCCTTTCCCGATTTTTAAATTGAGATGTACGAAAGCATCGTTTTCCTTTCCATCCGCAACGTGATAATCCTTCAGTTCGTAGGCACGACTCCGAATACCTCCAATCGGGAAGACGTCTTTTTCCGCCATGACAGCGGCATTAATTTGTTCTAACAAACCTTTGATATCTATGTGTGAAGACAAATTGCCGGTGTATTCTACGACGATGTGCGGCATCATGAATCCTCCTTATTCAACAGTGTTCTTCAAGCGGCCCAGACCTTCGATTTCTGTTACGACTTCATCCCCAACTTTTGTATCAATCATTCCTTTAGGGGTCCCCGTCAAAATAACATCTCCGGGATTCAAGGTCATAAAGCTGCTCAAATATTCAATCAAGAATGGCACACCGAAAATCATATCCTTCGTAGAACCTTCCTGGACGAGCTCCCCATTGACAAACGTCCGCAAATTCATATTCATTGGATCTTCGACATCTGCCGCATCCACTAACCAAGGTCCGATCGGTGTTGAGTGATCACGGTTTTTAACGCGTAAATTCGGGCGATAATAGTTTTCCAAGTAATCTCTGAAGGCATAGTCATTTGCAATCGTGTAGCCAGCCACATAGTCATAAGCCGCTTGTTGGTGGACCTTTTTGGCTTGGTGGCCGATTACAACTGCCAGTTCACATTCATAGTGCATGTTTGTAACGTCACAAGGTCTTTTTGTACGTCCGTTATGACCGATGAACGTGTTCGGCCCTTTTAAAAAAACGAGCGGTTCCTCTGGTGCCTGGAATTCCAATTCACTGGCGTGGTCGATATAATTGAGGCCAAGTGCAAAACATGTAACTGGCTTGACAGGCGGCAGCCATACCACTTCCTCTTCCTCAACCACTTTTCCGTTCGCAAGCAACAACCCCTCGGAAGTGGAAGCAGCAGAATGAATATCTCCTTCAAACGCTATTCGTGCTGTTTTCATAGACGGACCCTCCTTACTGTGTTTTCCAGCACCCCAAGTTCAGCGCACTCCACGCGGATTGTTTCACCTTCTTTAACTGTTGGCAGGCGCGCTCCACACCCGACCATCAGCAAATCTCCTTCTTGCAGCGTCATGAACTCTGTCACGTCTGATAGAAGTTCGGGGATCGATCTGACTAAGTTTCTTGTTGAAAAACGCTGTTTGAATTCCTGATTGATATAAAGGTTCAACTCTAGTTGATCCGGATCAGCGATGTTTCCTTTTGGTACGACCCATGGCCCTATCGGACAAAAACCGTCCCGTGACTTTTCCTTGATTGCTGGACGAAAGACACTTTTATGCGGGATACTGACATCATTTACAATCGTGTAACCTTCTATATAATCATAGGCATTTTCAAGTGGGATATTGGTGGCTTCTTTTCCGATGACAAGGCCTACACTCGCTCCGATTTGAAGCTGGTCTTCCCCGTCTGGAAGGACGATATCCGCCTTGTGTGATGAAAAGGTGTTGATTGGCTTTATGTACAACACCGGGGCTTCGGGCGGCTTTTTATATGGAGGGTTATCCAACTCATTCTCCATGGCTTTGAGTGCCTCTCGATCATTCAAAAGTGTCCCGTAGACGGTCCCTTGGACTGGAGGAGACCAAGAATCCACGGATTGTTCATCCACCTGTATTCCTTCTTCAACGAAGGAAGCTGACAAGTGCTGGTCATAGGGAAGTCCATTTACTCGCGCACGTACATATGAATTCATTATCGCCTCTCCTTTTTGTGAAGTATTCGATAATTCCAACCTACCACTCAATGATCTATCTATAAAATATAGATAAGATTTGAAATGAATATGAAAAAAGTATATAAAAGAAAATTCTCTCTAGGTTTAATAAATTTATTAAACCTAGAGATCTTCAACCAAAAGTACACTTGATTATGGAATTCGAAAGACTCCATTGTTTGTTTAAGACGGCCAATGAATGAAAAGCAGTTCAGTCTTAGAGACCAAACCGCCACTTGACTCACAGACTGAACTACTTTTCAGGCCTCCAAAATATTGCATGATATTTCAGATTGTTGAACAATTGATTATGTTCAGTGTTCTTCCTTTGTCATTTTCTCAAAAAAACTCCATATCAATCCAGCAGCATCAAGTTCCTGGGAGACATTCCCGAACAGCTGGCTTTCCTGTTTCAGTGAGCTGCCCGGCCATGTGTGTCCGCTCCCTTCAATAGAATAAAAAATGACTTCTGCGCCTTCATCTCCTGACTGATAAATGTGTTGGGTCACTTTTCCATCCTTTTTGATCTTTTCTTCCATCGGAGCAGGAAGAGAGCAGGCAAATGCCTGTGCCGTCCCCTTCGCTGACAAGAGCTGGTCAATCATATAATGAGGAGCATCCACCCCGTCATAAGGTACGACCCGGTCGTCTTCACCCATGAAAAAGATAAGAGGCATTGGTTTCGACCATTCAACCTTAGCAGCTACCTCTTTCACTACAGGCCCGGACACACCTCCAACAGCAGCAAAAAGTTCCGGATTTTCGATAGCGAGTTTCATAGCAAAGGCAGATCCATTCGAAAATCCTGACAGGAAAATCCGTGTTTCATCAATGTGGGAGAGCGAACGGAAATAATCGATCAAACGTAATACAAACCCGGCATCATCAATTTCATTTTGAAACGATTTGTTTTTTCTTCTCCCTTCATTGAATTGTTTTGACATCGGATCATCCGGATCGACCTGCATCGCTTCAGGGAAGACGAAACAAGCCTTTGCTTTTGCTGCGAGTTCATGAAAATTCGTCATACTCATGTGATACTTTGCACTGCTTCCAGCACCGTGAAAACAAAACACGAGTGGGACAGGTTCTCCCTCTGATTCTGGCAATGTGTAATAGAATGTGCGATCTCCATCCTTTGAGGGGATCGAATCCTTTGCGACTTGTACGTGTGTGTTCATCTTTGATCCTCTCCGTTTATGCGTCTTTTTCCCATCTGGCTTTCTCCAGTTTGATCGTGTCTTCATTCAATGGTGTCATAGCAAAGCCGGTGTAGCCATAAATAATGGCAATAACCGGGGTAATGAAACAAATGAAAGCGAACGGGATGTACCCCATACCGATATTCAATGTCGACATAATGAATACTCCTGTTACTCCCCACGGGATGAGCGGGTGGATGATTGTGCCTGCATCCTCTAATGTCCGTGATAAATTCTTCGGATGAAGATTGGCTTCTTTGTAACTGTCCTCTAACATTTGACCAGGCAAAATGATGGACAAATATTGCTCCCCTACAGCTACATTAATTCCTAAACAAGAAAGCACCGTCGATAACACCACGTTGCCACGGTTTTTCAGAAAGTTACGCATGCCGTCGATAAGGGCATAGGCGATACCGATTTCCCGAATGATTCCACCGAATGATAATGCGATCAAAATAAGTGATACACCGAACAGCATACTATCAAGCCCTCCCAGGGAGAGCAAGCTGTCGATTGCTTCCACACCCGTCTCTGCGGTATAGCCGAAATGAGCGGTACTCATGATCTCGCCGAAGGTCACTCCTGGAACCGTATAGAACGTTGTCGCAACAGCCGCCACCAACCCGATGACAAGCGCAGGTATCGAGCTCACTCTCCGGAAAGCAAGAATGATGATCAATAAAGGTGAAATCAGCGAAATCGGCGTAAGATTGTACTCATTTTCAAGCGTAGATATCATCATTTGGACATTATCTGTGCTGGCTGCACCAGATGATGTCATAAAACTGATCACCCCGAAGATGAGCAACGTGATCAGCAAGCTTGGAACAGTTGTCCATAACATATGTTTAATGTGCTGGAAAATATCTACCTTGGCTGTAGCTGCTGTCAAGTTCGTGGTGTCAGATAATGGAGACATTTTATCACCGAAAATGGCTCCGCATACGATTGCTCCTGCAGTCATGGACGCTGAGATTTCCATCCCATAGGAAACCCCCATAAGTGCGATGCCTATAGTACTGATCGCACTCCACGAACTTCCTGTCATGGTAGCGACGACCGCCGTAATAATAACGGCTGAGACGAGGAAAATGGAGGGCGAAAGAACTTGAAGCCCATAAAAGGTAATCGTCTGAACTGTTCCATTCAAGACCCACACCCCTACAAGAATCCCGATTAAGCTTAAAATCAATATGGCAGGAACCCCGTGGGACACTCCTTTAGTGATGGCTTTCTCTAATTCCTTCCAAGTGTAGCCGAGCTTGAACCCATAAACAGCTACAATGATTGCTACTAAAACAATCGGGATATGTGGAGCAGCCCCGAATACCAGGATACTGACCCCGAGAATTGCTATGATAGCAGCGAAAATCGTTATCGACATAGCGAACGATGGTGTTCTTTTTTCCACATTACGCCTCCTCACATTTTTTCAAACGAAAAATTATACGAGTTTCACGAGCATCTTTGATGGATGGTGTATATAATCAATGAAACGATTGACGAAGGCGGCAGCTTTTGCCCCATCTGCAACACGATGGTCGAATGTAAAGGAAATATTCATCACATCACGGATAACTATTTCTTCATTTACGACTACTGGCATCCGTTTTGTTTTATGAAAGGCGATCAGCCCCGTCTCTGGGTAATTCAAGATCGGCGTTGCGCCCGTACTTCCTAACGGTCCTACATTACTCATGGTGAACGTCCCGCCAGATAACTCTTTCGCAGACAACTGATTTTCTTTGGCTTTTGCGGTCAGCTCTTTCATTTCTTTATGAATAAGTTCAATTGACTTGTCTTCCACATTCTTGATGACTGGAACAATGAGCCCTTCTTCAGTATCTGTTGCTAATCCGATGTTGAAATGAGGCTCGAGCTCTATACGCTCTTGTTCTTCATTCAACTTGCTATTGAAGATTCCATGCTCCTCAAGTGACATTTGGATCGCTTTAATGAAAAAAGCAGCTACAGAAATCGATGTTCCCTCCTGCTTTAATTGTTGCTTCAAGTCTAGTAGATCGCTCATCATGACTTCATCAAAATGTGTCACATGTGGTGCAGTATGGAGTGACTTCACCATTTTCTTAGCTATCTGCTTTCTGCGTCCACGGAATGGGACGAATTTGCGTTCTTCCTGTTCTTTTGGCTGAGCCTCCTCTGTTGACTTTTCCGAGACAGATTTTGAAGGCGCTTTCAAAAAATGATAGATATCTTCATCGGTGATTCTTCCGGAAGGGCCCGTGCCTGTCACCTCTTCAATGTTGACCCCTTGTTCTCTTGCAACCCGGCGCGTATGAGGGGAGGCTTGCACGCGCTTGTGCGGATTTTCGTTATTATAAGGTTTTGTACTTGTAGAAGACGCCCCTGCTTTCATAGGCTGTTTTTGTTCACGCTGGACGATCATTGTCTGGGTTTCTTCATAATCATCTGTCCGTAATGAAAGAATCGTCGTACCAACTTCCACCACTTCGCCAATATGAAACCTCAATTCCTCGACGACCCCGTCAGCAGGAGCCGTGAGTTCAGCTGTCATTTTGTCTGTTTGAATTTCAACAAGCGGTTCGTCGTTTTTCACGTTTTGCCCAGGCTCTACAAAATAATGAAGAATCTCTGCTTCATGCATTCCCTCGCCTATATCGTGTAATTTCACTTCCATCCCTATTTCCTCCTTCATCTAGTATTGCAGGACTTGTTCAACCGCATGGGTGATTTTCTGAGCACTTGGCAGATAATCGAGCTCTAAAGAATAGACAGGGACAGGTGTATCGAAGCCTGTCACTTTTTGAACAGGTGCTTTCAGATAGAAGAAAGCGCAATCGTTAATTAGTGAAATGACGTCTCCACTGACCCCGCCCGTTTCTGGAGCTTCGTGGACTACAACGGCTCTTCCGGTCTTTTCAACTGACTTTCTGATCGTCTCTTTGTCTAATGGATAAAGTGTCCGCAAGTCGATAATTTCACAGGATGCATCTTTGCCAGCTTCCCACTTCTCCACTGCCTTAACAGTATCCTGCACCATAGCTCCCCAAGTGAAAATTGTTACATCTGTACCTACTTTGACCGTTGCTGCCTTTCCTAATTCGACAGCATACTTTTCGTCTGGAACTTGTGTACGTCCTGTTCGGTAACAACGCATCGGTTCGATGAAAAGCACAGGGTCCGGATCTTCAATACTTGCTATAAGTAGACCTTTAGCATCGTAGGGATTAGAAGGAGTTACGACCTTAAGGCCAGGGATATGGGTGAAAAGTGCTTCAACACTATCCGAATGAATCTCCGGTGCTTTGACACCAGCGCCATAAGGAGCACGAATCACCATCGGAACAGTATAACGGCCAAGAGAACGCTGTCTCATCCTTGTCGCATGCGTGATGAGTTGATTGAATGCCGGGTAAATGAAACCAAAGAATTGCATCTCGCATATCGGTTTAAAACCGTTAACCGCAAGACCAACTGACGTTCCTACAATGCCGGACTCAGCTAATGGTGTGTCTACAACCCGCTCGTCGCCAAATTCTTCAATGAGCCCTTCTGTCGCCCGGAACACCCCACCGTTAATTCCTACATCCTCCCCAAGAATAAGAACAGAGTCATCTTCCTTCATCATTGTTTTCATGGCATCAGTAATCGCTTGGATCATCGTCAACTTTTTCACTTGCGCAGCCACTGTCGTCATTGGCCAACCTCCTTACTGATTCGGTTATGCTTCATTCGCTGTTCTTCAATCGTCCACGTCGGTTCAGCAAATACATTGTCGAACAGCTGATTCAAGTCAGGCTCTTCCACACTTTCAGATGCTTGAAGAGCGTCATTCATTTCATCCGTAATTTCTTCTTGCATCTCCTTAACCGCAGCTTCGTTCCACCATCCCTGGTTGTTTAAAAGTTTTTCAATACGGAGAATCGGATCCGTAGTCTGTCTGCGCTGGTCGCTTTCCTGTTGGTTTCTATATTTGGATGGATCATCAGCGGTCGTATGCGCTCCATACCTCCACGTCACTGCCTCGATCAATGTCGACCCACCTCCCCTTCGTGCACGTTCGACTGCTTTCTCTGTTTCAAAATAAACCGCCAGAATATCATTTCCATCCACCCTTATACTTGGAATGTCATAGGCGAGGCCTTTTTGCGCGATCGTTTTAGACTTCATCTGTTTCTCCATTGGGACACTGATGGCATACCCATTGTTTTGGTTAAAGAAGACGACAGGAATATTGAAAACGCTTGCAAAATTGAGCCCTTCGTGAAAATCTCCTTCAGATGTCGCGCCATCTCCGAAATAGGCGATAGAGACCCGATCACTCTTCTTTTTCTTCTCCGCCCACGCGGTTCCTGTTGCATGGAGGAGCTGAGATGCAATCGGCACAGCCGGTGGAAAAATATTTTTCCCTTCTGGGGGGATGCTTCCTTCCAGACGCCCTTTCCAATAAAGGAAAAGGTTCTTTAAAGAGTGACCGAACGTCATTGTTGCCGCATGATCACGGTAGGTCGGAAACATCCAGTCTTCATCTTCTACAGCTAGAGCACTGCCGACCTGGGCGGCTTCCTGGCCTTCATATTGAACATATGTCCCAATCCTACCTTGCCTTTGCAAATTCAAACACTTTTTATCCATCATCCGTGCCCGAAGCATTGCCCGGTAAAATTGGTAAAGCTGTTCCTTATCTAATCGTGCATCGTCCTTCACCAACTGTCCATCTTCATCAACATATTGTACAATTGGAAACTGTTTTTCCATATTCATATCCATCCTCCTCAATGATTCTGCAGGTTTGAAGCAGGCCTATTTAAAATGGCTTGTAATTTCTGTATGAATGCTGCATTCTCCTCTTGTTGGCCGATAGTGACTCGGATCATTTCCGGATACCCCATCAGGTGACCAGGACGGACAATGATTCCTTCCTCCAGCAGTGATTCATAAACCTCTTTTGCCGGTCGATTGACATCTACCATGATGAAGTTCGTTTGGGTTTGGAAATAATAGAGGTCCATCTCCTCAAAATTTCGGAGAAGAAAGTTTCTCCCTTCGCGGTTTTTGGCGATCGTCTCCTCCAAAAACGCTTCATCATCCAAAGATGCAGCAGCTGCTGCAGAGGCTAAACGATTTACATTGAAAGGGTCCTTTACTTTTTGTAATTGATGGACGATTTCCCGATGCATCATACCGTAACCGATTCTGAGCGCTGCCAGACCATAAATCTTAGAGAAAGTCCTTAAAATGACGATATTATTATAATGAGGCAGCAATGGGCGTGTATCTAAATACTCATCGCTATCTGCATATTCGAAATAGGCTTCGTCTATAACGAGAAGGATGTGGGAAGGCACTTGCTCAATGAAATTCAATAGAGCTTGTCGTTCGACGATGGTCCCCGTCGGATTATTAGGGTTACAAACGAAGACCATTTTCGTTTTGTCTGTGAGTGCACCAAGCATACCATCAAGGTCATGACTGCCATTGTTCATATCAACCTGAACAGGCACACCCCCTTCGATCAATACATTTGTTTGATAACGTGGGAAAGTGACACGTGCCATGACCACCTCATCTCCATGATTTATATAGGAACGGGTCAGCAAACGAATAATTTCGTCAGAACCGTTTCCGAAGATAAGCTGATCGGCTTTCAGTCCAAGACGTTGAGCTAATTTTGCTGCCAGTGCGGGAGATGTAGTCTCAGGGTAGCGCGTCATTTCTTTCATTTCATTTTTGATCGCTTCTTCTGCTAATGGTGAGCAGCCAAACGGATTTTCATTGGAAGCCATTTTATATATTTTCGTCAAGCCTTTCTCCCGTTTCACTTCTTCAATCGGTTTCCCCGGCGAATACATCGATATTCCGTCAAGCTGTGGTCGTGGATCTATCATCAAACATTCCTCCTCTATCTCAATATGTAAAAAACTGTATCAGTTTAAGTTTAGAATTATCAAAATTTTCTATCAAGAACCTTATTTAAAGCAATATCACTTTTACGCGCTAAAATAAAAGTTTGTAACTATCTGTCAAACCTTTATATAAAAGGCTTTTCAAGAGGGCCAAGCGTTTATCATATAGCGTCCATACCAAAATCATATAGAAAAACACGATAAACGTCCTACACTTCCAATTCCCCCCACCTCAAGTGAACCATATATTTCCACCTCAGGTATAACATTTTTTTCCAAATAAAAACCCCTCTTCCTTTTTAATGAAAGAGGGGGTGTTTATACTTATTTTTTGTTGAATTGTTTTTGCATAAGTTTCTCCATTGATACTGGAGCAATAGAATAGACTTTGCTTCCCGAATCCATCCAGGAAGGAAGGTTGATTTCCCGTTGCTTTGTGAATAAATGACCAACGACCGTGCGAGCAACTCGGTTCGGGTCGAGCATGATTTTGTCCACTGACTTTTCATAACTTCCGGTCGGGTCTGCCTGCTGGAAGAAGTTCGTCCGGACAGGGCCTAGATTTACCGAGGTGACATGAACGCCCTTAGGTTCGACTTCCATTCTCAGAGCATTTGTGAACCCGATAACAGCGTGCTTGGTCGCTGAATAGACGGCGGACTTAGGTGTTGCAATCTTACCTGCTTGCGAAGCGATGTTAACAATATGACCTTCCCCTTTTTGTAAAAAGTGAGGAAGTAACTGATGGGTTGTACGAAATAGTGACTTCACATTAACAGAAAGCATCCGATCAATATCCTGCCAGTTGGATTCAGCAACAAGATCGAACACTGCTATCCCAGCATTATTAATGAGCCCGTCAATAGATCCGTGTTCATAGCAGATCCGGTCGATCACATCTTTCCACTCCGCATCCATAGAAAGATCCGCTTTGTACCACGGGCACTCCACACCGAATGCTGCTTCAATCTTTTCTGCGATAATATCAAGCTTGCCTGCCGACCGTGCAACAAGAATCGGAATACCTCCCACTCTTGCTACATGGATAGCCAAATATTCGCCGATTCCGCCGGAGGCCCCTGTAATTAATACTTTTTTCCCTTTGACTTGTTCATTCATTTCATCACCTATTTCACCTTATAAAATGTTTGGTTTTGTTCCGTAAATGTCTCCAGTTTTCCTATGTGTTCTAAGTAATCAAGCTGTCCAATCGTCTCAGACATCGTCAACCCGAACTGTGTTTCCACATGTTTAGGAAACAACCGCTCGCATACATCATATGCACGCAATGTCCCCTCACTAAACATCCCATATACTTTATTTGCTCGTTGCTCTTGCTTTTTCAATCTGTCATGTACAAGGGCATGGGCATGGTCGAATATTTTTCCATGTCCAGGGTAAACGTCTCCGATTTCCATTTTTAATAACTTTTCCATTGAATCACGGTACTGCAGTAGTGGACGCGGACGATCTCCACCTTCTAGGAATGGCGGTTCAAGCAAAGGATTTGAAGAAATATGTCCAAGTAAGTGATCGCCACCGATCAACGCTCCATCCTCCTCACGAAAAAAAGACAAGTGACTCTGAGCATGGCCAGGGGTTTCGGTCGTCCACCATTCCTCGTGTCCAGGAAGTTTGCTTCCTTCCCCTAATTCATGTGTAATGGTGCCTTTAGCCGTCCATTTTAAAGGCTTTCGCAATCCTTTTAAAAGCTTGTAAAAGCGGTCAGGAACACCAGATTGTTTGTACATTTCCAAATAAAACTGTTCATAACGTACAAAGAAATCTTCCTCCCGCTCTAGCCATGGCCGTAATTTCGGATGCGCGGCGATTGTATCAACATTCGGGAGCTCTTCTAGGAACCCCATGTGATCAGGGTGGTGATGAGTGAGAATCACTTGTTCAATATCTTCCGGCCGGTACCCGATCATTTTCAGTTGAGCACAGAGTGCTTCCCAAGCTTCCTCTGTTTTCACACCGGCATCGACCAAGGTTAACCGGTCTCCCTTCAATACATATACATGGACATCACCGACAGCAAATGGGGTCGGCAAAGTTATTTGAGCAATAGTATCCTTCAATGTTTTCATACACTTCCTCCATACTGAATGATCATTCATTTATTACTATTGTAGCATGGTTCCCAACTATTTTCCCTAATTCATAAAAAATTGCTATTCCTCTTATTATTCTTAATTATTTTTCTAGTGGAACTTTTTCCAAAAGACTTCAAAATAAAATTATTTTTCATTATACTTTAACGCGTTATTGTAATTTTTAGGTAGTGTTAGAGTCAATAAGGAGGAAAATCATGGAACATCAAGAAAAGAAGGGGCTGACAATGCGCATTCTCGACTGGATTGAACGAATCGGGAACAAATTGCCTCACCCTGTCACATTGTTCGCAATATTTGCTCTTATGGTAATCGTCGCTTCTTGGGTTTTCGCTACATTGAATGTAGAAGTTGAAGACCCGGCTACAGGCGAAACCCTGCAAGTCGTCAACCTATTATCAAGTGACGGCATTAAATACATCTTTGAAAGTATGGTAGAGAATTTCGTAGGCTTCGCACCTCTTGGGACTGTCCTGGTCACGATGCTCGGTATAGGAGTAGCCGAACGTTCCGGGTTAATCAGTGCGATGCTTCGTGGATTAGTCACTTCCGTCCCTCGTTCATTAATGACAGCTGCACTGGTATTCGGCGGAATCATGTCCAGTATGGCCGCTGACGCAGGTTATGTCGTATTGACTCCGCTTGGTGCTGTATTATTCGCCGGACTCGGACGTCACCCGCTAGCTGGTTTAGCCGCCGCATTCGCCGGTGTGTCTGCAGGTTTCAGTGCCAATCTGCTTTTGACATCGCTTGATCCATTACTTGGTGACTTAACGATACAGGCAGCCGCAACCATCGACCCTGCCTATGCAGATGCGATCTTGTACACAATGAACTATTATTTCATGATTGTTTCTGTCTTCGTACTGACAATCATCGGTACACTCGTCACTGATAAAATTGTCGAGCCGCGCCTTGGCACATACACAGGTGGGATTAAAGAGGAAGCTCAGAACGTTACTCCACTAGAGAAAAAAGGGATGATCGGTGCTCTGATCGCCTTCATCGTTACGGTCGGCGTGCTGTCTCTTTTAGTAGTGCCGACTTGGGGGCCGTTGCGCAATCCGGATGATTTCTTAGCTTCTCCATTTTTCCATAGTCTCGTCCCGGTCATTTTAATCATGTTCCTGATTCCAGGGTATGTGTACGGAAAAATTACGGATGAAATCAAGAGTGATAAAGATGTTGCCAATCAAATGTCTGATACGATGGCTTCAATGGGCATTTACATTGTACTTGCCTTCACAGCTGGACAATTCGTAGCCTACTTCAACCATACGAATTTAGGAAAAGTCATTGCTGTCAGCGGAGCTGAATTTCTTGATTCTGTAGGGTTCACAGGAATCGGTTTGATCATTGCCTTTATTTTCGTCGCTGGATTTATCAATTTGTTCATCGGGAGTTCTTCAGCCAAATGGGCGATCATGGCGCCTGTATTTGTTCCATTGATGATGCAGCTTGGCTACTCTCCGGAGCTGACTACACTCGCTTACCGGATTGCAGATTCAACGACGAACATCATTTCACCGTTGATGCCATACTTCGCAATCGTTATCGCTTTTGCTCAGAAGTATGACAGAAAAGTCGGAATCGGAACATTGATCTCCACGATGCTTCCTTATTCCATCGCATTTTCCGTTGTTTGGATCATCATGCTGTTAATTTGGATGCTGACAGGACAACCGATCGGCCCAGGAGCAGAGTTTTACTATAATGGTTAATCATTCATAAAAAGAGTCGGGACATCGAAGTCCCGACTCTTTTTTGTATTCCCGTTACGCTCACCACATTTCAACTAAAGCCCCCTCATCCTAAAGATTTGATTTCGAGATGTTTGATGAGTGGATCGGATCGCCGGGGAATAGCTAGCTTTCCGCGGGAGCGCCGTGAGCTTCCTCAGGCTTTCGCCTTCCGGGATCTCACCAAGCACTCTCTTCCCGCAGGAGTCTCACCATTCCCCGCCGACCCTTGCGATAAAATGTTCTCGAAAACATTAGGTATAAGCAGCATTGATGAGCATGTATCATTCTGTCTCGTGACTATAGCATTTTCAGCAAAAAATGCTCCTAACCATGAAGGTAGTTTCGAGCTCGTTCTTAAGTATGGTGGATGGGAAAACGGTGGGACTCCTGCGGGAATGGATGGGCAGGCTTACCGCCATCCCCGCGGAAAGCGATCCGTTTTTCCATCCACCATTGCCTCATACAAAAATATCGAAACTGAGTCTTCCCGCATTAATAGCCTTTAAACTGTAGAAGAGCGCTCTGTCTTGAACAGCTCGTGAATCGTCCTCGTCAATATCTGTGGGAGTTTCTCAAAACTATAAGAAAGTTCCAAGCGTTCAGTCCATTGGTGGGGGTCTCTGCCTAACGGGCCGATATTGATAATCGGCATCGTAATCGATTCCATCACTTCTGCCGGCCACTCGAAACCATTCCCGTGGATCGGCATTTGTTTAGTCAAATCAGAAAGCGACGATGCCGTTGAAGACGGGCCGATGAAGCTTAAATCCGAAAGCCCCGTGAAATACTCGACGACCTCAAGTTCTTCATCAAAATTTTCTTTTGCATAATCCATTGCCACTTTAGCGCCATGCTTGATGAACGGATCGTTGTGTGAAGAAACCGATGGATAAAATGGAGGACTATAGAACAGAACGATCATCGGACTGATATCTTTACATAATGAAGCAAGACTCTGGACGAGGGTCGTGGAGAAATCACGGTCCCCCTGGTCTCTTAAATTCACTAACCGGTTCTGCCTTCGTTCGACTTCCTTTTTCCCGTACCGATCGACTGCCTCCTTGTATAGTTGTTCATACGATAAGATAGTTATGTCTGGGTGAAAGGCTGATGTTTGAGTTCCCTCTAAATAAAACGATGCTTGATGGTGATAATGGTTGATGATTTTCGCCTTGGCCCGCTGTGCTGCTAACAGCAACTTTTCATTCAGTTCTTGAATCGTCTGTTTCATATACAGGACGTTGTACATCGCCACTGCTGCCTGGGGCGTCTGGACGGAATATTCATGTTTCAAATCGCGCAGCATCAAACTGAGAGGCGGCGGTGTCCGCTCTCCCCCCACTTTTTCAATGAAAGCCTCGTTCAATTCCATCTCTTGAGCCAGGTAACTGACCATCAAATTCGCGTTCAATCCTCCGAATGGTTCTCCTGCGTGGGTTTCCTTTCCGTAACATAAAAAGCCCGGAAGCGTTTTGCCGATCGATCCTGTGTAAAGATAATAAGCAGAATCGCCTGGATATTTACTGAACATCGGTTCGCCATTCAGTGCGCCCTTGAAGGTGAGGTTCTGCTTTTCTTTAATTTCTGCAAGGGCAGGTAAAGCTGCTAACATCCCCTCTGAATTGACTTCTTCATCCGGCACGGCAACCAACAACAGATTACCATCGAACTCCCCCGCCATCGCTTTTTCCAACAGCGAAAGATGAACGGTCAACCCCGCTTTCATGTCCATCGTTCCGCGTCCGAACAACCAGTTCCCCGTTTTGAGATCTCTTGCTGCTTCTTTTGGTAAGTCCTGGATATTTTTCTGCAGCTCCTGTGTAAGATCACGAGGGTAAAATGCTAAATTCTGATAAGACCCATAGTCATCGACACCGACGACATCTACATGAGCAAGCAGGACAAGCGTCTCTTTTGCTTCGTCTTTTTTCACCAAAGCTGTCAGCAGCTGACGCCCATCATCCAATGGATGCAAATTCAATTGTTCGGGGCGTTTTTTATAATAATCGCGATCTTCTAAAATATAATATAAGTATTCGATGATTGCGATTTCCTCATTGCTGTTTGTAATACTGGGGTATTCTACGAGGGAACACAATAAATCTGTCAACTGATCTTTCGTTTGCCATAGACTCATATAAAACACTCCTTATTGACTTTTCCTGAATTATCAAACACAATCAAACTTAAAGCCTATCTGGAAGAGGTGAATGTCTTTTGGTTAAAACATTGATATATGCTCACAGAGGAGCTAGTAAACTGGCCCCTGAAAATACAATGCCTGCGTTTGAACTGGCACGAGCAGCTGGAGCGGAAGGAATCGAGACCGATGTCCAGTTGACGAAAGATCAGATTCCCGTACTCATCCACGATGAGAATCTCCGCCGCACCACGAATGGAACAGGGTTCGTACAAGATTATACATATGCTCAGCTTCGTCTGCTTGATGCAGGAAGCTGGTTTTCTCCTAAATTTTCTGACACTTATATTGTAACACTGGACGAGTTCCTTCGCTGGTTCCATGAGCAGCCGATGTTTTTGAATATTGAACTGAAAACGAATGTTATTGAATATAAGAATATCGAACGCATCGTCTATGAATCTTTGAAGCGGTATCATGTCCTGGAACGGTCAGTCATCTCCAGTTTCAATTCCGACTCACTTGTCCGTATGAAATCAATCAATCCGTCTGTCCAGACCGCGTTCCTTACCTCTACAAACATGCGCAACCTGCCTCAATATGCCAAATCACTGGATTGCAATGCATTGCATGTGAAGCATCGGTTACTTGATAAAAAACTCATGAAACGATGTCACAAGCAAGAGTTAGAACTGAGAATCTATACTGTCAACCGCCCTTCGATGATGAAAAAGTGCTATCAACTCGGGGTGAATGGCATTTTTACAGATGTTCCGCATCAGGCCATCGAGTACCGTGATCTTTGGAAAAAGCGCAGAAAGGGCTAAAGACCATGGTTAGGGCAAAGGATGAATGAGCGCAAATTATCTCCTTTTGTTATTTCGCTTATATAGCTTTACCACTCGGGTTACGCAATACAGAAGCAATGGTTCTCGCTCTCCTTTCCGTCCATCCATTATGGAGGGTGCTTATGCTTGAACCTGCTAGGAAACCATTATTCCATACAATAATTAAAACAATTTTACCAACTATCCGAGGAGGACAACAAGTGAAACTCAAACTATTTGAACCCTATACTGTAAAAAATGTAACGTTGAAAAACCGCATCGTCATGTCTCCTATGTGTATGTACTCGGCTTATGGTCAAGATGGACATGCTCAACCCTTTCATTTCGCCCACTATGAGAGCCGTGCTGCCGGGCAAGTCGGCCTGGTTTTTACAGAGGCTACCTCAATTCTGCCAGAAGGCCGGATTTCACATGAAGACCTTGGCATTTGGGATGATTCTCATATCGAAGGGTTGAAAAGTATAAATGAAGGCATCCACCGGCATGGTGCTAAAGCAGGAATCCAGCTTGCTCATGCAGGTAGAAAGGCCAATTTGCGTGATGAAATATTCGCGCCTAGTGCGGAGGCTTTCAGTGATGCCATGAAAGTACCGTCAGAAATGACAAAAGAAGATATCCAACGTACCATTAAATCCTTTCAAAAAGGAGCTGCTCGTTCAAAAAAAGCAGGTTTTGATATTGTTGAACTTCATGGAGCCCATGGTTATTTAATCAATCAATTTCTATCCCCGTTGACGAACAAACGCACAGATGAATATGGAGGTTCTCGGAAAAATCGTTATCGATTCTTAGCGGACACGATCACAGCTGTTCAGAAAGAGTGGGATGGGCCCTTGTTCGTACGCATCTCTGGAGCCGAATACCACAAAGGCGGAAATACTATGGAAGATTTCGTTTACTTCTCTTCCGAAATGAAGGATCAAGGCGTGGATCTGATTGATGTCAGCTCAGGAGGCATTGTTCCTGCTGCCATTGAACCGTATCCAGGTTACCAGGTGAAATTCGCAGAACAAGTCAAAGAAGGTGCGAAAATAAATACAGGGGCTGTTGGTTTGATTACAAGCGGCAACCAGGCAGAGGAAATTCTGCAAAATGATCGTGCTGATCTCATCTTCCTCGCGCGAGCACTGCTGAAAAACCCATACTGGCCGAAACAAGCGGCTGACGAACTCGGTCACGAACTTGAAGGGCCGAGGCAGTACACGAGAGCTTGGCAATAGAGTTTAATCATTTACTTACTTATTTTGCAAGAAAATAGTTAATAAAGTAATCATTATAAAAAAAGGGAGCAGCTGTAGCGTGGTCCCTGAAAAACCCTTCTCAATCTAGAGGAGCTGTTTAAGTTTGTTGTTGCTTCTCACGAATCGTTTGTCGGTGGGGGCTTGCCGCGGGCGTCACCACCGAACGCTCATCGTGGAAGCAACGAGGCCACCTAAAAAGAGTGATTTTCTTTGATTTAAAAACAAAGAAAATCACTCTTTTTCCTTGTACATTGAAAGAAGCCGAATTGATGCATAACTCAAAATTTCTCGTTGGTAACAGGGGGGGGCAAGGGTCTGACTCCCCATAAAGTTTCTTACGGCATTTTGGGATTGATGACATTCAATTGGCTGCTCTTTCTGACAGGTGCTTACTCTTTATTACCTGTCAATGTTGCCGATCAAATATTTGTTCCTTTATGGTGGGCACTTTGCATTGTAGGAAGTATTGCAGCAATTAATGAATTTAGAAACGACCCGGCTTTTGCTATACCTGGCGCCGCTTTAACAACTATCAGTTTCATATTCAGTTTACTTGCTGGCGGTATTTTACAAATGTAATTAAAAAATTCAACTCTCAGTTACCTCCTCCCTCACGATAACTCTTTCAGTTTCCAATACCTCAAAACTGCTGGATCGTAACCAGCAGTTTTTTTCATTCCTTTTGAAGTGTTTTCCATGCCAACTGGTGGTATGATGGGAATAATAGGAGTGTGTTTTCTATGGAACTTTTTTTTCTAGGTACAGGTTCAGGGGTGCCGTCAAAAGAGCGTAACGTATCCTCTCTTGTCCTCCGCATTTTAGAAGAACGCGGTACCACATGGGTGTTCGACTGCGGCGAAGGAACCCAACAACAAATTTTAAATACGAATATACGACCGCGCAGAATTGAAGTCATTTTCATCACCCACTTGCATGGGGATCACATTTACGGTCTTCCGGGGTTGCTGAGCAGCCGCTCCTTCCAAGGTGGCGAAACCCCTGTTACCATTTACGGCCCACGCGGATTAAAAGAATACCTCGATATAAGCCTGCGTATTAGCGGCACACATTTGCGCTATCCCCTCTATGTTGAAGAAGTGGAAGAAGGGCTGCTTTTTGAAGATGAACAGTTCATCGTAGAAGCTGTCAAGCTGAAGCATGGCCTTGCCAGCTTCGGGTATATCTTGAAAGAAAAAGACAAATTGGGTGAGCTGCAACCTGATAAATTAAAGGCACTCGGAATAAAACCAGGCCCCATCTATCAGCAGATCAAAAGCCAATCACGAACAGAGCTGGAAGATGGTCGCATCATTAGGAGAGAAGATGTTATCGGACCACCGAAGAAAGGTAGAAAAATTGCGATTCTCGGTGATACACGATACATACCTGAGCTCGCCGGCCTTTTGAAAAACACCGATGTCCTTGTCCATGAAGCGACATTCGCTGGTAATGAGGAAGAGATGGCCTATGAATATTTCCATTCGACTGTTAAGCAGGCAGCCATGTTAGCAAAAGAGGCAGATGCAGGCGAATTGATTCTCAACCACCTCTCTTCCCGTTATCAAGGAGATGCCGTGGCTGAACTCCGCAACGAAGCTGCTGCCATTTTCCCAAGCACGACCATCGCCCACGATTTTTATCAACATCCAATCGAACGAAAACGCTAAGGAGGTTTCATGATGAACGCAACTGTCAAACTGCAAAAATCATGGTTCAAAGAAGGCCATACGAAAAGCTATAACTTCCGAAAAGAACAACTGGTAAAGATGAAGAAAATGCTGACTACATTCGAAAAGCCTATCATCAACGCGTTGAAGTTCGATTTGAACAAATCTGAATATGAAGCTTATGCATCTGAAATCGCATTTCTAAAAAGCGAGATCGATCATCACCTTAAGCAATTGAAATCCTGGATGCAGCCGACAAAAGTAAAGGCACCTCTCACCCACACAGGGTCTAAAAATTTCATTCGTAAAGAACCCTACGGCACAGTGCTCGTCATTGCTCCTTGGAACTATCCGATACAACTGGCATTAGCCCCCGTAATCGGGGCTGTAGCCGCGGGAAACACCGTTATTATTAAACCGTCTGAACTCACACCGACGGTTTCATGGGTCCTGAGAAAAATGATCGAGCAGTATTTCCCCGCTCATTACATCGCTGTCGTTGAAGGCGATAAAAATGTTACCCAGGAACTTCTCGATCAGCCCCTTGACTATATCTTTTTCACAGGAAGCGTCCCAGTAGGAAAAGTCATTATGGAAAAAGCAAGTAAACGACTGATTCCAATTACTCTGGAGCTCGGTGGGAAGAGCCCTGCTATCATCCATAAGGACGCCTCCATTGACCTTGCTGCCAAAAGAATCGTCTGGGGGAAATTCACCAATGCAGGACAAACGTGTATTGCGCCTGATTACCTTTATGTACACCATGAAGTAAAAGCAGACTTGATCCAAGCTCTGAAGAAGTATATCAGAGAGTTTTACGGTGACAGGCCACTTGAAAATCCTGAGTACACCAAAATCGTCAATCATAGCCATTTCAACCGACTCACTTCGTACCTCGAATCCGGGACAGTGGTTTCAGGTGGTACAACAGATGATCAAGTCGATAAAATTGAACCGACTATATTGGACCAAGTCACCTGGAGTGATGCTGTTATGCAAGATGAAATATTCGGTCCTGTACTCCCTGTCTTGACCTATGCTGATCTTGATGAGGTCATTACTCAAATCAACGAACGCCCGAAACCGCTCGCTCTCTATTACTTTGGTGAGAAAGATGAGAATCAACAGCTAATTATGGATTCGATTTCCTTTGGCGGCGGTTGTATCAATGATACTCTTTACCATATTATCAATCCACATCTCCCCTTCGGCGGTGTCGGGGAAAGTGGAATGGGCAGCTATCATGGCCGAGCAAGCTTTGATACGTTCACACATAAGAAAAGTATTACGAAGCAGACCACGAAATTCGATCAGAGCTTCCGCTATCCCGGTTCCCCTTTTAGGCTAGCAGTCATGAAACGTATATTTGGATAAAGAAGTGGTCTCTACTCGCGAAAAAAACAAGACCGACGTTGAGTCTACTGAAGAACTGCAACATTCTGATTATCAAGCAAAGAAAAAGCCGAGTAGGACGATTTTCTCGTTCAACTCGGCTTCTTAATTGCGATGAAATATTCGGGTTCGTACTCCTCCAAGGGCTTAAATATTCACTTTAGATTGACGGTAAATATCGCCAACCGGCATTGTACGCACAGGATAATTTCTTTTATAAATCAAAGAAAATCACTCTTTTCATATGGGCCTCGGTCCTTCCACGATGAGCGTTCGGTGGTGACGCCTGCGGGAACAGCGCGAGCCGAAGATCCACTTGGTCAAGTGATCTTCTTGACCAAGTTAGCTGAGGCCGTGCCCGCGGTAAGCATCTACCGATAAGCGATGCGTGGAAAGCAACAACAAACGTTGACAGCTCCTCTGGATTGAAAAGGTTTTTCAGTGGCCTACTGATGCCCTTCGCTTTTTTTGAGTTTAATGCTTCCCGCCCTTTTTAATCCTGCTGTTTTTTCAATGCTTCCTGCAAGGATATTTGCTTTAATTTACGTTTCGACAATGTCAAAGAAAACCAATAGGTCATCATAATGACGACAAAGCCTACAAAAATCATCCACCAGGCTATGTCAGTCGGCATAAGAAAGCCTGTTTCCTGCACGAGAGTATTCATAGTTTGTTCTAAACCGAGGCTTGCCAGCGGTATGGATACAAAATATGAAATTAACACAATCGGAGTGTAGACGCTCAAAACAAGCTTTGATACTTCTTTATCATGATATCCCATCACTTTGAAAAGAGAAATAGATGGCGAGTTCTCTTCAACAATCAAGTTTGTCAGCAATGTAAGAATGATGACTCCGATCAAGACAGCAAATACGGCCATTCCCAGAACAGACCCGCGTGTCGCGCCTGTTGTAGCCTCGAAGCTGCTGATTGCTTTTTGTTTGTCTTCAACCATATAGATCTCCTCAGAAGAGCCTGGTTCCTCTTCCTGCCAAACAGCGGTGTAGGCCATTTCAGGAAATCCGAGAAATTCGTTCAGCTGCTCTCTCGGCAAATAAAGATGATGCCCGATAAACACATCTGCAACTCCTGCCACATTCACTGAGAGCGTATCATCGTTAAGTCTATTCTCTAAAGTAATGGTATCCCCTTTCTTCACATCCAATACAACTGATAAGGGAGCACTGATGACAGCACCGTCTGTTAATTCCGAATTAAGCGGTTCGCCATCAGCAAGCAGATGAATATAATCTGTATCCGGTTCCATACCAAATGCCGTGACTTTAATATCCCGTTCTGCAGCTGTCAGTTCATTCATTGTAAAAAGGCTAGCACCTGCTTCAGTTCTTTCCGTTTGAAGAGATTTATAATGGACAGCATAATCATAGGTTTGTATATCCTGATATGTTGTCTCCACAAGCTGATCCATACTGTTGAACGTAATCAAGCCGAACAACAGTAAGACAGTCGAAAACATGACACCTAAGAAAACATATAAACTACGCGCTTTACTCCGAACTAACAAGCGAATTCGGAAACGCCGGACAAATCCTCCTCGGTTCGTACCGGGCAATTTTTCAAGCCAGGATTTTTTACCACTAGACATTTCTTTCGGTCTTAATAGTGTCAGTGGGTCCGTGTTCAGTGAACGCCAAACAACGAGTGCTGTCAACAGAACAAGCAGCGTAATTGGAATGACTAAGCCGATGACGAGTACCATCGGATCCCAGTCAAACAGGGAAATAGCCGGGAGATTGAAATAGGTGGCGTATACGTCTGATAAAGGGACAGAAAGACCGGCACCTGCTGCAAGACCGAGCAATGTTCCTGTCAATCCAATAAACCACGCATACCCCAAGTAGTTTTTGAGCAGCTCCCCTTTACGATAACCGAGCGCCATCAATGTTCCAATTTCTTTACGCTGCATATCAATGCGACGCTTCATGAGCATCAGGACCATAGCTAAGGACAAAGCGAGAATGAAGAGAGGCAAGGTCGTGATCATCCCTTTGGCCCCTTCAATTTCGGTCTCTACAAATTGAATTCTCGCATTTTCTTCGCTATTTACAAATTGAAGAATTGTCGCTTCTTCGCTTACTGTCGATCGGAACTCTTCCGTTACTCCTCCGTCAGACCGGCCCAAAACTTCTGTCTGACCATCACCTGCAAGCTGTTCTATAGTAGCTTCCGCAGCTATCCCGACTGCAAACTTCTCAGCATCCGCCAATAAGTCGGTCTGTTGTTGGACCATATAAATATAGTCAGGAAGAAAAACATATCCCGTTATGGTTGCCTCATATCCGGCGTGGTCGATCTCATCACCGAGCTCATACCCATGTTTATCGGCAAACACCTTAGAAATAGCTATCTCACCTTCCTGATCAGGCATATCCCCTTCAGAAATATATGGAAGGTTCACTTCATCTGTTATGGAAAAAAGTCTTAAAATGCGCTCCTCACCTAAAGAGAGATCGGTGTACCTCCTTTTTTCGAGGGTCAATGAAAATTGTTCTTCCCATGAAGAAATGTGGCTCTCTGGAACTTCCTCACCGGTGACAAAATGAAAGGACTCCTGTTTATATTCCTCAGAAAATTGCTCATTTCTCTCTTCCAGCGTTGTGATTGCCATAGATAACGAAACATATAGCATGACCGCTAACATGAGTAAAACAATAACGCCGGCATATTGAAATTTCTTATCCTTCAAGGTTCGGCGAATCGTCTTTTTTAAAATCATGACCAAGTCACCTTCTCCGGGTCAATCGGCTGCTCATTTTGATACGTATCGACTATCTCTCCACTGCTCATCCGGATGACAGTGTGGGCCATTTCTCCGATACCCTGGTTGTGAGTAATGATTAAAACCGTCGTACCGTAATTTTCGTTGACATATTTCAATAGACGCAGAATATTTTTACCTGTTTCTTCATCCAATGCCCCTGTAGGCTCATCACATAAAAGAATCTGCGGATTTTTGATCAGGGCACGCGCAATGGCCACCCGCTGCTGTTCACCCCCACTTAGTTGATAAGGGAATTTGTCTTTTTTATCCCACATCCCGACCTTTAATAATATGTCTTTCATTTCAAGTGGTTGTTTACTCAGTTCCCCCCCCACCTCAACATTTTCTTCGACCGTCAGAGTTGGTATCAAATTATACTGTTGGAATATAAAACCGACAAGATTTCTCCTGTATTCCGTCAGTTGGCGATCTTTTAATTTTTCTAACACTTGATCACCTATAGTAATAGAGCCTGAATCGTAACGATCGATTCCCCCAATGACATTAAGTAACGTTGATTTTCCTGATCCGGAAGGTCCTAGAATAGTCACGATTTTCTGACCATGAATTGTAAGAGACGCTTGTTTCAGTGCTTGAACCGTTACCTCTCCGCTTTCATACGTTTTATTGACCTTGTTTGCGAAGATCATCATAACATCATCCCCATTGAAAGTTTTGTAATCATTCGCAACATATATTTCATTTTCAGTTTACATCAAGAAAAAGATAAGTCAATAATTTTTGAATTATTTACATTAATATATTTCATTATTTATTAAGAAATAACTTACTATTGTTAATTCAAACCTTCCCTACCCCACTAAAGCCCCCCCATATCCAGAAGAATCAGTTTCAAAATGTTTGTGTGGAATAAAAGGTCGCTTGCCATAAGAGATTTTCGAAACCGATTTATAGTAGAAAGGATTTCTAAGTTGAAAAAAGGGTATGAAAAATAGTATTTGGTCAGAGTTCTCAACATTTAGAAAGATCCTTGAGTTCGATACGATTTCGAGAAAATTTTTCGGTAAGGGCGGAGGGGAACAAGGAGACTCCTGCGGGACAAGAGTGCAGGGTGAGACCCCACAGAGGGTTAGCTCGAGGAGGCTCATCGCACTCCCGCGGAAAGTGTTCAAATGCGGAATTGCCCTGGGAGACACGACTGGCATAAGCAGAACATCAACGGAATGTGCTTTTTCATTCCTTTGATGCTCTGCTTATGACGCGAGTGGCTGGGCAATGGAACTGGATGAGTTGTTCCCCGTAGCCCTATAATCTCAATAAAAGTCTTGAAATCGAGTCTTCCAGTATCCTGCACGATTGCTTAATACCTTTTTATCATCCAATCAATAAGAGTTTTTTAAACCTAAGAATAAAACAAAAGAAGAAACCCAGGATGAGCTGATGCTCTTCCTGGGTCCCATAATTAAAAAGATGGAAGGTTGTCCAAATTGTTGGATTGAATGCCATCTGGTTCACTGCGTAGATGGTCTTCCCCATCTTTGCCTCGAATTAAATTCACGTGTTCCAGGTCACCACTGCGAGCCATGTCATGAGCTCGTTTGTAATCGACCACCTGCCCTGACGACAGCTGCATCTCAACAATGCTTCCTTGGCCGTTTTTTCTAACAGCGACAATTCGTTCTGGCATCATTCTCAACCTCCTCAGTGATAGTGTGTGAAGTGATGAAGAAATTATACGGTTACTAAGTTGATTTAACTGACAATAGTTCCACTAGCCGTCAATGCTAAAAAGACAGCCCTTTCAGGCTGCCTTCTGTTTACATATCGTGTGAAGATTTTTGTTTTTGACGGGAATGATTGGCATTCTTCACTTTATGAGAACCTTGTGCCGGCTCACCATAGGATTGCTTCGGCCCAAGAGGTAAATTTGGTTGTTCCTGCTGTTTCGGTCCCATGCGTCGTCCACCCATAAGAATCCGCCTCCTTCAGCTTATCTGCGTTTACGAGCTTCTTCTGGGCCTTCCAACATAGTCGCCCCATTATAGCTCAATTTCTGGTCACGATCAGATTCAACTTTTCCGGATCGTTTCAATTTTTTCTCTTGACGATCTCTACCCATAAAAAACTCCTCCCTTCCTGTTTAGTATGAAACAAGAAAGGAGGAGTCATGCCTGGTAATCATTTTTTGAAATCATCGAGAAAATCCTTTTGAAAGCTTGTCGTCACTTGGTTTTCATTAGGATTACTTAATTTACGGAAAGGATTACTTCCATATTTTTCAGTAAGATCATCAATGGTTTTGTAAAGCTTTTCTTTACTTGCATATTGCTGGTAGTTGAATAAATCCAGCTGCTGTGTCACCTCTGATTTCTCGGCCAAATCACTTGCTGTCACACCTAAGAGTCTCACGGGCTGCTGGTTCCAATGTTCATCAAAGAGCTGCATTGCTGTTTGAAAAAGATCCTCGGATGTATGGATGAATTCCTGCAATTGCCGGCTTCTTGTGACAGTTTTACGATCGTAGTAACGAATCATCAGCTGCACATTTCTCGCAAGTACTTTTTTGTTTTTCATACGAGCTTCTACTTTATTGGATAAACGACGCAGGACCGCCTGGATTTCTGCATCGTCGGTGGTATCTTCAGGGAGCGTCGTAGATGTACCGATGCTTTTGAATTCGTGGACAGCGTCGGGATCTACATGCCTGTCATCTATTCCATTTGCTCTGTTTTGCAACCGTTCCCCGTTTATCCCCAGCACTTGTTTCAAGTCAAGTACAGGATGATCCGCTAAATGCCCGATCGTTTCTATTTCCATTTTCCGCAATTTTTCTGCTGTCTTTGATCCGACACCATACATTTCTTCGATGGGAAGAGGCCATAACTTATGGCGTAAGTCCCTTTTTCTCAAGATTGTAATCCCCATCGGTTTTTTCATGTCAGAGGCCATCTTCGCTAAAAATTTGTTTGGAGCAATGCCGATGCTGCAGGGCAAATCCAGTTCATCTGCAATCCGCTGTTGAATGCGCTCAGCAATGACCGGGGGAGAACCCTGGTCTTCACAAGCTGTTATATCCATATAACCCTCATCGATCGAAACAGGCTGGATGAGAGATGTTACGTCTGCAAGAATTTTGAAAATCTCTTTGGAAGCCGTCCGATACCGTTCGAAGTTCGGACGCATGACGAGCAGATCAGGGCACAAACGTCTTGCTTCACCGACAGGCATCGTTGTTTTCACTCCGTATTTTCTTGCTTCGTAGCTGCTTGTGACAACGATTCCGCGACGTTCTTCGGGGTTCCCTGCGATTGCGAGAGGTTTCCCTTTCAAACTCGGGTCGAAAGCCGCTTCTACGGACGCATAGAAACTGTTCATATCAACATGGAAAATAACACGGCCTTTTTTCGGATACCACCTGGACTCCATACTCTTCTTCCTCCATTGGAACATTTGTTCTATTATAACATGAGGTTCCTTTCCTCTGTCCAATAGGAGTCCCATCGAACGCAATTGTCATCGAAGTTTTCCTGTAACATATTGATTGAATTCACCATTTCCTAAGTTATTAAAAAAATGCCTCCATATCCTGGAGGCATCCACCATCTCTTATTGCGCGACTTCTTCGATAATCGCTGTCACAAATTCTGCAATTTTTTCAAGTTCACCGACAGGCATCCGCTCATTTGTCGTATGAATCTCTTCATAGCCAACACTTAGGTTGACAGTCGGAACGCCGTGTCCAGCAATTACGTTTGCGTCACTGCCGCCCCCGCTTGTAAGCAATTGGCTTTCACGACCGATTCGTGCAGCAGCAGAACGAGCTACTTCTACAACTTCGTCTCCTGCCTGCTGTTTGTAACCAGGGTACATGATTTCGATATCAATATCTACTTCTCCACCCATCTCTTCCGCAGTTTCTGTGAATGCTTTTTTCATTTTCTCTACTTGGGCTTCCATCTTATCTGGATTCAAGGAACGCGCTTCGGCTAAAACCTCCACATGATCGCAGACAATATTCGTTTTCTGACCACCTTCAAATCGACCGATGTTCGCTGTTGTTTCATCATCGATGCGTCCCAAAGGCATTTTTGCTATCGCACGAGATGCCAGTGTAATCGCAGAGATCCCCTTCTCAGGAGCGACACCTGCATGCGCGGTCTTCCCCTTCACTATTGCATTAATTTTAGCCTGAGTCGGGGCTGCAATGATAATGTTTCCTACTTGACCATCACTATCGATGGCATAGCCGAATTTAGCTTTCAATAATGAGCTGTCCAGTGCTTTAGCACCTACAAGACCACTTTCCTCACCTACAGTGATAACGAACTGGAGATCCCCATGTTCAACGCTTTGTTCTTTTAACGAACGGATCGCTTCTAAGATTGCCGCGACTCCTGCTTTATCATCTGCTCCAAGAATTGTCGTACCATCCGTTACAATATATCCATCTTCCACAGCAGGGTTGATGCCGTTCCCTGGGACTACCGTATCCATGTGGGAAGTGAAGTAGATGGTATCTGCTGCTTCTTTAGACCCTTTCAAATTACAAATCAGATTATTGGCTCCGTGACCTGTCACAGATGCGGCTTCATCTTCTAATACTTCAAGACCAAGATATTCAAATTTCTTCTTCAAAACCTTAGCAATTTCAGATTCATATTTCGTTTCTGAATCGATTTGCACCAATTCAAGAAACTCTTCAAGCAAGCGTTCTTTATTAATCGCTACCATAAATATTATCCTCCTTCATATGTAAACCCATTCCTCTTAGTACGTTAGCGGAACTCGGGAATGGTGTCAATCAGAGAGGGATGTTCCCATGTTTTTTATAAGGACGATCCTCACGTTTGTTCTTCAGCATATCTAGAGCATTGATCAGTGTCGAACGCGTTTCCCTCGGATCGATCACATCATCAATCATTCCTAAACCAGCCGCTACATATGGGTTGGCAAAGCGCTCACGATATTCATTGATTTTGTTCTGCCGTGTTTCATCTGGAGTATCACTCTCACGGATTTCTTTGGCAAAAATGATATTTGCTGCGCCTTCAGGGCCCATCACAGCGATTTCAGCATTCGGCCATGCATAGACGAGGTCAGCACCAATCGACTTACTATTAAGTGCCACATATGCCCCACCATAGGCTTTTCTTGTAATTACAGTCAGCTTGGGAACAGTAGCTTCCGAGTAGGCATAAAGTATTTTTGCTCCGTGCCGGATAATACCTCCATGCTCCTGTTTAATACCAGGGAAAAAGCCTGTCACATCTTCAAATGTGATCAAAGGAATATTGAATGAATCACATGTACGGATAAAGCGAGCTGCTTTATCGCTTGAGTCGATGTCGAGACCTCCGGCCATATATTTCGGCTGATTACATACAAGCCCTACCGTTTTGCCTTGCAAACGGGCAAAGCCGACAACGATGTTCTTTGCGAAATCTTTATGGATTTCAAAAAATGAGTCTGGATCGACTACTTCATCAATGATGATTCTGACATCATAAGGACGAATCGGGTCAAACGGAATTTTGTCCGTGATATCTGGTCGAAAATCATCCGTTTTCTCTATCTCTGCTATGGGTGTTTTTTCTTGATTATTTTGGGGCAGATAACTGACGAGATTCTTTACTGCTTCAAGAGCAGAAGCTTCATCATTCGTCTTCAGATGGGCATTGCCGCTCAATGAATTATGTACGCCTGCGCCACCAAGATCTTCCGCTGATATTTGTTCTCCTGTCACTGTTTCAATGACTTTCGGTCCTGTAATAAACATTTGGGATGTTTTCTCCACCATGATGACAAAGTCAGTAATGGCAGGAGAATAAACCGCACCACCGGCACATGGGCCCATAATGACTGATATTTGCGGGATGACCCCTGAGTATATCGAGTTACGATAGAAAACCTGACCATAACCATCTAACGAAGAAACGCCTTCTTGTATCCGCGCTCCTCCAGAATCATTCAGACCGATGAATGGTGTACCATTCTTAGCCGCTAAATCCATGACTGCTGCAATTTTTTTCGCGTGCATTTCTCCCAAGGCTCCGCCATACACTGTGAAATCCTGTGCGAACAAATAAATATCACGTCCGCCAATTTTTCCAAAACCGGTAACGACCCCTTCGCCGGGGGCTGATTTCCCATCCATACCAAATGCATCATGACGGTGTTCTGTGAATGGATTCAGCTCAATGAATGAGGTTTCATCTAGCAAATAGTCGATCCGTTCACGTGCGGTCCACTTGCCTTTTTCATGCTGTTTCTCAATTCGCTCATCACCACCGCCCATTTCAACCTGGCGACGTTTATCATACAGTTCATTAATCTTATCGAAAATGTCCATTTACAATCACTCCTCCTCATCCTGCTGGCATAACTCGAACAAGACGCCGTTTGCTGCTTTCGGATGCAAAAAAGCGATTTGACTATTGCGCGCGCCTAATTTCGGTTCCTCATTTATCATGCGTATGCCCTGGTCTTTGTATTGTTTCAGTCGGGTATGAATATCATCGACTTCAAGCGCTATATGATGGACCCCTTCACCCTTTTTCGTTAAAAAGGACTGAATCGCCGACTCTTCACTGAGCGGTTCCAGCAATTCAAACTTCGTTTCCCCTATTCTTAGGAAAGCTACACGGACTTGTTCCGCTTCAACATGTTCGACGGCTTCCAGTTCAAGGCCTAATATATTTTGGTAGAAAGGTATCACGGCTTCGATGCTCTCGACAGCAATCCCGATATGCGCGACTTTCTTTGGTTCTTTGATTATTTCTTTTTGCATCATTTGTTTAATATAAATGGCAATCGCATCTGTTGGCGAGCCACTTGTGAAAATCTTGTTGACCCCTTTTTCTTCTAAATAAGGAATATCCTCAGCTGGGATGACACCTCCGCCGATAACTGGAATATCCGCTGCTCCTTCCTCTGCAAGTGCTTCTACCACTTTTGGAAATAACGACTTGTGAGCTCCAGATAAAGACGAGAGGCCGACGACATCGACATCTTCCTGTATAGCTGCTCGAGCAATCTGGATGGCTGATTGACGCAGGCCAGTATAGATCACTTCCATACCATGATCTCTGAGCGCCTGGGCGATAATCAAAGCCCCTCGATCATGTCCATCCAGCCCTGGTTTTGCTATGAGTACACGTATTGGTTTCATCCTCTTCATCCCTTCCTACATTCCGGTATATTCTCCAAATTCATCACGTAATACATTTGCGATTTCTCCAACAGTTGCATACACCTTTACGGCATCGACAATGTGCGGCATCACATTGTCGGTCCCTTTCGCAGCACGACGCAAATCTGCCAGGCATATGTCCACTTTCTTTTGATCACGTGAAGATCTCACCTCATTTGTTTTTTCAATTTGAGCTTGTTCAAGAGCTTCATCCACCCTTAACAAATCAGCATGGATTTCTTCCTCTAACTTGTATTCATTCATGCCGACGACAATTTCTTCATTCGACTCGATCCGTTTTTGAGCATCATAGGCTGCCTTATGGATCTCCCGCTGCATATAGCCTTCTTCCACTGCCTGGACCGCTCCACCATATTCTTTGATACGTTCCAAGTAATCATTTGCTTCTTTTTCGATTTCATCTGTAAGTGACTCGACATAATAAGAACCTGCTAGTGGATCGATTGTGTCTGCCACCCCACTCTCATTAGCAATGATTTGTTGTGTTCTTAAGGCAATCCGTGCAGAATCTTCTGTCGGTAAAGCGAGCGCTTCATCACGGGAATTTGTATGAAGGCTTTGGGTCCCTCCCATGACAGCAGCAAGCGCTTGCATAGTTACGCGGACGATATTGTTATCCGGCTGCTGAGCCGTTAATGTACTCCCACCGGTCTGTGTGTGGAACCTGAGTTTCCAGCTTTTCGGGTTTAATGCACCATAATGCTCTTTCATTATTTTCGCCCACATCCGCCGAGCAGCCCGGAATTTTGCTGCTTCTTCAAAGAATTGATTATGAGCATTGAAGAAAAAGGCAAGACGGGGAGCGAATTGATCCACTTCCAGCCCAGCTTCAATAGCTGCATCTACATATGCCATACCATTGGCAATCGTAAAGGCAACCTCCTGGACAGCTGTCGATCCTGCTTCACGAATGTGATATCCTGAAATGCTGATTGTGTTGAATTTCGGTAAATGATCCTGGCAATATCCGAAAATATCTGTAATCAGCCGCATTGATGGTTTAGGCGGATAGATATACGTCCCGCGTGCAATGTATTCTTTCAATATGTCGTTTTGGATGGTTCCTGTCAATTTTTCAGGTGAAACTCCCTGTTTCTCTCCGACTGCAATATACATAGCTAAAAGAATACTTGCCGGCGCATTGATCGTCATCGATGTACTCACTCGATCCAATGGGATCCGATCGAAAAGTTGTTCCATATCCTTTAAAGAATCAATAGCGACACCGACCTTGCCTACTTCCCCATCAGCCATCGGGTCATCGGAGTCGTAACCGATTTGAGTCGGTAGGTCGAAGGCGACAGACAAGCCGGTTTGACCTTGCTTCAGCAAATAGCGGAATCTTTCATTCGTCTCCTCTGCCGAACCGAAACCTGCATACTGGCGCATCGTCCAATAACGACTGCGGTACATGGTGGGCTGAATTCCCCTGGTATAAGGGTACTGGCCGGGAAACCCTATCTCCTTTATGTAATCTTCATTGATATTTTCAGGTGTATAAAGTCTTTCCACCGGAATTTCTGAACTCGTTTGAAACGAATCTTTCCGTTCTGGAAAACGCTGCGTCGTTTTTTCGACGTCTTTTTCCCAATTTTGTTTAGGATGTTGATCATTTGATGAAAGGGTCATACGAAAGGCCTCCTTATTCAGTCCGTTCTCTCTTCTAGCATACCAGAAATAAAGCGCTTACCTATCTAAAAATTATTAGAATTCACAATTATATTGTAAATGATTTCACGCCCTTGTCCAATTTCTCTTTTTTCGGTAGAATGTTTGTAGGATTGACTGAGAAGGAGGTTACACACCTTGGCTGAGACAAAAACAAAAAAACGCTCGAAACGTGAACGCCGCATGAAAGTCATCATTTATATCATGATTCTTTCTATGGTTTTATCTACCGTATTGGCAGGCGCCAGTTTCTTCTTATAAGAAAAATTGAAATTGCAAGCGAATTGTGTCCCCCCTAAAGCATAACATTCCAGTGCTTGGTGTGCTTTAGGGGGATACGACTTATACAGCATATGGAATATTCCAGACAATGAAAAAGCCGATAGAAAAGGGTTTCACCTTTCTATCGGCTTTCTAATGTTCAAGTTGCCGGATTCAGCATTCTGTCCAATTTCTCTTTTTCCCAGGCTTGATAAATAGTTTTCAGTTCTTCATCGGAGTCAACAATAATGACATCCATTTCCACAGGGACAAGTTCGTACAGTTTTTCCACATCTTCATTATTCAAGCGGATACACCCCGCAGAAACAGACTTTCCGATTGATTCCGGGCGGTTTGTACCGTGTATTCCGTAGATCCTTCCATCAGTGCCACGAGCATCGAAACCGATCCAGCGGCTCCCTAAAGGGTTATCCGGATCACCTCCGGGGATGTTTTTCTTTCGATAATAAGGATCTTTCGCTTTCACTTTGATGTGAAAGCGTCCTTCCGGCGTCAATTCTTTTGTTTTTCCGATAGCAGCAGGAGCTTTGAATACTTCTTCTCCATCCGAGAAAAGTACGACCTCATGGGTGGCTTTATTTACAACAATGACCGGCTCTCCATTGACGTTCGGCGGCAGCAATGGGCTGACAAGAAAAAGTACGAAAGCAATAATCTTCATAAGAGTCATCCTCTTTTAGTCAAAGTTTCCCCTCGTACACAGCCTCTATACATCACTCTTTTTGAAGGAGCGTTTAATGATCAAATATTCCTCGATTTCATTCAGCAAGTGAAATAAACTTGCTCTAACTTCAAATTCTTCCCGTGTCTCAGGAAGCCTGTCTTCTCTAAATTCCTCTTTCATTTCCTTTAATTTTCTTAAGTAAATCAAAGCCGTGTTCCCTGGATGGATTCCTTCAGCTAAGTCTTCGAAAAAATCAGCAATTTTTTGACCATGGATATCCAAACTTGAGATCCGGCTGACAAGCGGCAACATGCGTTCAAGAAGCTCAAACTGTTTTGTCCGCATATGGAAATAATGATAATAATGGTTATGGGAACGAAGCAGATGGTTTTCAACATCTCGGAAGGAAAGCGACTTTGCCTTTTCTAATAATGCGGCTGTATCTGTTAGTTCTTTCCCTGTCCAATCATGATCACCTTCACGCATGAACTCAGCTATTTCCTTCAGAATGATGGAAAAGTTGTTTTCCACTTCTTTTTGATATTTCTTCAACTTATTTTCCAAACTCGGCATATACAGATTAAGTATTAGTGCAGTTCCTATCCCGACCGTTATCAACACCATTTCATTCCAAATTACTCCCCAGTCGATAGCGCCTGACCCATACAAATGAAGGATAATGACTGAACTAGTAACGATTCCAGGTGTGATCCTCATCCAGACCGTAACAGGTATAAAGGCAAACAGCATCAAACCGATCGAGATGGGGTTGTAACCAAGAAGTTCAAAGAAAGTAAAAGAGAAAACCATCGCGACCAAACAAGCTGAGAACCTATGCCATGCACTCAAGAATGACCGCTTTCTCGTAATTTGGATACAAAGGATTGTCAAAATACCTGCCGATGCGAAATTTTCCAATTGAAGCAATTGTGCAATCCATATGGCCAAAGGTGTACCTAATGCTGTTTTAACCGTCCGATATCCGATTTTCACTGCCAACCTCACCTCGCTCTACTATATATTAACGATTTCACCGATTACAAAACGTTCAACAAGCCGTAACTTTATTGATTCCTGGACGAAAAAAGGATCTTTGCTTCTCAACAAAGATCCTGAGCTAATGATTCAATTATACTTCTTCACAGTACTCTTCAAAACTGCGTTGAAGCTTTCCGATCACTTCCATCGGCTCAAACCCTTCAATATCATGACGCTCGACCATCGTTTGGATTTTACCATCTTTCAAAAGCGCAAAAGAAGGAGAAGATGGTGGGTACCCTTCAAAATATTCTCTTGCACGTTCGGTCGCCTCGCGATCCTGACCAGCGAATACAGTTACCAGCTGATCTGGACGCTTGTCATAATGAATTGCGTGCGCAGCTGCAGGACGTGCGATTCCACCTGCACAACCACAAACTGAGTTGATCATGACAAGAGTTGTCCCCTCTTTATTCAAGGATTGCTCGACTTCTTCTGCAGTTGTCAGCTCAGAATAACCGGCCTGAGTAATTTCTTCACGTGCTTTTGTAACCACATCGTTCATAAAAATATTGAAATCCATATCACATGGCCCCTTTTTTTAGAAATACTATGAACATTTTACCAAGATATCAGCAGGCTTTCAATTGAATTGGCTCTAATATAATCTCAAGCTGAGATTTTTTGATTGTTTCAAAAACAAAAACTGCCTTCCAAACTAGGAAGACAGCCCTTAAATCAATAAACAGAAGTATTATCTTCAGACATCTTTTCTAATATTTCTTTTACTCGTGCTAAGAAGTTACCGGCAACAAGCCCATCCAATACGCGGTGATCTAAAGATAGACAGAGATTCACCATATCACGAGCCCCGAACATCCCATTCTGATAAACCGGCTTCTTCACAATCGATTCCACTTGCAGAATCGCCGATTGCGGATGATTGATGACCCCCATGGATTGTACGGAACCAAATGAACCTGTATTATTCACCGTAAATGTACCGCCTTCCATGTCTTTAGAAGTCAGCTTGCCTTGTCGGGCTTTTCCTGCAAGATCTGTAATATCCTTGGCAATGCCTTTGATACTTTTTTCGTCAGCATCACGGATCACCGGCACGAACAACTGGTCGTCTTTCGCTACAGCTATGTTCAAGTTAATTGCTTTCTTCTGAATGATCTTGTCGCCTGCCCACATGCTGTTCAACTGTGGATATTCTTTCAATGCTTGGGCGACAGCTTTCACAAAGAATGCGAAATAAGTCAAGCTGAAGCCTTCCTGCTGCTTGAATTTGTTTTTCTTGGCATTACGCAGTTCTACCAAGTTCGTTACATCGACTTCAACCATCATCCATGCATGAGGAATTTCCGTTTTGGATTTCACCATGTTTGCTGCAATCGCCTTACGCACACCTGTCACAGGAATCTCTACATCACCTTCGCCTGTTTGAGCAGGAGCAGCGGAAGTTTGCTGGGTTGGTGCTTGGGACTGTGCTTCTGGTTGTGCTGCTGCTGGTTCTTGAGCAGGTCCGCTGCCTTCCGCAGGTTCCTGATCGACAGTAGGAATGCTCCCGCTTTCAATGATTTTCTCGATATCTTTTCGAGTGATCCGGCCCCCGCGCCCTGAACCCTCTACTTGATTCAGGTCAATATCATGCTCTTGAGCAAGTGTCATTACTGCAGGAGAATAGCGTTTTTTACTTCCTTTGTCCTGTTTCGGTGCAGAGCCTGCCGTTTTTTCGGAAGCAGCTGTTTTCGACGCTTCTTTTTCTGGTGGTACTTCTTCTTTTTTCTCTTCTTGCTCAGGCTTTTCAGCAGGACCGGAGCCTTCGACTTCGATATGGCACATCAAATCACCTACAGAAATCGTATCTCCTTCAGATGCTACAAGTTCTTTAATTTCCCCTGTAAAAGAAGATGGTACTTCGGCATTTACTTTATCAGTCATGACTTCAGCAATTGGATCGTATTTATTCACTTTATCGCCAGGCTGGACGAGCCAAGTGCTTATTGTTCCTTCTGTTACACTCTCACCAAGTTGAGGCATATTGATTTTTTCTAAACCCACCAGGAATTCCTCCTTTGATTAAAATTCCGCAAGATCGCGCATCGCTTTTTCAACTTTATCTGGATTCATCATAAAGTATTTCTCCATCGTCGGCGCGTATGGCATTGATGGCACATCAGGTCCTGCCAGACGTTGAACAGGTGCATCAAGATCGAATAAGCAGTTTTCACTGATGATCGCAGAAACTTCTGAAATAATGCCGCCTTCTTTATTGTCTTCTGTAACGAGCAATACCTTACCCGTTTTTGAAGCCGCTTCAATGATCCCTTCTTTATCTAACGGGTATACAGTTCGAAGGTCGAGGATGTGTGCATCTATGCCTTCTTCAGCAAGCTTCTCTGCCGCCTGGAGGGCAAAATGGACACAAAGACCATAAGTGATAACCGTAATATCTGAACCTTCCCGTTTGACATCCGCCTTTCCGATCGGCAATGTATAATCCTCATCTGGCACTTCACCTTTAATCAGACGATAGGCACGCTTATGTTCGAAAAACAGGACAGGGTCGTTATCGCGTATGGATGCTTTCAATAATCCCTTGACATCATACGGAGTTGACGGCATGACGATTTTCAAGCCTGGCTGATTAGCGAACACCGCTTCGACGGACTGAGAATGGTATAAGGCACCGTGGACTCCCCCGCCATAAGGAGCACGAATGGTAAGCGGGGCACTCCAGTCATTATTCGAACGATAACGAATTTTCGCAGCCTCTGAGATGATTTGGTTAACCGCAGGCATGATGAAGTCTGCGAACTGCATTTCCGCCACAGGACGCATGCCATACATAGCTGCACCTATTCCAACGCCGGCTATAGCTGATTCAGCAAGCGGAGTATCTAACACACGATCTTCACCGAATTCATCGTAAAGGCCGTCGGTTGCACGGAATACCCCTCCGCGTTTTCCGACATCTTCACCAAGTACGAAAACCTTTTCATCCCGCTGCATTTCTTCTTTCAACGCTTGAGTTACGGCTTGAATATATGAAATAACTGCCATAGTTTCTCCCCCTCCTTACTCTTCGTACACATATTTCAGTGCAGATTCAGCTTCCGCATATGCAGCATCCTCTGCATAATCAGTCGCTTCATTGACGATTTGATTAATTTCGTCATTCATCGCTGTTTCTTTTTCTTCTGTCAAGATGCCTTGCTCACGTAAGTAGTTGGCAAATGTAACGATCGAGTCTTTCTTCTTCGCTTCGTCGACTTCTTCACGTTCACGGTAAGTACGATCATCATCGTCACTGGAGTGAGGTGTAAGTCGATAAGAAACGGTTTCAATCAAAGTCGGTCCTTCACCGTTACGCCCGCGATCAGCTGCTGCTTTGACTGCTTCATAGACAGCTAGTGGATCATTTCCGTCTACCGTATAACCCGGCATACCGTACCCGATTGCACGGTCAGAGACTTTTTCACATGCAAGTTGCTTTGATACAGGTATTGAAATCGCATATTTATTGTTTTCTACCATGAAAATGACCGGAAGCTTGTGCACGCCTGCAAAGTTTGCGCCTTCGTGGAAGTCTCCCTGATTAGAAGATCCTTCTCCGAAAGTGACAAGAGAAACGAAATCTTTTTTCTCCATTTTCCCTGCCAAGGCGATACCGACCGCATGCGGAACTTGTGTGGTAACAGGTGAAGAACCTGTTACGATACGATTTTTCTTCTGCCCGAAGTGCCCTGGCATTTGACGACCACCAGAGTTCGGGTCTTCGGATTTTGCAAACCCGGACAACATCAGATCTTGTGGTGTCATACCGAAAGAAAGAACGACTCCCATGTCCCTGTAATAAGGCAGTGCGTAGTCTTTCTCGCGATCGAGGGCATAAGATGCACCCACTTGCGCCGCCTCTTGTCCTTGACATGAGATGACGAATGGAATTTTACCTGCTCGGTTTAACAGCCACATCCGTTCGTCGATTCTCCTTGCTAGTAACATCGTGCGAAACATATCTAACACTTGTACATCACTTAAACCTAAAGATTTATGGCGATTTTCAGCCATGTGATTCCCTCCTTTGTTCTTTAACCGTGGATTTGGTTGCCATCAACAGCCATTGCCGCTTCGCCGATTGCCTCTGCAAGTGTCGGGTGCGGGTGGATGCTTTCTGCAATTTCCCATGGAGTAGCATCCAATACTTTTGCAAGCCCTGCTTCTGAAATCATATCTGTGACATGAGGACCGACCATATGGACACCTAACAGATCGTCTGTTTCTTTGTCAGCGACAATCTTTACGAAGCCATCTGTCTCCCCGTATACGAGTGCTTTGCCGATTGCCTTGAATGGAAACTTCCCAACCTTGACTTCAAAACCTTTTTCTTTAGCCCCTGTCTCTGTCAAGCCGACGCTTGCCACTTCAGGATTGGAATAAATACATGTCGGCACTTGTTCCGGGTTCATCGGGTGAGGGGAACCATCTGCCATATGTTCAACGGCAATCATCCCTTCATGTGAAGCGACATGAGCAAGCTGCATTCCTCCGATGACATCACCGATCGCATAAATGTGACTCTCTTTCGTCTGGTAAAAATTGTTCGTCTGGATGACCCCATTCTCAACGACTATATCTGTGTTTTCAAGACCGATATTCTTTACATTCGCAGAGCGACCAACAGACACAAGCATACGGTCTGCCTGATAGGTCGTCGTTTCTCCACCGACATCGGCTTTTATGGTGACCCCTTTCCCTTTTTCAAGGGTGTCGGCCATCACTTTTGCATCAGTAACGATGTTCACGCCTTTATTCTTCATTTGCTTCAACATTTCCTTAGAGACATCCTCGTCCTCTGTAGGTAAAATGTGCGGTAAGTATTCAAGAACAGTAACCTCAATACCAAAGTCAGCAAGCATTGATGCCCATTCGATTCCGATGACACCTCCGCCTACGATAACAATGGAAGATGGCAGTTCCTCCATATAAAGAGCTTCATCAGATGTCATAACTAATTCGCCATCGACTTCAAGTCCTGGGAGTGATTTCGGGCTGGACCCTGTTGCAACCAGCACGTTTTTAGGAATCAGCATTTCGTTTTCTTCACCGTTGTTCATTTCAACAGAAATTGTTCCCGCGGTCGGTGAAAAAATCGACGGACCCAAAATACGTCCAAACCCTTCATAAATGTCGATCTTGCCTTTTTTCATCAGTCCTTGAACACCTTTATGTAATGTGTCCACGATGGATTGTTTCCGTTCTTGCACTTTAGTGAAATTCAATGTCGGCGATTCCGTGCTCACACCAAACGCATCGGCTTCCTTCGTTTGTCGGAAAACCTCCGCACTCCGGAGTAATGCTTTAGATGGGATGCATCCGCGATGCAGACACGTCCCGCCTAATTCCCGCTCCTCAACGATTGCTGTTTTAAGTCCAAGTTTCGAAGCTCGAATAGCAGCTACATAGCCACCAGTTCCGCCTCCGAGGACCACTAAATCGTATTCTTGTGCCATTTGGACTCTCCTTCCTATTCTGCAAAATTAGGATATTGTTTCGGTGCTTCTTCATTATTCAGCACACGCAATGTTCCCTCATTCAATGCTTCTAATTCATTTTCACCCGGGTAGACAAGGACATCTGCGATCCAATGGATCCTCTTAGAAATTTCTTCTACGAATCCTTTACCGTAAGCCAGTCCACCTGTCAATGCCACTGCATCGACCCTTCCTTCCAAAACAGCACTCATGCTGCCGATTTCCTTGGCGATTTGGTAAGCCATCGCATCAAAGACGACTTTCGCTTTCCGATCACCATTTTCCACCATTTGTTCGACTTCGCGAGCATCATTGGTATGTAAATACGCCATGAGCCCGCCCTGACCGACCAATTTCTTCATGACTTCATCACGATAGTATTGTCCAGAGAAACAGAGGGATACAAGATCCCCTGCTGGAACAGTTCCCGCACGTTCTGGTGAAAATGGACCGTCACCATGGAGGCCATTATTCACATCGATGACACGTCCATCTGCATGCGCTCCGACTGTAATCCCCCCGCCCATGTGAGTGACGATCAACCGCGCGTCTTTGTAGGGCTTCTGTAAATCAGCAGCAGCTCTGCGTGCAACAGCCTTTTGATTCAGTGCATGAAAAATACTTTTTCGCGGAATTTCTGGCACACCTGATACCCGGGCAAGCTCCTGCAGTTCATCTACGACGACCGGGTCGACGATATAAGCTCCGATATTCAATCCTTTGGCAATCTCATGTGCAATGATTCCACCCAGATTGGAAGCATGTTCACCATTGTAACCATTTTTCAAATCTTCAAGCATCGCTTCGTTCACTTCATAAGTGCCGCCTTCTATCGGACGCAGAAGCCCGCCTCGTCCACATACAGCACTCAGCTTGCTGATGTTGATCCCCTCTTGATCAAGTTCATTCAGAATGACTTGTTTTCTGAATTCATATTGATCGATGATTCGTTTGTACTGATTGATTTCTTCCGCATTGTGACGGATTGTCTTTTCAAAAACCACTTCCACATCATCAAAGACTCCTATTTTCGTTGATGTGGACCCAGGATTGATGACAAGGATTCGATGTGTTTGCAATTCCCTAAACCCCCGTTATCCGTTCTGTTTTCTGCTCAAGATATGATGGCCATTCTGTAAAAACTGGCTGCGAGAACGGCGCATGCGCTCAATGCGTTCCTCTGCCATTCGGTCTGCCGCTGCGTAAGTTGGAAGATCATCACGGCGTGAAATATCAAATACGCGAGAGACATTATCGTAAATCGTTTCGACACGTTTCATCGCACGGTCTTTATTATAGCCATGAAGCTCATCGGCTACGTTAATGACTCCACCTGCGTTAAGAACATAATCTGGTGTATAAACGATGCCTTTTTTATGAAGGATGTCGCCATGTTTTGTATCTTTAAGCTGATTGTTTGCAGCACCAGCTATAACTTTCGCTTTTAATTGAGGAATTGTTTCGTCATTGATTGTCGCACCAAGGGCGCAAGGTGCATAAATATCACAATCAACACTGTAAATATCATCAGGGTCTACAGCTCTTGCTCCAAATTCTTCGACCGCACGTTGAACAGCTTCTTTGTTGATGTCTGTGACGATCAAATTCGCCCCTTCTTCATGCAAGTGCCGGCACAGAGTGAAAGCCACATTTCCGACACCTTGAACAGCTACGGTTTTTCCTTCTAGGGAATCAGAACCGAACCCTTCTTTCGCTGCTGCTTTCATGCCGCGATAAACCCCATAAGCTGTAACGGGTGAAGGGTTACCAGAAGAACCGAAAGCCGGAGAAATCCCTGTCACGTAATCAGTTTCTTCATGGATCAAGTCCATATCCTGAACTGTTGTCCCTACATCCTCTGCAGTGATGTAACGGCCATTCAACCCTTGAATATAACGACCGAATGCACGGAACATTTCTTCATTCTTATCCTGCTTCGGATCTCCGATGATAACAGTCTTTCCTCCTCCAAGGTTCAAACCTGCTGCTGCGTTCTTATAGGTCATCCCTTTGGCGAGACGCAATGCATCTTCAACGGCATGGTCTTCTGATGCGTAAGTCCACATCCGTGTTCCACCCAATGCAGGCCCTAATGTTGTATCATGAATCGCGATAATCGCTTTCAACCCTGATTGTTCATCTTGACAAAATACCAATTGCTCGTAATCGTATTCTTGCATATAACTAAAAATTTCCATGATGAATCCTCCTCTTTAATGACTGGCTTTAAGAGCTAAAGCCAATGAATTTATTTTGCTTTCTGCATCATCAGCACGAGACGTTAAAACGATCGGTGCTTTCGCTCCGCTTATCACGGCAGCTACTTCAGCATTGGCAAAATACATGAATGATTTATATAAGGCGTTGGCTACTTCAATCGTTGGTACTGCAAGTATGTCTGCTTGTCCAGCAACTTCCGACTCTACCCCTTTTTGCTTTGCAGCCTTCAGATCGACCGCGTTATCAAAAGCTAGTGGCCCATCGACAATACAATCCTTGATTTGGCCCCGCCTATTCATTTGAGTGAGTATTGCTGCGTCATGTGTCGTCGGCATTGCCGGGTTGACGACTTCAACAGCTGCCAATGAGGCAACTTTAGGTTTTTCCCATCCTGCCTGCCTGGCAACTTCGACCGCATTATTAATGATTTGTACTTTTTCTTCTAATGTTGGGGCGATGTTCATAGCTGCATCTGTCAAGAAAATCAATTTCTCACGCCCAGGTATTTCAAACAAGGATACATGGGATAAGACATTCCCTTTGCGTAAACCATACTGTTTATCCAGCACCGCTTTCAACAACGATTTCGTATCGATATTGCCTTTCATGAGTACATGTGCTTCTTCGTCATGCACCGATTTCACGGCAATAGAGGCACTCTCTTCTTTTGAGGCTTGGATTACATGGATCCCCTCTTGGTGTAAATCTAAGCCGATCGCCGAAGCTGAATGGCTTATTTCAATCTCTTCACCGACAAGGATGAAATTCGCCAGGTTCGTTTCGCGCGCTTTTTTGACGGCTTTCAAGACTTCTTCATCTACTGCTTGAGCGACAGCGACCGTTTTAAGGTTCGTACGATCGACGCCTTCAATTAAATCGTCTAATGATTTCATGTTGTCACCTCTTCCCACTGTTATACTTGCAAGTTTCATGCCAACTAACCTTTTCTAGAAAACACTATAATAAAGGCTTGTTCAACATTGCAAACATTTGCATTATGAAAAATTTTGCATGCTGTTTTTGTCCAAATGATATTTTTCCAATTTATAATACAAATTCCTAATGGAGATCCCTAATGCTTTCGCTGTTTGCGTTTTGTTGTAATTATGAGACCGGTAAGCGTCTGCGAGTAATTTCTTCTCATATTCATCAACTGCTTGTTGCAAAGTTTCTCCTAGCCAAGGCGTGTCTTTTTCCTGATTAGCTGCATCTGTTGCTGCTTTTTTCAAATGAGGAAGGTGCCCTGGTAATATGGTATCTTCTACGTTCTCCATGTAGATCATTGCCCGTCCGATGATATTCTCTAACTCACGGACATTACCAGGCCAATCGTAGTCCTTCAACTGTTGGAATGCTTGATCATTGACTGAAATGACATGGCGCCCATAATCTTCATTCAGTTTCTGAATCAAGTGCTCTGTCAGCAGATGGACGTCTCCTCTCCGCTCCCTGAGAGGCGGGATATAAATTGGCAGCCGGTTTAAACGGTAATACAAGTCTTCTCTGAACTTTTTGTTCATTATTGCCTTTTCTAAATTTATATTCGTTGCAGCTATTACGCGAACATCCACGTGGACCGGTTTTGTGCCCCCCACCCGCATAATTTCATTTTCTTGTAATACGCGTAGGAGCTTAGCCTGCATTGGTAAAGTCAGTTCTCCGATTTCGTCAAGAAAAATGCTGCCATAATTGCCCTCTTCAAACAGTCCCTTTTTCCCGCCCCGCTTCGCTCCGGAGAAAGCACCTTCTTCATAACCGAAAAGTTCACTCTCCAGAAGTGATTCCGCAATGGCTGCGCAATTGACACGGATAAACTTATTATGGCGCCGCTTACTTTCGTTATGAATCGCATGGGCGAAAAGTTCTTTCCCTGTCCCTGACTCTCCGCGGAGAAGAACGGTCGCCGGCGTACGTGCACCGACTTTGGCCTGCTCTAAAGCAAGGGTCATTTCCGGTGAGTCACCAATGATATCATCAAAGGTGTATTTCGCTTCCAGGCTTCGGATGATTTGACGGGCACGCTTCAATTCACTCGTTAATGATTGAATTTCCGAGACATCATGAAGGACCCCGACACTCCCCTTCAGTTTTCCATCTACAATCACGGGAGCAACATTGACGAGGACATCTTTCTTCGACGGCCCAACTTTCATTCTCACCCCACGCACCGGTCTTCTTGTGCGCAGTACTTTCATGTGCATGCTTTCCCCTTCAGAGATATCAACCGTAGCAGGCTCCCCTACGATTTCACTCTCTGATAAACCGGTAATTCTTGTATAAGCAGGATTTATCATTAAACCGCTTCCATTTTCATCAACTACAGAAATCGCCTCATCTGATGAATGAATGATGGCTTCAAGCATTGTTTTAACTTCTTTCAAGTCCGTGATTTCCTCTGCTAAATTGACAACTTCTGTGATGTCTTTAAAAACAGCATAGGCTCCAATGACTTTTTGATCTTGTCCAATCATCGGTATCCTCGTAGTAATTACCTTTTTTCCATTATCCAATTCGAGCTTTTGGTTGACTTCTTTTTTTCGTGAGGTCAATATCTGCGGCAGTCTCGATGCAGGGATGATCTCATTGATCGGTTCACCGATCATCGAAGATCTTTTCCTGCTTAAAATCCGTTCGGCACTGCGATTGAGAAAAGAAACCTTTCCCTCCTCTGTAATGACAATCATACCGTCGTGGATACTGTTCAGAATGAGATGTTGATTCTCTGCCTGCTGCTTCAGTTCTTGGACTAGTGATTCTTTTTCTTCCAGCAGCTCAGCGGTTACATATGCAACCGATCCAGGAATAACGACGGTTGATCGATGACGAGTCTCCCTGATTGCATTGAATACTTCCTCTTCCCCTGTCGCTTCAATAATGATATCAATGTCTTTATGTATCCAATCTTTCCAATTCCGATCTGTCGGGATCCCATAACTTTTTGCGATAGATAGCCCAGCAGCCCCGGGGTTTATATCTGTGACAGCGACTATTTGCATACGGTCGATTTCATTCAGCAATTTCAACAGGGCGGTTCCACCTTTCCCTGCACCGACAATCAACACACGTTTCATTTCATCACACCCTGCAATATTTTGCGCATCTTCATCCTATACTATTCTGCATGATTTAGCAAGTGTATGAATGTTCCCTATAGACGCTGCATTTGATATACTAATCATTGATTGAAAAAAAGGAGTTACGAATATGCGATTAATTGCTTTATTACTATTAGTCACCCCGGGGCTCATCGCCGTTTATGGGATAAAGTTGATCCGTGATGCCCTATTTGGTGAATTCCACGAAGTTTTTTTTCACATCGCCGTTCAAGGGATCCTCGGAATATTGTTCGTGGTCGGCGGAATCGCGTTCATCGGTGGATTCATATTACATAGAGACCGGAAGAGGAATTTGACAAAGGGGCGTTTTAAACAAAATGACCACCCGGAATGAAGGAGTTTTGCTGTGTGACAGAGTTTGAGTTATTCAGAAAGCAGTACCCATTCGATTTACTTTCTGATGAAGAGTTTGAAGAAGTATTCGGTGACGCTGTTGTAAAGGAATACGGGACAAATGAGTTCATCATCCACGAAGATGAGAATGATGACATGATCGATATCCACTTCATGGTGTCGGGATTAGCAAAGAACATCATGCACAGATCCAATGGCCGCCAATTATCGGTAAGGTTTTATTACCCTGGTGACCTGGTCGGTGTCATGATTCTCCTGACTAGTGGTGAAATGAGATTTTCTGTACAAGCCTTAGAACCCATCAAAACCGTGCGTTTTAACAGAGAAGCTTTTTTGAAAATAATGTCCAACAATAACCTTTTCTCAAAGGTGGTTATGGACGGCATCAGCCATTTAATGAAAAGTTTATATGATGAAGTGAAATATAAAAGCTCCACCACAGATGAACAGGATGATCGTGAACTATATAAAAAGCGTGCTGACGCTTATATGGAGCCGCCGACATTTATTCATCCAGAAGCCTCAATTGAAAAAGCAGCTCGTATGCTGCAGCAACAAAAGATTGAGGCGCTTATCGTCAGTGAAGATCAGCAAACGATGCTCGGGATGATCGGATACGGTGAAATTTTGCGGGCTTATTTTGAAAACGACCATAACAACCCGGTCAAAGCGTATATGGCCGAGGAAGCCTATGAAATCAATGAGCAAGAGTTCATTTATGATGCCCTCAGTTACTTAAAGCACCATCCAACTGAAATCATCCCTGTTCTACACAAAGACAAAATTGTAGGGATATTAAGGCAGTCCTCCTTTTTCACGATTAAGAATTCCGTTTACTTTGATTTGACCTATAAAATTTCAAATGCTACCAACATCGATGAAATCAAACCTTTGTCACCGATCCATAACACCAGGTTCCAGCAGTTCATAGCGAGCTTGATCAAGGATCATATGTTTGCCTACGACATCGCGGAACTGATGACGAATTACAATGACCGGATTCATAAGCAAGTCGTCCAGATTGCAGAAGATGAGATGATCAAAGATGGCTATGGCGTACCTCCGATCAACTATTGTTTTTTGGTAATGGGCAGTGAAGGCCGTAAAGAGCAGGCATTCTCCACTGACCAGGACAATGCAATGATCCTTGCCGATTATGAAGGGTCTAAAAATAAAGCGAAAATTGAACAATTCTTTTCTATTTTTACAAAAAAGATCAACGATATGCTTGATGAATGCGGCTTTCCTTACTGCACAGGAGGCATCATGGCAAAAGAAGAAAAATGGCGGCAACAGACAACGGAGTGGCATGAAAGCATCGATCGCTGGATCCGAAAAATGGATGCTGAAGAAATACGTGACTTTACCATTTTCATGGACTTCCGCCCGATCTTCGGAGATTACTCCCTGGCATACGACTTAAAAAAACACGTGACTAAACGGGTACAAAAGTCTCTGAACCTTCATCAGCTCCTGATGAAAGATACATTACGCTTCCGTGTGCCAGTCCAGCCGTTTGGACGTATCTCCGGAATCGGAAAAAAACGTACACTCAATTTGAAGAAATCTGCAATCATGCAAATCGTCAATGCCATCCGTATTTACAGTATGAAATATGGCATCGAAGAGATCAATACTGTCAACCGCCTTGACGCACTAGCTGAGCAAGAACGTTTTCACCCACGAGATGTCGAAAACGCTAAAACTGCTCTCCATCGCTTGATGCTGTTCCGACTGAAAGCAAACTTAGAGCAGTTAGAAGAAAACGAGCCATTATCCAATGACTTAAAACTCATCCCTCTCAAAAAAGAAGAACGACGATCATTGAGGGAATCCTTGGTCATTGCTAAACGCCTGCAGCAAGTCCTGGAATTGAGCTACAACCGAAATCGGGTGGTATGATGTTACCAGTAGACTTACAAATCATAAAATACCTTCTCTTCGAAAAGCCGATGTACCATTACAAAATCAAGCCTTATTTGAAATGGAATACTTATCATAAGCTTGAAGAACAGCTGAGTAATTATGAAAAAGATTCACGACTTGATGAACAACCATTGAAAAACTTGGACTATACTATTTTTGATTTGGAAACGACTGGCTTCCTTCCTGAAATCGGCCATGAGATCATCTCCATTGGTGCGATACGGCTGCAAGGAATGAATGCTTGTCATAATGTGAAATTCCACCAAGTCATACAGCCGATCCGCCCGGTGAATAAACAAACACTGCGACTGACAGGCTTAACTAAAGAGCGTTTGAGAAATGCCAGCCCCTTCATTGAAGGGTTTCAAAACTTCATGGATTTCAGCGAAGGATCAGTACTGGTCGCCCACCCAGCAAAGTTCGATATGCGTTTTTTAAAAGCTATGCTCCGACGCTGGCATCTGCCTGACTACGATCCCCCTGTTATTGATTCTCAATTGATGGCCCAATGGCTTTTACCTGAAGTGAGACATCAATTGGATCCATTATTAAAATATGTCGGCATTGACAAGCGAGATCGCCACCATGCGCTGAACGATGCAATTATGACGGCTGAGCTATTCCGGTATCTCTTGAGGAAAACGACCGATCAAGGACTTCACACATTTGCAGAACTTCATAAAATTTTGGAACAGCAAAAAAAAGCGAAGCAGAAATCCTGACTGCTTCGCTTTTTGCATTTTGTTCGCATATAGTCTTATTCTTTTCATTCCTATACTCTCATTCAAAAAAAGTTCTGTATAAAGATTCTACCGCAATTGATAATTCTGAAGATTTGACTCCGAACATCATCGAGACTTCCGATGATCCCTGGTTAATCATCTCAATATTCACCCCTGCCTCACGGAAAGCACATGCGGCATTACTTGCTATGCCAACGGTCTGATTCATGCCTTCACCGACAATCATAATCATCGCCATGTCTCTTTCAATCATGACCATGTCCACTTCTAACTCTTCCTTGATCCGCTGAACTACAACCTGTTCTTTTTCTGGTGGCAACTGATGATCACGGATAATGACGGACATATCATCGATTCCAGAAGGTGCATGTTCAAAAGAAACCCCTTCATCTTCAAGGATATGCAGTAATTTTCTTCCGAAGCCAATCTCTCGGTTCATCAAAAATTTGCTTACATATAAGTTTAAGAATCCTTTGTCACTTGCAATGCCCACTACATGCGATTCTCGCTCCGGTAACTCAGCCACAATCATCGTCCCTTGAGCTGAAGGATTATTCGTGTTCTTGATACAGACCGGTATCTTTTCTTTAAATGCAGGAATTAACGCTTCATCATGGAAGACTGAAAATCCTGCATACGACAGTTCCCTCATCTCTCTATAGGTCAATGATGTCAGTTGTTTCGGTGATTCCACATACATCGGATTCACACAATAAACAGAGTCCACATCGGTAAAGTTCTCATACATATCCGCTTTCAATCCAGCTGCTACGATGGCACCTGTAATATCCGACCCACCCCTCGAGAAGGTAACCAACTGTCCTTCCGGGGTAAATCCGAAGAATCCTGGGATAACAAGAATTTCATTACGCTCTCTGAGCCCGTACAAGCGCTCAAAGCTCTCTTCAAGTACTATTGCTCCACCTGGTTGATCACAGACGAGGATACCCGCTTCTTTCGGGTTTACGTAAGAAGCTTGTAACCCGCTTTGCTGAAGATAGGAGCTGACAATCAACGCAGACCCATCTTCTCCACACGCCTTTAATGTATCCAAAGCATTGTTGCACTGTCCTTTCACTAAATCGATTGCCTGATCGATGCGATCCTTCACTGTTTCTAGGACCCCGATTGGCAGACCTAATTCTTCTGCCATTGTTCTGAAACGTTCAATGATTTTCATATAAGTCTCCATATCCATCGTACCGTCTGTGTGAATGGAGTCCCCTAATTGAATCAACAGATCCGTAACTTTAGTATCCTCACCCCTTCTTTTACCTGGTGCGGATACAACGACTACTCTTCGATTCTCATCTGCTTCAATAATGCTTCTCACTTTCGCCATTTGACTTGCATCGGCAAGTGAGCTGCCTCCAAATTTTACAACCTTCATATGTAAAACACCCCGCTAATGAACAAAGTTATTAATAATTAAGAATTGTATCACAAATCACACAAAAAAATGAACAACAAATATAAAAAAACATTTAAAAACGAAATTCCGACGTTATAGTGGGAATTTTTACATTAATTATGTATATCTATTACATCTTTTCTGCTTTTCCTTTAATATGGTAGGTGAAAGGAAGGATGGTACTATGGTTTTACGCAGAGATGGGTTCGGTGGATCAAGATTTTATCCTGAAAACGGTGAAATTACTGTCCTATGTACCTATATTAATACAGGTTACAGATATGTAATCATTCGATACTTGGACCTTCCTTTCAGTTACCGCCTCATAAACAGGGACGGCATACTCTTACTGGAAGAGCAGGTCTGTGAATTTCTGTTAAATGAAGTCACAAAAATCGATGAAGGATATTACGATGACCCTCAATTGGCCAAGAAAATCACAGCCCTTATGAAATAAAAGAAAGCACGAGAGTTCTGGACCCTCGCGCTTTCTGGAAATGTTTTATGATTCAACGAAATGCTATTAACTTGCTTTGTGCTCCAACCGTAAGCGATCTGCAACCATTGCAATGAATTCGCTGTTCGTCGGTTTCGCTTTCGTAGTTGAAATCGTATAACCGAATAAAGATGAAATCGCATCGATGTTCCCACGGTTCCAAGCTACTTCAATGGCGTGACGTATCGCTCGTTCCACCCTTGAAGCAGTAGTATTATATTTCGTTGCAATATCTGGATAGAGGACTTTTGTAATGGAACCCAGCAATTCAAGATCACGATAAACCATAGTGATTGCTTCACGTAAGTATTGATAACCTTTAATATGAGCTGGAACACCGACTTCGTGAATGATATGAGTGATACTTGTATCCAAATCAGGTTTTCTTGACTTCGTCGAAGTGTAGCTGTTTCCAAGGGCACGGTTGATTGGGTCACCTGCGTGTTTGATTTGACGTACCTGTTCTCCTAAATGGTCAAGATCAAATGGTTTCATCATGAAGTAAGCAGCTCCTAATTCCACCGCTTTCTTCGTCACTTCTTCCTGACCGAACGCTGTCAACATGATAACTTCCGGCTGCTTGTCCAAATCCTTCAACTTATTCAAAACTGCAAGGCCATCCAAATGAGGCATGATAATATCAAGAATCAATACATCAGGGTTCTTCTCTTCCACCATTTGCAAACAATCTTTCCCGTTATACGAAGTACCGACTACGTCAATGTCATGGGTATCACCAAAATATTCCTCAAGAAGCTTTACAAGCTCGCGGTTATCATCAGCCAAACATACCTTAATTTTTTCCATTTATCTTCCTCCTTACAAAATAGTCCTCTTTCTTACTGTAACTCATATATTCGACACAAAGGAAATTCATCCCTTTTTTATTATAACAAATAAAATCCAATATTTTATATTATCTCCAAAATGCTTTTAAATACTTTGAAAATCGCAGTAATTCGACAATATTTACTCCTTATTGTCGAAATTTGTCGAATGTATCCATGACTAAACCCTCAGTAATTTTCCCCCAAAAAAAGAAGAGCTCTTTTTTGAGCTCTTCTAACTTGCTTTTTGACCTTCTTTTGTCTCTGATAATTCAATCCCGGCTTCTTGTAGCATCCACTCGATGTGTACGCCATATCCACTAGTCGGATCATTGACGAAAACGTGAGTGACTGCACCGATTATTTTTCCATTTTGAATGATCGGACTGCCGCTCATACCTTGGACGATGCCGCCCGTTTTGGCGAGCAGTTCCTTGTCTGTAATTTTAACGATCATACCCTTAGTAACAGCAGATTTCTTCGGCATATTACTGACTATCTCTACGTCAAAACTTTGCATTTCTTCTCCATCTAAAACAGTCATGATTTTAGCAGGTCCTTCTTCTACTTGTTCAGCGAATCCAATCGGCAAACCATCTGGATAAGAGGAATTTTCCATATCTCCATCAAGTTTCCCAAAAATGCCGAATGGCGTATTCTTTGTGATATTACCTAATCGATCGTCTCTCATCGAAAATTTCGCTTTCTTTTCACCCGGAATTCCCTGGCTCCCTTTTTCTATTGAGGTGACATGAGACCTGACGATTGTACCTTCGTGAATTTCGATAGGTTTTTTCGTATCCATATCAGAAATGACATGTCCTAAAGCACCATATTTTTTACTTTCCGGATGAAAAAAGGTCATTGTTCCAATTCCCGCAGCCGAGTCACGGATATATAAACCAATTTGATATTCATCTTCCTGCGCATTGAATGCAGGTGTTAAAGATGTCTTAATAATTTCTTCGCCTCGCTTGATAGTCAAGTCAATGGCTTGCTCATCTTCTCCAGAGTCTTTGACAATGGATGAAAGTTCTTCCATACTATTGAGTTCTTTGCCGTTACCCTTCAGTAAGATATCACCGACTAGGACATTCGCTTCTTCTCCCGGGGAAGATTTCTCTTCTCCATTCACATTCACTAAATGATGTCCCACTACGAGTACACCCTTAGTATGCAGCTCGACGCCAACTGACTGCCCGCCTGGGACCAAACGAATATCTTTCATCGTTTTCAGTTCCGTTTTCTTCAGTGGAACCCCAGCGAATTCGTAAAACACTTGATGATCATCGGTCGAAGAAAAGGCAGTCAAAGCTTCTGAATCATCCCCGCCAGCATCTACTTCCTTATCTGCTGTAGCAGTGACCTTAACTTCTGTAGGGATGGACAGATATTTTTGCACAGGTGCTATCAAAGGTAAAATGAGCATGAACAGCAGGAGAACAGAACCACATATATATTTAAATGTTTTTTGATGAATCACGGGTTCACACTCCTTATCACTCCAGTACCATTTAAATGGCTTACTTATAATGTGGTCTTCAGGAGCCTTTTTTAAACGAGCATAATCACAGTAAATATAGTACCGATTCCCTTGACTTGAAACATTCTCCAACGTATATGAAAACATTGGATAATATTCAGGAATAGGAAGTGGCTGAAAAATGGAAGCAGCCTGCGAAAGCGGGTTTTTCTGAAGGTTGGGTTCATGAGAGGATTATTATTCTGCCTGATTTTGGATTAACCTTTTATAGAAGGGTAAAATAAATAAACGCATGGAACAGTTCCATGCGTTTATTTATTTTACCCTTAATTAAAAACTTTTATTTATTTTTATGTTTTCCTGCCATTACAAGCAATTCTTTTGCATGCTCGACTGTCGTTTCTGTCAACTCTGCACCTGTAATCATCCGTGAAATTTCGTCTGCTTTTTCCTCATCATTCAGTTCTGAAGCTGCGGTTTGAGTACGTTCATTATCTACGCGTTTTTCGATTCGTACATGTGTATCTGCCATAGCCGCTACTTGTGGCAAATGAGATATACAAAGAACTTGGGACCCTTCGGAGATGCCATGTATTTTTTCAGCAATCGCTTGAGCTACCCGCCCGCTGACACCAGTATCGACTTCGTCGAAAATTACACTGGTTACACCTTGATGGCGTGAAAAAATCCGTTTCAATGCGAGCATGATCCGTGACATTTCTCCACCGGAAGCCACTTTATGTAATTCTTTGAGTGGTTCACCCGGGTTAGTGGTAATTAAGAACTTAACGATATCGAATCCGTTTGGAAGCAGTTGTACTGGCTTGCCATCTAACGTAGGATCGGAGGATCGTCCTTCTTTCGTTTGAATATCAACAGCAAAAGATGCTTTTTCCAGGTAAAGGCCTCTTAACTCTTCATGTATATAGTCGGAAAGTGTCGCGGCTGTATGCGTGCGGATATCATGCATAGTCTTAGCTTCCAACACAGCATCCTGCGCCAATTCATGGATTTCATTCTCCATTTTATTTAAGTGTGAATCCTTATTGCGAATTTCATCGATTTCTTCCTCGATCTTCGAGGCATATTGCAACATGTCATCAACTTTGGCACCATACTTTTTCTTTAAACGGTTCAGTTCATCAAGTCGTGACTCAATTGAGTTTAATCGCTCCGGATCGAATTCAAGCTCAGCCATTTGATTGCTCAGTTGAAAAGTCATTTCCTCAATCAAATAATAAGAGTTCGAAAGTTCTTCGGACAATTTCGCTAACTGTTCATCGACATCCGCTGTGCTTTCAAGCGATGTCATTGCATGACTGAGCCAGTCCAAACCCCTCTGCTCACCATATAATGAATAGTACGCATCATGGATACCTTGGTAGATCTTTTCATAATTCATAAGTTTACTTCGTTCTTCTTCTAACTGTTCGTCCTCTAAAGGCTGCAATTCAGCTTCTTGCAGTTCACGAAGTTGAAACTCCAAAAGGTCCAAGCGTTGAGCCATCTCCTGCTCATTTTCACTTAATTCTTTATAGCGTTTCACTAAGCTGCGATATTTATCATAGACACGGCGGTACTCCTCGAAGGAAGGCTTTAAATCACTGCTGGAGAAAACATCCAGTAACTCGATATGCCGGTCAGGGTCCATCAATGACTGGGTTTCATGTTGACTATGGATGTCGATGAGTGTTCTTCCGAATTCCTTCATTATGCCAAGAGTGACAAGTTTGCCATTAACCCGGCAAATGCTTTTTCCTTGATGGGTAATCGTTCTTTGCAGAACTACCATTCCGTCCTCATCGATGTCCACTCCGAACTCTGCTCCCGTTTTATAAATCGGGTGATCCGGATCGATCGTAAACAACCCTTCAATTTCGGCTTTTTTTGTTCCATGACGAACAAATTCGACGGATCCCCGTCCTCCAGCCAGCAATTGGATTGCATCGATGATTATCGACTTTCCTGCACCGGTCTCCCCTGTCAAGACGGTCAACCCTTCTTTGAACGTGATTGAAATTCGATCAATAATTGCAAAATCACGAATAGACAATTCTGTCAGCATGAAACTAACCACCTCAGTTATAGCATATTTAGCAATTGGTCACTAATCGTTTCTGTCTGTTCTTCACTCCGGCAAATAATCAAGCATGTATCATCACCACAAATTGTGCCCATGATTTCATCCCACTCCAGGTTGTCCACTAATGCACCGACGGCGTTGGCGTTTCCCGGTAAAGTCTTCAAAATGATGAAGTGACCTGCCCTGTCAATACTGACAAATGCATCCATCATCAAACGCTTCAACTTCTCAAAAGGGTTAAAGCGCTGATCCGCAGGAAGGCTGTACTTATAGCGTCCATCCATCATTGGCACTTTGACAAGATGCAGTTCTTTTATGTCACGGGAAACTGTAGCCTGAGTGACATTATATCCCATACCCTTCAATCGATCGACTAATTCATCTTGAGTTTCAATATCGTCGTTCGTTATGAGTTCCCTGATTTTGATATGCCGTTGTCCTTTATTCATGACCATCCTCCGTTTCAAGTCCTTCCATAAGAAAAGGGCCTCTTAACAGCCCTTTTACATACATTATGCGTTTTTGCTGTGCGCATCATGCGCTTCGGCTATCACCGCCCCGATATCGACGCCATCCATTATATTTCCTCTTTTTTCGCCAGTCAGACGAAGGTGTACAAGAAACTCTATGTTTCCGTCCCCTCCGGTAATTGGAGAAAAAGTAAGTCCATAAACAGAATAGCCATGATCTACAGCAAAATCAAGAATCGTTTCAACGACCTGCCTATGAATACGCGGGTCCTTGACAATTCCTTTCTTACCAACCTGCTCACGACCGGCTTCGAACTGGGGTTTTATTAAAGCGACGACATCTCCCTGTTCTTCCAGGATTGTCGCAAGCACCGGCAAGATGATGCGTAACGATATGAAAGAAACATCGATTGAAGCGAATTGTGGACTTCCTGCTGTTAAATCTTCTTTCGTAACGTAACGGAAATTCGTCCGCTCCATCACAATGACTTGCTCATGATTACGCAACGTCCAGTCTAACTGATTGTACCCCACATCAATGGCATAGCTTAATTTCACACCATTTTGTAACCCACAATCCGTAAAACCGCCTGTTGAAGATCCGATATCGATCATCAGTTTGTCCTCTACACTAAGATTGAATTCCTTCAAGGCCTTTTCGAGCTTCAGTCCACCCCTGCTGACATAAGGAATCGCTTTTCCTTTGACAGTCAGCTCAACATCTTCCTCTACCTTCTGACCCGGCTTATCCAACCGGACCTGGTCGTGAAAAACTAAGCCCGCCATGATAGACCTTTTCGCTTTTTCCCGTGTTTCTATATAACCTTTTTCCACTAATAAAACATCTAATCTGACTTTTCTGCTCATATCAATTAAGCCCTTTGCCTCTTAGTCGGTGTCATTTCTTTCAAATAGTGAACCATATTTTCAGCTGTCAAACCGATTTCTTCCCAAAGCTTAGGTACACTGCCATGTTCAATGAATCGGTCAGGAATCCCCATGCGTTTCACCCACTGGGAGGTATAGCTGTTTTCTTCAGCAAATTCCAAGACACTTGAGCCAAAACCACCTTGTAATACAGCTTCTTCCACTGTCAAAATTGGAAGGCCTTCTTTCATAATATCGTGCAACATGCTATCATCCAATGGTTTAATGAAGCGTGCATTTACGACCCGGACAGAACGTCCCTCTTTTTCCATGCGCTCACTGGCTTCCAATGCCATGTCAATGGTAGTACCGAATGTCAAAACAACAGCATCGGAACCTTCTTTGAGCACGTCCCAGCTTCCGATGGGAATCGTTTGTAGTTTCTGATCTGTCTCGACACCTTTTGCGTTTCCGCGCGGGTAGCGGATGGCGAATGGACCATCATCATACTGTGTTGCTGTGTGTACAAGATGCTGCGCCTCATTTTCATCCTTCGGCATTGAGATGATCATATTGGGTACGGATCTTAAAAACGCTACATCAAAAACTCCCTGATGGGTCTCCCCATCCGCACCGACGAGACCCGCACGATCGATACCGAATGTGACATTCAATTTTTGCCTGGCGACATCGTGGATCACTTGATCATACCCCCGTTGTAAAAACGTGGAATAGATGGCTAAAAACGGTTTCATCCCTTGGGTAGCTAAACCTGCAGACAAAGTGGTCGCATGCTGTTCTGCGATTCCCACATCATACAAACGATCCGGGAACTCTTCCCCGAACTTCTCTAACTTCGAGCCGAGAATCATAGCAGGTGTAACAGCTACAATCCGATCATCCTGACGCGCCTCCACTCTTAAGGCATCACTGATGACAGAACTCCATGCAGGTGGAGCATCCGCTGGTTTAATCTTTTCTCCAGACTCGATCTTATAAGGTCCTACTCCATGCCATTTATCCTTCACATCGGTTTCGGCTGGGTGGTATCCTTTTCCTTTTTTAGTCATGACGTGGACGATTACCGGCCCGTCCGTCTTTTTCGCATAGTTCAAGTTCTCAATCAAATCATTGAAATCGTGGCCATCAACCGGACCGTAATAGGTGAACCCAAGTTCTTCGAAAAACATACCCGGCACAACAAAATACTTCATGCTATCTTTCAGACGCTCAGCCGCTTGAGCAATTTTGCCTCCGATTGCCGGTATTTTTTTCAATAACCATTCAAGATCATCTTTCGCCCTGTTGTATTTTCCTGCGCTTCTCATACGTCCGAGTGCTCCGTGCAGTGCTCCCACGTTTTTAGCAATTGACATTTCATTATCATTGAGGATAACGGTTACATTTTTTTTCTCATGTCCGATGTGGTTGAGTGCTTCTAAAGCCATTCCACCTGTCAAAGCACCATCACCGATAATCGGTAAAATCGAATGATCTTCTTTCTTCAAATCACGGGCGATAGCCATTCCCATCGCAGCTGACAGGGATGTTGAACTATGTCCTGTTTCCCAAATATCATGTTCACTTTCATCCCGTTTCGGGAATCCGCACAAACCCTGGTATTGGCGTAGCGTATCGAATTTACCACCGCGGCCCGTCAAAATTTTATGAATATAGGATTGATGTCCGACATCCCATAAAAGTCGGTCTTCCGGGCTCTTGTACACTTTGTGCAAGGCCAATGTAAGTTCCACTACACCAAGGTTCGCACCTAAGTGTCCGCCTGTCGTAGCTAAATTTTCAATAAGAAACTGTCTCGTTTCCTCAGCAAAGTCTTCCAGTTGATTCATATTCATGTCCTTCAGTATCGAAGGGTCTTTGATTTTACACAGATCCATTAAAGGACCCCCTTGTAGTTATCTTGATTTTTTTGTGGATGTCGCGGCACTTGTTACTATTCTTACTTTCAGCCTTTTTTCTAACCATGAGATTACTTTAGCGGCAAAAAAGATGATTTTCGTTGATGAATGAATAGCAAAATATTTCCCGAGCGCTTTCCCTCCGACCGTCAAAGCGGCCACAATACTTGTCAGGGCTACAGAAATGACGATTTGAACGGTAGAACCGTCACTGTAACCGAAACTGTTGGCCAGCTGAATGACGACGACTGCAGAAGCCGTCCCACTTACTATACCAGATATATCCCCGATAACGTCGTTACAGAAACTTGCGAATCGGTCTGCATTTCTGACAATAGCAATCGCTTCCTTGGCACCAGGCACTTTTTCAGATGCCATCGCATGAAACGGCTTCTCTTGAGCAGCCGTAGCCGCAATACCGAGCATGTCAAAAACCACACCTGTAAAAACGATGATGAATACAATGACGAGGCCGAAAATCCAAATGACTCCGCTCAATACGGAAGAAGATATAACTGAAAAAATAGCCGCTAACACAAATGTGATAACGGCAATACTTAAACTGAATTGTACAGCTCTTTTTAATTTATTATCCATTCTTTACCTCTATATCTTAAAATTAAGGAATGTATGTATTCGAAAGGAATGGTCATGGAACAAGTAAAAATTGCGGCTTAGGTCTAGTAGGTTTTCCCAATCGAGTACCGAGTGTCACCACTCTGGCGGTTCCCCTTTAAACTCGACTCAACTCCGTTTCCGAAAGTTGGACTAGATTGCCACTTAGTCCACACTATAATTCTTATTCCATGTCCATTTCTGAACAGTCTAGGGGATTTCCCCGACAGCCTTTAACCGTTCCTTAGCCTCTTTTGCAGTATTGATTTCATATAGTTTACGCACCAGCACCTCAGTGGCCATCTGAAGCTGCTTGGTGTTCAATGACTATAATCCCCTCAAAAACCACTCAAGGCAGGCTACGCTGCGCATATAGATGTTACTCCATATGCTGCAGGTTCATACCCCATTTCATAACGGTATCTGGCTCAGATACCATCACAAGAATGGGCCTCCGCGGAAGCAGGGTCAACGCCCACATGCCTTTGTGGATCGCCCTGCGACCTTAACTCCCAGCATCGACCCAAGGCTGGGCGCCTCAAGCCAACACAAGGAACTTCATCGATATGCCCTTTGGCGGATTTTTAGGCCCGCCTTCAGAAACGGAGGGCCGACTAGAATACTGCACCATTCCTTTTGTAATCCTAATATATCATATTATAATGTCGTCCTCAATCGAAACATTCTAATCAGTAATCACGGCTGCTGAGATAATCGATTAATGCAGAAAGATAAGTCCCTTCGACCCCGGCATTTTTCAAAGATTCCTGGGCCGTCAAGACATATTTCTCTTTTTGTTTCTTAGCTCCCTCCACTCCCAGCAGTTGCGGATAGGTACTCTTCAGGTTGTCTTCGTCACTTCCAATCGGCTTACCGATTTTATCTGCATCTCCGGTAACATCAAGAATATCATCCTGGATTTGAAAAATGAGCCCAATTGCTTCCGCCATTTTGGTGATTTCTTCTTTTGAATCACCTGCAGCTTTACCAAGGTACGCTCCAGCTATAATGGAGAAGCGTAATAATTGGCCTGTTTTATTCTTATGAATGCTTTCCAGCTGTTCCAGGGAAACTTTTTTATTTTCGCTCAGCATATCCTGCATTTGCCCTTCGACCATTCCTGTCGCCCCACTCGCCTTAGAGAGTTCGCGAATCAAATATACCCGCTCATGAGCATCAAGACTGGAATCCTCTGCAATTATTTGGGAGCTCAATGTCAATAATGCATCACCAGCTAAAATGGCCGTCGCCTCATCGAACTGCTTATGACTTGTAGGCATGCCTCTTCGCATATCGTCGTTATCCATTGCTGGCAAATCATCATGGATAAGTGAATACGTGTGAATCATTTCAAGACTGGAAGCCACCCCTATTGCTTTTTGCTCATCAGCACCAAAAGCTTCCGCCGTAGCCATAAGTAAAATCGGCCGAAGTCGTTTACCTCCCGCTTCGATAGAATACATCATGGCATCCTGGATTCTTCCGGGTACGGAATAATCCCGCACATAGAGTTTCAGCTGTTCATTAATTAATCGGCGTTTTTGGTTCAAATATTCCGATAATTGCACGATTCACTCTTCCTCCTGCACCGAAAACGGCTCGAATTCACCATGCTCATTCATGATCTTCTGCATTTGTGTTTCTACATTGCCGAGCTTTTCACTACATAATTTGGAAAGTTTCATCCCTTCTTGATAAAATTGGATCGCTTTTTCCAAAGGTACTTCGCCTGTTTCAAGTTTCTCTACTATCTCTTCCAATTGCTTCATTGCTTCTTCAAAGCTGATTTCTTCTTTATTATCAGTCATTTTCTTCCTCCTTCACGCCTGTTACATGGCAGTCGATTGTTCCATCCTGCACTTTCAACGAGATCGGATCCCCTGACTTCACGCTGCTTGCTTTTTTGATGACTTTTCCTTTTTCAGTAAAAGGAATGGCATAACCGCGCTTCATAATATCAAGTGGATTTAAAAGGGTTAATTTATCAATTGTGGTATGGAAACGTTCCTTTTTGTGTTGCAAAAGATGCTGAAACCTTAGTTGGAGCTGCTTCGTCTGCTTTTCCAACGTTTCCGCCCCTTCTTTCATCTTCGTTTCCGGTCCTTGCTGACGCAGCCTTTTGGTCAAATAAGACCACTGTTCCTGGTGCTGGGAATGTTTCCGTTCAATCTGCCGGTTCATCCGTTCTAATATCCGATCAAGGTCTTGTTCTTTCTGACGCATCAATTGTTCGGGATATTTAAAAGCGTAAGACTTTTGCAATCTAGTCAATTTTTGCTTGGCTTCCGACTGAATTCCAGCCATCACTCGAATCAAGCGTTGATTATAAGCATGAACCTGGTCCTTCAATTCAATTATCGATGGTACTGCCAATTCAGCTGCTCCAGTCGGGGTCGCTGCCCTTACATCCGCCACAAAATCACTGATTGTGGTATCTGTTTCATGACCAACACCAGAAATCACTGGAATCTCAGATTCGGCAATCGCCCTTGCGACCACCTCTTCATTGAACCCCCACAAGTCTTCGATGGAACCTCCGCCTCGACCGACGATCAGAACGTCGCAATCTAAATGTTCATTCGCATATTGAATGGCATTGACCACTGAATTCGCCGCTCTTTCCCCTTGCACAAGGACAGGAAGAATCGAGACAGGGACAATCGGATACCTACGATCAATGGTCGTTAATATGTCCTTGACGGCAGCGCCTGTTGGCGAAGTGATGACCCCAATATGCTGCGGATATGTAGGGAGGGGCTTTTTCCGATCGAAAGCGAACAGCCCTTCTTTTTCAAGCTTTTCTTTTAATTGTTCAAAGGCAAAGTATAGGGCACCGATTCCATCAGGTTGCATTTCTTTAAGGTATAACTGGTACTGACCCATCGGTTCGTACACATTCACTTCCCCTTTGACCAACACATTCATTCCATTTTCGGGGACGAATTTCAACGATCGGTTGTTTCCGGCAAACATAACAGCCTGAATGCGGGCTTGTTCATCTTTAAGAGAAAGATACATATGCCCGCGGCTATGGTGTTTAAAATTAGAGACCTCTCCCCGGAGCCACACAGTTTTCAAGTGTGGATCACCGGAGAGCTTCCGCTTGATATACTTCGTCAAGGCTGTAACTGTTAAATATTGTTCCTGCACCAACCATTCCCCCTTACTGGCCGTGAATTCGTTTGGCGGCTTCAATCGTATTATGGAGCAGCATCGTAATCGTCATCGGCCCAACTCCTTTAGGGACCGGGGTGATGTAGGATGCTACTTCTTTGGCAGAATCAAAGTCGACATCTCCCGTCAACTTACCATCCACACGATTTACACCGACATCAATGACCACTGCCCCTTCTCTAATATCTTCTCCAGATACAAGAGATGGCTTACCAGCTGCTACAATCAATATATCTGCCTGTTTAGTATGATGACGCAGATCTTTCGTCCTTGAATGGCAATGTGTAACTGTTGCGTTTTCATTCAACAACAATTGCCCGACTGGTTTACCGACAAGGTTACTTCTGCCCACGATTACAACGTGCTTCCCTTCCAAAGAGATAGCTGCACGCTTGAGCATCACTAAAATTCCGTAGGGGGTACAAGGATAAAATGTATCTTGTCCAGTCAGCATCCTGCCCGCATTCATAGGGTGAAAACCGTCGACATCTTTTTTGGGATCGATTGCTTCAATGATCTTCTGGTCAGATATATGCTCTGGTACTGGCAGCTGAACGAGAATGCCATGTACCTTATCATCCTGATTCAAACGATCGATTAAATCCAGGAGATATTGCTCTGAAGTATCTACAGGAAGTTCAATCAATTCGGAATCAAGACCAACTTTTTCAGAAGCACGCTGTTTGCCTTTAACATAGGACATGGATGCTGGATCTTCTCCTATGATCACGACCACCAATTTCGGATGAATTTTCTTCTCATGTAAAGCACTGACTTCTTCTTTCATCTCTTGACGTAGTTCTTCAGCTAATGGTTTTCCGTAAATCACTTCTGCTGACATTTCTCCATTCCCCCTTCAAAATTTTATACCATTTTTGATAAAACGCCGTTGACAAACTTCCCTGAATCTTCTTCCCCGAAGATTTTGGCTAATTCGATAGCTTCGTTGATCGCCACCTGTGTCGGTACATCTTCTTTGTACTTCATTTCATAGGCTGCCATTCGCAAGACTGTCTTCTCTACTTTAGCCAGACGTGCCAATGTCCAATGATCCAGGTTGTCAGAAATCCATTGATCCAATTCCTCCCGGTACTTCATAACTCCATGTACGAGATCATAAAGGAAATCATCCACTTCATGCCCTTCGACTACATGCTCGATTGCTTCATCTGTGTCAATTTCACTCGTAATCGTTTGAAAAAGCGCCTGTAACGCTTTTTCTCGTGCTGTGCGTCGTTTCATGTTCATTCTCCTTTAAGATAATATCCGTTAGAATAATAACATTTTAGCGGAATAAAAGCTATGATGATAGGGTAGAACCAATCATAGTGAATTCTTTCATTAAAAAGAAAAATCAGAAAGGGAGTCCCCTTTCTGATTATCATTTAAAATTCTTCCACTTCAATTTCTTCTTCTTTTTCCATCTGTACACCAACAATATGCACATTGATTTCTTTTATTTCGAGTGCGGTCATATTTTTAAGCGCTTGCCTTGTATTGTCCTGAATCTTCTGTGCTGTATCGGGAATCGAAATCCCGTAATCCACAACGACGTAAGCATCGAGCAATATCCCGCTCTCGGTCAACTCAACCTTCACACCTTTACCATGGTTCTTCTTCCCAAGGCGCTCTGCTACACCAGAAGCGAAATTTCCCCGCATGGAGGCAACACCAGCCACCTCCGATACAGCGATACCGGCGATGACTTCAATAACTTCAGGAGCAATCTCTATATTGCCTAATGTCGATCCGTCCGTCACATTCAACAATTGCTTTTCACTCACTATGACCACTCCTTTTAGGATTCATCTTTCATTATAGTATATTTCTCTAAGAACTTCGTGTTAAAATCTCCTCCAACGAAAATTTCATGGTTCATGACACGCTGGTGAAATGGAATGGTTGTATAAACACCTTCGATCACGAATTCATCCAATGCACGCTTCATCCTGCGAATTGCTTCGTCACGATCCCTGCCATATGTGATCAGTTTCGCAACCATCGAATCATAATAGGGTGGGATCATATACCCTGGATATGCGGCAGAGTCCACGCGTACTCCGAGTCCACCAGGTGGAAGGTACATATCGATTTTCCCAGCAGAGGGCATGAAGTCCTTGTGTGGATTTTCTGCATTAATCCGACATTCAATCGACCAGCCTTCAAATTTGATTTCCTCTTGAGTAAAGGAAAGTGGTTCGTTATTTGCAATCAATAACATCTCTCTTATCAAGTCGACACCTGTCACCATCTCTGTCACAGGGTGTTCCACTTGGATTCTCGTATTCATCTCCATAAAGTAAAAGGAGTCCGCTTCTTTATCGAAAATAAACTCGACAGTACCTGCACCTGAATAATCCACAGCTAAAGCAGCTTTTACAGCTGCATCCCCCATCTTCTCTCTCATTGCATCTGAAATCGCAGGCGATGGTGTTTCTTCAATCAGCTTCTGAAGACGGCGCTGAATCGTACAATCACGTTCCCCCAGATGTACGGCATTTCCGTGGTTATCTGCCAACACCTGGATTTCTACGTGTCGGAAATCTTCAATGAATTTCTCAATGTAAACTCCCGGGTTGCCAAAAGCCGTTTCAGCTTCCTGTTGGGTCATGCGGATTCCTTTTTTCAAATCTTCTTCATTACGAGCAACACGAATCCCTTTACCGCCACCACCGGCTGTAGCTTTGATGATAACAGGGTATCCGATTTCCCCGGCTACTTTCAGACCATCCTCTTCATCTTCAATAATCCCGGCAGAACCTGGAACGACAGGGACGCCAGCTTCTCTCATCGTTTCTCTCGCCACGTCTTTGGTCCCCATCTTCTGGATAGCGTATGCAGATGGGCCGATGAAGGTAATGTTGCATTCCTCACACATTTCGGCGAATTCAGCATTTTCAGCTAAAAATCCATAACCTGGATGGATGGCATCGGTTTCGGTCAATGTTGCAAGACTCATTATATTCGTATAATTCAAGTAACTATCTTTACTTAGCGTCGGTCCTACACAATATGCTTCATCAGCAAGTTGGACGTGCAACGCTTCTTTATCTGCTTCGGAATAAACAGCGACCGTTTCGATGCCCATTTCTTTGCAAGCACGAATGATCCGGACCGCTATTTCCCCGCGGTTGGCTATCAGAACTTTTTTAATCAACGTCTCATCCCCCGTTTACTTAGACTTTACGCGGAACAACGGCTGACCATATTCTACCAGTTCGCCGTCTTTAACAAGAATCTCGACGATTTCTCCTGATACTTCCGCTTCAATTTCATTAAATAATTTCATTGCTTCGACAATACAGACGACGGAATCTTCTTTCACCTGATCCCCGATCTTCACATAAACATCTTGATCCGGTGATGGTGATTGATAGAACGTTCCAACCATCGGAGACGTCACTTCCGCATCATAATCACTCTTGGAATCCTGGACGGGGGCAGTCTCTTCTTCCGTCGGCTCTTCCTTTGGCTTCTGTTGCGGTGCTTGCTCTTTCACCTCTGGTTTCGGTTCCGCTTTTGCCTGGACGGGCTGCGGGGCCTGAGCAGGTTCTGTTACAACTTGTCCTTGTTGTTTTTTCATTTGCACTTTTGTTCCATTAGCTTCATAACAAAATTCATCAATATTGGATTGGTCGATCAATTTAATAATTTCACGAATTTCTTGCACCTTCAACATATGTGGCACCCCTTTATGTAAATAACTTTTTATAACTGGTACTAATAACTCCTCTTAACATTCTATTATAGAATACCACTTCCCTGCAACTTCCCATATGAAAGCGTAAGCAACTTCTTTAAAAATTTCAAAAGAAAGCACTCCTCTAAATCGCTGAAACTAACAAAAGCTGCGATTACTAAATAACGATGTCGTTAGGCAGTCAGAGATAGAACCCGCTCCCCGTATCTTTACCCTGTTTAAAGATATGGCACACCTTTTATATCCCCTTTCCATCTTTTAATTTTATTGATACAAAAAAACCTCACCCCTTTGGAACAGGGGTGAGGTTTTTGCTGATTCAACTTGTTGGCTGAAACTGGACTTGGACCGTTTTTTGGCCGAATTCATCTGATACCATCTGGATGATTTGGTTTGTTTCCGTTTTAGAAAGTTCATTTGCTCTAACGGTTACATGAACAACATCATCTTCAGCTCTAACCAGAACATCCTCATAAGAATCACTGGCTAGAATCGTATTTTCAATGATTGACTCTTTGGATTGTGTCGATTTGATCGTCTCCATTTTTTCTAAAGCTTCATTTTTTTCTTCTGTAGAATAATCGCTGGAGGCCATGATCTCAGATAATTGTTCAGTCACTTGATCTCGTTCCTGCTGCATATCCAAACGGATGGCTGAGAAGAGTTCCTCTGTGGAAACTTGAGAAATCACCGTCCCATCTCCAGTGGTTTCCGCACCTTCTTCCCCTGTCGCTTCATCGGTGATTTCCGCCCATTCATCTTCTTGTATGAAGGCCATTTCTCCACTATCCGGTGATGTCATATAATACACACTCAATACGATCAACAAACTCAACATTGTCAACAACCAAACTGTTTGCTTTTTAACCAAGGTAACCCCTCCTTATTGTTTAGGCAAGACGGAAATTCTGTGTGTCGGCACATCCAATACTCTAGCGACAGCTTCAACCACCCACGCTTTCACCTGCATTTGATCGACACCCTCAGCAGTCACGAAAACTCCACTGACGTCTGGCTTGGACGTTTGAGTGAGTAGTGGTACTTCGCGATCGCCTTGACGGACGAGGACTAACTGCTGTTCTCTCGAATAATCTTCAATTTCCCGTTCGCCTCCGTTCTTATCATTTTCTTTTGTTGTTTGCTTTCCTATGATTAAGTTTTTGTCATACACTTTTTTATGTGTAGATGACAGGTTGATCATAATATCCACGGCATTGACACCTTGAATGTTTTCAAGTAACGGCTTGAGTTGTTTTTCATATTCCACTTCCAACTGTGAAATGGAGTTCGTCATCTCACCTGTTTTAGGCGCTGCGGATTCTTCCTCTTGAGATGGCACTCCTTGTTCCGGCACTTGTTGTGGTGCGGGTGGATCAGAAGAAAACCAGTTACTCGTTAAAATGATGAGGATTCCGATTATGCCTAACCCGATGAAATATTTCGGTTTGTTGATTTTTCTCCCTTCTTTACTAGACAAAGGTTGCAACAGCTTATTCCACCATTTATCCATCCTCTTCCTCCCAGCGGATATCGATTTGTTCTTTGTCCAAGTTTAAGAAATCAGCTACCCATTTTTGTACTTTGGGATCGTCTCCACCCTCTTCTGGACTCGTATCTTCCATTACCGTAATGTCCACTTCCTCTACAGTATGGGGTTGATTGTCACGTGATACTGTGAGGGTCAGCTTGTCCAGTGTCTCCATACTGTATGGCTCTTGAAGAAAGCTCATTTCTACATTCATGAGGGCTAGGTTCTGCTCTTCTTTCAAAGGTTCCTCAATTTCAGCAGCTAAGGATTGGGTAACTTGTTCTAATTTATATGCATCTTGTCCCTCGAGTATTTCATTTTTCTTAGATTCTATATTTTCATCCAATAACTCTGTATTCCATTGTTCCTGCATCGTATCATCGGCTTGTTGGATCAAACGCTCTGGTTCGATCTTCAAAAGCTGAAGTAAAGGCCCGAGAAAAATAAGAAGCAGTAGAATGGACATAACAAGCCGGGCGTATTTTTTCATCACTCCAGAAGGCAGTAATGCATCTGCCATCATCGCTAATATAAGAAATAAGACGATTTTCGTAATCCATTCGATGAAAAGTTGCACATTCACCACCCTACCTGACCATCATAGTGATATTACTGGCAGCCACCATGATAACGATAACTAAGAAGAACATCATCGAGACCATTAATAATGCAGCAAATATATACATAATATGTCGACTGACGACATCCATAGCCTGGATGATTGGACCATCACCAAGTGGCTGCAGCAAAGCCGCTGCTATTTTATATATGATAGCGATCGCTAATACTTTCAAAGCAGGAAATACAGCAATCCCCAGTAGGATGACTACACCTGCAATACCTAATGTATTCTTCAATACAAGTGATGCGCCTAAGATGGTGTCCGTCGCATCTGTAAAAAGTCTTCCGATGACAGGAACGAAATTACCAGTGACAAACCTTGCTGTTTTCATCGTGATTCCATCTTGAACGGCAGTGACTGTACCCTGCACAGAAATGACGCCGAGAAATACCGTCAAGAAAATACCCATAATGGCAAGCCCTGTTTTTCTCAATAATTCAGCAAGCTGATCGACCTTATACGTCTCATTCAAACTTCCAACAATCAAAAGTAAAGCAGAAGAAGCGAATAATGGTATGAGCAGGTATTTGACTAAAAGACCGCTGGACTGTACAAGTGCTACGATAATAGGGTGGAAGAAAGAGATCGACATCAAATGACTGAAAGATGCCATGATTCCCAATAGAAGCGGAATCAGGCCAATCATGAAGCTGCTCATGCGTTCGATTGCATTCAAGGTATAGCCAATTACCTGGCCGAAACTTTCTAATGCTAAAGTCAGTAAAACGAGATAGACAACCATATATGCAATCCGGCTGACAACAGAGTTTTCAAAAGCCGACTGGACTGACTGCAATAACGTACTGAATAACGTCAAAAATAACAAAGAAGCAAGCAGCTTTCCATTCAACAGCAATTCATGAAAAAAGAATTTCAAAATACCTGAGAACCAATCAGAAGACTTAACAGAGCTCTCACTCTCGATGAATTCACGGAAGTTGTTTGTATTGAATGTAGGCATGTATTCCCCATACTCATGATTTAATTGTTTCCAGCTTTCCTCTAATTCCTCTGTCGTCACATGATCCAGCATCGAAGGAACTGCATCGGGAGAGGAAGAAGAAGCGAAGGAGACTATTGGAGACCCCACCAATCCGATGACTAGGCAGCACAACGTCAATAATCGTTTCATTGCATCCCTCCCGATTTCCCTAGGTACCTGGTATGAAGTTCAATATTGTCTCTATCACTGCTGTGACAATGGGAATTGCCAGCATGAGAATGAACAATTTTCCGGCAAGCTCTACCTTAGAAGCCAGGGCGTTCAACCCCGCATCCCGGATCAGCTGCGCTCCGAACTCTGCGATGTAAGCAATTCCGATAATTTTCAAAATCGTCTTGAAGTACACTGGTTCAATTTGTGCTTGTGCTGCGATATAAGCAAGCAGTGAAAAAATATGCTTCACCTGATCAAGAATAGATAAAAATATGACGATCACAGTGAACAAAAGGAGCAGAAAGGCGACCGAAGATTTTTGTTCTTGCAGCAATATAATCAATAAAGCCGCCACTAATCCTAAGGATACGACTTGAATGATGTCCATGACGCTACCCTTGATAAAGGAAAACCGATTTGATCTGCTGAAAAAGATCGGCCAGGCGGTGAAGTACGATGAACAGGACAATGATAAAGCCTGTTAACGTTACAACCTGTGCGATTTCCTCTTTTCCCATTTGTTTTAAAATACTGTGAATCATAGCGACAATTATTCCCACACCTGCTATTTGGAACAAGATCGATGCATCTTGAAGCACAATGGCCCTTCCCCCTTTTATATAATTAAGATAATTACGAGCAACCCGCTCAAGATACCCATCCCCCTGGCCATCTTTTGGTATTGCTCTCCAGCCTCGAGAGCTTCATGGAGTTCACGGTCAAGGTGATGGAGTGTCAATTGAATTTGTTTTTGCTGCTGCTCTAAATCGTGTTGACCCAATGTACGGCCGAACTGAATCAATATTTCCAGCTCACTTTTTGTCATCGCATTCCAAGACCAGTGTTTCTTCAAGTGTTCGGACCAAAGCTGAGAGAAATCATCACATGCGGCTTGCTCCTGGACAATTTTCTCGAAAAATTGAGAAATCGGTCTTGGCAAATGCCTGGATAAACTTTCACAAACTTCCCATAATGAGGATTGACCATAGACCATTTCTGCTTCTATCATTTGCAGGGCGTTTTTCCACTGCCGGATGTGCCCGGGTCTTTGCTTATATCTAGAAGCGATATCAAAACCTGCTAACGTAGTGACCGTCAGTATGATGACGGCTCCGATCCATTGCACCTGAATCACTTCCCTTCCATGTAGCAAGAACTTGTCCAGATTGATCCAAAATTGTTAAACCTCTCCGTTTCGCTGGTGCCATACGCTCTAAAATAAGGTATCTTTCAAAAATCTGCTCTTCAATTAATCGATTGGCAGAAGGTCTCTTTCTCACCCCTGACAAGCTGTTTCCGTGGATACTGCATATGACATCCACCCCTGTGAACGTGGCTTCCCGAACAGCAAGCGCATCGGTTTCTCCACCTATTTCATCTACGATCAATACATCTGGAGACATCGAGCGAATCATCATCATCATGCCTTCCGCTTTTGGACAGGCATCCATGACATCCGTCCTCTCTCCTACTTCTAATTGCGGAACCCCTTTCATACTCGCCGCGATTTCTGAACGCTCGTCTACCACTGCTACCTTTGCAGCCTGATAACCTCGATGAGAGGAGCCGATATATTTGCTGAGTTCCCTTAGCACTGTCGTTTTTCCTGAGTGAGGTGGACCAATGATCAACGTGCTCTGCCATTTCCCATCCTTATACAAATACGGTACTAAACTCTCGACTTGTCCACTTGTAGCCTTAGCGACTCGGATATTCATGAAAGAGATATGCTTCAAAGTATCTACTTCATTGTGATGAGTGTTCGCTTTTCCAGCCAAACCAACTCTATGACCGCCTTCGATTGTAATGAACCCCTCTTTTAATTCGTCTTTGAATCGATAGAGTGAGAATTGACTGATCTGGTTTAGAACAAAAGATAGATTTTCAGGGGTCATCAGGGTTCCCTTTAATTTTTGATGATGGGAAGAATCTAAGATCTCAATGGGACGATCGACTCGCAAGCGGATTTCCTGGACACTCTTCCAACAGACCTCGCTTTTTAAGAGATGTTGGATAGGTGATGGAAACAAACGGATAATCTCCTTCATCCTCTCTTACTCCTTTAATTGGTTTACTTCATATGTATGTCTATACTCCATGCTTATGACAGATGGAATGATATAAAATAGAAGAATTTAAGAGAGTCAAAGTGAGTCATATGGGAGATGATAGAGAAGGAATAGAAAAACAAAATAAAAAGCTTCCTACTCATTACAATGATCAAAAATTCAAAAATAGAAGAACATATTCGGAGAATTTCAGAAGATTTTTTATCAGCCTGATTAATCAGCCTGTTATTTTTAAATTCCAAAGCAATGAAAAGAGAGCTTGCCCTGCAATGTGCAGGGCAAGCTCTCTTTTTATCATCCACGCTTAGGCGCGTGAAACATATTTTCCATCTGTTGTACTGATCAATAATTTCTCTCCTTCATTAATGAAGAAAGGAACTTGTACAGTCAAGCCTGTTTCAAGCGTCGCTGGTTTTGTACCACCGCTTGCTGTATCTCCTTTGATTCCCGGCTCAGTTTCTGTCACTTCAAGTTCAACGTTTTTCGGAAGTTCTACACCGATGGTTTCACTCTGATAAGACTGGATTTGCACTTCCATATTCTCTTTCAAGTAGTTCAGCTGCTCTTCAATCGTAGCTGTAGGAATTTCAACTTGTTCGTATGTTTCCGTGTCCATGAATGCATGCATATCGCCGTTTGCATATAAATATTGCATTTTACGGTTTTCAATGTGGGCACGCTCCACTTTTTCACCGCCGCGAAACGTTTTTTCCTGGATATTGCCATTACGGAGGTTACGAAGTTTTGAACGGACGAACGCCGCCCCTTTACCTGGCTTAACATGTTGGAAATCCATGACCTGCCAAATATCCCCTTCTACTTCTATTGTCAAACCTGTACGAAAATCGTTCACTGAAATCATCTTTGTTCCTCCTTTAAAATTACAACGTGATCAATTCTTTTGAAGAGTGACTCAAACGCTCATTGCCTGACTTCGTGACAATCGTATCATCTTCAATGCGGCAGCCGCCTACATTTGGAACATAAATTCCCGGTTCGACCGTGACAACCATACCTTCCTCGAGGACTTGATCTGAACGGAAAGATAAACCGGGACCTTCATGAACATCCAGACCCAATCCATGTCCTGTCGAGTGACCGAAGTATTCGCCATACCCTTCCTCCTTGATATAATCACGCGTCAATGCATCGGCTTCTTTGCCAGTAATTCCTGCTTTTATTCCTTCCATACCTTTCAATTGCGCCTGTAAAACAGTATCATAGATTTCTTTCAACTGATCGTTGATTTCACCTACAGCTATAGTTCGCGTTATGTCTGAACAATATCCTTTATATAGCGCGCCGAAATCAAGCGTGACTAACTCACCTGACTGGATTTGTTTTTCAGATGCCACTCCGTGCGGTAACGCAGAGCGGTATCCAGAAGCAACAATGATATCAAAACTAGAGGAAGTCGCTCCCTGCTTTCGCATGAAGAATTCCAACTCGTTCGAAACATCGATTTCTCTGACACCAGGTTTTATGTAGCCAAGAATATGGTCAAAGGCATCATCTGCAATCTTAACAGCATCCTTTAATATACTAATCTCCTCATCCGTCTTAATCAAGCGTAATTTTTCTACGATACCCGATGTCGGAATCAGTTCTGCTGCTAATGCTTCATTATATTGCTCAAAAAGACTGTATGTAACATGGTCCTTTTCAAATCCTATTTTACCCAAACCAAGCTCTTCTACTTTAGCTGCCACTGCTTTCGGCATAGGAGTCTTGTGTTCAACGACACTGAATTCATTCGCCTGCTCGCTGGCTTGTTCAGTGTAACGGAAGTCAGTGATCAGGATTGCCTCATCCTTTGTGATCAACACTGCTCCCGAAGAGCCTGAAAATCCTGAGATGTAACGTCTGTTCTTCGCGCTCATAATCAACAAACCATCTAATTTTTCTGAAGCTATCTTTTTTCGCAAACTAACAAGCTTACTCATGAATCATTTCTCCCTTCCCTTTCGATCTTTTGAATAACCCCTAATGTAGCCAGGCGATATCCATCAATACCGAATCCGACCACTTGCCCTGCACACACAGGTGCCAACATGGATGTATGGCGAAAGCTATCCCGATTATGGACATTCGATATATGGATTTCTACTACTGGTGGATTAATAGCACTGACTGCATCCCGGAGCGCTATGCTGGTGTGGGTATAAGCTGCTGGATTAATGACAATACCCGCAGCCTCTCCTTCTGCCATTTGCACTTTATCTACCAAGTCACCTTCATGGTTCGATTGAAAGGCCTCCACTTCATACCCATGTTCCCATGCTGTATCTTTGACGACTTTTGTGACATCCGCCAAGGTTTCATGACCATAAGTGTCCGGTTCCCTCTTGCCAAGCATGTTCAAATTTGGTCCGTTAATCAAGAAAAGTCGTTTTTTCCCCATTCGACGATCCCACCATTTCCGAAATTGTCATACATTTTCAGTTTATCATACTCTTCCTTCATTTGAATAAGAATTCGCAGTCTCGTTGAATTCTCGATATTCATAAGAAATGGAATACCCGATAAACACACCGTATAAAATAAATAAACAGCCTGTCGTGACCCATGTGTCACTATTCAAGTCAAGAAAAGAAGGGATTGCTGGAAATAAAGGAGTCAGCACAAAATACACAATAGACCATAGAGCAAGCCCGAAAAATACACCAGGCCAAATTCCATTTTTATTTTTCAGTGTAAAATAGTAAAGTAATGCACTACCCAGAGAGAGTAAACCAACAAAAAGAATAGCTAAGACCTCCGCCAGCCAAGTCCCGGTCCAGTCCGTCTGCCAGAAGGAACGAAAAATGAAGGAAGCAGCTGAAACCTCTGAGAAATGAAAATAATATGCAATTGCGCCTAACCCGCTCCATAAGATACCCGCCGTAAAACCTGTCACTAAAGCTTTTCCTAAAACACTTTGCTGTGGCTCTTGTTGTCTCTGTTGTTTCGGCTTGTCTGCCATCTCTATCACCTCATACCTTCATTTTAACCAACCCGATTTATTTCATGCTCTTTTCAAGAGTGAGACTAGTGATTCTTTCCATTTTGAGGTAAAATAAAGATGTAGTCTAAATAAATATTCTAGTGTTTAAATAAAACTCCGAGAAGGAACAAGTTTATTAATATCGGTTATGAATCTTTACAAGATTAAAACAATCTTTGCATACTTTCATACAAAAGGGAAAGAATCATAAATAACACACACAAACGTAATTCAATCCTTAGAAAATGATGATAATGGTCCGAATAAGGGTATATAATTAATAATCATACACTAAGCGACATTCATTAGAAGGGAGGAATGATCATATGCGTAAATGGATGACTCCTGTCATGTACACATTGATCGGTTTAGCCATCTTTTTCGTTGCCATCCAACTGTTTACAAACACTTCTAGTTTCTTGACATCGATTGTTATGATGATCGGAATTGCTGCCCTCCTTTATGGAGCAATTTACTTCTTTTTCCTCCGCAACCGCGGTTTTGGAGGGGGAACGGGCGGAAACCGCAATGATATGAAGAAATACAAACAAGCGGTAAAACAGTCTAAACAAAAATATAAACAACCGAGTCCGCCAGTTAAAAAGACCAACGCAGCTAAAACACCAGCCAAATCTTCTCCATTCAGCAAGAAAAAACGCAAAAGAACGAACACACCTCAATTGCGTGTCATTGAAGGAAATAAAAGCAAAGATAAAAATCGAGCCACTTTTTAAGTGACTCGATTTTTTATCGTTTAGAAAGTTATCTGCTCCACCGTTTCAAAAATTCCCTTGCATGCTCGTGCCCAAGATGCATCAATGCTTCTTTTTCTTCCTCACTCATATCGAAATCTGTCGTCTCAATCGTATTTACAGGAATGAAAATAATGTCTTTACTCATGGATCTGGATATATAGCGGGCATCATGAGCTTGCTGCATCGTTTTGAACAAGGCATGAAACATTTGAATCGCGTTCTGGATTTTCTGCTCCGGTAATTTATCAGGTTCATCACTCAATTTCATTCCAATTATGGGCCGTGTTCTACATCCCTCTTTCTTTTCCCATATCCAAAGTGGAAAATTACTTAACACTCCTCCATCTACTATGACAGACTTTCCTCTTTTTCCATGGATTTTTACGGGGATGAAAAAATAAGGAAGCCCTGAACTCATTCGGACCGCTTTTGCGACAGAAAAAGTGGCCGGTTCAATGCCATACACCTTTTTCAAATCATCAGGGAGAACAACGATCCTTCCAAGGGTCAAATCAGAACATATGACTTTCAATGAGCCTTGAGGGATATCTGCGAACGTGCGCACACCTTTTTCTTCTAACCACTCTTCCAACAAGAATTCGAGTTGATTACCTTTGTACAAACCCATACGAAAATATAAGAGCAGCCACTTCATAAATGGAAAAAGTCGATCTGTGATCGGAACATCGACGAGTTCTTCAAACGATAAGCTTTTCAATCTCTCTTTGATCTCTGTTGCGGAATAACCGGCTGCAGTCAGACTGGCAAGAATCGCACCAGCCGAAGTACCCGCCACTCGATGGAATGAATAACCTTGACTTTCCAACTCCTCCAGAGCACCGATAAAGGCAAGGGCTTTGACACCACCTCCGGAAAAAACACCGTCCACTTTCATCCTGATTCACCCCACTTTATTCCATTATAAACGCGAGATAAAAGAATTAGAACGGCAAGACACAAGAAGAAATTTGAAAAATAAAAGACGCATGGAAATCCATGCGTCTGTTTTTCACTCTTCATTCTGTTCTTCATTTTTCTTCTGAACATCGCGCAATGCATCCACACGATCCGGTTTCTCATCAAAGTATTGGACGAGATCGCCAATGCGATCAATAGAATTCCAGCTCATATGATGTTCAATTCCTTCAACATCTTCATAGATATTTTCGTGGTCGACCCCGATAATTTCTAAAAACTGTTCGAGAAGTTCGTGGCGGTAGACAAGACGTTTACCAACTTTCTTCCCTTTTGGTGTTAGGATTAGACCGCGATACTTTTCATAATTCAAATATTGATCACGGTCCAATTTCTGAACCATTTTTGTGACAGAGGATGGATGCACCTGGAGATTTTCTGCAATGTCGGATACCCGTGCATACCCTTTATCTTCTATAAGAATATATATTTGTTCGATATAATCTTCCATGCTTGGTGTTGGCATGTTGAACCCCCAATAACCTGTCATATGTAGGTGCTGAACAATTGTGCTCGCGCCTTAAGGATTCCATAGCATAAGGCGTAGAGCTATGTTAAGTAAGACTCATTCTTCCATAAAAATGATACACTAGTTTCCACCTTGTGACAAGCAAGGTCACGCTTTGAATAAGCTTGCGTACTTATTGATGAAGATATCTCCTAATTTACTCCCTCAAATTTTCTATTAATATCAGAAAACAAACACCAGACAAGGCGGGACCTCATCTGGTGTTTGTCAATTTCAGAGTCCACATTTCAACTGAGCGTTACAATTGGTGCATGTGTTACAACCACCGATATCTTCCACGGTCCCCTGGCGGCAAACCGGGCATGTATCGCCAACTTCTGAACCGATCGTGACATTAGTCTTATCCAATTCCTGAATGGTATCCATCAAGACGACGCGAGGAGTATTCTCTTCTTCCTCAAAAAGTTCCGTCTGTTCACCATCAAAGTCATTTTCCTCAGCTTTCAGGGACAATACTTGGCTGTCGCGACTGCCATCGACGTAAACCGTACCACCTTTGGCTCCACCCCGATATAAGCGTTGATAGACACTTTCAACTTGTTCCACGGTATACCCTTTCGGTGCATTCACCGTCTTGGATATACTGCTATCCACCCATCGTTGAATGATGCATTGAGTATCAGCATGATCTTCCGGCCTCATCGTCATCGCCGTAACGAACCATTCCGGCAGCTCATCAGAATCCTGCTCTGGATGCTGGTCCAGGTATTCTTGTAAAATGTCCGCTTTCACTTCAATGAATTTCCCTAGACGTCCACTACGGTAATAAGAGAAGGAAAAATAAGGTTCAAGACCTGTGCTTACTCCGACCATTGTACCTGTGCTTCCTGTTGGAGCTACAGTGAGGAGGTGGGAGTTACGAATACCATAAGCCAGTACCCCATCTCGGATATCCTGCGGCATCGTCTTCATGTAACCTGTTTCTATAAAGCGCTCACGAAGTTTTTTCGTCTCCGCATCTGTACCACCAACTAAGAAAGGGAAGCTTCCTTTTTCTTTAGCAAGGTCGATTGAAGCACGATAGGCAGTCGTTGCAATTGTTTCAAAAATCTCATCTACCAACTTATTGCCTTCTTCTGAACCATAGACAGTTTCACAGTAGATCAATAAGTCATGCAGCCCCATAACCCCAAGACCTATGCGGCGTTCACCAAGGGCTTGGACTTTGTTTTCTTCCAGGAAATACGGGGTAGCATCGATCACATTATCCTGCATACGCACTCCCCGTTCAACGGTTTGCTTAAGCTTGGAGAAATCAACCCGTTTGTATTCCTTATCAGCAACGCTAGCCAGGTTTACAGCTGCTAAGTTACAAACGGAAAACGGCGCAAGAGGCTGTTCTCCACACGGGTTTGTTGCTACGACTTTTTGACCGTATGCTGTAGCATTTGTTTTTTCATTGGCGTTATCAATAAAGAAGATTCCAGGTTCAGCAGAGTATGTCGCACAAATATTGATCAGATTCCAAAGCTCTTCCGCCTGGACTGTACGATAGGTACGAATGCCGAAACCACGCTCTTCCCACTCACGGACATCACCGCTGTTGTGCCATTCGGCGTTATACGTCGTCATTTCATCTGCTGTGTAATTTTCAACGTCCGGGAAACGCAGCTGATATGTTGTGCCATTTTCTACCGCTTCCATGAATTCTTTTGTAATACAGACAGAGATGTTCGCTCCGGTCAGAAACTCTGAATTATGAACGGAATACGTGCCGCCTGTTTGAAGTTTCTCTTCAGCTTCCTGTATGCTCTTATCTGTAAAACCACCCTGCCCTTGAATATGTTTATAATTCACAACACTTTGATACAAATCCTTTTCTGTATCAGTTAGCGGCGTAAATTTAAGCCTGTCCTTGGCAAGTTGTTTTATTTGTTCATCTTCTGTATTTTCAATCAAAAATCGAAGGATCCTCGGGTTCTGCATTTTAGAAATGATGAATTCGAGGATATCTGGATGCCAATCAGCTAACATGATCATTTGCGCTCCGCGTCTTGACCCGCCTTGCTCGACCAGATGCGTGAGTTTAGCTATATCGTCCAACCAGGAGACGGAGCCAGAAGATTTTCCATTAACCCCGCGAGCCAATGTGTTTCTTGGACGAAGCGTCGAACCATTTGTTCCAACTCCTCCACCCCGCGACATAATTTCCATCACTTGCTTGCGGTGATCCGAAATCCCTTCCCGTGAATCTTGAATGTATGGCATCACATAACAGTTGAAATAAGTGACATCCGTTTGGGACCCTGCTCCGTATAATACACGGCCGGCCGGGATGAAGTTAAGATCAGAAAGTTCTTCATAAAACTCTTGAAAGCTTTGACTCTTTCTCCGGGGATCTGTTTCTACTTCTGCCAGCCCTGTTGCGTTTCTTAACGCAATCTGTTCGTAGTATACTTCCAAAGGCTTGTCAATCGTATCCAGATTCCTTCGAATCAGCCCGGTTTTACGTTCTTCTTCATGGTCAAGTACATTCAAAAATTCATTCTCGACTCGTACGATCGCTTCATGTGTATCCCAATCGATGGAGTGAATAAATCCAAAGCCTCGAGCCGGGAATTTAGGGTCGTCCTTAACTGTCAGAACAACAAAATCCCCTTCCGATAATGTAAGCTTTTCTGTATCCTTAAACGCATAACGATCAAGCATGACTAGTCGCGACACACCTTTGTGTGTAATAGACATGGAGTCTGTAATTTCATGTACTTGTGAAAACTGACGAATATCAGCATTCAATCGTTCCACATTTATTTTTGTATGAACATCCGCGGAGGTAGTTGTTTGCATCTTGCATCTCTCCCTTAATTAATAAATCTACTATAAGTAACATACCACACTCATGAAAAGTTAATCAATATATTGTGCCTTTTTTTAAAAGTCGCACAATATATTGTGTTATTGAACAAGTGTGTAGAAATTTGTCAATCAGGAAATCATAAGAATATCGATGAAAAAGCAAGTGAGCGAAAGTAAATACAATTATTTTTCACCCTCATCACCTTTTTCATCATTTGCGTCCCGAGATGTCGCCTCAATCTCATCAAATCAGCATTTTTTATAAGCAGTGCAAAAAATATTTTTGAAATGCAGTCGATTCCCTCCTATAATAGATAGAGGAGTAGAGAAATGAGGGGGATGGAATCATGGAATTATGGATCTTAATCGGGGCACTTGCAGCAATCATTGCCTTCGGTGTTTATAGATTCTTCAAAGCTAGAAAAATCATGAACACATTGACTGAAGATGAATTTCGCGAAGGATACAGGAAGGCACAATTGATCGATGTGAGGGAATCAAAAGAGTTCGATGGCGGACACATCCTGGGTGCACGAAACATTCCGCTTTCACAAATGAAAAACCGACTTGTGGAAATCCGCAAAGATAAGCCTGTTTACTTGTATTGTCAAAGTGGTGCGAGATCTGCCCGTGCAGCTATGATGTTACACAAGAAAGGCTATGAAGACTTGAACATGCTTCAAGGTGGATTTAAAAAGTGGTCTGGTAAAATCAAAACGAAAAAATAAATCTCACATTAGAAAACCGGAGCCCGCTGCATGTGGACTCCGGTTTTTCTATTATTCTTTGATATACCTCAGTACTGGTTTTCGCGCCGCCTGTGTTTCATCCATTCGGCTGACAATTGTAGTATGCGGTGCTTCTTGAACCTTTTCGGGATCATCTTTTGCTTCATTAGAAATTTGGATCATCGCATCGATGAAATCATCCAATGTTTCTTTAGACTCTGTTTCCGTCGGTTCTATCATCAATGCTTCTTCTACATTGATCGGAAAATAGATTGTCGGAGGATGGTAGCCAAAGTCCAATAGTCGTTTCGCCATATCCAATGTGCGGACACCTAGCTTCTTCTGACGCTTACCAGAAAGAATAAATTCATGCTTACAATGACGATCGAAAGGCAACTCAAATTCGCCTTGTAAACGGCGCATCATGTAATTCGCATTAATCACGGCATACTCACTTACCTTCTTCAAACCTTCCGGCCCCATTGTACGGATGTAAGTATAGGCGCGGACATTGATTCCGAAGTTCCCATAGTAAGGTTTAACTCTCCCGATTGAATCCGGACGGTCATAATCGAACAAATAAGTATCATTCACTTTTGTCAAAATCGGTTTTGGTAAGTAAGGAGCTAATTCTGATGTAACACCGACTGGTCCAGAACCAGGTCCTCCACCCCCGTGAGGTCCAGTGAATGTTTTATGCAGATTCAAGTGGACAACATCAAAACCCATGTCCCCAGGTCGAGTATAGCCTAAAACAGCATTTAAATTCGCCCCATCGTAATACAGCTTACCTCCAGCTTGGTGGACGATGTTTGCCATTTCTTCAATATCTTCTTCAAACAACCCCAGCGTATTTGGATTCGTCAACATCAACGCTGCTGTCTGATCATCAACCACACGTTTCAAGTCTTCTAAATCTACAAGGCCACGTGCATCCGATTTGACAGTCACAGCTTCAAAGCCGGCTACTGTTGCAGACGCAGGGTTGGTCCCATGAGCGGAGTCAGGAACAATGACCTTCGTACGATTTTCATCACCGTTGGCTTCGTGGAAGGCACGTATCATCATAAGTCCTGTCCATTCTCCGTGCGCACCTGCAGCAGGCTGAAGGGTTACCGTATCCATCCCGGTGATAGCAGATAAAGACTCTTGCAGATCATACATCAAATGCAAGGCCCCCTGGACCGATTCTGCCGGCTGGTGTGGGTGGATATGGCTGAAGCCTGTCAGACGGGCCACATCTTCATTCATTTTCGGATTGTATTTCATCGTACAGGATCCAAGAGGATAGAAGCCAGAGTCTACTCCATGATTCCGCTTCGACAAAGCTGTATAATGCCTCATAATTTGAAGCTCACTTACCTCAGGAAGGTCCGGTTCGTCCTTTCTGACATACACATCTCCAAGCATGTCTTCAACATCGACTTCTGGTACATCCAAATCAGGCAGGCTGAAACCTGTACGACTCTCTTGGCTCAGTTCAAAAATCACTGGAAAATCTTGATTAGCCATGGATATCCCCCATTTCCCTGACAAATTGATCGATCTCTTCTTTAGTGCGGATTTCTGTGACAGCGATGAGCATCGACTTTGTTAAACTCCTATCTACTTGACCTAAGTCATAGCCTCCGATAAAACCTCTATCCAATAACACACGATTAACTTCAGCGACATCATGACTCAGCTTAACGACAAGTTCATTGAAAAAAGGGCCCTCAAAAGCTACCTCAAAACCGTTCTCCTGTAACACTTTCTTCATATAAGAGGTTTTTTGAATATTCATCCAAGCCATTTTCCTTAATCCTTGTTTTCCTAAAGAAGACATGGCTACAGAGGACGCCAGGGCATTCAAGGCCTGGTTGGAACAAATGTTTGATGTCGCTTTATCCCTGCGGATATGCTGCTCACGCGCCTGGAGAGTGAGAACGAACCCTCGTCGCCCTTCTTCATCGACCGTTTGACCTACAAGGCGTCCTGGTACCTTGCGCATTAATTTTTTAGTAGTTGCAAAGTAACCACAATGCGGCCCTCCGTATTGTGCCGGGATTCCGAATACTTGAGCATCTCCGACGACAATGTCTGCACCAAATTCACCAGGGGGTGTCAAGAAACCGAGAGCTAAAGGATTGCTTGATGTGATCATCATCGCCTTTTTCTGTGTATCTACAAGAGAACGGACTTTATCTAACGGTTCTACTTGCCCGAAAAAGTTTGGATACTGGACTACAACACTTGCGGTATCATCATCAAGCACACGTTCTAATTGATCAAGGTCAGTCATACCGTTTTTGTGATCGATTTCAACCACTTCCACTCCCGGCCCTTTAACATAAGAGTGAATAACAGCAAGTGATTCAGGGTGGATCGCCTTCGATACGAGCACCTTTTTCTTCTTAGTCTGGCCAGCGGATAGGTTGACCGCCTCCGCTAAAGCAGTTCCTCCATCGTACATTGAAGAATTAGCGACATCCATGCTGGTCAGTTCACAAATCATCGTTTGGAATTCAAAAATAGCTTGTAATTCACCCTGGGATATTTCCGGTTGGTATGGAGTATAAGCAGTATAGAATTCTGACCTGGATATTACGTGATCGACAATGGAAGGAATGTAGTGATCATACACCCCCGCTCCCAAAAAAGAGGAATGTGATTTCAGATTGACATTCTGTTCAGATAACTTCGTAAGTTCCTTCATTAGTTGAAATTCATTTTTCGGTGCCTTGATGTCCAATTCTCCCTTGAAGCGGACATTTTCAGGGATATCAGAGAACAGTTCATCCGATTGCTCTACTCCGATCCCCTCAAGCATCTCTCTTTTATCTCTTTCAGTCATTGGCAAATAGCGAAATTCCATACGTATATCCCCCTCGAATCATTATCGTTTATAAAATGGTGTTGAGACGACTTTCGCTTTCAAACGGCGCTTACGCACTTGGACAGTGACTTCTGTCCCTTCCGATGTATATTTTTTATCCAACAATGCAAGTCCGACATTTTTGCCAAGCGTCGGGGACTGGGTACCTGTAGTAACAAAACCGATGACCTTTTCGTCGTCCAACACGTCATAATTAGTGCGGGGAATCCCTTTATCAATCATTTCGATTCCGACCAATTTCCTTTCCGGGCCTTCTTCTTTTTGTCGCTTCAAGACTTCCCTGCCAATGAAGTCCGTATCCTTCTTAACCTTGACAGCAAAATTCAGACCTGCCTCAATTGGTGTAATATCTGCACTTAATTCCTGACCGTATAATGCCAGGTTCGCTTCAAAGCGCAATGTATCACGCGCGCCTAAACCGACAGGCTTCAGTCCGAATGGCTCCCCTGCTTTAAGAAGAGCCTGCCATAGTTCCGCTCCGGAAGAGGCATGCAAATAGATTTCGAAACCATCTTCCCCTGTATATCCCGTTCGGGAAACAATCGCCCGTCCTTCTACACCACGTAAGGATACGTTTTGCTCAAAACGAAAGAATTTGATAGAAGAAAGATCTGTATCTGTCAAAGTCTGCAATGTTTCTTCTGCTCTTGGACCTTGAACGGCTAACTGTACATATTCGTCAGAAACATCTCCGATCCGCACATCTCCATCCTGGTGCTGCTTCAACCATTCAAAATCTTTTTCACGATTGGCAGCGTTTACGACTAATAAGTATTTCGCTTCATCTAAATGGTAAACAATCAAATCATCTACCGTGCCCCCGTTTTCATAACACATGATGGTATATTGCGCTTTTCCTGGTTCAAGCTTAGACACATCATTCGTCAACATCTTTTGCAAAAATGCTAAACTGTCCGGCCCTTCAACCATTACCTCAGCCATATGGGAAACATCGAACAACCCAGCCGCTGTCCTGGTCGCCTCATGTTCATCCTTGATGCTCGAGAATTGCACAGGTAATGCCCAACCTCCGAAATCGATCGTTTTCGCGCCTAGTTTTTTATACTCAGAATATAAAGGTGTTCGTTTTAATTCTGTCAAACCAATCACTCCTTCAGTACTATTTTCACCCATAAAAAAAGAGACTTCACCGTTCGTGGGAAGTCTCTGTCCGTTAACCAGAAAGTTTCACGCGGCCTCTTTTTGTGCCAAACGCTTGCTTCTTGGGTGGTTCGCATCTGTTTTGTGCGAACACTCTCCAGAGTTGCGTCCTATAGAAGTCTTTTTGCCTGAGAGATTCACATCGGAAATGCTTGCTCCTTCGGCGCCACGTAAGCGGTCTCTCCCTCTATAGTCATTCGCTTTCGTATTTTTCTAGATTTTACCGGGCATACTATTGCCTAGCGATTAGATGCATTTTAGTATCATTTTCAGCTACATTATATCACGCGTCTTCAGCAAAAGACACGAAAATTCTACAATAATTCACAATCTTTAATCATTCCTATTAAGAATAGATGGAGGGCTGCAACAATGATCGAGATTCAACCAGATCAATCATTTATTCAAAACTTATCTGAAAACCTGGATCAACCCGACCGATTAGCCACATGGGAAGGATTCAAACTAGCCTATAAAGCTGCACAGTTCAAAACCGTCCCCCGCTTTGATGGACTGCTTTCCATTGAGCATCTTCCACATGTCGATTTTATGGAACACCAGTTGGAAGCCGCTGAAACAGTCATCCACCAGATGAATGGCAGAGCTATCTTAGCCGATGAAGTAGGGTTAGGGAAGACATTGGAAGCTGGTTTGATCTTGAAAGAATATATGATTCGGGGCCGTGCCAAAAAAATTCTGATCCTTACCCCCGCTTCCCTTGTGAACCAGTGGATACAAGAATTGAACGAAAAATTTTATATCCAGGCTGCTTCTCCCAGAAAAAAACAAGCTGCCTGGAGTGAATGGGACGTCACAGTCACTTCCATCGACATGGCTAAAAGGGAAAACCACAAGGAAGAAATATTATCCATTGATTATGACCTCATCATTATTGATGAAGCCCATAAATTGAAAAACCATCAAACAAAAAATTATCAATTTGTCCAATCCTTGAAAAAAACCTATTGCTTACTTTTGACGGCCACTCCTATTCAAAACAAATTGAGTGACCTCTTTAACCTTGTGTCGATATTGAAACCTGGTTATCTAGGAAACCTTACAGATTTTAAGAAAAAATATAGAAAAAATGCTGAACAAGACAGTAATATCGAGCACATTCACTCCCTTGTCGGTCACTTGATGATCCGCAACCGCCGTAAAGACACTGGGTTGGATTCATCCAAACGGAAGGTCGTGAATGAAAGCCTATCCTTTACTGAAGAAGAAAAGGAGATGTACTTAAAACTAGAAAACCTGAAAGCTACCCACCCGTCTTTTACCTGGTTGACTTTAGCTAAAGAACTTTGTTCCTCAAGAGAGGCTTGCTATATGTCTCTGAATCAATTAAAGAAGAACGCTTCTGAAGAAAATGGGAAGTTATATGACGAATACATTGACGCGGTCGGGAAGCTTCCCCATCATGTGAAAGCAAAGCGGATGGCAGAATTGATTGAGAATACAGGGGAAAAATTCATTATTTTCACGGAATATAGAGCAACTCAGTTTTATCTGCAATGGTACTTGCAGCAAAATGGCATCACTTCTGTACCTTTCAGTGGGAAGTTCAACAAAAGCAAACGAGATTGGATGAAGCAGCTCTTTCAAAACAAAGCACAGGTAATGGTGGCCACAGAAGCTGGAGGAGAAGGTATCAATCTGCAGTTTTGTCATCATATGATCAACTATGATCTACCGTGGAATCCAATGCGTTTAGAGCAGCGCATCGGCCGTATCCACCGTTTTGGCCAAGAACACGATGTGAAAATTTTCAATTTCGCCATTAAAGACACTATTGAAGATCATATAATGAAAATGCTTTATGAGAAAATCGAAATGTTCAAAAATGCAGTCGGTGACCTGGATCATATCCTGGAGCAAATCCCGGGAGGAGCTTTTGAACAGCAAATCCAGTCTATCCTGAAACAGTCGGAAAGCCAGGGAGAGATGGACATCAAGCTGGATAATTTAGTCAGTTATGTAGAGCACACCGTTAATGAAAGGAGAGAATCCAGTTGAACGCCTTAAACCCTTATACTACGTTTGTTCAACAGTTTTTCACCTCGTATGGATGTTCAGTCGTTGAACAAAGCGATTCTCATTTTAAAGTACAATTGACAAATGAAATGGATGAAGAAATCATGAATCGCCCCTTCTACTGGCACTATATGAAGAAGATGAACCGCGCAGGTGATCCCATGCAGCTTACCTTCACAGATACCGATCAGAAAATAAATCAAGGCATCTATTTGCATGCAGGAACACCGAAACTCCATACTCTTTACAATACAGCCATAAAAAAAGCAAGGACAGCGCGCTTATATGAAGTCATCCATCAGCCCGACCACAATAAAGCGATGAGCCCCTGGCTGGTGGTGAACGCACTTCTTCACTACAGAGGAAAGCAGGCGAAGGACGAACCTATATCCATCGGATTGAATTTAATCCATGGGACAATGACACTCAGAATGATGGAGCGAATCCAAAATATTGATTTCGAAACAAAGGTGTCTGATTATACTTTCCCTATGACACCTGTTATTACGCTGGCCAGTGCCTATAAAAGAATCGAGAGGCATGTAGAAAATTACATCGCATCCAAAAATAACGATTGGGCGATAGAATCTTTACGGCATTTAGACCAAGAAAAACAATTGCTGGAATCTTTCTACCAATCCGAAGATATCGGACTGGAATCATTCACTAAAGAACGTGAACAAATCGATACCCGCTATAAACCATACATTGACATGGAAGTCATAAACGGGGGGTTGTTTTATATATCTCAAGAAACAAGTGCATCCTGGGTCAATGGTTGAAATGGAGTTAGCTCTTGGAACACAAAACACACTCAAGATGGTATATTATGAATTCCTGTACCAACGTAAAGAAGCCGCTGATGTATCAGCGGCTTCTTCTTGAACGTTTTCCTTTTCAATGATTGGTCAATTTCCTTTTTCTTTTGAACATCTTCAAAGCCATCGGAACCATTCCAAACCAGTAAAAAGAAGATTTCTTGGATGGTTTCTTTTCCTTCTTTTGTTTCTTCTCTTCCTTAGACATGTGCATATACTTGACCATTTCTTCTGTCAAAAACTTCACGTAGTCATTCTGCTTCATGAGAATCCCTCTTTTTTCACCTATATTATTTATAGTATGTTCAGAATCCCCTTATTTTAGACACTTTACAATCTCATCTGTAATTACCCCGGGCGTTTTTCCGTCCACCGGGATAATATAATCTGCAAGGCTTTCATAAAGAGGAAGACGCTCTTCGAGTCGGGCTTTCTTTTCTGCTATCTCCCCTTTCCAAAGCGGGCGTTCGGTATCATCAGCCAACCGCTCGACAATCGTTTCCCAGGAAGCCTGCAAATAAAAAACTGTACCCTCTGCAAGGAGATCCCTGTTTTCATCTGCCAAAATGATTCCGCCGCCGGTTGATACAATTTCATCCCCCTTGATACTTTTCAAAAAAAGCGTTTCTTTCTCCCTGAAGTAGCTTTCCCCGTGATCTGAAAACATCTGGGGAATAGTAGTCCCTTCCTTTTTTTCGATTTCTTCATCCATTTCTATGTATTCTTTATGCAGCTCCTCACTAAGCTGCTTAGCTATTGTGGATTTGCCACTTCCCATAAAACCAATTAAATAAATCATGCGTAACCTCCTAGAAAAAAATCAAATGAAGCAGGATTATTACAAGTTATGTCGAATAGTATACTTTGCAAATATAAAAAGATGAGGTGGTATGTTTATTGAATTCCATTGCCAATCATGCTCATGACCTGATTGTATCTGCTGTCCAGCAAACCGCCTCTGATATCCACTTCTCTCCCTACGCAGAAAATGCGAGCATCTATTTTCGAATCCACGGAAAAAGAATTTTCCACTCAAATCTTCCGTTACCCCTTTATCAAAAGATGCTCTCTTACTTTAAATTCACCTCAGGAATGGATATCGGAGAGCAAAAGCGCCCTCAAAACGGAACCCTCCAACACAGAGCCAATCACTCGATTTTCGACCTGCGTCTATCCACACTCCCCATCACAGGGACGGAAAGCTTAGCCATCCGCATACTCAACCCTATGGATCACACACCACTGGAACAGCTATTCCTTTTTCCCCACCAATTAGAGAAAATCAAACATTGGCTGCATCACCGCAGCGGTATGATCCTTTTCACAGGACCTACTGGCAGCGGAAAAACCACCACGCTCTATGCCTTACTTCAATCTTTGATGAATCAAAGTTCTTTCCAAGCCATCACATTAGAAGATCCGATCGAAAAAAACCTGAATAATATTATTCAGGTGCAAGTCAACGAACGAGCAGGTATCACCTATGATACTGGATTAAAAGCTGCCTTGAGACATGACCCTGATTTACTGATGGTCGGTGAGATCCGTGATCAAGATACTGCACAATTCGCATTTCGGGCAGCTTTAAGCGGACATCTTGTCATTAGTACAATCCATGCCAGAAGCGCCTTTGGAACGATTCACCGCCTCAAAGAAATGAATATCCAACAGGCTGAGCTTGAACAATCTCTGATTGCCATCGCTTCCCAACAACTTGTCTCCATTGAAGGAGGTGAGCAGCTTCCAAAGAGAGCAGCGATACTTGAATTATTGGAAGGAGGCAATTTACAGAAAGCAATTCATGGCTACCCTCCAGGGGACCAGTCTTTTTATTCTTTTTCCCATTTAAGGAGGAAAGCATATGCCCTCGGATTCATTAAGAAACATGAAATCGATCCGGTTTCGTGAACCCCCTTTATCAGTTAAGCATCAAATCACTTTTTTTCAACGTTTAAGTCATATCCTGGGAAAAGGTTATCCATTGCTCGATGCACTTAAAATGACTGGATGGGATGTCGCTTTGAAACCGACCACCGAAGCAGTAGCACGATCATTGAGTAAAGGAGACACGCTTGATGCAGCATGTGAAAAAGCCCGTTTTTCCTCTACTGTCACACAGTTTTTATATTTCAGCCATATCCACAATGATTTACCGAAGACTTTGAAACAATGCAAAGACTTATTGCAAATGAAAAAGGACTATAAACAAAGGTTTTTCCAGGTCATTCGTTATCCCCTCTTTTTGTTTATCTTTCTTGTTATCGCATTCCTCATTCTTCAACAAACGGTTATGCCCAATTTCGTGTTGTTATTTGAGGGTCAAGAAAATAAAGCCCCTTGGACTTATGGTTTTGATGACACATGCTCTCAACGCAATCGGAATATGCAGTATCATCCTCTTCCTAAGTCTGATGTGCCTCAAGTTTATCTTACCCCATATGACATTACAAAAAAAGCTTTCTTTCTACCACCGTGTCCCACTGGTGAAGTTTTATCAGTCCTTCTCTCTATCGTTCCTTTTCACCACACACCTTTATTCTTTATTGCAGGCAGGCTTGACTTTAAAAGAGTCGATGGAGCTGATGAAAAACCATAAACAATATGAAATCCTCTCCTTTTATAGTGAACGGATCCTATCAGAACTATCTGAAGGAAAGTCCTTCGGCGAAGCCCTTCATTCATGCACGCTTTTCCGAACGGAATTGACGGATATCTTCCACCATACAAATGACATAAAAGCATTACAAGATGAGCTGGAAATGCTTGCGGACTTCTTCATGGAGTACATGCAAGAAAAAATCAAAGCGTGGCTCCAAATGATCCAGCCCGTGTTTTTTGTTTGCATCGCTGTCGTCATCATCAGCATTTATGCTTCCATTATGCTCCCCCTCTATCAATGGATGCAACAAATTTAACTAAAGGAGAAATCGAATTGTTAAACAACGAAAAAGGTTTCACTCTAATTGAAATGCTTATCGTGCTGCTCGTTATTTCCGTCTTATTGATCATTACCATTCCGAATATGGCACAAAACAGTACGACGATACGAAGTAAGGGGTGTGAAGCGCTTATAAAAACAGTCGAAGCTCAAGGAGAAGCTTATTACATCGACACTGATTCTTACGCAACCAGCATTGACATACTAGAATCATCAGACTATATCAGTACGACGACATGCCCGAACGGAGACGAGTTAGCATACAGTGATGGGAAAGTATCAATTGTGGGGGAATAACTATAAAGGCTACACATTCACAGAAATGGTTATTGTCCTATTATGTTGGTCGGTCCTTCTATCTTCTATCATTCCTCTCCACCACAGAACGTCTCAGCAGGTGCAAGCATCATTATTCATCCAACAATTCCAGGAAGACGTTCTACTTATCCAGCAGTTGACCATGCAGAAACATGCCTATCATATGTTGTTGTTCGAAGAAGAAACAAACGAATATAAACTTTATGATGCAAAAAACAAAGAAAACATATTTATAAGGAAACTCCCCGATCAATGGAGGATTAAAATGCTCACCTTGAAAACTGTTATTCAATTCAATCAAAGGGGAATGATTAACCAGGCTGGTACGATGAGAATTGAAACCCCTCGTACTATATATAGAGTCACCTTTCCGTTTGGTACAAGCAGGGTCCGAATTGAAAAAGAATGAAGGATTTACAATGATTGAGACCATCTCTGCTTTCAGTATATTATTAGTCATCACCACCTTCCTGCTCCCCATTCTCACCCTTGTCCAAAGCTCGCAAAAAGATCTCTCTTTGGAAAGGAAAGTGCACTTACTTTTACATGATGAGTTCTATAATTATATACAAACGTCTGATGAATTTCCTTATTTCAAGTCAGATACTACTATCCTCCCTGTCAGAATGAGTTTCCAAATAGAAAAAGGCTGGATAGAAGGGTGTGCAGAATGGAAAAATCATCACAAACGAAGCAAGGAGTTCTGCTTGTATGCGCCTTATGAGGAATGAGAGGGCGTTCACCCTTTCAGAAGTGATGATCAGCTTGACTTTGACAATGATCATACTCTCATTGTCTACACCACTTCTTTCGCTGATTCATACAAAAAATTTTTATTATGAGGAAATGGCCGTTCAGCAACTTGGGACATTTATTCAAGAAGAAATTAACAGATCCAGGAACTACTCCATTTATCCGGATGCCATTACAGTTATTGACAAGAACCACCGAAATGTCTTAATCGAACAATACGGGGCAATCATCAAGAGGAGCGTGGACGGTTCAGGGCATGAAAGTTTGTTACAGGATGTCCAATCATTCAAAATAGATACGAGCCCCCAAACCATCATGATGGAAGTGATGATGAAAAGTGAAAAAGTTTACAAGCGCACGATCCATCTTCCACATTAACAATGAAAGAGGAGTTATTTTTCCATGGGTGTTGATGATCTCATTGTTGCTCATCCTCTTCACTATGAATACCATCCAACAATATAAAAATCAATTAGTGCTAACACAACTCCACGAAAGCTCCATCATGAAACAAAGCATGTTAGAAACAACAAGAAGTTCATTAGAAAATCATTTAATTTCACTTCCAGAGCTACAAACTACCTACAATTATACATCGCAGCACCCAAATGGCGAAATCTCTTCCGTATGTATGAGAGAGTCTGGACAAAAATGGGCATGTGAATGGGTGCTTAAGGATTTCGACGGGCGTACCCAGCATTCCAGAACCTTCCATACATTATCAGAATAAAAATCGCACCTTCATTCAGGAGGTGCGATGAGCATCATCGTAATTCAAGACATATTTCCCACGGGCTCCATCCGGTAATCCGTAATCTTTTTTAGTCCATCAGGATCATAACCAATAACAAGGCTTTTTCCGTTCGTCAAAATAGGCCGTCTCAAAAGTTTCGGTTTATCGATGACAAGATCCAAAAACTCACTCAAAGATAAATTTTCCACATCCACTTCTAACGTTTTATATTCTCTACTCCTCTTTGCCAGAATCTCATCAATTCCATGTGTGGTAAGCGAGAGTATTTTTTTCAGTTCATTCGCAGAAGGAGTTTCACGAAATAAGTGCTGTTCGTTAAATTCCACTCCCTGATTTTTCAACCATGCCTTTGTACGTCTGCATGATGTACAACTCGGGTATGTGTAGAATTTCAACTCGTCCATATTCAGCTCTCCTCACTATATTTAAGTATATCCACATTGTACATCTGATGTATAACCTTTGTGCAATATTTAAAACTTGTTTTTCGACTTATAACAAGATGCTCCCCCTCACCAGCCTTGAACGCATATAATAGCGTTGTTTAACAAATACTGTTGAAAGGTAAAGAAAAATATGATTTATTTACAATTGTTTAGCGGTCGTTTATAATGTGTATGATAGTTTAACGAGAGAAAAGGAGGGGGAATAGCATGGATCGTATGTTTCGAGTGCTAGCCTTTTGGACAGGTATATTTGCTGTCATGTTCTATACAGGCGATATGATGGAAGCGGCATTATTATCTCTTGCTCAAACGGCTTTTTTCCTTGCTGTTGGTTACCTTAAACTGTCTGAGCGTATGTATGTGTACATATTTTTCTCATACTTGACAGTTTTCATGATTGGTTTTACGTATTATTCTTCATTTATTCTCGTACCGAGTTTCGGTGGACACTAAAAAAACCTGTTACCCAAAAGGGTAACAGGTTCTTTTTTTAAAGATGGAATGGAGAATCCGCTTGATTCCAGCAAAAACATTTTCTAGATTAACTCCTGTATTCTATAAAGATTAATTAAAAAACGGGTTTTCTTCCCTCTCTTCTCCAATAGTAGTCGGGAGCCCATGACCTGGATAGATCCGCATGTCATCGCGAAGGCTAAACAGTTCCTTTTCAATGCTCTTCTCTAATTCTTGCCGGCTTCCTCCCGGGAGGTCCGTTCGCCCTATCCCTCGCTGAAATAGGGTATCTCCAGCAATTGCGAACCGTTGGTTTCTAAACACAAAGGAAACACTACCGGGGGAATGACCAGGGGTATAGCGAACCTCAAAAGCGAACCCTCCCAAATCGACTTGCCCAATTTCAAAGAAGTGATCAGCAGGGCTTGCGGTTATTTCCCCCAAACCGAACAAACCTGATCCATTCTTTGCAGGATCACCAAGCCAATCCGCTTCTTTTTCATGTATGTACACAGGTGCATCATATGCGTTACGGACATCTTCGACAGCGCCTATGTGATCAAAATGAGCATGCGTCAGAAGCACTGCAACCACATTCAGTTCACGTTCTTTCAAGTAACTCTCCAATTTCTCAAAGTCTCCTCCAGGATCAATAACTAAAGCCTTTTTATTTTCATGAACGATATATGCGTTTGTAGCCATCGGCCCTAATGGCAGACGTGAAATTTTCAACAATGGGTAGACACCTCTTTTGTAATTTATTAAAATACAGATAGATAACTCGACATTTTCTCTTTTATACTATAAAATAAATAAGGATCAACATTCGCTACATATAGTATAACATCCATAGTAACGGGATGATAATAAAGAAAAGAGATATAGGGGGTGCTGAGCTTGGTAACAGCTATTCTTCTTCTACTCGTAACAATCCTATGTGTATTTGCCGTTTTCCGCGAACTGAAAACGAAAAACTTTTTTGCCGTCTTATTCGCAGCTGCATCAGCATTAATTTTCGGTTGGTTCTCTGTAATGACGATTTATTACAATCTATTCGGCTAATGAACACAGGAGAGCAGGTTGCTATACAGCAGCCTGCTTTTTTTATTGTACAAGTGGATCCGAAACATAACCTGATTCTTAAGATCGAGAACTCTTAATATCTTCTGCCGACTCCAGTAATTGCTTATTTTTATTGAAAAAGTAACGATACATGGCTAGTGTTATGAACATCGCACTTAAAGATACAGAGGAAAATATACTCAGGGAAATGACCAACTGATATTTGATGGCCATGACAGGTGAAACTCCGCCTAAAATAAGTCCTGTCATCATCCCGGGTAATTGTACCAACCCGATCGTTTTCAAACGATCGACGTTGGGAATGAGCGAGGAATGCAATGTCTTTTGAACAATTAGGTGAGACGCTTGCTTTGGTTCCGCTCCCAGCGATAAAGAAGCAAGAAGCCTTCCGTTGTTAGCCCTGAATTCATTTTTCATTCTTTCAAGTGCCAATCCCATAGCTGTCATACTGTTACCAATAACCATCCCACTCATCGGAATGACCTCTGATGGCCGAAAGTTGATCATATCAAAAACGAGCCATAAAGAAAGTACCCCTATTTCAACAAAAAGAAGGCCAGTAAAGATCACGTACCCAACATAAGGGAGTTCTTTCCCTTTTTGCCGGGCGTGAAGGGTAGCGATGACGATCATTACCATAAGCATGAACGGGATCCCATAAGATGCAGGTAAATCAAATAAAAAAGTAAGTATATAACCAATAATAAATAACTGTATCGTCCCCCGGAATGTTGACCAAATGACACTCTTACTTACACCTAGCTGGTAATAATATGAGAGAACTAATGGAACGATCACAAAAATAATAAGAAAAAACAGCGATTGATTAGAAATTTCAGGTTCCAAATGTGTTCACTTCCTTACTGCTCTAAGAATTTGGATAGCCGCTCTGTTTTAGGCTCATCGAGCATATCTGGTATAGCACCATCCTCCTGGAGCTTCCCATCTGCAATAAACAATCCCCGGTCTCCCAAGCGTCGTGCTTGATTCAAATTGTGAGTCACCATCAACATTGTCAGCTGATGTTCTTGGATCAGACATGCTAACACTTCTTCAATTTCTTCTGCGGTCTTATAGTCCAAAGCACTCGTCGGCTCATCTAAAAGCAATACTTCAGGTGAATTGGCTAACGTACGCGCCAACGATACCCGCTGTTTTTCTCCGCCTGAGAGCTGCTCTACATCCCGATTTAAATAACTGGAGGGAAGCTGGACATAATCAAGCAGTTTCTTTCCATCTTTTTCTTCCCACTCCCCAAACAGTGCTGGTCCATATTTAATATTCTCAAGCACAGTACCTGGGAATAGATTTGGCGCTTGAAGCACAAGCCCTACATTTTTACGAAGTTTAGTTATCGGCTGGTTTTGTATAGGGGCGTCTTTGTAGTAAATCTCTCCTTGTTCAGGATCGCTTAGTCGGTTCAATAAAAATAGCAGTGTGCTCTTACCTGCTCCTGACGGTCCGAATAGAATAACCTTATCCTGTTTATCTATTCTAAAATTCAAATCATGCAGCGGTTCCTGGCAAACATTTTCAAAACGGAACATAATCGAACCTCACCTTCTAATAAAGACTATCGTATGTTGGTATCATTACCCTTACTCATATCAAAATATGTGATAAAAAAAGCGGAAATATCATTATATCAAAAGCCAGGTTAAACTTCAGCGCTCCTATTCTCCTCCAAAACACCATTATCCAAAACCTGCGGATTCACACTTGCAGATAAGACTGTCACTGCCATAAATGTCACCACTAAAGTTCAACAAAGCTTTACCATAAGAAAGCCGCCATGACATCGATGTCATGACGGCTAGTACTTCTCTTATTCACTTGAAGAATCGAAATCATAAAACCTGAAGAGATCTCCATAAATGATGTTATCAGAGTAATTGAGCTCTTTTTCGACCTTTTCTTTAATCGGTTGGCAAGCCTCCGTTTCTTCTTCGGCTAACAGCTCACCGGTAGCGCGGTCATAACACTGCTCATTCGTAAATAAATACTCTTCACTAATAAAGCTTCCGTCTCTCATTGCAATGAAGTCCTTCCCATCTTCTGCGAACATATTGTCACCGAAGGTCATGTCTCCCCCGGCATTTATTCCGAGCAAATGAAGCAAGGTAGGTTTGACATCAATTTGGCCGACGACGTCTTCTCTAACTCCTCCACCTTCATACCCAGGGATGTGCACCATGAATGGGACACGCTGCAATTGAGTCTGGACGAACGGATCCACTTCTTTCCCTAAGAATTGTCCCATCGCTTCATTGTGGAAATCACTGATTCCATAATGGTCCCCCATCAATACGATGATCGAATCCTTATATAACCCCGCATCCTTCAATTGTTGGAAGAATTGCTGTAAAGCTTCATCCGTATAGCGAGCGGTTTGGAAAAAGGAATTCAATGTCTTAGAATTTGAATCAAATTTATCAATATTCGCTTTTTCTTCAGGAAGTTCAAAAGGAAAGTGGTGCGTCAAAGTAATGAACTTACTATAAAACGGTTTCTCCTGAGACTGCATATATTTGATGGATTGTTCGAAAAATGCTTTATCCTCAAGGCCCCATCCAAATGAGTTCTCTGGTGTCACCTGGTAAGATTTTTCATCATAGAACTCATCATATCCAATGTTGTCATACATCGTATCTCGATTCCAGAAGCTTCCATTATTAGCATGAAAAACAGAAGTTTCATAACCTTCATCATTCAATATTTCAGGCAGGGCATTGTACTCATTTCCTGCATGTGTGAAATACACCGCTCCCCTCCCTAAAGGATAAAGAGAGTTTTCAACGATGAACTCGGAATCCGATGTTTTCCCTTGTGCTGTTTGGTGATAAAAGTTTTTAAAGAAAATAGTATCTTTGCTTTCTTTCAAATCATTCAAGAATGGTGTTGTTTCTGTACCGTTGACCTTAGAATCCAATAAGAAATTCTGGAAAGATTCAACACTTACGAAAATGACATTCTTATCTTCTGCAATGCCATAAAGGTCTGCTTTTTTATTAACTTCATCAGGAGAATTTTCTTCTAAATATGTTTCAATCTCACTGATTTCACTTCCATCTGCGAACACCCTTTGTGCTTTCGTCTTCGTCTGCATCGTCGCATCATAAAGGTGATAGTTGTACACTCCGATATTTTTCACCAAGTATTCACGGTCAAAAGCACGGACAAATAACATTGGACGCTCAATCTCTGCAAGTACGACATTCCCTGACAAAAGCAGAAATGTGACTGCTGTAGCTGCAATTTTCCCTCTTTTTGGTAACTGGACAGATAAGCCGAACTTATGTTTACTCAAATACCAAACAAGTGCGACATCAGCGAAAATCAGAAGATCCTCAATGTGAAGCAAGGTCAAGAAGCTGCCTGTCAAATCTGCTGCATTATTCCCTTGAAACAATACCGGGATAGTTATGAAATCTGTAAAATTACGGTAAAAAATTAAGTTTACAAATAAGATCAAAGATCCAATCAATATCGTCCATCTTAAATACTTCATTTGCCTTTTCGGTTGCAACCACACACTGATAGCAAAAATCAAGTATGCACTAGCGATTGGGTTGAATAGCAATATAAATTCCTGCATCGGATTTTCAATAGATAAATCAAACATGAATCTATAGACGAAATATGTTTTCAAACCAAATAGCAATGTCGCTATCACAAATAAAGGCATGCGAATGTTTTTCAATTGCATGATGGTTCCTCCTCTACTACGTTACCAGGCCAACGAGACATACGTTTACCCAATTCCATATCTCTTTTAACAATTTCCACTTATAATCAATATTAAACTCGTTCTTATTATATGACGAATTAACCACCAGAAAGGTTTCATGAAAATCAGTAAAAACCAACATTTGTAAAATGATGTTTTATTGTCTTTCCCATCATAATAAAAGAACATTAGAATTGGAAGTCTCTCACATTAAAAATCCTTTACAAAATAAGACAAAGAGGAAATATTCATGACTGCGACAATAAAAAATTGGAGCTGAAAAAGCTCCAATTTTTTCACCTATTCTTCTTAACTAAGTAGCAGCCACCGATGACTCCTGCATCATTGCCCAGCTCTGCCAGGTCAAAACTGGAAGCCTCAGCTGTTCTGCGCAATGCGTATTTTCTGTAAGCGACCTCCAAAGGATTTAACAGTAAACGGCCAGCTTGAGAAACTCCACCCCCGATCACTATTTTTTCCGGATTGATGGCTATAGCCATATTAGCAATGGCCATTCCCAATACGTCGGATACGTCTTTTAATACTTGTCCCGCTGCTGTATCGCCGGCTTCAACAGCCTCGAAAACGTCCTTCGCTGTCAACTGGCCACTTGCCATGGTTTTGTGTAGAGAAGATTCGGGATAATGTTCCACGACTTCTTTCGCCTTTCTCACAATACCGGTAGCCGAAGCCTCAGTTTCTAAACAACCGGTTTTCCCACAATTACAAGGCGCGCCACCGTCTGGAACTACTGTGACATGACCTAGTTCAGCCGCCGTTCCATTAGCACCGTTCAAAACGTTACCGTTAGCGATGATGCCGCCACCCACTCCTGTTCCAAGTGTCACCGCAATCAGTTCACTGCAACCTTCACCAGCTCCCAGCCAGTTTTCACCTAAAGCGGCAAGGTTTGCATCATTATCGACCCAGACCGGAAGGCTAGTCAGTTCACTCAAGCGCTCCCCGAAAGCAAAGTCTTTCCATCCTATATTGACGGCCTCATGTATGTAACCGGTTTTCGTGTCAACAAATCCAGGAGCGCCCGCACCAATTCCTGCGAGATTATTCTTTTCAATCTGCAGATCCCCCAGTTTATCATCGATCGCTTTGGCAATATCTGATGGTATAGATTTCCCTTGCTCTTCTGTATTTGTCGGAATTTCCCACTTTTCAACGATTGTACCGTCTTCTTGAAGAACTGCTAATTTTACGGTCGTACCACCAATATCTGCCCCTAAATAAAACGTTTGTCCCACCGGTCTTCTTCCCCCTTCTTTCGATCCCGTAGCCGCGTCATTTCACTTCGCAGTAACAAGATAGCCATCTGATAGTCCTCGATGGTCATACATTGTGATTTATACAACTCACGGACTTCGTCTTCCATCAATTCAAGATCGGCTATACGATCACCTACGTATATAATCGTACCGAACTTCTTCAGAAATTGTTGTACATCATAAATTGTTTTCACGTCACATCACCTTCTCTTATTATACCAATAGATAACTAGATTGAAAACGCAAAAAAACCCTGACCGTTCATCGGTCAGGATCTTTTGGATGAAGAAAGGCAGGTCTTCTGTTTTTAAGCGGAATAGGGGACCGAATCAAGACATCTCTCAATGGCTTCCAGGAAAATGGCATGAACGGCCATAGATAAGGCGTTTTAAATGTTTGCATGTGAGATAGGTAAAGCAACCAGAAGGTGACCCCGATCACATAACCTTTTACACCGAACAAGCCTGTGACAAGTAATAAAGCAAGCCTTGATATTCGATCTGCGAGACCTATTTCGTAACTTGGAGTAGCAAAAGTTCCAATAGCAGCTAATGCTAAATACAAGACGACTTCGCTTGAGAACAATCCTACATCTACAGCCACTTGACCGATTAATATAGCGGCCACCAAACCCAAAGCGGTTCCGAGAGAGGAAGGCGTATGGATGGCTGCCATCCTCAACATATCAATTCCAACTTCGGCAATTAGAAACTGGACAATCAATGGGATGGTCCCCGCTTCTGAAGGGCCGATAAAGGATAAATTTTCCGGAAGGAGGACAGGTTGTTTTGATACTAGAAAATATAAAGGTAAAATGAAAATCGATGCAAAAAATGCAAAAAAACGAACCCAGCGAAGGTATGCTCCTACAAGTGGTTTTTGGCGATATTCTTCCGCATGCTGGAGGTGATGCCAAAAAGTCGCTGGCGTGATCATCACACTCGGTGATCCATCAATGATGATCAATATATGTCCTTCGTAAAGGTGAGCCGCTGCCGTATCCGGCCTTTCAGTATAGCGAACCACTGGATAAGGGTTCCAATGCTGACCACTTATATATTCTTCGATTGTCTTTTCAGCCATTGGCAGAGCATCTGTATCGATTTCCTGCAAAACTCTCTGTAAGTGTTCGATCCGATCCGTCTCCGCAATATCTTTCAAATAGCACAAGCACACATCGGTTTGTGAACGACGTCCGATTTTAAGATATTCCATCCGTAATGATCTGTCCCTGACCCGTCGTCTCGTCAAAGCCGTGTTGAATACGATTGTTTCAACAAAACCATCTCTTGACCCACGAACAACTCTTTCTAAATCAGGCTCTTTTGGTCCACGGACTGGATAAGTCCTGGCATCAATCATGATGATCTTATCTACACCTTCAACAAGAAGAGCCGTTGGGCCGGCTAACACATTATCAGCCGCTTTATTCAAATCCTTTTGTTCATCCAGCTCCACATAGGGTAAGTGCGTTTTCAACAATTGCTCTAAGGGATCTGGATCAAGCTGTTCTTTATCTAAACGAGAAAGCAATTTCATCAAATAATGCAGTATCTCATCTTTGACGAACCCATCCACGAGAAATAGCGACATGCCTCTTCCTGCATACACCAAGTCTAAATGGATCATATCAAAACTTTCATCCACACCAAGTCTTTCCCGCATGTAGGAGACATTTTTCTCATAGTTATCAAACAAAAGCTGTTCTTCCATGACGTTCCCTCCCTGCTGCCTGCTACCATTTAGCTTTTTCTAAATAGAAGAAAACATACGTCGAAACATGAGAAGCCTCTTTCTCTTGAATTCCCTTGCATGTCCAAGAAAGATCTATCATATCTATCTGTATACATACCCGTCAGAAAGAAAGGAAGCTTAAGGAGAGGATAACGTGAAAAAAGTTTGGTTGTTCTGGGTATTGGGTCCGTTAGCCTTAGCCATTATCATAGCCTTATACACACAATATTTTCAGGAAGAATCTGTGGTCAAATATTTTCCTTTAGATGAAGAACGAGGTTTCAGCAAGTTTGCAACCACGTTAAATTTTTCAGCACAAGAAGATGCGGATGAATACGAGGTCCTTTGGGACGTCTCTTCTGAAAGTGACCGCCCTATGTATTTGCGACAAGACGTGTCTCTTTTATATGTGAACGGACGCCTTAAAGGTGTTGTGAGTAAATGGGAAGAAAACGTTTCTGAAATAAAAAAAGAGACGAGCATACATGGAGAAGATAGCCAAAAATACCAGGCGATCTCTTTCCATCATGGAGAAATTCATGAAGGCGATGACCCGATCAAAAGTATTCAAGAAACTTCAAAAGATGAATTATATGTCATAGATTCCCCACATTCCAGTACTACTGCCTTCAAAAAACCTTCAGATCCTGAAGAAGAAGAGTGGAAAGAAAGGCTTGATCATACCATTACACAGCAAATTGAAGCTCAATGGGAAGAATTGCTGACACATTATCAAATCCAAAAAGATAACTACACCTTAGTTCCGTTGACCGAATTAGCAGATTTTAAAGAAAAAACCTTCCCTGGCACAACAGAAGAAAATTTTGCAAGGATCAAAGGCCAACTGTGGGAAGGTCTCTATAAAAATTATATACTTGGAATCAGTGATACAAAGTCATCCCACCCGATCCAAAGCTACATTCCTCTCATCTTATTTGATAAAAACGGTAAACATTTGATGGTCCTGTATGAAGATGACACCGGCAAGAAACACCAACTGATCCAGTACTATTGAAATTCTTTATTTAAATTTTGGAAATCCTCCTGGTCTGGTTTCAAGTCAACGGCTTTAGCGGCATGTTCACCCGCTTTTTCCAATTCACCTTCACTCTGGTATAAAAGAGCTAAATTATAATGTGCCTCAGCCATATCAGGAGCAAGATCGATGACTGCATGTAAATCTTCACGTGCTCGATCGATTTCCTCTGTTTGATAATAAGCATAGGAACGATTAAACAGTAACTCCGCTTCATACGCCCCAGGATCATCGAGGGCGGCTGTCGTCTTTTCTATGACAATATCATAGGCTTCCTTTTGATTGAGTTCTTGAGTTTCCTGGACTTGAGATAATGTCTGCTCGCCATTAAAGATGCTGGTCGCCCCCATTAAGACCATTGCTCCCAGTATTATAAGATATAGGAGGAAAGCTGAAGTCTGCAGCTTTTTATTTTTTTGCCCTGGCATATTAATAAGTGCCGAAGCCAGGAAGCCACCTATCAATCCTCCCATATGGGCTCCGTTATCCACTTGAGGGACAAGTAATCCAAAGACGATATTCAAGCCGATAATAAATAATAAATTCCACCCCATTGTCCGGAAAAACAAACGCTTATGCTGAACCCCGAAATAGAGGAGCGCACCAAACAAACCAAAAATTGCACCTGAAGCACCAGCGGCCACATGGGGATTCAACATGAAACTTGCCACCCCGCCGAAGATACCAGCCAGCATATAAATGACGAAAAAACGCCAAGTGCCGTAAATCTTCTCCACAGCTGTACCTAAATAAAATAACGCAAACATATTCATCAACAAATGCAAAGTACCAATATGCAAAAACATGGATGTTGCGATCCGCCACCATTCCCCAGATATAATGGCAGGGTTGTATTTTGCACCAAATTCAATCAGGGTAAGAACAGAGGTGCTGTCCCCCTTCCACTCCACATACGTAAAGATCAGTATATTCAACATCAATAAAACATAGGTTATTCTCGGTTTACCGAACTCAAATAAAGATTGCATTCGTTTCTTCTGATTTCGATCCTGACTGACGACCTGTTGTTTAATATAAGGAATCATCGCTTCCATTTCTTGTTCATTGATGTGTTGATCAATCAATGGTTCCTTCAAACCAACTGTATCGTAGAAACGTGACTTCTCTTTATCTTTATTGCTATCAGATAAGTAATAAAGCCTTGTAGGTATTTTTGAATCCGGAAGCTGTTCCGTAATATCCTCCCATTCATCTACCGGTGGATGGGAGGATATATATAAACTATGTAAGTGGATCTTCTTCCCGCCACGAAAAAGCTGGCGGTTATTTTTCAATTGTTTATAAGTGGCCTCTACATCTCTTTTCAGCTCACTTCTCCAGTTGATCTGTTTATGCTTCAGGCGAACGACATGGGTTTTCCATTTGGAATCTTTCTCGAGCCACACTTCTCCTTCTTCCGTATTCATATGCAATACTTGAAAATCTTGGCCGATAACAAGATCGTATGTCAATTTCCATAAGTAAAACTCTTGCTGAATGAACACACTTCTTCCCCCTTCACGCCTAACATCATACCATTTTCACATCCAGCAGAACCATCCATCAGCTTTATAAAAAACACACACTTTGTATTTTCAGAAGTCGAAGTTATCTTCCTCAAGCTTAAGAGCAATCATATAGCGAATTGCCCCTCTCACTATACGATGAAAAAGCCGTCAGATGTTAGCCTGACAGCTTGTTAATACATTAACGACCACGAAACATTTGTGAAAGAAATTTTTGCCTGACCCATGGAATATTCATGGAGAGTCGAACGAAAACTTTTCGCAGTGCTGGAATTCTTGTTACAATATCCAATGCTTTATAGCGATATTTATATAAAGACACACCTGCAGTACTTATAATCAACCCCCACCGGAGTAATTGACGCATTTCACCCACCTCATTTCGTTAGATGGGGTTATTTTTTGCCAGCCTGTGGATCCTTATTCAAATACTTCTTCAGCACAGGCTCCATCGTTGTTTTCAGGATAGAGGCAGATTCGGTGAATTTCCCCTTTTCTTCTTCATTTAAATCGAGTTGGATAATTTCAGTAATCCCTTTACGATTCACAATCGCCGGAACACCAATGTACAAGTCATCAACGCCATATGAACCGTTCACATAACCAGAAATCGTCAATACTGCATTTTCATTATGGAGGACCGCCTTTGTTAATCTTACAAGTCCCATAGCAATACCATAATGAGTAGCACCCTTTCTCTCAATAATATGATAAGCTGCATCTCTCACTTGTTCAAAAATGGTATCTAAATCTGTAATATCGTACTTATCCGGATGGTCTTGGATGCGATCGAATACTGACCGTCCTCCCACATTGGCATGGCTCCAAACCGGAAGTTCGGAGTCTCCGTGCTCTCCCATAATATAAGCATGAACATTTCTTGTATCCACATTAAAATATTCACTTAATTGGAACCTTAGACGAGCGGTGTCAAGAATCGTACCCGAACCGATCACCTTATTCACCGGCAGTCCAGAAAATTCCCTTGTCATATATGTCAAAATATCAACCGGATTGGTCGCTACGATGAAAATACCATCAAAGCCGCTTCGCATGACAGATTCTACAATGGTTTTGAATATTGCAGTATTTTTTTCAAGTAGATCGAGACGTGTTTCACCGGGCTTTTGATTAGCACCTGCCGTAATTACCACAATGTCCGCCAGTTCACAGTCTTCATAACTTCCAAACCAGATTTTCTTATTGGCCGGGGCGAAAGCTAAGCCATGGTTCAGATCCATCGCATCACCCTCAGCCTTGTCTTTGTGTAAATCAATCAAAACCAACTCATCCGCAACACCTTGGTTCAAAAGTGCAAAAGCATAACTGGAACCTACCGCTCCTGTGCCAATTAATGCGACTCGATTCACATGCTCCATCATCACCACTCCTTTACTAAGTTACTCCCATTATACTGCGAAGGTTTGCTCAGTAATTCACATTTCATAGAAAAATTATGAACGTTTTGTTAAAAAGTGTATGTTGCACGTATTCCATTCTCAGTCAGGACATATTCTACTCTTTGGTCAAATTCTTCTACAGGAAGACCTGACTGCTTTTGTTTCTCAGAAGCAATCATCACTGTTTTTCCAAGGTATCCTTCAATAAACCGATCATAATAACCCCCACCATACCCGATCCTGTAGCCTCGCTCATCAAACAATAACCCAGGTACAAGCAGGAGGTCGATATCATCTTTATTCACTTTCTCAGAACACTCCGGATCAGGTTCTTTCAGACCAAAGTACACCTTTTCCAATTGATTATAATCATCGAGCTGGTAGAACTGCATTTGTTTATTTTCAGGAATACACTTAGGAGCTGCGATGATCTTATTTGCCTTCCATCCTTCTTCAATGATATCTTCTGTCGCCCATTCATGTGATTGGGACAGCGTCACCCCTACAACGTCAGCTTCCTTCCAAAGGGGACTGTCGAATAAGTGGGCATACATGACAGATTCCATCTTTTGTTTATCTTTAAGTGTTATTTTCTGCAGGATGTTTTTACCGACGAATCTCCATTCCGTTTTGTCCATATTTCCACCCCGTTTTTATGTATAGGAATAGTTATATAAAAATCCTTCTTTGTATTGGTTCAACAGAAAACGATAGGCCCTCTTTTACCCAGAATGAGGGGGATGCCCTCAAGAGCCTGAGTTAATCACATGCGAAATCGCCCCGTCAGCCTCCACAAGCTTAAAATCCACTAACTGTTATTTTATCAATTCCTAAGAAAAAAACAGTAGGAAATAATCCTACTGTTTTACTTAGTTTCACGGTGAAGCGTGTGTTTCCCTACGCGTGGGCTATATTTCATAAGCTCCAAACGTTCAGGGTTCTTACGCTTGTTTTTTGTACTAATATAATTGCGGTCACCAGTTTCAGTGCAAGCAAGTGTAATGTTTACGCGCATCATTATTCCTCCTAATCAATCTTTTCACTGTCTTATCCACATTATCAGACTTGTTTATAATAACAAAAACACTGTCCCCTTTCAAGTGGATATTCACGTAAAACCTATGAAAAGTCCCATAGCCATGCAAGTATATCTATGATATAAATAAACGTGGAACAAATAAGGAGTGATCAATTTGTTATATGCTTTAGGAACAATTGCAGCCGTTGCCATCGTTTTATTCATTCTCTCTTTTTTCATGAATGATCGTATGAAGGGGATTGAAAGCCAAATTGAGCAGGTGTCGATGACGATGATGCAAAACAATTATCAGATGAAGAAAAAGATGAATGTTTTGGAAGAAGAGCTGTTAGCAGAAGATTTAACAGAAGAAATCATGAAACAGCCTGCTCCCAAGCCAGAAACACCAAAACAGTTACCTCTTGTAGACACGGTCCTTTCTATGTATAAAAAAGGATATAAGCTTCATTACATAGCTAAACAGACGAATTTGAGCGAACATGACGTTCACTCATTGGTCCAACAGCAAAAAAGTGAAGGTGTCCAATAATGAAGCATTTGATCCGTTCTTATTCTATAGGATTATTAACTGCTGCCATAGTTGTCGGAATCACCTATTGGAATTCAGAAGAGCCTTCTGTTGAGGTGAAGGAAAAATCCCCTGGGACAGAAGAAATGATTTCTCAATTAGAAGAAGACGGGTACCACGTTGTAAGCAATGAAGAATGGGAAGCTCAGCAACAAACTACAGCTTCATCGAGCGATAAGGAAAAAGAAAAGAGCACCCTTGTCACTTTTTCTATCGATATTGTGAGTGGGACAAACTCAACAGAAATCAGCCAAAAGCTGCAACAAGCTAATATTATCGATGATGCCAATGCTTTTGAAACCTTCATGAAAGAAAATGACTACAGTCGATTTATCCAAATAGGACAAGCAACTCTGAATTCAGAAATGACCCATCAAGAAATTGCTGAAGCTATTACGTCTAAATAGCTTTCGATATGGAAAAAAGCTTGGATCTGAATGATCCAAGCTTTTTCATGCTTTAATTATTTAAATAGTACGTTTTACCTTTGACCAAATAAAAGACATTCTCACCAATATTCGTGATATGATCTGCAAAACGCTCGATATAACGGGCAATGTAAGCCATTTGCATAATGTGCTGAATCTGTTCAGGGTTCACAGCTGTAAGTTCCAGCATTTCTTTTACAATCGACCCATACTTTTCATCGATGACATCATCCAACTCTGCCAGTTTACTTGCCAAAGTAATATCCTCATATTCAAAAGCTTTGACAGCAAGGTCCACCATGTCCATTGCCATAATCGCCATCTGCTTCAAATCTGGAGTAACTTCTATTCCATGACTCTTCCCGAGATGAATGGTCGCTTTGGCAATATTCGTAGAGTGATCAGCCATCCTCTCTAAGTCTGAAGATATTTTTATTGCAATAATGATTCTACGCAAATCCCTTGCTACAGGTTGTTGTTTGGCTAACATCAAAATCGCATCATCATTAATTTTCTCTTCCTTTTGATCAATGATGCTATCTTCTTCCATAATCCTTTTGGCACCTTCTACATCTGCTGCATAAAGGACGTGAATAGCAGCGTCCAAAGATTCTTTTGTATCAATAGATAATTGTTTGATCTGTTCTTTCAAATCATTTAGTTCTTCTTCAAAATGAGCTCGAATGGACATGAGACTTCCCCCTGAAATGTTATTTTAACCGAAACGTCCCGTGATATAGTCTTCTGTTCGTTTATCTTGAGGGTTCTGGAACAAGTCATCAGTATTTGCGAATTCAATCAGTTCACCATTTAAGAAGAAAGCTGTCTTATCTGAAATACGGGCAGCCTGCTGCATATTGTGCGTAACGATAATGATGCTATATTTCTTCTTAAGTTCTTGAACCAGTTCTTCTACCTTTGCTGTAGAAATTGGATCTAATGCAGATGTCGGTTCGTCCATGAGAATGACATCAGGTTCAACAGCTAAAGCACGGGCAATACATACACGTTGCTGCTGTCCACCGGATAAACCATAAGCATTTTCATGAAGGCGATCCTTCACTTCCTCCCAAATCGCAGCATCTTTCAAACTCTTTTCGACAATCTGGTCTAAAACCTCTTTTTTCTTAATGCCGTGGATTCTTGGACCATAGGCTACGTTATCATAGACTGATTTCGGAAACGGATTGGGCTTTTGAAAAACCATCCCGACTTTTGTACGCAAGTATTCTTCTTTGAATTTGCTGCTGAAAATATTTTGGTCGCGATATTTGATCGATCCGGAAGTTTTCACGATAGGAACCATTTCGACCATACGGTTCAATGTCTTCAGAAAAGTCGACTTCCCGCATCCAGATGGACCGATGATTGCTGTCACACGTTCTTGCGGCACTTTCATATTCACTTCATAAAGAGCTTGATCAGATCCATACCACAAATTCAAGTCGTTCACTTCAATGATATTTTCCACTTGATTTGGTTTCATTTGACTATTTGTTGTCATTCGATTGTCCTTGTCACCACTAACTTTCGGTTTCTTCTCCATAACTTTATTCATTATGAAACCCTCCTCATCCAAATTAAAGACGGTGCTGATATTTATTCCTGATGAACACAGCAATTGAATTCATAAGCAGCAGAACCGCTAGCAATACTATGATTCCAGCTCCTGCGACAAATTGCCATTCTTCCTGCGGTCGACCTGTCCAGTTATATATCTGAATAGGCATAACCGTATATTTTGCTAATAACGAATCTGGCAGCGTATAGATGGCCGTTGCAGCTCCCACAATGATTAATGGAGCTGTTTCACCGATCGCACGAGAAAGTGCAATAATGGTTCCTGTCAGGATCCCCGGTATCGCCGCTGGCAGAATTACGCGGGCAATCGTCTGCCATTTTGAAGCTCCCATACCATACGAAGCTTCTTTGATTTCTCCGGGTACGGAACGAACGGCTTCCTGCGCCGCCACGACAATGACAGGAAGAATCAATAAAGCCATTGTCAGACCACCAGCTATTAACGTATAACCGAAGTTGAACATATAAACGAAAAACGTTAATCCCAAGAGTCCAAACACTATAGATGGTACACCTGCTAAGTTTTGAATGTTTACCCTTATAAATTCAGTAACCTTATTTTTCGGTGCATATTCTTCTAAATAGACTGCCGTAGCAACCCCGATAATGACGGAAAAGATTGCAACGATAACCATTAAGAAAATAGATCCAATTAAACCAGCATAAATTCCTGCTTTTTCAGGATAAGGAGCAGGAAAGTTTGAAATATACTCCCAACTTATATATCCAATTCCTTGAGTCAATACACGGTAAAAGAGCAGTACTAAAAACACAAGACCGACAGTAGTAGCTAATCCGAATAAAACCATCATCGCTTTATTCGCAATCACTCTTCCTTCCATTCGCTTCTTGATCGATTGTTCATTTTTTCCAAACATCAATATTCCTCCCTGAACCTGCGTGAAATATATTGTGCAATCAAGTTCATCACAAGAGTGAAGATGAATAGAGTCAGACCCACAGCATACAGACTATAATAAATCGTGGAGCCGAACGTTGTGTCACCTGTCGCCGCTTGTACTATGAATGCTGTCATCGTTTGAATGGACTCTGTAGGATTGAAAGTCAGATTAGGTGTGGCTCCGGCAGCAATGGTTACAATCATTGTTTCTCCGATTGCACGGGAAATAGCTAATACAATAGATGCTACAATTCCGGAGAATGCTGCAGGAAGTACAACTTTGAACACAACTTCCAACCTCGTAGCTCCTAATCCATAGGCACCTTCGCGCAGTGCATTAGGAACAGAATTCATCGCATCTTCTGATAAAGAGGCAACCATCGGGATGATCATGATTCCGACTACGAACCCACCACTTAAAGCATTGAATATACCTAAGTCAGGGATGATCGATTGAAACATTGGAGTAATGAACGTTAAAGCAAAATAACCGTAAACGACAGTCGGTATTCCTGCTAATACTTCAAGCACAGGTTTAATTACACGCCTTACTTTGTCGTTTGCATATTCACTCAAAAAAATGGCTGACATTAAGCCCAATGGTACCGCTACAACAGTAGCAATCAATGTGATGAGTAAAGTACCACCAATCAAAGGGGCAACACCAAATTCACCTGACCATGGAGACCATTGTGTTCCAGTATAAAAATCAATGAGGTTTACTTCTGAGAAAAAAACGATCGATTCTCTCAGTAAAGTAAAAAGAATACCGCCTGTAGTGAGCACACTTACAGCAGCACACAGAAGCAGGAAGTATGGGATGACTTTCTCTATTATCTCTCCAATACTTCTACTGTTTTTATTTTCTTCAATCATCTGTTGGACATCAATCGATTTTCCCTCTAAACCTTTGCCCATCCTTAAAACTCCTCTCATCCATAAGGCAAGGTGAGACCAGTAACAGTCTCACCCTCCTCGTTAAGTTTTCATGTTCAATTATTCAGCCCAGCTTTGAGCTGTTTCAAGCTGTTTTTGATATTTTTCTTCAGGTAATGCTACATAACCAACTTCTTCAGCAGCTTTACCTGCATTTTTTAAAGTAAATTCAACAAAATCTCTGACTTGTGGTTTCTCTTTATAAGAGTCCACATTCACATAAGTGAATAGGGGCCGGGATAATGGTTTGTAAGAACCATCCTGGATTGTTTCACCATTTGGTTTTACAGCTTCTTTGCCATCTTCAGAAATACCAAGAACTTTTAAGCTGTCCTTATTTTCCGCATAGTAGGCATAACCGAAGAATCCGATTGCATTAGGGTCATTTTTAATTCCCCGTACAAGAACGTTATCGTCTTCAGATAATGTCGTATTTTCGCCTTCTCTCATCGGTTTTTCTTCAAGAATTACTTCATTAAAATAGTCGAAAGTACCGGAATCATGACCAGGGCTGAAGATTTTAATTTCCTCTTCCGGCCATTCAGGGTTAATATCGGACCACATGGTTGCCTCCGAAGACTCTAAGAAAATCTGCTTTAATTGTTCAATCGTAAGCTCTTCAACGAAATCGTTTTGTTGGCTAACCACAACAGATATACCATCATAAGCTAGTTCTAGTGGCTCCAGCTGAATACCATTTTCCTTAGCTGTCGCTTTTTCTTCTTCTTTAATCGGGCGAGAAGCATTACTTAGATCAATTTCACCAACAGTAGCTTTTTTAAATCCACCACCAGATCCTGAGGCATTCACAGTGATGTTCACGTCAGGATTCTTCTGATTGTAAGAGTATGTCAAGCTCTCCATAATTGGAAAAACGGTTGATGAACCATCGATAGCGATTGCTCCGGAGACGTCTTCAGAACCATCTGTTGAACCGTTATCTTCTTCAGTAGCTGATCCTTCTTCAGATCCGCCACCACATGCTGCCAGTACTCCCAGGACCAGGATAAATGCAAACATCAGTGCTGAATTCTTTAAAGCTTTCATTCCTTTCTCCCCCTATTATCATCATTTGTATTTGTCGTTGACGGCTTGGCCAACTCACATTTTCTATACTAAAGGGAGAGTTTTAATCACATATGAACTAAACGTTAAGGTTTTGTAAATTGAAGTTTTTTGTAGAATAATTTACGAACTTTGGATTTTTGTAAAAAGCCATTGCTTCTTCAACACCACTAACCCCGCACTACTAACCAAAAAAAAGAGAAGTGATACAAATCGTATCACTCCTCTTCTTCTGCTTCCTCACTATTGTTCATTTCGATTCCTTTATCTGCTCGCTGCTCTTTCAATTCAAAATAAGCCTGACCAATCCTGGCTCCGATGTTATTGCTTACATTGAACGTACTTGTTGCCTGATCACCTAAATAAGGTGTAATAATGGAAAAGGCAATCTCAGGATCATCATAAGGTGCATAACCGACAAGAGTCTTATTTAGTAAGTTTTTTATTATGGTTGTACCACCGTTTCCGTCCGGTTTATACTGTGTTACCTCAGCTGTTCCCGTTTTACCTGCCATCCGATACTGAGCATATGGTTCTTTCGAAAAAACACTGCTCGCTGTCCCCTGGCTCGTCTGGAAGACCTGTCTGAAACCTTCCTGCACCCGTTCAATGTAAGATTGATCCATCTCCAATTGATTCAGGACTTGTGGAGAGTAATCTTTATAAACAGCTCCCAAATCATCTGTGATGGATGGTTCATGAATACTTTTCACTAGTCGGGGTTTTAATCTTTTTCCGCCGTTTGCAATCGTTGACACATATTGATTCAACTGCAGGGCGGTGTACGTACTGAACTGGCCGATTGAAAAGTCAAGGATCTGACCTGGTTTACTAATCGGACCTCCTTCTACTCCAATCCCTTCATAAGGGAAATCCACACCTGTTTCAACACCTAAACCGAATTGATTGAAATTATAGACGAAATTCTCAAATGTTCCTTCTTTCAAGGATAAACTCGGCATAGTATATCTGTTGCCATATTCGCCACCCAAATACATCGCCAAGAAAAACATATAAACGTTGGACGATTGCTGCAATGCTTGAATATCATTGACTACGCCGATATTCGGTGTATAGGAACCTTTAGAAGCATCGCTTCCGATTTTGATTTTCTTATCGTTGATTCTGGTACCTGGAGAAATCGCCCCTTCATGAAGACCGGTTAAAATCGTCGCCCCTTTCACAGCAGAGCCTGGAGTGTATGCGTTATAAACTGCCTGGTGTGAAGTATTTGAAAAACGTGATTCTCCTTCTTCAGGATTTCGATTATAAGTCTGGCCCGATATCGCGAGGATTTCTCCTGTATTCGGGTTGGACACAACGGCAACAGAATTCTTTAAATTACGGTTCTCTCCAGGGGCTTTACTGATGGCTTTAAGTAATTCATCCTGAAGAATTTGATTCACTCTTTTCTGAAGCTCTACATCAATTGAAAGAACGATATCTTTCCCACGTTGACCTTCCCGGATCACTTTAGAGTTGATAACATTGTTATTCTTATCTGTTTCGTATTGAACTTTCTCCTTCGTCCCTCGCAGGACCTCTTCATATTGCTGTTCCAGACCACTTGTGCCGACACGATCATTCCGACTATAGTCTAAAGACATGAAATAATCGAGCTGATCACGCGGAACACCCTGCTCTCTTGATGTAATATTCCCGATATAACTACGGAAGAGTGAATCGTAGGGATATGTCCTTTCCCAGTCTGAGGTTACGTTGATGCCCGGAAGTTTTGCTAAATTTTCAGCAACTGTTGAATATTCTTTTTCTGAAATGTTGGAATTTTTCACAACATGTGGAGCAAGCGCATAGGCTTGATCCAATTCTTTCTTGATTGCGATGATCTCTTTAGTCTGACTATCAAAACCTGAGATTTCCTCATCTGTTATGCTGTCCAATTGAAGTTGATACACTTCTCCATTATCGAGATTCGAAGTATCCTCGTCTTCGATACGTGATCGTACTTCTTTTTCATTTTTCAAGAAGTAATATTCCCGCAAGTCTCTATCTGTCAACTTATCTTCATATTCCATATCAATGTATTGCGACAATTCCTCTGCGAGGGCAAGTTTATCATCAGGCTGTACACCTTTTGGCGGTGTATATGTAATCGAGTATAGTGGTTGGTTATCAACCATCACTCGTCCATATCGATCATACATTTCCCCACGAGGGACAGGAATGCTGGTGGTCGTATTTTCTGTCCGGTCAATTTCATCCTGAGCTTCTTCCCCATTGAGAATTTGAACGACACCGAGCTGTAAAATAATCCCCGCGAACAATAGGAACACAACAAAAAACACCACGTTCAGCCGGAAAGGAAGGTGTGATTTTTGTTTATGTTTATTCTTTTTATTCTTTCCCATGAACTCCTCTCCTTCATTAAAAATCCTTTATCCATTATAGCATCTTTTCTTTACTATAGGATAGACGAAGCTCATGGGAGAATGGTTTCAATTATGACTCGCAGGAGGAATTTTCGTATCGATACCCTTGATGAAAAAGTAAATCAGGAAATGGCCTCCGCCGACAAGAAGCAAAATATATGGAATCCCTGTTTCGGGTGGGATGACCGTAATAGCCAACAGAAAAACAATAATAGACAGCACACGTCCAAAATTGAGGAAAATTTCCCTCACCACTATATATTCGATTCTCATTTCTGCAGCATTCCATGATTTCCCGATGACATCATACGTCAATGAAACGTACGGCACATACAGAAGCGGGAAAAAGATTCCGGCGATGCCCCCATAAATCAATAACATAGTCATCGTGTCACTGAAAAGCAAAATAATTACACTCAAATACAGTGCTAAACCTGATATGAATATTGCTTTTTTACGACGACGCGGCTTGACCCATCTGCTGACAAGAAAGAAAAACAAAAATGAGAATCCTGAGTAAACCAAATTGAAGACACCTAGAGACAATTCATCCTTCGTCATCAAGAAAATCCATATAGAAACAGCAAACAAAAAAGTTCCTTCTCTAAAACCCTGGGCGACATGTGCATTCAGAATACGTCTCCAGTTCGGATTATTTTCCCGTTCGTTAATAATCCGTCGAAAAGAAAAATTCCCTTTCGCTTTTCTTCTGGATAAACCTAAACTGACAAGAACAGCCACAATAAACATAACAAATGAAATGGTGAATATGACCGTATACCCTGTAAAATTATTTAACCGGGAAATGATGTATCCAGCCAAAAGAGGACCACACATCCCTCCAAATGATTGAAGAACTCCTAAAAACCCATTGAAAAAATCTCTTGTATCAGGTTCTGTAATTTCAAAAGTCAGGACATTATAGGCCAACCAATAAAACCCATACCCTATCCCAAGTAACGAACCAAGCATAATGTTAAATGTAGCCGCACGCTCCCCTACAATCAATACGGTCAAAAAAAACAAAGATAAAACAGTGACCCCTGTTCTCAAAACTATGACACGATCGATACGCTTAGCGCATTTTCCCGCAAAAATGAACGTCAACGGCTGCAACACATATATACTTAAATTATATAAAGCGATATCCGTATAGCTATTGGATTGCTTCCATAAATAAATATTCACGAATGTACTGGATAGGAAAATTCCTAAGGAGTATAAGCCTCCAATGAGAAGTAACAACAATAAATCTTTTGATACATTTTCGTGGCTGAGCCACGCTCGCAGCTTACTCACCATACTCATGTCTCCTTTTTGTTCATACTTAGTCTTGTCAGAACAAAAGGAGATATACAAAAAAGAGAGGTACGGATATTTTACCCGCACCTCTCTAATCAGTGTTTACTCTTATTTAGCAGCGTCAAAACGCTTGGATACTTCTTCCCAGTTCACTACATTCCAGAATGCTGAAACGTAATCTGGACGACGGTTTTGATAGTTCAGGTAATAAGCATGCTCCCAAACATCAAGACCAAAGATTGGAGTTTTACCTTCCATAATCGGTGAATCCTGGTTAAGTGTATCGATTACTTCAAGGTTTCCATTATTGACTACAAGCCAAGCCCAACCGGAACCGAAGCGACCTTTAGCCGTCTCTTCGAATTTCTCTTTGAATTGATCAAAGCTTCCGAAGGCATCATTGATTTGCGTTGCTAGATCACCTGTTGGCTCACCGCCGCCATTCGGGGACATAATTGTCCAGAAAAGGCTGTGGTTTGCGTGACCGCCACCGTTACGACGTACAGCAGTACGGATGTCTTCAGGTACAACTGAAAGGTTATTGGAAAGCAGCTCTTCCAATGATTTGTCTTGAAGATCTGCATGACCCTCAAGCGCGTTGTTCAGTTTCGTGACATAACCATTGTGGTGTTTCGTATGGTGGATGTTCATTGTTTCCTTATCGATGGTTGGTTCTAGCGCATCATAAGCGTAAGGTAGTTCTGGTAGTTCAAATTTAGCCATAATGTAACTCCTCCTTTAAATTAATATGTAAAACCAGAAGCAACTGCTTCTCACTTTACATTATCAAACCGGAAAATGACTTGCAAATTTTTTGCATCAGAAGAGAAGAACTTCTCTCCCGCTATTAAGAATTCCCTTACTTTCAAATTTCAAACATAAAAAAAACAAGCCAGCTGGCTTGTTTTTAAAAAGTGGCTCGGGACGGAATCGAACCGCCGACACACGGATTTTCAGTCCGTTGCTCTACCGACTGAGCTACCGAGCCATGATAAGATAAAATTTTTCACATTACTTTCGCACTTTATCTGGTCTTGATGATGATTCGAAGGTGTTCTGTGCTTGTCTCGTTGCAAGTGATTTCGGTGAAGCCATAATTATTTTTCACTTCATAACATGCGTTAAAGAAGTTACACACGGTAAGGTATATGTATATGGCGGAGGAGGAGGGATTCGAACCCCCGCGAGCCGTAAAGCCCCTGGCGGTTTTCAAGACCGCTCCCTTCAGCCAAACTTGGGTACTCCTCCGTATGAAAATGTGGTGGACCCTGCAGGACTCGAACCTGCGACCGATCGGTTATGAGCCGATAGCTCTAACCAGCTGAGCTAAGGGTCCACATGGGGCGGCTGATGGGAATCGAACCCACGAATGCCGGAACCACAATCCGGTGCGTTAACCACTTCGCCACAACCGCCATGTTTCAAATATGTAAATGATAGTGGCGGTGGAGGGAATCGAACCCACGACCTCACGGGTATGAACCGTACGCTCTAGCCAGCTGAGCTACACCGCCATATTTTAAGAATCGCTCTTAAGCGACTTTATTAATATACCACTTATCCATTTTTTCGTCAATAAGTTTTTTGCTATCTAAAATAGCGACAAAAATAATATAGCATGTTGCCGTGAAGGTTTCAAGGATTTTTCAAAGAAAATCACACAGAAGACGGATATGTAAAACATCCGCCTTCTGTGAATTAATTATAAGCTTTCTTTTTCTCCAAGCACCTCTTCTGCAATATTAACCGCATGATCACCGATACGCTCCAGGTTACTGATCATGTCGACAAAGACGATGCCAGCTTGTCCTGAGCATACACCTTCATTCAATCGGATAATATGCTTCTTACGGTAGCTGCGTTCCATTCGATCCAATTCATTTTCTTTCTGAACGACAGCTAACGCTTCTTCTCTGCTCATATTTTCAAGAGCTTTTGTTGCTTGCTTCACTGTCATTAATGTCAGGTCAAACATCGTATTCAAATCTTCATACGCCTGTGGAGTAAGATTGACTTTATTAGAGTTCTTATAATCGATAAGCTCAATGATATTTTCAAAGTGGTCGCCAATACGCTCTAAGTCACGGACAGAATCCATCAATGCAGAGTGTTTGTGGCTCTCTTCATCAGATAAAGATGCCTGCGATAAATCCACCAGATAATCGGTGATTTTCCGATCTAAGTTGTTCAATGCATCTTCAATCTGCATCGCCACTTCAGAATGTTTCTGTTGTTTATTATTCAGATACAGGCTTGTTTCTTCCAGTCCTTTATATGCATACTCTCCCATGCGGATCACTTCTTCTTTCGCTTGGTCTAAAGCGAGTGATGGAGATTGTTCAATAAATATAGGGTCCAGATGCTGAGGTTTATGATCGATGAGAGAATCATCCCCTGGGACAAGTTTAATTACAACCCAAGCCAGGGCAGCGATAAATGGAAATTGTACAATTGTGTTCGCTAAATTGAAAGAACCATGTGCAAAGGCGATGGTCATTTCCGCCTCCAGATTCATACTTGTTTGCAGCCAATTCACATATCTTTCGAAAGGAACCAGGAGAATCAAGAATACAGTTGCGCCGAGCACATTGAATATTACGTGGGCAAAAGCAGCACGCTTCGCCCCTACACTTGCTCCGATTGAAGCAAGGACAGCTGTGATGGTCGTTCCGATGTTGTCACCAAAAAGTACTGGTATGGCTGCCTGAAGATCAACCAAACCTTCTCCCAGCAACTGTTGCAGAATACCGATCGTCGCACTCGAGCTTTGGACGATTACTGTAAACAGTGTTCCAACAATAACTCCTAAAATAGGATTATCACTCATACTTACGGTAAGATCCTGGAAGGCTTGCATTGACCGAAGAGGTTTCATCCCTCCACTCATAACCTCCAAGCCGAAGAATAGCGCACCAAAACCGAACAATGTTTGTCCAATGTTCGCCACTTTTTTACTTTTGAAAAAGAATAATAAGAACGCACCAACTGCAAGTATAGGAAGTCCATATGCTTTAATATCAAAACCGATGATAAATGCTGTCATTGTCGTACCTATGTTTGCACCCATGATGACGCCGATTGCTTGTCTGAATGTCATAAACCCGGCGTTAACTAAACCGACTGTCAACACGGTTGTGGTACTACTACTTTGAAGTAATACTGTAACAACTGTACCTGCGATCACACCCATTAATGGATTTCGCGTAAAACGGTCCAATAGTTCCCTCAACCGATCCCCAGCTGTTCTTTGTAATCCATCAGCCATGTATTTAAGGCCGAACAAGAAAATACCCAGCCCACCGATGAATTCAAATATCATCTTTTGCACATCGATATCCAATTTACTCTCCACCCTTTCCTCATCCAAGATTCTACAAATTATTTCTCTTTAAAACACCTCATTCATTATTAACGATGGATTTATTGTTGTAAAGGCTAATAATGAATCTTAACATTAAATTTACATTCCCCTAATACCCTCATAAAGTTCATATTATACTGAGAATTAGTAATATTTGAAAAAGACTGTATCAGTGATAACTAAAGAAGACCCTCTCTATCAATATCTCCTTCGTAAAATAATATAAACATGGCCAGGCGTTGGAACTGGAAAGGGTTTATGCGCTCTCGATTTCCATACTTGGGTTTTATATAAAAAAACATCATTACTTGGTTGTACAACCAAGTAATGATGTCCAGCAATGCAGTGATTTAGTTGTCCTCGATTTTTTTGACCAGTATTCTTGTTCCATCCACTGATACAACTTCTATCTTGTCATTCCTTGAAATCCACTGACCATTGGAGACAGCACTGTAATCTTCACCTTCGATTTGAATTGTTCCCACTGGTCTCATATCAGTCCTGGCTTTACCAATCTTTCCTTTTAGAAATTGGTAAGTTTCTTTCATCGAATTGTAGCCCATTTCTGAAGAAAGTTGATCGTTTAACGTCATTTTCGTCCACATCTGCCTCCGCTTGAACACCTTCAAAAAAAGTAAAGACGCTGCACCGCCAAGGATGACACCAATGACACTATACATCCCTGCTACCCAGTTCGGGGCACTGAAACCTACAGCTATAATCATTGTTACACCGCCAATAGTGGCGAGTGTACCATCGTTAATCAGTTTTCCATCGATCACTACTAAAACGATACCGAGAAAATAGACAAGCATCATAACAATAAACATATCTGTAGCAAGGTAACTTGAAAAATATACAGTAATGAAACCAAAACCGATCAAAGCGAAAAAGCCACGCATATTAACTAATAATTCACCAATCAAAAACATCGTTCCTAATAAAGTGATGAATAAAGCAATCCAATCATAAGAAAACACGGGGTTTCACATCCTCTCCCTGAATACTATATGTACGTGCAAAGGTGGCGGTTTGTTTCAAACATTATTAATTTTTTTCACCAATGTCTCATGATATAATTTATACATATTTGAGTCCGATTCACATTAATTTTAAGTGTGAACGTTTTTATTTAAGTGACTTGACTTCTCATTTGAGAAGATAGCCCTTATAATGAAGGTTGGAAAAACATCTTGCATACCTTTTTGTGAAAATATAAAGGAGCGATTCTAAATGGCAATTACACACAGAAAAGATACTCGTCCCGTCAAAGTCGGGGACGTAACGATAGGTGGAGCGGATGAGGTCGTCATCCAATCCATGACTACAACGAAAACACACGATGTGGAAGCAACAGTAGCTGAAATCAAACGATTAGAAGAAGCTGGCTGTCAAATCGTCCGTGTGGCATGTCCGGATGACCGTGCGGCTGATGCAATTCCAGAAATCAAAAAACGCATCAATATCCCACTCGTCGTAGACATTCACTTCGATTATAAAAAAGCATTGAAAGCCATTGAAGGCGGTGCCGACAAAATCAGGATCAACCCTGGAAACATCGGTAAGCGTGAAAAGGTAGAGGCAGTTGTAAAAGCTGCGAAGGAAAAGGGAATCCCGATTCGTATTGGTGTAAATGCGGGCTCACTTGAGCGTCACATTCTTGAAAAGTACGGCTATCCGACTGCAGATGGAATGGTTGAAAGTGCTTTGCACCATATCAAGATTCTTGAGGATTTAGACTTCCATGATATCATTGTATCCTTGAAAGCCTCAGATGTTAAATTGGCTATCGAAGCCTATGAAAAAGCGGCGGCTGCTTTCAAGTATCCGATCCACCTCGGCATTACAGAATCCGGAACGCTTTTCGCAGGTACAGTGAAGAGCGCTGCAGGGCTAGGCGCGATTTTGAGTAAAGGCATCGGGAATACTGTCAGAATCAGTTTAAGTGCGGACCCTGTGGAAGAAGTTAAAGTGGCAAAAGAACTTCTCAAATCATATGGTCTCGCTTCCAATGCAGCTACATTGATTTCCTGTCCTACTTGTGGCAGAATTGAAATCGACCTGATTTCCATCGCTAATGAAGTCGAAGAATATATTCAAAACATCAAAGCACCCATAAAAGTAGCTGTGCTCGGCTGCGCCGTCAATGGCCCGGGAGAAGCACGTGAAGCGGATATCGGAATCGCCGGAGCTCGTGGTGAAGGACTCCTATTCAGACATGGTGAGATTATCCGTAAGGTTCCAGAAGATATTATGGTAGAAGAGCTGAAAAAAGAAGTCGACAAACTGGCTGAAGAACATTATGAAAAAGAACGACTTGAAAAAGAAAAATTAAAACAATCCTAAAAAAAAGAGGCGGACCATAATGGTCCGCCCTTTTTTTGATACTTCCGGCAAAATAATTAAATCAAGTTATAAAACGGTGCGAAGAATAAGGAAAAAGCGATAGAAACTATACTGACGATAATCGCCATATTCCCAAGAGTATCTGCTCCACGTCGCTTTCCAACGATTCCTAAGATTATGCCAGCTGCACCCAGGATCAACGGAGCGAAGAAAAAGGATAGGATAGCTGCTGTTAATCCCAACCATCCCATTCCAGCGTTTACGTTGTCCTCCATCGTCGTTTCCTGCTCTTCATTGTGCATAGGCTCATCTATACGGCCGACTGCCGCTTCTTGAGCGAATTCTTCTTCATAACTATCTCCGTATACAGGTTGGTTAGGTCCGCGACCATGATCATCGACTGCTTCTACTTGATCATAGCCCTCTTCCCTTCTGAAATCTTGTTCCTGCATAGTATCAAAGGCTTCATTAATTACTTGCTCAGTTGTTGGCTCCTCGTGAACTTCTTCATCCATCGATTCATGGTGCACTTGTTCTATCTCATCACCATGCTGTGGAGCTTTTTCTGTTTCCTGATTCTCTTCAGGATTTTTCGGATCATACATACGAAAACCTCCCTTTCTGTTTGGAGAATCATGATTAGTATGTGAAGATTATCTCCATTTACATCAGGAAGTTGATGGGAAGGTTTTTTTTACCATTTGGATAAAAAATAATCCAGATAAGGGACTCCGAAATGTGGTTTCGCCCTATAACTGAATTACTTAATTGGTAATACAGAAGCTTACTTAGCTATAGCTACTGTTGTATGAGTGTCTGCTTTTTCTTGAATTTCTTCCGCATACCAGCTTTCAGCATGCCCATTTTCTTCCTTGTATTGCTCTAGACCACCCATCCCTCGATGATAAGCCGTTAAAGCTTCGTCCCAATTTTCATACTTGCTTTTAAGAAAATCTAAATAAACTAATGATAATTGCATGGAATAATAAGGATCGAATAAAAGCTCATCTTCATAAGGTAAGTCAGCCATATCAGCAATCCATGGAGCAGTATTCTTCATGAACTGGGACATTCCATAAGCGTGTCCATACTTTGTCTCAGGCCCTACAAGCTCTGGATCAAACGTTCCCCCCGTTTCCACTTTTAACAATTCGTAAACGAGAGAGGAATCGATTTCATAACGCTTGGACTCCCTCACTAAATACATCGCCCATGACTTTTTGAATTCTCCATCACTATCTTTGACCAGTTGTTCTGCCTTCTTTTCTATAGCAGGCCATGTGTGATATCCATTTTTCTCGCTTGTTTCCACAGGCTGCCCTTTCAAATAATCGTTGGTTGACTTTAATCGATCATTTTCTGTGACAAGCTTTTCGTTCTTATTTTCTAATTGCTGATTCTTTTCAGCTAAAGTTTTTTCCTCTTTCTGGTTCCATTGGTGCACAGTAAAGAACGTTACTGCAACGAGCAGCATCGCTAAACCCGTTTTCTTTAAAAAAGGATTCTCATTCATTTCATTCACTCCTTCGCTGTCCCTGCAAAATCGGCACTTTTGAGCAGTACCCATTTGGACCCATTGGCTTACACTAAAGTATTGCCTGGTGTATTTCAATTGATATACTCAATCACATGATTTTTTAAAAACACATATCCTTCTCACTTTTCATATGGTGTACTAAATAAGGAGAGAGGGAGTATAAGCCAATGAAAAATGTGGCACAACAGTTCATTACCCAAAAGTTGAAACAACTAACCGTAAATGAATTACTTTTTTATAGTAAAAAGTACCGCATTTCTATATCCGAACAAGAAGCCGCAGCCATTGTGAAAGCTTTGAAGAAGAATAAGGAGAACCCCTTTGATCCAGAGGGCCGGAAGAGAATGCTGAAGAAACTTGCGAGTATCACTTCAAAAGATACAGCACGATCAGTGAATCAATTACTTATGAAGATCGCGAAGGAGTATGGTGTGGAAGATTGGCTGAAATAAACAAAAGCGCAAGTGCTTGACCAGCCTCAACTAGCTTAAGTAAATCTTTGAAGTGGCGGTTTTTGCCACAGCAAAGAGATTGCTTAAGACCTCGAGAGGTTTGGCACTCATGTAACACCATTTCCCAGACGAAAAAAGCAGGAAGCTGAACCTTCCTGCTTTTTTCTGTGCATATTAATATCTCAATTTATGGTTGGCGGAACTACAAAGGCGTTTTCACATCCGATTATTGCTCCATGATTTTATCTTTTAGGTTTTCATCGAAAGTTCCTTCTTTAACCATATCAATTTCAAACCGGTATGGAGGTTTTTTGTTTTTCTTGTCCTCTCCGACATATGGAGTTTCAAGAATCTTCGGCAGATCATTTAATGCCGGATGGTGAATGACCTGATGAAGGGCCTTGAACCCGATGTGCCCAAAACCAACGTTTTCGTGTCGGTCTTTTCCTGCGCCCTGAGCATTCTTGCTGTCGTTTACGTGAATCACTTTCAAACGGTCAAGTCCAACAATTTTGTCGAACTCATTCAGTACACCGTCAAAATCCTCTACGACGTTATATCCTGCATCGTGGATGTGACATGTATCCATACATACGGAAAGTTTTTCGTTCATTGTCACACCATCGATAATTTGGGCAAGTTCGTCAAAGCTTCTCCCTATCTCCGATCCTTTTCCAGCCATCGTTTCAAGGGCGATTTGGACATTTTGGTCTTTGTGCAAGACTTCATTTAACCCTTCAATGATTTTCGGAATTCCCTTTTCTACTCCTTGACCGACATGGGAACCAGGATGCAACACGATTTGTTTCGCACCCAGCGCTTCAGTACGGGCAATTTCATTACGTAAAAAGTCGACACCTAATTGAAAAGTCTCTGGTTTTGTAGTATTTCCGATATTAATAATATAAGGAGCATGGACGACGATATCCTCCATGCCATGTTCTTTCATATGTTCAGTGCCTGCTTCGATATTCAGTTCTTCAAGCGGGCGACGTCTAGTATTTTGAGGGGCTCCCGTATAGATCATGAATGTCCCTGCACCATATGAGGCAGCTTCTTCACTGGCCCCTAGAAGCATTTTCTTCCCTTTCATCGATACATGTGAACCGATTTTCAACATAAAATCCCTTTCCTTCCTTACTTCTTACGAAAACGGTTTTGTTTCATCTTTTTCAAATTCTGATCTGCTTCCTGCTTCATTTTCTTTTTGTAACCTGGTTTGACTTTCTTCGGTTTACGTACCATTTGCTTCGCCTTTTTCTCTTCACTTGAGGCACTGCGCTCTCTTGTTTGTCTTTCATTGTAGGAGTTGACTTCTTTCCATTCTCCATTTTTCACCTCATAAAAATCAAACGATAAACCTTTCTTTTCTAACTTCTGTATCAAAGGTAAATCTGATTCTTTATAAAGGTTAATGGCAGTGCCCTGTAATCCTGCACGGGCAGTACGACCTACACGGTGAACGTAGAATTCTTCCTCTTTAGGCATTTGGGCATTAATTACATGACTGACACCTTGAATATCAATTCCTCGAGATGCGAGATCCGTGGCTACGATGTATTGATAACGAAGGCTTTGCAATTCTTTAAGCATCCGTTTACGCTCTCTCGGAGATAAGCCGCCATGTAAAAGCCCAACTTCCAAACCTTTGTCCATCAATTGGTCTGCTAGCCTGTTCGCGTGTTCTTTTCCATTTGTAAAGATGATGGCCAAATAGGGTTGGATAGCTTTGGATATATCGATGATAATGTCCGCAGGCTCTTTATGGCGCAATGGAATCAAACGGTGTTCCATCGATTCAGGCGAAGGTTTGTCATCCTCAATTTCTATATGAGTCGGATTCGTCAAATACTTTTTCAGGAAAGGCTGTAACCTTTCCGGGATCGTTGCAGAAAAGACCATCATTTGTACCTCTTGGTCCATCCGCACAAGAATTTGATCGACATCTTCAATGAAACCCAGATCAAGCATTAGGTCCGCTTCGTCCAAAACGAATGCTTTGGCATGATATAAATCAATGGCTTCTTCTTTAACCATATCTAATATTCTTCCTGGTGTGCCGACTACAATATGTGGAGTCATTGACGCTAGTTTGCCCACCATTTTTTGCTTGTCCGTACCACCAATAAGAAGCTTGGAGCGCCATACATTTTCTTTTCCAGCTATCTCAATCGCTTTTTTCACTTCATCTTGAATCTGAATGGCAAGCTCTCTCGTCGGTGCTGTAATGACAAACTGAACTGAATTGATGGCTTCTTCCAACTGATTTAATAATGGAAGTAAAAAGGCATGTGTTTTCCCTGAACCTGTATGAGATTGACCGATCAAACTTTCTCCTCTCAATGCAGGTGGTAATACTTGTTTCTGAATAGGTGTTGGTTCTTGAAAGCCCAGCCCTCCCACAATCTTACTGACTGTAGGGGTAATGGCGTATTGTTCAAATTTATGCTTACTCATAACCGTTCTCCTTTTAAATAAAATGTTCCTTCCCTATTATAATAGAGGCAGGGAAAAATTGCACGATATCGTTATTTTAACATCTGCTTTCTTTGTCATCTTTCCCTTTAGCCTTTATAATGATAATGATATCTTAAAAGTTATTGGATTGGATAAAGAGGAGGACGTTAAAGAATGGAAGTCATTAAAATCGCCCCTCGCGGTTATTGCTACGGTGTAGTAGACGCTATGGTCATTGCCCAGAACGCAGCGAAAGACCCGAATCTACCTCGCCCGATATATATATTAGGGATGATTGTCCACAACACCCATGTTACAGATGCTTTCGAAGAGGAAGGAATCATCACAGTTGATGGGAAGAATCGTAATGACATGTTAGAAGGAATCAATGATGGCACAGTTATATTCACTGCACATGGTGTATCTCCGCAAGTGAAGGAACGCGCCAAAGCTAAAGGTTTGACTGTCCTTGATGCGACCTGTCCTGACGTTACGAACACTCACAACTTGATTCGAAAGAAAGTAGCAGAAGGATATGAAATCATTTATGTAGGGAAAAAAGGCCACCCAGAACCTGAAGGAGCGATGGGTGTAGCCCCGGGCAAAGTCCACCTCGTTCAAACAGAAGAGGATGTGGACCAGCTTGAGATTGCCCATGACAAATTGATGATCACAAACCAGACAACCATGAGTCAATGGGACGTCTATGATGTGATGGAGAGAGCGAAGGAAAAATTTCCTCAGTTAGAGAAACAGCAGGAAATTTGCATGGCCACCCAAGTCCGACAAGAAGCAGTGTCTGAACAAGCCGGAAAAGCTGACTTGACTCTCGTCGTAGGCGACCCGAAAAGTAACAATTCTAACCGCCTTGCTCAGGTTTCCAAAGAAAAAGCAGGAACCACGGCCTACCGTATTTCAGACGTCACCGAAATCCATCTTGATTGGTTGGAAGGTGTCGAAACAGTTGCCGTTACAGCCGGCGCTTCCACACCAACCCCTATCACTAAAGAAGTAATTAAATTCATTGAGCATTTTGACCATGAAAATGAAGACACATGGATTCGCGAATCTAAAGTAGAACAGAAAAAGATTCTTCCTAGAGTCAAAACCAAAAAGAAAGCGAATAGAACGTAATAAGGCTGGGGGCAGTCTGGCTTTCTTCACGCAAGGATGCCATTCAATGGTGGTATCAAATACAAAAAAACCACAGATATACAAGGCTTTTAGCATCTCACCTTGTAAATCTGTGGTTTTTCATTATACCATTTTGAACGGTTCTGTATCTGATTCTGAAATAAGAATATTCAATTGTCCATTTTGATTGCAATGCTCTTCTAAGTAATCCTTCACCTTAGGGCATACGACCTTTTCGACATGGTGCCCCGGGTCTATGACAGCCAGACCCATTTCCATTGCATCTTGAGTTATATGAAAAGTCATATCCCCAGTAATATAAACATCTGCCCCGCTCCGTTTAGCTGCATGGATATATTTCTCTCCACTGCCACCAAGGAGAGCAACAGTTTTCACCATCTTTGTAAGATCACCGCTTGCGCGAACTGATGGGATCTCATAAGCTTCTTTAATCTGACCAATAAATTTCTCCAACTGCACAGGTTCAGGGAGTGTACCGACCCTTCCAGCACCAAGCGACTCTCCTTCATTCAATAAAGGATAAAGATCATAGGCAACTTCTTCATAAGGGTGAGCTGCTTCCATCGCCTTCAATACACCCGCCAAATCTGATTTAGGAACAATGGTTTCAATTCTCTTTTCATCAACGACTTCAAGTTCTCCTTGTTCTCCAATAAACGGATCTGTACCACTCTCTGGTTGGAACGTACCCTGGCCGGACAATTGATATGTGCAGTGACTATAGTTACCTATATGACCCGCTCCAGCCTCGCTGATCGCATTTCTAACCGCATCGGCATGGTCTTCAGGAACGAAAACCGTCAGTTTGACTAACTTGTCCTCACCTGATTTGATAAGAGGCTTTCGATTTTTCAAGCCTAATAGATCTGCCATGACATCATTGACACCGCCATGTGCTATATCTAAATTTGTATGTGCTGCATATACAGTGATATCATGCTTGATCAGCTTCTGGACTATCCTTCCTTTAGGCGTATTCAAATTGATCTGGCTCAATTTCACGAACAATAATGGGTGGTGAGCGATAATTAAGTCAACGTTCTTTTCTATTGCCTCATCTACGACATTTTCTAATACATCCAGTGTCACCATGATATTTTTCACTGGTTTGTTTAGAGAACCTACTTGAAGACCGACATTATCCCAATCATAAGCTAAATGCTTAGGGGACCATTCTTCAAACTGTTTAATGATTTCCTGCGCGATCGATTGCTGTTTCATAATTCAATAACCTCCTTCAACCATCTTATTTCTTGCTGAAGACGATCCATTTTGCTCTCACTGACTTCCACTGCCAGCTTCACTTGCCTTAGGATGTATTCCTTTTTATTCAGTTCCTCCTGGCATTTCTGGATAAACGTTTCTGAAGGGCTTGCTAAAAAAAATGGACCTAACCACATTTCTTTCTCTATGCTCTCTTTATGGTAGGGGCGTGAAGGGTAACCCTTTTCAGCTGCTAAAACTTCGTAAATATGGCCGCTCTCTTCCACGATTGATTCGCTCACAAGTTCATAGTCATTCTTATAAAACCATTGTCGAACCGATTTTGAATCAATGTTCGGCTGCGTAATAATTCTCTCTACGGAGGTAAGTCTATCTTTTCCCTCTTCCAATATATCTCTGATTAAGGGGCCGCCCATTCCTGCAATGACAATCTGATCGACTTCATCCTTTTGTACTACCTCAAGTCCATTACCAAGGCGAACATCAATCCTATCCTGAAGTTCATGTTTTTCCACTTCTTGACGGGCACTATTATAAGGCCCCTGATTGACTTCTCCTGCGATTGCCTGTGCTTCTGGATCCCTTAAGCAGACATAGCAGGGTAAATAGGCATGATCAGACCCTATATCAGCAAAATGGGAGCCATGAGGCAGATATTCTGCCACTAGTGTCAGCCGTTTTGATAATTGATTTACATTCATATTAAAAATCCTCTCATTAAAAAGAAAAGCTTTCTGAAGTGAACAGAAAGCTTTTCTTATAAGGTCTTATTTTTTCTCTGCCAACCACTCCGCCAATTTAGTCGCTTGCTCTCCTGTATAAAGCCCAGCAGGCATAGCAGAACCTTTACCATTGACTATGATATCTTTGATTTCTTCCGCAGAGTATTTACTTCCGACCTCTTGAAGGTTTGGCCCATTTCCTCCACTAAGATCTCCACCATGGCAGGTAGCACATTGGTTTTGGAACAATTCTTCCGGGCTCGCATCTACCGTTTCTTCTTGTTCTCCTCCGCCTTCTTCTTCATTCTGGATGGCTTCGCGCTGATTGATACCAGCTGAAGATACGATAATCATGACAATAATACCTAGTACAGCAATCACTGCGAATGGAATCACAGGGTTTTTTCTCATTAGTTGCAACCTCCTTATGTATTCCCTCAATATGAATTTTTCGTGTCTATTCGACTATATTTATTTTACTTGAAATCCGTTACTTATTAAAGAGATAACATGTGAAAACTTATAAAACAATATATATAAACAGTATCAAAAATCCTATCAAACCAGATATGAGCAAGGTTCTCACATTCCATGTCCAGCCAAGAAAGCCCCACAAAGAAAAGTGAACGCCCATGACTATGTATAAGGCAACTTCATTTTGCCAGAAATACTGGACGATATGGATGGATAGAAGGAGCATTGTCAGTAATGTAACAATCAAAGGCAGGAACGACCATTCCGACCTCTTAGCTCTTAACCACCAGAAATGAAACCCTGTAATGATTACAAAACTCGACAAAAGCCCTGTTTGCATTATGATGCCCATTTCAGTAAAATAAATGACAAGAAATGAAAGGGGTACCACAAATAAAGTGAGACTGATACTCAGATAGAAAAAAAGAGGCGAACTCGCCTGGGAGTTCTCTCGTTCTTCTACGTGCTCCCCATCTCCTTTTGTGTACAATGCTAAAAGAAAATCGCAATATTCACTTGGTAATAAGCGGTTATTTTTCCAATAATGAATTTCGCTGATAATGGTCCTCGTACGGTCATCTTTCATAGCACCCTCCAGCAACAAAGATAAAACTCAGGACACCCACCCGAATGAATACCAAACGATAAGGGGGTCCTGAGTAGGAAGATAGTTATTCCATGAAGTCTTTTAAACGTTTGCTTCGGCTTGGGTGTCTCAGTTTACGAAGAGCCTTAGCTTCAATTTGGCGAATTCTTTCGCGTGTGACTCCAAATACTTTTCCAACCTCTTCCAGAGTACGGGTGCGGCCATCATCTAATCCGAAACGCAAACGCAGAACATTTTCTTCACGATCAGTCAACGTATCCAACACATCTTCCAGTTGTTCTTTCAGCAATTCGTATGCTGCATGATCGGAAGGAGAGGTTGCTTCCTGGTCTTCGATGAAATCACCGAGATGAGAATCATCTTCTTCACCAATAGGTGTTTCCAAAGAAACTGGTTCTTGAGCGATTTTTAATATTTCACGGACTTTATCAGGAGTAAGGTCCATGTCTTGAGCAATTTCTTCTGGTGTCGGTTCGCGTCCAAGGTCCTGTAGGAGTTGACGCTGCACCCGAATCAATTTATTAATTGTTTCCACCATGTGTACGGGGATACGGATCGTACGGGCCTGGTCAGCTATCGCACGGGTGATGGCTTGCCTGATCCACCATGTTGCATAAGTACTGAACTTATAACCTTTACGATAATCAAACTTCTCTACGGCTTTGATAAGCCCCATGTTCCCTTCTTGGATCAAGTCCAGGAACAACATCCCCCTGCCTACATAACGTTTAGCAATACTTACTACTAGACGGAGGTTAGCTTCTGCCAAATCGCGTTTCGCTTCTTCGTCACCACTCTCAATACGCTGAGCCAGACTGATTTCATCTTTAGCAGCGAGAAGGTTGACACGGCCGATTTCTTTCAAGTACATGCGGACTGGATCATTAATCTTCACACCAGGTGGTACACTCAAATCGTTTAAATCGAATTCTTCTTCTTTATTCAATTGTTTCATACTCGGATCTGTATCTGAGTCTCCGATCACCTCTACCCCTTGCTCATTGAGGTGCTCATAAAACTCATCCATTTGGTCTGAATCCAATTCAAAACTGGAGAGTTTTTCTGCCACTTCCTCATAGGCTAGGATTCCGCGTTTTTTCCCAATCTCCAACACTTGCTCTTTTGCTTGCTCAAGTGTCAGTTCACTCTGATTTTCAGTTGTTTCTTTAGAACGTGATGGCTGTTGTTTCTTATCTGCCATAAGTCCCCCTCCTTCCAACAATCTATACAAACTATACCTAGTTGTTTTTCAGCTCTTTTTTTCGCTTGATAAGATCCATGGCAATTTCTGCTGCTTTGATAGGATCTTTCTGCTGCTCTGCTTTTTTCAATTCAGCTTCGAGATTTTTGATGTCGGTAAGATCCCAATATTCCGCTCGTATCCATGAAATATAATCATTGATTTCTTGATCAGAGACCTCTTCGCTGATGGGAGCCATCGCAAGCTCTATAGCTAGACTTTTCACAGCAGGGTCTTCAATCAGTTCCACAAACTGACTGATATCCGATTCATTACCGTCTTCATAATATGCATAAAGATGGGTTACGATGACTTGATGATCTTCTATATTAAAAGCACCGCCTATTTCCTCCTGAACTTTATCAGCAATATAAGGATCTTTCAACATATATGCAATCAGTTTCCTTTCTGCATTGTGAAAGGCTGGCAGTAATTTATTCTGGACCGATGATTTTCTCGTATGATTAGTATATCGGTTCCTGGTCTCATTATCCTTTACACCGCTTTTACCTCTGATTCTCTGCACTTCTTCTTTCAAAGTATCCAGGGCCATCTTGAATTCTGCTGCCAATTCATTGAGGTAATGTTCTCTTTCAACAGCACGATCGAGAACGGCGATCTCTTGTAATACTTTTTCGATATATGTGATCCGATCTCCTTCTAATTGAAGATTATAATCCCTGCGAAGGTAGCTCATCATGAATGAAATATACGTATCACTTGTATCGATGATTTCCCGACGAAATCGTTCTCCCCCATTCTTTTGAATGAAATCGTCAGGATCGAGTCCGTCTGGCACTCTTGCAACATAGGTTTGACATCCGATACTCTTAACCAATTTCGCCGCCTTGACCGCAGCTTCTATGCCTGCACGGTCTCCGTCATAACAAATAATGACTTGTTCGACATACCTTTTTAAAAGGTTTGCCTGAGAACTGGATAATGCTGTTCCCATCGTTGCTACAGCATTATGAATACCTGCTTGATCTGCTGTTATGACATCGCCGAAACCTTCAAAGAGTAATACAGACTTTTCTTTTCTGATCGCTGAACGTGCCAGATCGAAATTATAAAGCAGCCTTCCCTTATGAAAAAGCTCCGTTTCAGGGCTGTTCAAATACTTCGGTTCTTGTTCTCCTATGGATCTCCCTGCAAATGCCACAGTCTTTCCGAGGTGATTTCTTAACGGGAAGATAACCCGTCCTCTGAACCGGTCCGCGTAGTCTCCATGATCGTTCGTACTGAGCAGCCCCGCCTTGACCATCGTTTGTGGATGGTAGCCTTTCTTTTCGAGGAAAGTGACGACAAAGTCTTTTGAATTCGGCGAAAAGCCAATCTGATACTTTTGAATCGTTTCATCCGTAAAGCCTCGATCCACCAAATATTGATAAGCTTCCTGCCCCTCTTTGGAATTCTTTAACAAATGATGATATAATTTGGTGAGCCATTGATGGGCTTCCAACATCGATTGAGATTCTTGACTTCTTTCTGCCGGACCTTCATCTGTCATTTGTTCCGGAAGCTCGATACCCGATTGCTCCGCTAATTGTTTCAACGCTTGTACAAAGCTGAAGCCTTCCATCTCCATTAGGAAGGTATAAACATTCCCTCCCTTTCCACAACCAAAGCAATGGAAAATCTGCTTATCTTGAGAAACGGAAAAAGAAGGAGTGTTTTCCCCATGGAAGGGACAAAGACCAAAATAGTTTCTGCCTTGTTTCTTGAGATCGATATAATCGCCGATCACTTCGACAATATCCGATGACGTTCTGATTTCATCCACTTTTTCATCTGGTATGTGTCCAGCCATTTGATCACCATACTACTCAATTATTCTCGATTAAAGACTAAATTCCTTCAACATCTGACAACAAATCTTGGAGAGCCGAGCGAAATCTTTCACCATCTTTGTTGGTAAAAGCTGATGGGCCTTTCCACTTTTTCCGACGCTTCATTGTTTGCTGCCGGATAAATTTTTGATTCATAATATTATCAGCATCATTTTCTTTAACCAGTTTACCTCGTGGTGTTAATACGTAAACCCCTTTGGATGTTAATAACACGGCTAAGGAAAGATCTTGTGTGATGACGATATCATTAAAGCGAACTTGATTGAGGATGTATATGTCTACTGATTGTGATCCATCATCGACAAAAGTCCATCCTTCATTTGATTTTACTGGACTGTAATGATTGACTGTCGCAATGAATTGAGGTTGTATTTCATAGAGGTTACACACTTCAACGATTTCATTTTGCACAGGACAACTATCTGCATCTACCCAGACCTTCACATTTAGTTTTGGCATAGTATCAGTATTTCTACAATAAGCGGTAGAATCCTCCTAAAAAACGAATGTTTTATTATTCTGAAAAGTCGATACCTGCAAGAATTGATGGATGTTGCGTTCTGAACAAGGACAAACCCTTCATTAAAAGGATTTTTACCACAAATAGATATTATAATACATTCCTCCCGTTAATGCTATATCCAATTTCATTTAATTTCATTCTTCCCAACAAAAGTCGCGCTTAACCATAGCGCGACTTTCGTTAATTTGTACTATTCTTGAGCATCTTGACGCAATTTATTCATAATTACATTTGCTGTCTCTTCCACCGCTTTATTTGAAACATCGATGACTGGGCATCCTATGCGCTCCACTACACGGTTGAAATGGTCAATTTCCTGTTGGATCCTGTTGATATTCGCATAGCTTGCCTGATCACCAAGTCCCAATGACTTCAGTCTTTCTTTCCTGATATCGTTCAGCTTTTCGGCGCTGATTTTAAGACCAATACACTTATCAGGATCAACCCTGAACAACTCAGCCGGGGGATGAACTTCTGGTACTATAGGAACATTAGCGACTTTTAATCGTTTATGGGCAAGGTACTGGGATAAAGGTGTTTTCGATGTTCGGGAAACTCCTATTAATACGATGTCCGCTTTTGAAATCCCTCTAGGATCACGTCCATCATCGTAGCGGACTGCAAATTCAATGGCTTCTACACGTTTAAAGTAATCCTCATCCAATTTATGAACAAGCCCCGGCTCTAAACGAGGCTTGATTTTCAAATGGTCTTCCATCAATTCCATCATCGGTCCCATAATATCCACACATTTAATATTGTTTTTTCTCGCTTCAGATATTAGGTGCTGTCTGAACTCTGGCACAACTAACGTGAAACCGATCATAGCGCTATGTTCTTTCGCTTGGAGGACTGCTTCGTTGATTGTCCCTTTATCTTCGACATATGGAATACGCTGCAAATCAAAAGGGCCATCATCGAATTGACTGAGACAAGCTTTTACGACGAGCTCAGCAGTTTCTCCTACTGAATCTGATAGTACATAAATTAAAGGTTTCTCCATTTTCACCCTCCTCCGGTCTTTGCAGCTTATAGGTGACGATCCCGGCCAAGCTCCACCAAAGCTTTCGTTATATTGGTTTTCGTTAATCTGCCGACTACTTCCAAACCTTCTTCTGCGGGGTTTACTACAGGCAAACCATCAATTTGTTTCTCTATGAGCTTTTGTGCAGCGTCTAACAAGAGGTCTTCTGGTTTACAAATCGTGATGTTCGGCATTCTTGTCATAATGATATGAACAGGGACAGATGACAAATCCTGGTTACCGATACTCGCTCTTAAAAGGTCTTTTCGTGAAAGTACTCCAACTAAGTGGGACTTCTCATTTGTCACAAATAATGTACCGACATCCTCCAAAAACATGGCGCAAATAGCATCATAAGCAGATACATCTTCTTCTACGACGATCGGCAGGGACTGATATTCATCTACCTTGAACTTCTTCAATTTTTCTGTGAATAACTCAGACCCGGTCTTTCCCGTGAAAAAATAACCCACACGCGGTCTAGCATCCAAATACCCTGCCATTGTCAATATAGCAAGGTCGGGACGCAGAGTAGCACGTGTCAAATTCAATTGATCTGCAATGTTCTCACCGGTTATCGGACCATTATCTTTTACAATTTGGATAATTTGTTCTTGTCGATTAGAGAGTTCCAATCTTTCACCACCCTGATCACTGACTGTGACATACTATTTCTCATTATAGCTCATTTTTATTAACGGGTAAAAGAAGGAGTCTTAAAACTGCTGTTTCCACTCGATTGCATTTAAGTCTGCAAATACATACACATCTTGAGCGATTTGTTTCAGCAAACCTAAACGATTATTACGCACCTTTTCATCTTCTGCCATAACCATCGTCGCATCGAAGAAGCTATGGATCGGTTCTGAAAGCTCAGCTAATAAGTCAAGCGCTTCAGAGGGATGCCCGTCCATAAGATATGACAAATATTCCTCTCTGATCGACTGATGAACTTCATATAATTTCTTTTCTTGATCATTTTCGAACAGACCTGGAGATACTTTATCATCGTTTGCTTTTTCCGCCAATTTCAAGGCCCGCCCAAGAGCTTCGTGGACCGGTTTAAATGATGGATCCTGACGTTTTTCTACTAACAATTCTGCTTTCAGAATTGTTCTCGGATAAATACCGATACCCTGCGACAGAACTGCTTCTACCACATCTGGGTCAATATTCCTTTCTTTTAATAGATAAGCAGCACGGACGCGGAAGAACTCATGCAAATCACTATCAACCTCTTTTTCCGAGCGCGTAGGCAATTGGAGTTCAAAATAGAACTGGTGAACAAGATCGATCAATTTCTCCACAGGTATTGGCCACTGCTGCTTATTCAAGGTTTGTAAAATTCCCAGTGCCTGGCGTCTTAACCCGTAGGGATCTTGAGACCCTGTAGGAATGATGCCGATTGAAATACTTCCGACTATTGTATCAAGTTTATCGGCGATACTGACTATAGAGCCGATCGGTGTTGTCGGTACCTGTCCATTTGCTTGTCTAGGCATATAGTGCTCATTGATAGCCTTTGCTACCTCTTCATCTTCTCCGAAAATACGAGCATACTTCTCTCCCATTACACCTTGTAGTTCAGTGAATTCATCTACCATTTGTGTGACAAGATCGAATTTGCATATTTCAGCTGCACGTAGGGACTTTTGCTTCTCAGGTTCATCCAATTCCAACCACTCACTCAGTTTTCCAGTTATAGCTACGATCCGCTTAACTTTATCCGCTAGCGTTCCAAGCTCTTCCTGATAAACCATACGTGAAAGCTTTTCCATTTTTTTATCGATGGACCCTTTCTGATCCTCTTCATAAAAGAACTGCGCATCTTTCAATCGTGCTTTCAATACTTTTTCATTTCCCCTAGCTACCGTATCCAAATGCTGGTCATCCCCATTTCGAACACCCACAAAGTAAGGGAGCAAAACGCCATCGTCCGAGCGGACAGGGAAGTAACGTTGATGCTCTTTCATAGAAGTGATTAGTGCTTCTTCTGGTACTTCAAGAAACTCCTCTGAAAAAGAACCACTGAAAGCCGTTGGGTATTCTACCAGATGTGTGACTTCGTTTAAGAGATCTTCATCGATGATTAACTTCCAATTATTTGCTGCTTCTAATTGTTTCAATTGATCATAAATGGTCTTCTTCCTGTCTTCCACAGAAGCAATTATTGATTGTTCTTTCAGCACATCTTCATACTGATCGGGATCGTTGACAGTTGCCGTCCCACCAAGGAAACGATGACCAAAAGTCGTCTTTCCAGTCGAAACATTTTCAATTGAAAAAGGAATGACCTCTTCTCCATAAAGAGCAACAAGCCAGCGAATCGGTCGTGCATATCGAAGCTCGCGATTTCCCCATCGCATGTTTTTCGGGAATGTCAAACCAAGTAAGATGTCACCAAAACCCTCAAGAAGTTTCATTGTAGGCGCACCTTGAATGAACTTATTTACATGAACATACTCTGTCCCTTTAATTTCTTTAAAGTAAATATCCTCTACGTCTTTTCCTTGACCTTTAGAGAACCCAATCGCCGCTTTTGTCCAATCCCCATTATCATCTAACGCAATTTTCTTGGCAGGTCCTTTAGCTTCTTCTTCAATATCCGGCTGCTTTTCTTCCACAGCCGTAATTTTTACTGCCAAACGCCTTGGTGTCGCATAGCCTTTCACTTCACCATAAGGAATCCGGTTTTCACTCAGCCAATCGGCCGTTTTCTCCTGTAACTGTTTTAACGCATCGTCAATAAAACGGGCCGGCAGTTCTTCTACGCCTAGTTCAAATAATACGGATTTACTCATGGTTGCTTTCCTCCTTCTTCAGCATTGGGAAGCCAATGCGCTCCCTTTCTTCCACATATGTTTTCGCGATTTTTCTTGCCAGGTTTCTTACGCGTGCTATATATCCGGTTCTTTCTGTCACACTGATGACGCCTTTAGCATCTAAAAGGTTGAAGGTGTGAGAACATTTAAGTACATAATCATAAGCAGGGAACACAAGCCCTTGTTCCATGATCCGTTGGGCCTCTTTCTCATAAGTGGAGAATAATTCGAATAACATATCCTCGTCTGAAGCTTCAAATGTATAAACAGAGTGTTCATACTCTGGTTGTGTAAAGATATCTCCAACAGTAACCCCATTTGTCCATTCCAATTCGAAAACGTTTTCCTTGTCCTGGATATAAGAGGCTAACCGTTCTAATCCGTAAGTGATCTCAGCAGATACCGGGCGTGCTTCCAACCCACCGATTTGCTGGAAATACGTAAATTGCGTGATCTCCATGCCATCAAGCCATACTTCCCAACCTAAACCAGCGGCCCCCAGGGTAGGGTTTTCCCAGTTATCCTCTACAAAGCGGATATCATGTTTTAAAGGGTCGATGCCTAAAGCACGTAAAGAATCTAAGTATAGTTCCTGGATATTATCTGGTGAAGGCTTCATGATTACTTGAAACTGGTGGTGTTGATATAGACGGTTGGGATTCTGACCATAACGTCCATCTGCCGGACGGCGAGAAGGCTCGACATAAGCTACGTTCCAAGGCTCAGGTCCCAGGCTGCGCAACAATGTCATCGGCGACATTGTCCCTGCCCCTTTTTCTGTATCATACGCCTGCATCAACAAGCACCCCTGGTTGGACCAATGGTTTTGCAGTGTTAAAATCATTTCTTGAATATTCATGATTTTCCTCCTTGATCGTTGTGCGTAGAAAACAAAGAGACCCCGTTCCTACGCCTGTAATAGACATAGGGACGGGATCTCCGCGGTTCCACCCTAATTGCTTCCTGATCTTACCAAGAAGCCCCTTTGAAAAGTTGTTCCGGAATGCCTTCACTGATCCGTAAACACTTGTCTTCCACCATAACAAGCTCGCTTGTAGAATACGGGAGGCAGTTACTACTTTCCTTCGTCACAACACGTTATTTAGTAATAAAATCATACTCTAACTCCTGTAAAAATGTCAAACATTAATCAGTGAAGAGGTCAAGTTGTTTCAAAAATTTCTTGGATTTAAGGAAATATCCACCGTAACGATCATAATATTCATCCATGATTTGACGCAATAATTTTTTATTTTCTTCTTTCATGGTGATTTGACCGAGACGTTTGGCATCCATATGTAAAAAAACACGCAGAAGTTTTGGTAACGGTTCAGGTAAACCGTATGCTTCGGGATCTCTCTGCTTACAACGATAACACAGGAGACCTCCCTCCGACATGGAGAAAGAATAAGGGCCATCCTGACTTCCACACTGAACACAGTGATCCACCACAGGAGCAAATCCTGCCTTTTTGAACATCTTCAATTCATACATCATCGTCAGGATATTTGGATCTTTTCCTTCGTGAATCCATTCCAATGTTTGCAGCAATTGTTCATAAATAAAAGGGTCCGGTTGTTTTTCTTCAATGAGTTTATCTGTCAATTCTGCAATATATGAAGCATATGCGGTTTTCACGATATCTTCGCGAATTGACCTTAATGAGGAAAGCATTTCCCCCTGGCTCATCGATCCCAACCCGGACCCTATATGAATGAGAAATGTGCCGTGGATAAACGGTTGTGTGATTGAAGACATTCGGCTCTTAGGTTTTTTTGCACCTCGAGCCATCACACCTATTTTCCCTTTTTCTCTCGTCATCATCGTAACGATTTTGTGTGTTTCACCATAATTAGTCGTTCGGATGACAATACCTTCCACCTTATCTAACAAAGGGCTCACCTGCTCTATTTAAGGATTCAAATCATCCATAGGTATTCGTTCAGGTGAGGAAGCACTTTGCTCTTGAGACTGTTGATCTTGAGACTCCAACTCTTTCATCAATAAATATGTTTCCACATTACCCGTTTGACTGAAAACATTCCATGAAAGTTTGTCGCGCACAAGAAACACCGCCTTTCTTATCATCACTAAACAAGTTACATTTTTAGGATGCTTCCTCTCCCCGAATTCATAAGGCTTAATTTTTTCCAATCCTTAATATTCGTCTTCGCGATAACCAAAGTCACTCAATTGGATTTGCTTGTTTCTCCAGTCTTTTTGCACTTTCACCCAAAGCTCTAAAAAGACCTTGCTTCCAAGTAATGATTCAATGTCTTTCCTCGCTCTTTTCCCGACTTCTTTCAACATACTGCCCTGCTTACCGATAATGATGCCTTTTTGAGATTTGCGTTCAACAATAATCGCAGCCTGGATATAAACAGCATTTGAACTTTCTCTTGGCTCAATCCCTTCAATGACTACAGCAATTGAATGAGGAATTTCTTCCCGAGTCAGATGCAGGACCTTCTCTCTGATGAATTCACTGATGACGAAACGTTCCGGGTGATCAGTGATCTGGTCTTCCGGATAAAACTGAGGTCCTTCTGGAAGCATTCTTTTTAAAATGCTGATCAAGTGATTGACATTATTTCCTTCAAGAGCTGAAATGGGAATGATCTCTTCGAAGTCAAGCATTTCTTTGTACTGATCAATTAAGGGTAATAACTCATCCGGGTGTACTCTATCAATTTTATTGATAATCAAGAAGACAGGTTGATCCACACGCTGGAGCCGATCCAATATGAATTGATCACCTCTCCCATAGCCTTCTTCAGCATTGATCATGAAGAGAACAGCATCTACTCCATTCAAGGTGTTTTCTGCGACATTAACCATATAGTCGCCCAGTTTATGTTTGGGTTTATGGATTCCCGGAGTATCAATGAAAATGATCTGAGATTCATCGTCGGTCATAACTCCCTGAATTTTGTTCCTGGTTGTTTGAGGTTTGTCACTCATAATTGCGATTTTCTCACCGATGACACGGTTCATGAACGTAGATTTCCCCACGTTTGGCCGACCTACGATTGTGACAAATCCTGATTTGAAATTCTCTGTCATAAATTGTTCCTCCAATGATTACTTGAACGATCGTTCTTATCCATTCTACTACATAATCACACTTGTTTCATGTAACTAGAACAAAGAAAGGATTTTCGGTAAAAAAATAACGATCCCGATTAAAGCAGATCCTATACTTGCAACAAGTACAGCTCCTGCGGTAATATCCTTGACCGTTCCTATGGCTGGATGATGCTCCGGAGCCAAGTGGTCCAGTAATTTCTCTATCCCCGTATTGACCATTTCCAACGACAAAATAATTGATATAACCAGAGTGACCACTATCCATTCGAGAGCGGATATAGATAAGAGGAAGCCGGCAATAAGAACGAATACCGTTATCAGAAGGTGTATGCGGAAATTCCGCTCCGATTTATAAACTTCTTTGAGCCCGTTCAAGGCAAAACTGAAGCCGACCATCCTCTTATATTTACGATCTTTGTAATCCGAACTCATGGAGGATTTCCTCTTGTCTCCCGAACATTGCTTTTTCATCTTCTTCGTTCAGGTGATCATATCCAAGCAAATGCAGAAAGCCATGCAGAGCCAGAAATCCAAGCTCTCTTTCTAATGAATGGTCATATTCCTCTGCCTGGTCTTTTGCTTTATCGACTGATATGACAATATCTCCAAGCATTACGGGCATGTTCTCGTCCAGGATATTCATTTCTCCATCGCCTAATTCCTGCATAGCGAAAGAGATCACATCTGTAGGTTCATCTTTTTGCCGGTAATTCCGATTAATCTCCTGGATTTCACTGTTATCGACAAAACTTACAGACACTTCCGAGTCCCCTTTGAGACCTTCTTTTTCCCCTGCAAATCGGATGATGCGTTGAATCAAGTCTACAAAAGCTTCATCTACTGAATTGGTTTCATCTTGAAAATCGATGGTTATCATTATTTTGCCTCCCTGACTAAAGGTTTCGTTTCTGGATATTCAATTCGAGAATGGAATATCCCATGCAATGTTTCACATATAGCATGTTCCAATTTTTTTATTTCGTTAAACGTTAAATGACTATCGTCAAACTGACCATCAAGTAAACGATCCTCGATAATGGAGTGTACAATCGCTTTAATTTTCTCTTCCGTCGGATGATTCAAAGACCGTACCGCAGCTTCAACAGAATCACAAACACAGACAACAGCCGCTTCCTTTGTTTGTGGTTTGGGCCCAGGATAACGGTAATCTTTCTCCAGGGTACGTTCATTCTGTTCTTTTGCTTGATAATAAAAGAACTTCAACAATGTGGTCCCGTGATGCTGCTTAGCTATATCAACGATTTCACTCGGAAGTTTCTCATCTTCCAGCATCCTTGCCCCGTCGTAAGGATGGTTAATAATGATTTCAGCACTTTGCTCTGGATCTATAAAATCATGAGGGTTTTTCAAGCCCATTTGATTTTCTATGAAATAATGGGGCTGAACCGTTTTACCAAGGTCATGATAGTAAGCTGCCACCCGAGCTAAAAGCCCATTGGCTCCGATAGCTTCACAGGCTGATTCACTTAAATTAGCGACCATGACGCTATGATGATAAGTCCCTGGCGCTTCTGTCAATATCTTACGAAGTAAAGGATGATTAGGATTGGCAAGTGTCAATAACTTTTGATCCGACAAGACTCCGAACCCTGTTTCAAAGAAAGGCAGCAATCCTAATGTCAAAACAGCTGCCAGAAAGGCTGCACTGAATCCATAGCCACAGTAAAGAAGTACTTCTGTCCATGAATACTTTTCAAAAGACATGAATAAAAAGAATAACAGAGCACATATATTAGTAAAGGCCACCCCTGCGCTAGCTCTTACTATGGACAAGCGATCTTTCATTTTGGTCAGGAAGAAAATCCCCGCTAGTTGCGATAATAATAAATACATTCCCGCTGTCGCATTCAAAGCCCCAGACAAGTATCCATTGAACAAAATGCATGCCATCAGTGCATATACAACCGAAAGCACTAGAGCAAGACGTTCATGACAAAGGATTTTAATCAGGAAGACTCCGGCTACGGCGGGGACAAGATAGTGAACCGGCTGATCAGCGCTGCCATAAAGACTGAATATCTTCATCAAACCAATGATGAATAAAGATGTGAACGCTGCAATGGTGAGGTGTCTCAAAGTCAAATGAGACTCCTTCACCGCCCGCAAACTTTCAATATAAATCATCATCCCCAATAAGAGTGAAAATAATGCTAATCCGAAAAAAGGAAGACCATTATGCTGGTCATCCAATAGGCCTGTCAATTGAAGATCATCGTAGACATCGTTTGTAATAGTAGAGCCTTGCTTCACGATCACCTCACCCGCACGCAGCATGACCGGTTCAACTTGTGTGGCGGCTGCTTTGATGGCCTCATCTGTTTGTTGCGGATCATATAAAGCATTCTCCACTAATGCGAACGCCCCTATGTCCGAGGTAACCTGCTTCAGTGTTTCAGGAAGTTTGGAATATTGAACTTTTAATTTCAACCGCCGTTCTGCATCATCTAATCGAGCTGTCCGAATGCCTTCCTGGAAGTAATTATGTAGTGTTGTAACAAGGAAGTCCTCACTTGCTTTTAAATCTTCAGCTTTGGCAGATAAAAGTGGCTCATAAACACCAGAAGGCAGCCCCCGGGTGATATCTTCATCTAATAAAGATTCTACTTTCAACAGCTGCTCCCCAGTACTTGATTGCTCCTCAGCATCATATTCCGTTTCCTTTACGACCTCAAAGACCTCACGAACCATAGAGACCCTTTCTTCTGTAATATCCTCCGAAATCGAATATCGATCATCTACAGATTGAGTGACCTCTCTTATTTGCTGCTCCGTCTTTTTTTCATTTTCAATTGTGATCGGGGAACGAATTGTCTCAGGTGCTGTACTATATTTTTCAAGGCTGTATGTTTGTGTATGAACATTGGAAGCCGCCAGCACAAAAAAGAAGACAGCTACAACAAGGGCTGGTAGTGCTAAAACTACTTTTGAACTGTGCAGCCTCATTTCCTGCAATTTCTTGCTGAAGCGTTCCAACATGGCTATACACTCCCTTACAAATTATTCCAATAACGGATATGAAATAAGGCCCACCAGTATGGGCCCTATTTATTTTCACCTTCGTATGCGTTAATGATTCGCTGTACGAGCGGGTGTCTGACTACGTCGGATTGATCGAGATGGATAAAGGCTGACCCCTTCACTTTACCTAATCGCTCTTCAGCGACACGCAAACCGGACTTCACACCTTTAGGAAGATCGACTTGTGTGATATCCCCTGTGATAATCATCTTGGATCCAAAACCTAAACGGGTCAAAAACATTTTCATTTGTTCAGGGGTCGTATTTTGTGCTTCATCCAGGATGGCGAATGCATCATCAAGTGTACGCCCTCTCATATAAGCAAGTGGAGCTATTTCAATAGTCCCTCTATCAATCAGTCTCGTTGTGTGCTCTACACCGAAGACATCATGCAATGAATCATATAAAGGACGCAAATATGGGTCTACTTTTTCTTTTAAATCTCCTGGTAAAAAACCTAAACTCTCTCCAGCCTCAACCGCTGGACGTGTAAGTATGATCCTTTTGACATCACCATTTTTCAATGCATTGACAGCCATGATGACAGCAAGGTAAGTTTTCCCCGTACCTGCGGGGCCGATCCCGAACACAAGGTCATTGTTTTTAATTGCAGCGATGTAGTTACGTTGACCGAGTGTTTTCACCCGGATGGATTTACCTTTGGAGTTTTTTGTGATCTCATCCTCAAATAATGCTTCAAACTGATTGATTTTCCCTTTTTTAGCAAGCTCGACAGCATAAACGACATCTCGTTCTGTAATCGTCAAACCTTTGCGGATAATCGCAAGGACACTTAGCAGAATGTCTTCAACTAACTTGACATGTTCCGCTTGTCCGGTTACACGCACCTGTTCGCCACGAGAAATGATCGTGACTTGCAGCTGTTCCTCAATTTGTTTGAGGTTCCGGTCTTCTGTCCCGAACAGGGCTAGCGCTTCTGTTGTATTATCTAATTGGATGTCCATGTTTTTCATATCTTCTGGCATACTCAATCTCCTTGACTTATATACTTTGTCACTGCAATGTTTTCATGAACTTTGTACAATAGGATTAATTTTACTTTACCATTCTCCTCACCCAGGTGCAAAACTTTTTCTTCCTTTATCTCAGCGTCCACATCCAACTCTTGCTGTAAACTCCTTTTTGCCGTTGCAACCCCTAGTTTTTCAAGTTCTTTCTTTGAAGATTCATAGGCTTTAGGGTCTACAGAATAATGATCAGTCGTTTTAATGTTGAGTGGGCTTCGGATACCGAATAACTTCCAATCAGAAACAAATGTCTCTTCCCGGAACCTCCCCTCATTCCCTCTCCACCACCCCCAGATAGGCAATTTAATGTCAGCGATTTGCAAGTGATACTCACTTTCCACTGTCCCATCTGTCAAACGCATGACTTGTTTCATCGGGAGGTTTTGTTCTACTTTATACCATGTTTCTGCAATTACATCTCCATCAGAGTGAACAAAGACATTCTCCTCCTCGACTAACTGCCCTGTAGCGAGCACCTGTCCCTTCTTTACGACATCATAAACAGATACCATAGGCCGTCCTTTTTTGATGAAAGTTTCAACGACCATCCCTTTTTTCGATGCTACCAGATTAGAAGGTTTCTTGTTCATGTCTGTATCGTGACGCGTCTTCTCCACACCATACAGGTGATAGCTTGTCCCCTGTTTCTTCACTCCGATCCACAATAGGTCAGGAATATCATCCAGCAGTTTTTGTTGAAGTTCATTAGGATCACTCATCCCTATGGTTAGTTTTCCAGGAGAAACCCCATAACTATTCAATTTTTCTTCAACATTTGACTCTAGTTCAGGCGTCAGTCCCTCCACCTTAATGGACCAGAGTGTATTAGCAAGTAAGAAAATAACGGCAATTGCAGCAAAAAAAGCAACTAATAAAGATACCTTTCGAAGCAGATGTTTGTATAAAAAAGGGACACCCTTACCGGACTTAATGGTCAATTTGCAGCGGTACTTTTTTCTTATCTGCCTCAGTACCGTCCAATCTTTCAGACGAATGGACATAATAACAGCCGACTCATCGATCCTCTTCAAGTCGGTAATCTGACAGCCTCGCCTTGTACAAGCTTGCAGAAATGGTTCAATCAATTTCCCTTCTACTTGGACGGTCATGATTCCGTGAAAGAAATCATGTTGATTCTTCATGACCTCATCCCCCTTCCGAATCAGGTAAAAATTCCACTGATTTCAACTCTCCCTCAAGAAGAAGCTCCTCTTTCAACATCATTTTTACACCTAAATCTTTACCGAGGATACGAACTTGACCCTTTTTATATTGAATTCTGACTTCACTATCAGAAAAGTGCAGGAGGCCAGTATGGTTTTCTATGTACACGTGGATGGACCCGATAGTGGTTATTCTAGGTAAATCCAACATGACATCTGATGGCAAATCGAAGTAACGACCGATCCATGCTCGGATTTGCTGTTGCCATTTTGACATGTGAAGCCCTCCCCTCTTTTTATTTATACGAAAAACGCACGAATTGTATCACTACAATTCGTGCGTTTCGTTATCTTTTTCGAGGATGAGAACTGTGAGGCTTATGAGCGCGAGGCGGACCAAGCACTTCAGCCATCAATATTCCTTCAGCTAAACGTTTCTTATCCCATTTTTTTGCACTCTCTATAAGAGGGCCGTTTTCAATCAATCGGCTTGCAGCATCCTTTCTGCCTTTATCCTTATGAACCCTGACAGTGTGAGCGTCATCTTCTGGATTATCGTAAGAATAAGCATTGATCGGATCGGTTTCTTGATTTCCTCCAGATAACTCCTCCGACCTTTTCTTCTTTTCTTCATAATATTCCTTCAGACGGTCTTCTCCAGTCTTCATCGTCCGCTCTGGAGGAGCATCCGAGCCTGGCCCGCTAGGGTAAGTAGAAGGCCTAGGAGTACGTTTTTTTTCCGACTCCTTTTTCGTATCTTTTTCTTTCGACATACCACTGAACCAACTGATGATTCCACCTATGATTGCAGCGAGAATAAGAAAATTACTGAACACTAGTTCAAAAAGTTCTCCCATGAAAACTCTCCTTTATATCCGTTAAGGGATTAACTTTCTTCACCTTCATTGTCTTCATCAGACATCTTGCCAAGGGTGTTTCTCATGTCAGTGTCTGCATTGATATTCTGATAGTTCATATAATCCATGACACCCATTTTTCCAGAACGCAGAGCCTCTGCAAGTGCTTGCGGAACCTGTGCTTCTGCTTCAACAACTTTGGCTTGCATTTCTTGAACACGAGCTCGCATTTCCTGTTCTTGAGCGATCGCCATCGCACGACGTTCTTCGGCTTTCGCTTGAGCAATATTTTTGTCCGCTTCAGCCTGATCGGTTTGCAAGATGGCTCCGATGTTTTTACCGATATCGATGTCGGCAATATCGATTGAAAGGATTTCAAATGCTGTGCCGGCGTCTAATCCTTTACCGAGGACATTTTGGGAAATACGATCGGGATTTTCAAGAACCTTGTTGTGATTTTGACTAGAACCGATGGTGGATACAATCCCTTCACCCACACGGGCGATGACTGTATCTTCACCGGCACCACCGACAAGTCGGTCGATATTCGCTCGTACCGTAATACGTGCTTTCGCCTTCACTTCGATACCGTCCATCGCAACACCCGCAATAAATGGCGTCTCAATCACTTTTGGATTTACACTCATCTGGACAGCTTCTAAAACATCTCGACCAGCTAAATCAATCGCTGCGCAACGTTCAAAGCTCAACTCGATATTCGCACGCTGAGCTGCAATCAAAGCATTGACCACGCGATCGACGTTACCCCCTGCCAGGTAATGACTTTCCAATTGGTTCGTATCAACATTGACGCCTGCTTTATGGGCTTTGATCAATGGGTTGATAACCCGGGAAGGGATGACACGTCTTAAACGCATTCCCACCAATGTAAAGATGTTGATTTTCACGCCAGCCGCTAAAGCACTGATCCAAAGCATGACCGGTATGAATGTAAATAACACTGCTAATACAATAATAATGACACCAATAATAATAATTGGCATTAATTCTTGAAGTGTCACTCTGTTTCCTCCTCATGTTCAACTTTTTTCAATTCACGTACAACGATACGAGAACCTTCTACCTTGATGACTTTGACCTTTTGATGTACTCCGACGAATCCGCCTTCTGTTACAACATCCAATCGTTCACCAGCAAAGTCTGCCGTTCCAGAAGGACGTAAAGGAGTCAGGGTTTCTCCTTCCATCCCAATCAATTCTAAACGATTAATCGTAGAAACATAACCTTTATCCGATGAGGTGGAATCCTGTAATATGATATGCCTGAAGAAACCTCTCTCCATACCAAGAGTCTTAAATAGGATGACCGATACGATTATGGTCACCAGCAAGGCGATCCCTATACTCATAGCCATATGCCCCATATCAGCGGAAGAAAGCATGAGCGATGATACAATCGCCACGATCCCGGCAATTCCAGCGATGCCACCGGGTAAAAAGAACTCAGCAACAACAAGACCAATACCTAAAACAAGCAAAATAATTGCTTCATACCCTGCGAGACCCGCAACAATATGCCCGTAAAAAAACAAGACTAGTGAAAGTGCTCCCATCGTACCTGGAATACCGAAACCCGGTGAATACAATTCTACCACAAGTCCAATGCTCGCAATCGAAAGTAATATCGGTATGACGACGGGGTTTGTTAAGAAACGGGCTACATTTTCAGAAAAAGTAGGGTTTTGTTCAACTATTTCTGCTTCAGACATCCCTAACACATTAAGTAATTCGTTACGATCATCTACGATTCCTTCTGCATAGCCGACTTCTTCCGCCTCGCTGGGGCCAAGAGTAAGAAATTCTCCTTCTCCTGCTCCATAGTCAGGTAAATCAACACTGCTATCTGCCATAGCCCTGGCATAGAGCGGGTCACGTCCATTAGATTCAGCAGCAGCAACCATAGAGGATATCCAAGCTGACTGGGCCTTCTTATCAGCAGCTGTACCATCTGAATTGATCACACCCGAAGCTCCCATCGTAGCTTGAGGTTTCATATAAATTTCATCCGCATTCAAAGCGATATATGAACCTGCGGAATAGGCCCTGCTCGTAACAAAAGCACTGTTTGGTATATCGAGTCCTTGAAAAATCTCCCCAATGTCTCCAGCAGCATCGACACGGCCACCAGGAGTGTCAATTTCAAATATTATATGATCGACATTATTTTCCCTGGCTTCTTTTGTAGTTCTTTTCAAGAAGGCAGCCATCCCACGCTCAACAGTATCTTTTACAGGAATAACATACACAGTATCTCCCTTGCCGTCCGCTTGAGCTGTTGAATATAGTTGAAATACCGATAAAGCACCCGCTACAAAAATTACTGTCAACCACATGCCGAGGCGCCAAGTACCTTTCATCCAGCTTTCACCCCCTCATTTGATATCTTTCCCATCGAATAATAACTATACGATTGAAGGTGTATGTAGGTTTCAAAATAATATAAAAAGACCTCTCTTCTAAAAGAGAGGTCTTTATATTTAAGATAATTGCTGAAGAACGAGCTTATTGACCTTGGTTCCGTCGGCCTTGCCTTTTACTTTAGGCATGACGGCACTCATGACTTTACCCATGTCACTCTTAGAAGTAGCTCCTACTTCCTGGACCGTTTCCTGAACGATCTGCCTGAGTTCTTCATCTGTCAGCTGTTTCGGCATATATACTTGTAAAATCTCAATTTCACGTTCGAGTCCTTCTACAAGATCTTCACGTCCAGCTTCTTTGAATTCATGGAGGGAATCATTTCTCTGTTTTACCTCACGAGATAAAACAGTCAATTCTTCTTCTTCAGATAATGAGTCTTTTCCCAACTTGATCGCTTCATTCTGCATAGAAGCTTTCACCATACGGATCGTAGACAGTCTTTCCTTGTCACGAGCTTTCATAGCGATTTTCATATCTTGGGTCAGACGGTCTGTGATTGTCATCTCTTCAACACCCTCTTAGATTACTTACGCTTTCTAGCCGCCTCAGACTTTTTCTTACGGCGTACGCTAGGCTTATCGTAATATTCACGCTTACGATATTCCGCTAATGTACCACTTTTTGATACATCACGCTTAAAGCGACGAAGAGCATCTTCAAGAGACTCGTTTTTACGAACGCGAGTTGTTTTTGACATGCTAATTTCCCTCCCTCCGAAGCAAACAAAACTGTTTCTCTTGTATGGGAACCCCCCATACCTTTGACAATTATATTATATGCATGAGATATGGTCAACTTTTTTTATAGATAAAAGAAGCAACAAACGGTGGTTTTTTAACTTTTTCATCTAATTCGACCAATGTAGAATGCCCGAAGTAAAGGGATATTACAGTTTTATAAAACCTGAAAGATTATTTTCAGGACCAGATGAAGAAATGTTATTAATTCCCTTGCTCATAAAGAAGCTATCTGCTTCTTAAAGCAGATAGCTCTGATCTTCCATTTTAATAATCAGATGTTCCTTGTTCACCATTTACGATTGCAATTCCAGAACTTGCACCGATTCTAGTCGCACCTGCTTCAATCATTGTTTTAGCACCTTCATAATCACGAACGCCGCCAGAAGCCTTGACACCCATCTCAGGACCGACAGTTTTACGCATCAGGCTGATGTCTTCCACCGTTGCACCTCCGCCAGAGAAACCCGTAGATGTTTTCACAAAGTCAGCACCTGCAGCCTTTGCAAGTTCAGAAGCTGTGACTTTTTCTTCTTCGTCAAGAAGAGAGGTTTCAATGATGACCTTTACAATTGCTTTACCTTCTGATTCACGGACAACAGCTTCTATATCCTGTTGAACGAGCTCTTTGTTTCCAGACTTAAGCTCACCGACATTAATTACCATGTCGATTTCTGTCGCCCCTTTTTCAATCGCTTGTTTTGTCTCGAAAGCTTTCGTTTCTTTAGTTGTGGCACCTAAAGGAAAACCGATGACCGTACAAACTTTAACGTCTGTATCTTTCAATAATTCATGGCAATACTCGACCCAATGAGGGTTCACACAAACAGAAGCGAAGCTGTGCTCTTTAGCTTCTTGACAAATTTGAGTGATTTTCTCTTTCTGTGTATCTGGTTTTAATTGTGTATGGTCAATCATTTTTGCTAAGTTTTGTTCCATAATTGGATCGTCCCTTCATCGTTAAGTTGTTCGTACATCTCATCCATCATAGCATGAAACCAGCATGAATGCGAATACATTTGTGCTCACACCTTCTCAAAGTACCACTTACCTATCTTTCTTCTTCAAAAACATACGACAGGGAGGATAAAAAATATAATGGTGCTGTTTCCATACGTAAAATCCTCGGTCCTAAACGGACAGAAAGGAAATTTTTTTCTTCCAGTTGGGAAACTTCTTTGTCTGAAAATCCCCCCTCAGGTCCGAAAATGACGATGACCTTCTCCCCGGGCCGTACCATTTTCAGTCTTGTGGCAAGAGATTGATGTTCCTTTTTCCTTGCTTCGTTTTCGTATGCATATAGCCACCAGTGATATCGATCCTTCAACTGAAACACCTGCTGTAAGGTATGAACTGTACAAACCTCTGGAACGTGACTCCGCTCTGATTGCTCACTCGCTTCTTTAGCAATTTTCTGGAGCCTTTGGATTTTCTTTGGCACCTTTTTCTTATCCCACTTTGCAACAGAGCGGTCAGCTTGAAAAGGAATAAATTCAAAAGCACCCAACTCTGTCCCCTTTTGAACAATGTGTTCCAGCTTATCCCCTTTTCCCAAGCCGGCGACAATCGTCACTTGGATGGGAAGTTCCTTATCCTCTTCCAGCCATTCTAAAACCGCACACTCGACACCATCTTCATTTACATTTAAAATCTTACAGAGGGCAGGTCCTTCATCTGGATGAATTCCGATCAACTGATCCCCGGAGGTCATTCTCATCACCCGGGAAATATGATGAAGGTCCTCACCGTAAATAGTAACCTTGCGATCCCCCCAATGTTCTTCACCTATAAAATATCGTTGCATAGCAGTCACTCCGGCTTTTTAGCAATAATGCTGACCCAGTCTTCCATTTTATTCGTTTCCACAATTTCGAATCCTGATTCAACTAATCGGGAGCGGACCATTTCTTTTCTGCCTGAAATAATGCCGCAAGTAATGAAGTAGCCCCCGGGTTTAATGAGACGATAAGCATCATCTGTAAATTTAACAATGATCTCGGCAAGGATGTTGGATACGATCAAGTCCGCTTCTCCATCCACACCTTCTAATAGGTCATTCAACTTAGCGGTGATTTTGCCTTCCACATTGTTCAATGCAGCATTGTTTTTTGTGCTTGATACTGCTATGTCATCTAAATCATATGCGTGAACATGTTCAGCACCAAGCAGGACGGAAGCGACACTCAATATACCTGAACCTGCGCCAACATCCAATACGGTGTCCCCTTTTTCCATGTATTGTTCCAAAGCCTGTATGCTTAGAACGGTTGTCGGGTGGGTTCCTGTACCGAACGCCATACCTGGGTCCATTTCAATAATGATTTCGTCACTGGAAACTGGAGTATAATCCTCCCATGTCGGGATGATCGTAATTTTCTCAGAGATCTTCACTGGCTTGTAATATTTTTTCCATGAGGTAGCCCAATCTTCTTCTTGAACCTCGTTAATGGATACTTCGTTATGCCCGATATCTATACCGAACTCCTTCAAATTAGTGACGGAATGTTTAATACCATCAACTGTTTCATTTAGGAAGCTATTTAATGGGAGGTAGGCTTTCACATATACCCCTTCTGCTGGATAATCATCTGGATTTAATTCGTAAATTTCACCAAGCTTCGTTTTCTGTCGTTTCATATCTTGAGGATCTTCGATGACTACCCCACTTGCGCCTGATTCATGGAAGATATTAGAGACAGGTTCTATCGCTTCACTCGTTGTATGGATACAAACTTCAGACCATTTCATTTATGATCCCACCCTTTTCACTGGAATATATATTTGTGGATGAAAAAAATGCCTGTACGATGGAACGGGAGATTCAGTTCGAAAAACCCTGCAGACCAATTCGTACAGACACTTGTTTACAAACTTCAGCTATCTCCTCTGAACGCACGTTTCATACGCTCAAAAAAGTTGCCATGTTGTTCTTCTGTCGCTTCATTACCACTAATATCATTAAACTCACGCAACAATTCTTTTTGGCGTTCCGTCAAGTTCTTCGGTGTAATGACCTTTGTCTTCACATGTTGATCTCCTTGTCCACGGCCATGAACATTCGGAGCTCCTTTATCTTTCATGCGGAATGTCTTACCGGTTTGTGTTCCCGCAGGTACTTTAAGTTTCACATTACCGTGAACCGTCGGTACTTCGATTTCATCTCCAAGCGCTGCTTGAGTGAATGTCAACGGAATCTCACAAAAGATGTGGTCGCCTTCGCGCTGGAAGAACTCATGAGGCTGGACGCGGATGACAACAAATAAATCGCCAGCTGGCCCACCATTCACTCCATCTTCCCCTTTACCTTGGACACGGATCTGCTGTCCATCATCAATTCCGGCCGGAATATCCAAGTGGATCTTATTGCGTTTCGTCACGCGGCCATCGCCACCGCAAGTATTACATTTATCTTTGACGAACTGCCCAGTTCCTTGGCAATGGTGACATACACGACGATTCACCACTCTGCCAAATGGTGTATTCTGTTCCTGGTTAATTTGTCCACTTCCTTGGCAATGGGAGCATGTTTCAGGTGATGTACCTGGTTTAGCACCTGATCCATCACATGTTTCACAAGACTCTTCAGTCGGGATTTCAATGTCAGTGCTTTTACCGAAAATTGCTTCATTGAATTGTAATGTCATCGTGTACTGAAGGTCAGCACCTTTACGTGGAGCATTCGGGTCACGGCGTCGGCCTCCGCCACCGAAGAACATATCGAAAATATCTCCGAAACCACCGAAATCTTCAGCTCCGCCACCGAAGCCGCCAAAGCCGCCTTGATTCGGACCAGCATGGCCGAATTGATCGTACTGAGCACGTTTCTGTTGATCACTCAGTGTTTCGTAAGCTTCCTTTGCTTCTTTGAACTTTTCAGAAGCATCCTCTTCTTCACTTACATCAGGGTGGTATTTGCGTGCTAATTTACGATAAGCTTTTTTAATTTCATCTTTTGAAGCATCCTTGGATACTCCAAGAACTTCATATAAATCACGTTTACTCACTTGTCGATCACTCTCCCGGACGCTATTACATAACGTTTATATTATCATTGAAGATAGAGAGAGGCAAATGCCCAGCAGGACTTGTTGGGCAAAGATATCCACTTACACAACAGGACCTTCAGGGCACGCCTACACTAAGAAAAAAGTCAAAGTCAAGAAGAACCTGACTTTGACTTTTCTTTTCTACCTTATCTTACTTCTTGTCGTCTTCGTTTACTTCTTCATAGTCCGCGTCAACGACCTCTTCTTCTTCACTGCCAGCTTCTTGCCCTTGTTCGGCTTCGGCTTGTTGCTGTGCTTGCTCATAAAGTTTCACAGAAAGTGCCTGCACTTGTTCTTGAAGTGCATCTTTCTTCTCTTTAATCACATCAAGGTCTTCACCTTCAAGTGCTGTCTGAAGTTCTTCTTTCGCTGTTTCAGCTTTTTGTTTTTCATCTTCACTTACTTGTTCACCAAGATCTTTGATCGTCTTGTCTGTAGTGAAAATCAGCTGATCTGCTTCGTTACGAAGTTCAATCGCTTCACGCTTCTTCTTATCTTCTTCTGCGTTTTCTTCGGCTTGACGTACCATTTCTTCTACTTCGTCATCAGAAAGGCCGGAAGAAGACTTGATTGTGATGGATTGTTCTTTATTCGTTCCCATGTCTTTTGCACGGACGTTAACAATGCCGTTCGCATCAATGTCAAAGCTGACTTCGATTTGAGGCACACCACGTGGTGCTGGCGGGATATCCGTCAACTGGAAGCGACCCAGTGTTTTGTTATCTTGAGCCATCTCACGTTCCCCTTGCAGGACATGGATGTCTACTGCTGTCTGATTGTCAGCAGCCGTAGAGAACACTTGGGAGTGGCTTGTAGGAATTGTCGTATTACGTTCGATCAATTTAGTAGTTACGCCACCCATTGTTTCAATACCAAGAGAAAGTGGCGTTACGTCAAGAAGAACAACGTCTTTGACGTCACCTTGAAGGACTCCGCCCTGGATTGACGCACCAAGCGCTACTACTTCATCAGGGTTAACTCCTTTAGAAGGATCTTTACCAGTTTCTTTCTTAATCGCTTCCTGTACTGCCGGGATACGTGTAGAACCACCGACAAGGATGACTTTATGAATGTCACTTGCACTCATACCTGCGTCTTTAAGTGCTTGACGCGTCGGTTTCATAGAACGCTCTACCAAATCAGAAGCTAACTCTTCAAATTTCGCACGAGTCAAGTTCATTTCCAAGTGAAGCGGTCCAGCTTCACCTGCTGTAATAAATGGAAGGGAAATTTGTGTTTGAGCTACACCAGAAAGATCTTTCTTCGCTTTTTCGGCAGCATCTTTCAAGCGTTGCTTCGCCATTTTATCCTGGGAAAGATCAATGCCGTTTTCTTTTTTGAATTCAGCTACCATATGGTCGATAATGACTTGGTCGAAGTCGTCACCACCAAGGCGGTTATCACCTGCAGTTGAAACAACTTCAAAAGTACCGTCACCGATGTCAAGGATGGATACGTCAAATGTACCTCCACCAAGGTCATATACGAGAATTGTCTGATCCTGGTCTTCTTTATCGATACCGTAAGCTAGTGCTGCTGCCGTTGGCTCGTTGATGATACGCTCAACTTCCAGGCCGGCGATTTTACCAGCATCTTTGGTAGCTTGACGCTCCGCATCGTTGAAGTATGCCGGAACAGTGATAACAGCCTTATCAACTGTCTCCCCAAGGTAATCTTCTGCATAGTTCTTAATATACTGTAGAATGATTGCAGAAACTTCTTGAGGTGTGAATTCTTTACCTTCTACTTCCACTTTGTGATCTGTACCCATGTAACGTTTGATGGAAAGGATCGTGTTCGGGTTTGTAATCGCTTGTCGTTTAGCAACTTCCCCTACTTGACGCTCTCCATTTTTGAATGCAACAGCTGATGGAGTGGTGCGGTTGCCTTCCGGATTCGGAATAACTTTGGATTCTCCACCTTCCATTACTGCTACACAAGAATTTGTTGTACCTAAGTCAATACCAATGATTTTACCCATGGTTAAATATCCTCCTTTACATTCTATAAAACAATTTTTATTGGTTCACTTTCACCATAGACGGGCGGATGACCCGATCTTTTAAGCGATACCCTTTTTGTAATTCTTCTACTACGATATTGGAATCATAATTTTCATCTTCGACTTGCATAATCGCTTGATGCAAGTGGGGATCAAATTCTTCGCCTTTTGCTGGAATCTCCTCTACACCCTCTTTTTCTAGTGCAGCTTTGAATTGGTCATAGACCATTTTCATTCCTTCTGCGAAATTCTTGGCTGATCCGCCATCCACTTCCACCTGTAAAGCTCTTTCGAAGTTATCCAATGCAGGAATCAACTCTTCTACTAAGCTTTGCGATCTATATTTCCGATCCGCTTCCTTTTCCTTTTGGGTCCTGCGGCGGAAATTATCATAATCCGCTTGCAGACGAAGCAATCGATTGTTGATTTCTTCTTTTTCTTGACGTAGTTGTTCGAACTCACCATTCTCTTCTACTACGTCCTGTTGTGAATCATCTTCACTTTGGTTTTGTTCATCTTTTTCATCAATGATTTCTTGCTTGTTCTCTTCCACGACTTCCACCTCCTACTTTCCATTACACCGTTACTGACTATAACATGAATCGATAACCTGAAAAAGCAATAGACAAAAAGAAGCGATGGGAACTTGTCCCCACCCTATTTTGTGTTCCGCAATTCTAATACCAACCACGAAATGTGTCCGTCATATGCTTAGATAAAACATTCATCAATGAAAACATCCGGTTATACTCCATGCGAGTCGGCCCTAACAATGCAATTGTACCAATCTGCTCATTTCCAAGCTGGTAACTAGCCGTTATCAAACTGCAATTCTGCATGGCATCAAATGGGTTCTCCTGCCCAATCCTCACTTGGATTCCTTCTTCACCTGACCGTAATAAGTCAGCCATCTCACTCTCTTGTTCGATAGTCGCATACAGTGAGCGCACCTTATCCAAATCCCTGAACTCGGGCTGCATCAAAATATTTGTTTTACCACCGATGTAAAGCTTAGTGGGGTGGTCATCCACGAGAGCTGCACGTAAATAAGAGAACGCTTCTTCATGTTGACTTGTATGTTTCTTCAACAAGTCATTAATTTCAGAATAAAGCTTTTCATGCAGTTTCACCAATGGAACACCTTGAAGCCTGCTGTTCAGGATATTCACCATTTTTTCTAAATCCTCGCCTTTGATTTCAATTGGCACATTAAAAGCCCGATGTTCCACATGGCCGGTATTTGTGACAAGAATCGCGATGGCAGATTGATCAGATAAAGGAACAATCTGCAATTGCTTTAATTTTGTCTCAAACACCTCCGGACCTAAGATGATGGAGGTGTAGTTCGTTAAATCAGACAATATTCCCGCTGATTTTTGCACGACTCTTTCAAATTCCATCATTTTATCAGCGAAAGCATCACGTATTGTCACAATTTCCTGGCTGGAAAGACGCAACGGTGAAAGTAAATGATCTACATAGAAGCGGTACCCCTGTTCAGAAGGGACCCTTCCTGATGAAGAGTGTGTCTTCTCAATGAAGCCCAACTCCTCTAAATCAGCCATTTCATTCCGAATCGTTGCCGAACTGAATGTCACGGCTTCTTTTTTGGATATCGACCGCGAGCCAACAGGCTGGGCGGTCAAAATGAAATCATCAATAATGACTTGCAAAATGAGCAATTGTCTCTCTGTTAACATCGATGATCACCTCTGTTAGCACTCGTATGTAGTGAGTGCTAAATCTAATAATAAATTATCAAATGGGGTCGGGGATGTCAACGGATAAACCTCTCTTTTTTTAATCATCCAGCAAAAATTCCTGGAACACTTCATTTCCTAACATCCGCCCCTTTGGAGTCATACGGATATAGCCGCTGTTTTCTTCGATTAAAGAACGCTCTTTAAGAGTACTCAGAGCATGACCGAATACATCGACAATCGTTTGTCCGTATTTACGATAAAATTGATCGGTAAGAACCCCTTCTGTCTTACGTAATCCGAGAAACATCTGCTCTTCCATCTCTTCCTTTATTCCTATTGGCTCTTCATGAAGAATCGGAATACCATCGGAAGTAGCTTTTTTTACATAAGCCGGAAGCGGACGAAGATTGATCGTCCTTTTGCCAGGAAGATAGCCATGTGCACCTGCTCCGATTCCGTAATAATACTCATTATTCCAGTATGTCAGATTGTGCTTACTTTCAAACCCGGGTTTCGCGAAGTTGCTGATTTCATATTGAACCGCCCCTGCTGCAGATAGTTTCCGCTGTAAGAGCTCATACATTAGCGCTTCATCTTCTTCAGGAGCCTTGATCAGCGTACCCTTTTTATAACGTTGGTAAAACACAGTTTTCGGTTCAATCTGTAAAGAATACGAAGAGTAGTGCGGTAAACCGAATTGCATGGCTTCATCAATTGTCTTTTCAAAATCTTCTACAGTTTGACCTGGAAGAGCATACATAAGATCGATGCTGATATTGGATAATCCGACTTGAAGGAGACGGTCGATATTAGTGTAAACATCCTTCACTTTGTGGACGCGGCCGATTTTTTCTAACATTTCATCATCAAAAACCTGCACACCTAAAGATATTCTATTCACGCCATAATTTTTGAGCAAACGGACTTTTTCAAGATCTAGATCTCCCGGGTTCGCTTCAAATGTATATTCTTCACAACTGGCAAGATCGAAGTGATCATCAATCATTTGCAGTAATTTTTTCAGCTGGCTGTGATTAACAGCCGTCGGTGTCCCGCCACCCACAAAAATAGTACGTACCTGTGCTTTTTCCTCGGGAATATAGGTATGGATTTCATTTTCTAATGCTTCCATATATTCATCAGCTAAGCGCTCGTTATAAAAGAACTTAGTGAAGTCGCAATAATGACAAATTTGTTGGCAAAAAGGAATGTGTATATAAGCGGATGGGATCTTCATTGATGTTCCACCTTTCATAAGGAAAACCGCAAGAGATCATCTCCTGCGGTTTGCCCTGTCTAACATGTGTTTAGTCTTCATTCAAATCAAGGACAGACATGAAGGCCTCTTGCGGGACTTCTACTGAACCGACCATCTTCATGCGTTTCTTCCCTTCTTTCTGCTTTTCAAGGAGTTTACGCTTACGGGAGATATCCCCCCCATAACATTTAGACAGTACGTTCTTGCGCATCGCTTTGATGGTCGTACGGGCGACAATCTTAGTCCCGATTGCTGCTTGGACGGGCACTTCAAATTGCTGTCTCGGAATCAAATCTTTCAATTTGTCTGCAATGAGCTTGCCGCGTTCATATGCAAAATCACGGTGAACAATAAAGGATAAGGCATCAATGGTATCTCCATTTAAGAGAATGTCCATTTTCACCAAATTAGAAACCCGGTAACCGATCAGTTCATAATCAAAAGAAGCGTAACCTTTCGTCTGTGACTTCAGAGAATCGAAGAAGTCATAGACAATCTCGGATAGCGGAATTTCATAAACAATATTGACACGATTGTCATCCAGATACTGCATATCCATAAAATTGCCACGTTTGCGCTGACAAATTTCCATTACAGGTCCGACATAATCGTGAGGGACCATGACTGTCGCTTTAACGAACGGCTCCTGGACTTCATCAAGCTTCTGGTTATCAGGCATCATAGACGGATTATCAACATTCGCTTCTGTTCCATCCGTCATCGTCACTTTATAAATGACACTAGGTGCTGTCGTAATCAAATCAATTTTATATTCACGTTCAATCCGCTCTTGAATGATTTCCATGTGAAGCATTCCTAAGAATCCACAACGGAAACCGAAACCGAGAGCCTGAGAGGTTTCTGCTTCATATTGAAGGGAAGAATCATTGAGTTCTAACCGCTCTAATGCATCCCTTAAATCATTGTATTTATTCGCATCCACCGGATACATCCCACAGAAAACCATCGGGTTCATCTTTTTGTACCCAGGGAGTGGTTCAGCTGCAGGATTATTTGCCAGTGTAATTGTATCACCGACGCGGCTGTCTCCAATGTTTTTGATGGAAGCAGTCAAATAACCAACATCTCCGACATTCAATTCCTTCAAAGGAGTTGGAGTCGGGCGGAAGACGCCTAGCTCGTTGACCTCAAACTCTTTCCCGGTTGCCATCATCCGAATTTTGTCCCCGATCTTGATGGAGCCTTCCCGCACACAAGTATACGCGACAACACCGCGGTAAGAATCGTAAAGGGAGTCGAAAATCAATGCTTTTGTCGGGTCATTCGCATTTCCATCTGGAGCTGGGATATCTGTTACGATTCGCTCTAAAATCTCATCAATCCCCACCCCTTCTTTAGCGGAAGCAAGGATGGCATGCGAAGCATCGATTCCGATGACATCTTCTATTTCTTGTTTAATACGTTCTGGATCTGCGCCTGGCAAGTCAATTTTATTGATAACCGGAATGATTTCCAAATCATTTTCCAGTGCTAAATACACATTCGCCAACGTTTGTGCTTCAATCCCCTGGGCTGCATCGACAACGAGGATTGCCCCCTCACAAGCTGCTAAACTCCGGGAAACCTCATATGTAAAGTCGACGTGTCCTGGAGTATCGATTAAATGAAAGGTATAATCATCTCCACTATTGGCTTCATAGTTCAATTGAACTGCATTCAACTTAATCGTAATTCCACGTTCACGTTCTAAATCCATTGCATCCAGGAATTGTTCTTTCATTTCCCTTTGAGTCAACGCTTTTGTTTTTTCTAAAATACGATCAGCAAGTGTCGATTTCCCGTGGTCGATATGGGCGATAATCGAAAAATTGCGGACCCTCTGCTGTTTTGATTCTGTTGTCAACTTAAATCACTCCTACTGAATTCGACACAAATATCTAGGTTGATTATAGCAATACTAGTAAGATTATTCAATGTTTAGTGCAGAGGGTGTTTTTGAGCGGTATGTGAAATAACAATCTTTAACAAAGATATGCTCCACCTACAGTTCAAGCACCCCCCTCTCTAAACACCCAGTTCTTCTGTTTTTAAGAAGACCCGGACTGAATCATTTCGGAAAGGACTACGATTACTCCATTGAAACTGACTGCTATCCCTTCCCCTACTCCACCAGCCAGCCTTGAAATCCATGGAACTTCATCTTCTATATACGGGGGGGCACAGTGGTTCTCAGCAGAATTTTCTATTATCGCTTCTTTTTCAGGTTTTTGTCCAGCCCTTCGCTCAGGATCTGGCTCTGGCTGTGTGGTTACGACTACCGGCTCCTCTTCCGTTTTTTCACTATTTTTATCTATACCATAGAAAGCTCCTGCTATAAAAACCGCTCCCACTAATAAAACACCTGCAATCCACTTCATTTGTACCCCTCCCACTGTTTATGATTCTGAGTTTACTTTTTCATCTTCAAAGTAATATTCACTGAATACTTCAGCCATGATATCCGCGGAACGGTATAGTTCATCAAGGTGATTATTCACACCACCGAATTCAATCACTATTGCATTGGGGTGTAAGTCCTGATTATAAACTCCATCTACACCTGCTCCCTTTTTAGTAATGACACCACGACTTATTCCTGGATATTTATCTTCAAGACGTTGGTGCAGCTCTGAGGCGAACTTTAAATTTTGTTCGTATTTGGGATGTTCAGCACCTATAACGAATGCGAAGCGGGCATATTCCTTGCCGTTGATCGTTGTCGTCGTATGTTCCCTTGAAATAGAATCCCTGTGAAGGTCGAAGAAATATTTGAGTCCATCATTTTGACTAATTGCTTCTTCCACTACAGGCCGCATGGCATCATATGATTGATAATGCTTCATCCCTTTTTCATTCAGTAGTGAAGCAATATCTGTTTTATCCACGATGGTTCCTATTCCTTTTTCTTCTAAACTCTCCCCTAAACGTTCACCGACAAGAGTAATATTCACTTTCCCGTCATAAGCTGTAGATTTGTCCGGGAGGTGAGGATAAAAGGATTCGGTATTGTGGGTGTGAAAAATATAAATATCCTCTTCTCCTAATGGTTTCTCCTCCGTTTGATCTTTATCTTCTTTATCTTCTTTATCTTCTTTCTCTTCCTCAACATCTCCCACTTCTCCCCTCTCATCGACAATCATCGGAGGTTCCGATTCGATAGGGAGCGTTGAATAGTCCGTCCCCTCCCCAGCGATGATGATTTGACTGTTGTAGGAAGATAATCCGGGGATTTCTCTCCCTAGAAGACTTCGAGGGTCATTAGGCGTTAGGCTTGTAAGAAGCTGAAAAGATAATGTCCCTAAACCAGGTATGCGGTTGCCCTCTGGGTGAGCATCCTTGAAAGAACGGTTTTCCATTTCAAACAAATAAAGAAAAGCACTCCCTTCAAGCTTAGTCGTCCACTCCTGGATCGTATCGGAATAAAGCCGGTACGTCGTTTTCGCCCCGGTTAATATACCGATACCAATGAATAATAAAATCAGAACCGTGATCGCTATGATGGCCCATCCTGTCCCTTGTTTCATATAACTCGTCCGATTCTTCTTCCATTTCGGGTATTGAGACATAAAAATCCTCTCCTCATACTCTATCTAGTAAATGGTATGAAAGAGAGGATTTTAATAGAACCGACCTCTATTAAGTTTTAGCGGGAGTACGATTGGGCTTCTCCATCTTCGACTCCTGGATGTAATGCACCATTGATTCCCGTGGCAATTACATGTGCCATATCTTTGATAAAACTATCTACTTCTTTTGGCGTGACCATCAGATTATGCCCCAGCGGTGTGAGAACTTCCTTGATCAACTGTTTCTTCTCTGTATCTTCTAATTGTCCAAACATCCCTAAAACAGCCTTGCTTTGTTCTTCATTGGGGTGATCTTCTTCGGTCAAAGTTTTTCTTTCGAATGGATTCATAGCCGGTGAGAGAGCATTGGATGGCCGATCCTTTTCCTTCCATTCCCGACCGAAATGTTTCAGGACATAATCGATGGTATCACTTGTTATCGTCACCGCATCTACGACTGTAGGTACACCGATCGAAATAACAGGAATTCCATAAGTTTCGCGGCTGATTTCTTTTCGTTTATTACCAACGCCTGACCCTGGGTGAATCCCCGTGTCAGAAAGTTGAATGGTAGCATTGATACGATTGATCGAACGAGAAGCAAGAGCATCGATGACAAGAACGAAGTCTGGCTTCGTTTCTTCAATTATTCCGTGTACCATATCACTCGTCTCAATCCCCGTCACGCCCATCACCCCTGGTGTGACAGCTGAAACAGGACGGTACCCTTCTGCCACTGTTTCAGGATGAAGCTCGAATAAATGACTTGTCACCAATACTTTTTCTGTAACAAGAGGGCCTAAAGCATCCGGGGTGATATTATGGTTTCCAAGACCTACGATCAATCCACGATCCATATCCTTGATCCCACATTCATTCAAAAGTTGACGGAGTTGGGAAGATACGCTTTTCGCCAGATTGGCCTGTAAATCCGTATCCTGTTTACGAATGGCTAAGGATTCAAGTGTAACGTAATGGCCAGCCTTCTTCCCTATGCGTTCGGCACCTGCTTCATCAACCGTTACATAAGTAATTTTTATATCATTTTTTTCATTTTCGCGTACCTGGACACCATCTGAATCTGAAGAGGAAGGATCATCTTTGACATTCATTTCCTGAGCCTCAAGCGCCAGGTCTGTTCTTAATGTGTATTTGAATTGTTCTTCCATACGCTTCGACCTCCTTAAAACCATCTTCTCCCATTTAGGTTGAAACTATGCAAATCAGCGAAGAGGATACACATAAGTATTGAAAACGGCTCTCCGCTCTGGTAAAATGTCTCTTGTTCGATATGAATGAGTCTTTTGTTTTTACCTAGGAGGTGAAACTATGCCTAATATTAAATCAGCGAAAAAACGTGTACGTTTGAACGATGACGCTCGTTCTCTGAACGCAGCATTCAAATCTGATATGCGTACAGCCGTTAAACGTGTAGAAAAGCTTGTTGAAAGCAAGGATGTAGAGAGTGCGAAAGAAGCCCTTCCTACAGCTGTTAAGAAAATCGACAAAGCTGTTCAACGTGGTGCCCTTCCACAAAATAACGGGGACCGCAAAAAATCTCGCCTAACTAAATTAGTTAACGCATTATAATTAATTTGTGATTTATGACCAACAAACGATCCTTCCCTTTGAACGGATCGTTTTTCATGTAAAAGAAGCCCTACTCAGATGAGTAGGGCTTCTTTTTATCTGTAATAAGCATAGTTGATCATTTTTTCTGACCAAGAGCATGAAGGATAGCAATTCCTTCAAGAAGTAATCGGTTGATTTTGTTTAATGTGAATCAACTTATAAAGCAGCATTTCAAAGGCTAGAGATTTCTCCATTCTCCCCTGTTTCAGTGTATAATCCGTTTCTGCTAGCTGTTCTATAATTTGGTTCAATTCTTGATTTGTAAAAAACCGCTCCCGTTTCATAGCCATTTTTATTACATACGGGTGTGCTTTGATGTAACCTTTCATTTGATTTTGTGCGTAACCTTTTTGTTTCAATACTTTTGCCTGATTGATAATGCGGAACTGAGAAGCCAATAAAGCAGTTAACGCGATCGGCTCTTCATTCAACTTTTCCAAGTCTTTATAAATACGTATCGCTCTTCCTAAGTCTTTTTCCATAACTGCATCCACCAGCTTGAGGCCAGAAGCTTCCGCACTATGAGAAAGCAGTTGTTCAGCCAATTCTTTGGTTACGACACCACCTTCACCAACATTCAGGGCGAGTTTTTCCATTTCCTTCCTCAATGCCATCAAATTGGCACCTATTTCTTGAGTGAACAATTCATGAATTTCTTCAGGGACTGTAATATGTAGTTCATTCGCAAGAGTTTGGATCCACTTGTCGATATCCCATTCTTTAACGGGTTGACAGTTGATCACTTCTCCATGCTTTTTCAATTGCTTGAAAACTTTTTTCCGTTCATCCAACTTCTCATATGGGGCAACTATTACTAAGACCGTGTATTCAGCAGGATTTTGGATGTATTCAAGCAGTGCCTCAACATCATGCTCGAATGACAGTTTATCCGGCTTAGCTTTTAAGAAAACAGGGTGAAAAGCAATAACAACTTTTCCATCCCCTAAAAAAGGGAAAGTTTCTGCATCTGTGACGACATCTTCCACTGGAACTTCTTCTAAGTCATATTGAGAAACATTGAATTCTCGATCTTCTTTTTTCAAGGTTTGTTTTATGATTTTATTCTTATTCTCTTGTATGAGATATGATTCTTCTCCATATAATAAATATACCTGTGATTGTTTTACATTGACCATAAAGGTTATTTCCTTCCTTCATAAAAAAGAATACGGCGACCCCGTAAAGGGGAGTCAGTGTCACTATTTTATGTCGCAATAAGACATCTGTCAAAATAGTGACCTGCCGTCGCCGTATGAACCATCTATATAAACGCCATTCCAAAAGCCCCGGAAGCTTTTGGAGAGGACGATGTTGTTCCTCTCTTGCGTTTAGTTTGACCGCTTCTGAAATAATTATATGTGACAAGTCTTGCTAGGTGTGGGAATGCTATGAATTGGGGATGAATTTTGATTTCCTTCGACAAGAATGTAGATTTTTGCTTGAGAATGGACTATACTTAGTAATTGATATAGGAGGGGTAACAATGAACGAGTTCAAAAACGATATTCAATCCAAAACTAATGACGTGATCGACTCTGGGTTAGGGTTTGTATTTTCATTTGTTTTCTTCTTCGTCATTTTCTTTATCGGAGTCGTATTTTCAGTTATCGGACAATAATGAATACAAAACCTGAAGGCTGCTGTCCTGGCAGTCTTTTTTTATTCTCTGCTCGCATTATACGGGAAATAAGGAGAAAACGTTCCACTTTGCCCAGAGAAAATGAACTGGACAGCTCCGTGTCGGTTTGTTTCTAATAGCAAAACCCCTCGCTTTTCTAAGCGTTCAGTCACTTCGGCGTGCGGATGCCCATATCGGTTATCCACTCCAGCTGAGATCAAGGCTATTTCAGGATTAAGACGATCCACCCATGCACGAGAGGTCGAAGTTCGACTTCCATGATGCCCTACTTTCAATACATCCACCCATAAGGAAGAGTGTTTTTTTAATATAATATCCTCGACTTTCGTGGAGATATCTCCGGTGAACAACCATCTCTTACCCCCAATCATGCTATCCAGAACCAAAGAATTATCATTCGGTTCTCCTTGGTCATCTCCAGGATGAAGAACATGAAAAACATGACCGGCAACCGAAATACGATCACCTGCTTCTACACGAAGAGTATCCTCTCCGCTCCATTGACTTACATAATATTGACTCACAATAATTTGTTCGACGTCGATTTCATTTAAGATAAAAGGGGCGCTTCCACTATGGTCGGAATCTTGATGAGAAATGAACATAGCATTCATGTGATCGATGCCTTTCGACTTTAGAAAAGGCAGAATCACCTGGTCTGCGGTTTTCTTTTGATTTTCGTTAAATACCGGCGGCCCAGCCGCATCCACCATAATCACTCCACGCCTGTAGGGGAGTTCGATTACAAAAGCGTCTCCTTGGCCTACATCAAGCATCGTAACCGTTCCTTTAGGTGATAAGTAAGGGGAAGCACTATAAAGTATCAAAACACTTACAGCAGACACCCCAGCAAAAAAAGCTAAGCCGTGTTTTCTCTCTCCCCACCATTTCATCATGAAGATAAAGATGATTGTATAAAAAAAGATGTAAATGGGAGTAACTTCACCGATTACCCACTGAAAATCAAGGAATCGGGTCCCCACCTGAATCATTGACAGCAATTTCTCATGGCCCTCGACTAGTACGAAGGAAAGAGAATAAGAAAATACAGGAAGAACCAAGCAGGAAATAAACAAAATCAATACAACCGGAATGACAATAAATGAAAAATAAGGCACGAGAATGAGGTTCACGAATAGAGAAAAAGGCTGAATTTCATAAAAATAGTGAATTTGTAAAGCTAAAATAGAAAATTGACTGACAAGACTGATGACAACAGACTGCATCCATGTACTTTCATACTGTTTAAAAATAGAAAGTGACAGGATCAAACTGAAAGTCACCAGGAAAGAAAATTGAAAACCGATTTGATGAAAATAGAAGGGGTTTAACAAAAGAAGTAAGAACGCAACAACCGAGAGGATATCTGTGAGAGGGATTTTCCGGTTGATTAATGTTAGTAAGAGCAGAATCAATGCCATGAGGGAGGCTCGAATAACTGAAGGTGCGGCCCCAGCAAGAAAACCGTAAACAGGTAACAGAAGGAGAACAAAAAACTGGGCTTGCCTGCGAGTTCCGACGCCCATTCTATAGATGACAAAGTAAAGACTGCCAATTGTCAATCCTACGTGCAACCCTGAAATCGCTAAAATATGAGACAAATTGAATTCCCGAAACCAATCGATGGTATCCTCATTCAACTCATCCGTTTCCCCGAATATAAGCGCTTTTATCCAACCATAAGAACCCGGGTAAACAGTGGCCTTCACTTTTCTCATTACTTGATCTCTCCACACATTCAAGTAACTGAGATATGATCTTCCTTCACAATGGAGATCTTCGACATCATCTAATATTATCCGACTGTGCACCCCTTTGTTTAACATATAAACACGATAATCAAATTGACCTGGATTTGTCGCACGGGCAAAAGGCTCTGCATCTCCGAAACCATTACAAACAGCTCCGTGATGCCAATCAGGAGGAACGTTCTGGTCCTGATCCTCATTTTTATAGTAAACCAGCTGGAACTTTTCACCACTTTCATGTTTCAGTATCATCTGGAAGGTGTGAGAGGTTTCTTCTATGACTGAGGATATAGTTGCTCCAGAAAAGCTTGAAGAAGGTTTTGTTTCTGAAGGAGAGGGTAAATAGTGCCAACCAAACACAAAAAATAAGAGGATCACCATAAAAAGGGCAAGGCGCTTATGGTACAAAGATATCCACAATAGAACCATCATTAGAAGTACATAAAATGACCATCCTGTTTGAATGGCAGCAACCCCGCCCAGCACAAAGGCCAGTGCGGGGATGTGCCAGAATCCTTTCATGAACACTTATTCGGTATTGCGGAATAAATGTTCCGCTTCTTCATTCAACTTTTGAAAATCAGGGTCGTCATACGCTTCCAGTTTCCTTAATAATTGAGCTACCACCTGTTGTTGTTCGATTTGCATAGGCTCAATCTCTACCGGTACTTTTTGCATCCTTACGCCAGATTGTTGCAGGAGTTCAATCGCATACGGATCATTTTTATAATCTTCACTGTAGTATACTGCTTTGAGGCCTGCTTGGATGATTGCTTTTGTACAATGAAGACAAGGGAAATGAGTCACGTATATTTCAGCAGCTTCTGTAGCGACACCGAATTTAGAGCATTGCAGGAGAGCATTCATCTCTGCATGGATTGTACGGACACAATGCCCCTCTACGACATAACACCCTTCATCAATACAATGTACTCCTCCAGAGACACTCCCATTGTAACCACCGGCAATCATCCTTTTATCCCTTACGATAACGGCTCCTACAGCGAGCCGTTGACAGGTGCTTCTTGATTTAAGCAAATAACTTTGTGCCATGAAATACTGGTCCCACGAAATACGTTCCATTATGTATCCCCCTGCTTTTTTCATTTAGTGTACTCTGCACTTGGAATTCAGTCAAATACTCACGGAACACGGATCTTATCCTTGAAGGCTTCTACCGTTTTTTCTCCAATACCAGGTACTTCCACTAAATCCTCTACTGATGAAAAAGGACCGTTCTCTTCTCTATATTGGACAATTGCTGCAGCTTTAGACGGACCTATGCCATTCAAAGATTCAATCTCATCTGCTGTTGCTCGATTGATGCTTATTTTTGTGCTAGCCACATCAATCTGACTGGGACTGCCTTCTCCATTCATGATCAAAGATGTCACATGGATCACCATTTCATCTTGAAGCTTTTGTGCCAGGTTCACGCTTGAGGCGTCAGCCTTTGACGTCAACCCTCCTGCCTCTTTAATAACATCATCCACCCTCGTCCCCGATTGAACTGAATAAACACCCGGACGGACGACCTCACCTTTCACATCGACTTTCATGATTTCTGGATCCTTCACTTCATTTTCAGCTTTATGAAAGTCTGATTGCTGATTGACAACTTTACTCGTTTCCGATCGAGGGGTTTGCAAATAAATGACACCTGCAATCAATATAATGGCTAATATCCACCCATATTTTTTGACTAGGTTCATGAAAGTAACCTTCTTTCATATTTCCATTTTTTTAGAATAAGGATATATAGGTAATCACAAAGGGAGGGATTCCAATGAAATGGGGAATCATCGGAACTGGGAATATGGGGAGTATGCTTACGACCAGTCTTATCAAAAGCGGGGCCATTCCCGCTCATGATTTAACGATCTATAATAGAACATTGAAAAAAGCGGAAGATCTTCAAGAAGAATTTCCAAATTTAAATGTAGCCAAAGACCTGATATCGCTTCAAAAGACAAGCGAAATTCTCTTCATTTGTGTAAAACCACATCATTATAAAGACATCATTGACTCGCTAAAAGAAGATTGGACAGAAAATCAGTGCCTTGTATCCATCACTAGTCCCGTAGCGGTAAAACAACTCGAAAAAGCTACACCATGTCAAGTCGCACGAATCGTACCCTCCATTACCAATCATGCATTGGCAGGAGTCAGCTTGTTCACTTTCGGTTCCAGAATCAATGAAAAATACCGGCAATTACTTCTCACTACTTTTCAACAGATCTCCACTCCTATCGAGGTGGAAGAAGAGCATATACGAGTGGCATCTGATATTGTTTCATGCGGTCCTGCGTTCATCAGTTACTTACTGAGCGAATGGATTAAAGCAGCGGGGGATGTCGCTGGGCTGCCTGAACAAAAAGCGACGGCATTGTCAGAAAATATGATGATTGGACTGGGAGAGCTGCTCTCACAAAGAATCATGACGTTAGATGAATTGATGGAGAAGGTGACAGTAAAAGGCGGAGTGACAGGAGAAGGTTTACAGGCACTTGAGGATCACATAGGGCCACTGTTTCACAAAATGTTTCAAGCGACACAGAACAAACATAAAGAAGATAAAAAGAACATTGACTTACAATAATCTTATTCGACAAAAACTGGGAAAATCCTGCTAAATAAAAATAGAAGGACTTCGTTCAACCTCCACAAGCTTAAGACAGTCGTAAAGTGAAGCTCTCGTCTTTCACTCTTCGGATGGTCTTTAAGCCTCGCGGGACTAGGTGCAGAACTGAATATGACAGATGTAGCATAAGATGCCAGGCTGGAAGTATTTTTTGTTACTGATATTAAAAAAGAGTCCGGTTATAACCGGACTCTTTCTCACACATTATTTTTTACAGACAAACAACCAACGCTCTCCCTCTGTGGAATAATGCCTGTTAAAATCAGCACTGATTTGTTGAATCAAGAAGCCTGTGTCTTCAAGCCAGTTTTTCAAATCATCTAGCATATACCCACGTTGGTGATGAACTTCATCAAATCGTTGATAAATTTCCCCTGATTGCACAAAGAAGGTCAAATCATGGACGATGCTGTTATCTTCTTCACCAGGATCACAAAACCATACATAGGATAAATCGTCGTGGACCTGCGCGAATGTTGCACCACTCAAATCATTATGAATATGCTCTAAAGAATGGACGTCAAACAAGAACAAACCGTCAGAATGAAGGGCGTCATATATATTCTCAAACGCGCATTTCACCTGGGATTCTTCGACTAAATAATTGAAAACATCACAGTAGCTGATGACACAATCAAATTGGTCCAAGCCTTCCAGGTTCGTCATATCCTGCTTGAGCCATTGAATATTCGCACGAGGGTCTTTTTGCTGGGCGACTGTCAGCATATCAGAGGATAAATCCACCCCTGTCAGTTGAAAGCCAATTTGTTGTAGCCGATGAGTAATTTCACCTGTACCGCAACCTATATCAAGAATTGTACGGGTATCAGGCTGATAATCCCCGATCATTTGCTTCGTAAACTCCACCCAGAGATCATAAGGTGCGTCCTTCATCAGCCGATCATAAACCAAAGCCATCTCACCATAACTCATCTTAACCTTCAAGCCCCTCTACGGCTACTGAGGAAGCGTCACCCCAAAGTCTCTCAAGATTGTAATAATGACGTTCATCCTTGTGGAAAATATGGCAGACGACTCCGTTTAAATCCACTAAAATCCACCGCGCTTGTTCGAATCCTTCCATACGTTTAACATCAATCCCATTTTCTTCTGCTTGATTTTTCAATTCTCTGGCGATCGCTTGCACCTGTCGCTCATTAGACCCTTCACAAATCAAGAAATAATCTGCAATCAAGGATACTTCTGCCATATCTAAAACAACAATATCATTCGCTCTCTTTTCATCACATGCTTGTGCCGCTAGGGTCACTAATTCTTTACTTTCCATGGGTTTCCTCCCTTTTCATTCCTATCTCTATCTACCATGATCAAAAGATCATATTAAATCATTATATGCATGGAACGTGTCCGGATAAACGGTTCTTTCCATACGAATCAAAAAAACAATCGTATTCTTCAATGCTAAAGAACAGGCTTTGTCCAGGTTAGTTTCTGCAATTTCACGAACTTCATGAACACCGGGGAAATCCCGGCCAGGCTCGATGTAATCAGCTAAAAACACTACTTTTTCCAGTTTTGCCATATGTTTTTTTCCTGTAGTATGACAGGAAATCGCTGATATTACATCTCCATCATCAAGACCGATTTCACGTTCCAACATTAACGCACCTACTGGACCATGCCATAGTTCATGATGATAATCCAATAAATCTTTAGGTAAGCGCCGATCTTCCTGGATCCACCGTCTCATCAGGTCCCGAGGCTTATATTTCGCATAGTCATGGAGGGCTGCAGCGGTTTCCGCTTTCTTGACATCCGCTCCAAAGCGTTCTGCCAGCTTTATTGCTTCATCCGTCACTCTCACCGTATGTTCATACCTTTCCTTTTTCAAAAAGGGACGAACATACTCTAAAGCTTGTTCACGAGTTATTTCCATACAAGTGATGCTCCTTTATATAGGAATCGACTGCATCCGGAATCAAATACCGGGCGCTCTTCCCACTTGTTACCCTCTCCCTGACCACTGTCGAAGAGATATCTATAGATGGAATATCTATGAAGTGGACAGGAATCTCATCACTCCACTCATAACCTGGGCGCACAACACCTATGAATTCAACCATTTGCTGCAATTCATCAACTCGGTTCCATTTCGATAGGTGCTCCACCATATCGCCTCCAATGATAAAGTAAAAGGCGAGCTCAGGGTATTGCTGTTTTAAATAAGTCATGGTATCCACCGTATATGATGTACCTTTTCTCATTAATTCAACATCACAAACCCTGAATTCAGGATGATCCTTGGTCGCCAATTCGACCATTTTCAAACGGGCATTCGCATCCGTAGCAGATTCCTGCTTATGAGGGGGGATAAAGGAGGGCATAAACCAAACCTCATCTAAGTCCATTTCTTCTAAAGCATACTCAGCCATAATTAAATGACCTTGATGTGGTGGATCGAAAGTACCCCCGAGTATTCCGACTCTATTCATATCGCCTCTCCTTTACGGTAATTCGATTTGTTTGTTTTCTTCAGATTCTTTGTAAAGGATAACCGTGTTTCCAATTACTTGTACAATATGAGCGTCAGTGGCTTCAACGATCTCATCAGCTACTTGATTGTTATCTTCGAAGCAGTTTTGTAAGACACTTACCTTGATAAGTTCTCTTTTCTCTAATGCTTCATTAATCTGTGTTGTCATATTCTCATTAACGCCAGCCTTCCCTACTTGGAAGATCGGTTGTACATTATGGGAGGCTTTCCGCAAATGCTTCTTCTGTTTACTAGTTAACATCCTATACCCCTTTCAATTTTTGTTCGAATTTATCGAGCAGGGGCAAAGCCTCAGGTTCTGTATCTGTCCATATCTTAAATGCATACACGGCTTGCTGCAACAACATTTCGTGTCCATAATGGACCCTCGCCCCATTTATCTCAGCTTCCTTTAAAAATTTCGTCTTCATCGGTCGATAAACAATATCGCTTACAACCGTCCCTTTTGTCAAGCGATTCAGGCGTATAATGGTTTGCTGATCATTTGGACTCATCCCTACAGTGGTAGTTTGAACCACAAGGTCATAGCTGCCCAACGACTCTTCTGCTTCTGCTAATGTCAGGGCCTCAGCTTGTGCTCGGGAAGAGATTTGTTCAATCACTTCCTCAGCTCTGCCTATCGTTCTGTTCGCTATATCTACAGAATCCATCCCTGATCCAGTCAAAGCTTCATAAATACCTCTTGCAGCTCCACCACTACCTAAAAGGAGAGCTTTTGAACCACTTTGGAAAATGTCAGGGAAGCGGTTTTTCAAGGAGTGTACAAACCCGCTCCCATCCGTATTATATCCGATCCACCCATTTTCCGTACGTTTTACTGTGTTAACAGCACCAAGGTGGAGAGCACTTTCATCGATGGCATCCAGGTGAGGAATGATTTTTTCTTTAAAAGGAACCGTAACGTTAAAACCATCCAGTCCTTTTTCTTTTAATGATGAAATCTCTTCATCGAATTTATCTGGGTGAATTTCCAACAAGTCATATTTCCCCTGGACCCCTTGCTGCTTCATTAATTGCTCATGAATCCAAGGAGATGATGAATGACCGATCGGGTAGCCGATTAAACCTAGTTTGTACAAATGATCCCCTCCTATATCAAAGACTCTCTCAAGGATACTTTCACACCTTCAGGTACATATGCAGTTACGGTTACGTCCCCTTCCGGAACAGTTACCCATCCTAATCCTGAGAATACAATATCCATCTTATCTTCCCTTACTTTCAAGGTATGGCCCTTTAATGGAGGTAATTTCGCTAATGACTCTTCATCAGGTGGTGACAACAACTCTCCGACATGATTGTTATAAAGTTCATCTGCTTTTTCCATTTTCGTTCGATGAATATTCATCTCATTTGAAAGATAACAAACAAAAGAACTGCGTTCACCCGAGGCAAAATCAAGTCTTGCCAGTCCTCCGAAATAAAGGGTTTGACCTTCATTCAGCTGATACACTTTCGGTTTCACTTCTTTTCTTGGTGTAATCAATTTCAAATCCTTATCTGACACGTAATGAGCCATTTGGTGGCGGTGAATCACACCTGGAGTGTCAAACAAGGAACTCTTTTCGTCCAGGGGTATATCGATGAAACCGAGGGTGGTCCCAGGGAAGTAAGAGGTTGTGATTGCATCCTTCTCTCCTGAAGTATTTGAAATCAATGTGTTGATGAAAGTTGATTTCCCCACATTGGTCGTTCCTACTACATAGACATCCCGGCCTTTTCGGTAACGATCGATTGCTTGAGACAGCTCTTCGATACCCTGGTTCTTTTCAGCCGAGATCAGGAAAACATCTTCCACATCCAATCCATTTTCCTTGGCAGAACGTCTCAACCAATGTTTCACCTTTCCCGGATTGACCGATTTCGGTAATACATCCATTTTGTTTCCTACAAGCACAACAGGGTTATTGCCTGTCAATCTTTTCAATCCTGAAATGAAACTACCATTAAAATCAAAAATATCCACCAACTGGATGATCAGTCCATCTGTTTCACTGATTTGATTCAACATTTCCAAGAAATCATCATCTTGATATGGCACGTCCTGCACTTCATTATAATGTTTCAACCGGAAACAACGTTTACATATGATATCTTCTCGTTCCAGTGCCGATGCAGGTGCATAGCCCGCTTCTTCTGGATTGGTTGTTTGAATAACTGCACCACAACCCTGGCATTGTATATCTGCCATTATTGATCTCTCCTCTGCCATGTTATTTTCCCTTTTCTTCTCATCCAATTCAATATTCTCCGTTCAATCTTCCTGTTGATCCTTGTTATAAATCCATCTGTTTCTACAATAGGTACAACTAAGATTGTATAAAATCCGGCAGTATTCCCACCTAATACATCTGTAAGAAGTTGATCCCCGACTACAACAATTTCACTCTTGGTAAGCTCCATCTTCTTTTGAGCTTTTTTAAAGGCTTTGGATAATGGTTTTCTAGCACTATATATAAAAGTCGTGTCCAATGGCTCAGAAAATAGTTTGACGCGGGCTTCTTTATTATTTGAGGCGATCGTCACTTGAATGCCATGATCATTCATTTTTTGAAACCATGTTTTTATATCTTCGGTTGCATCTGCCACATCCCAGGCGACCAGGGTATTATCAAGGTCAGTAATTACTCCTTTTATCCCTTTTTCTTTCAATTCGTTCGGGTCAATGTCAAATACACTGGGAACATGTTCATTTGGTAGAAATTTTTTTAACATATATTCATTCACTCCATCTCTTCATACAACGGCAAAATCTCCTTCACCATCATATACAAAATTACGGCATGTTTCAAAAAGTGTCTGAATTTATGAAAGCAGCTCATTCACTAACTAAACGGTTCAACTTGTAAAAATGTCATATTTTCAGACTGATTCAAACTTTTCGTCAATTAAAACTCGCTCATAAAAGAACAAAAATCGTTCGACAAATACTGACAAAAATAGGCTGTGGATAAGTTTATACACATTTTCCACACAGTAACACCTTTGTTATCACTCAATTAATTAACTTTTCCCAAAAGTTATCTACATTTTCTTGTAGATAACTTCCATATTGTGGCGAATTTAAGGTCATGATAAGGTAAGAATACATTAAATTTGTCTCGTTCATAGATTTCAATTACCCGGGAGGTGACTGTCACATGTGTGACAGCGGCATGAAGCAATTATCTGATTCCCTACTTATACAATCTTACCACAAAGCCATTGAACTCAACCTTTCTAAAGAATTCATAGACCAAATCAAAAGGGAAATCCAAAAACGATCCATCCAGCATCTTATAGAAGACTACATCTTCCAAGTCGGTTGACTAACCTCAAAAATGACACATATTTACTTTAATCGACACAAAATCTCGTCTGATAGAAGCAGACGAGATTTTTTTTGCGACTTTTTTATTTTTCGAAATGATGTGTCTCTTCTTATTTATATGGGAAGACTAAATGGTGACTGCCCAGCGACTTATCTGGATTGCCACAGTTGAACAATCACCCTCTTTTTGATTACAATTGGGTGAATACATCATTTCGATCATCCTAATCCATAGATAGATGAAACATAAGTCAAGGGAGGAACATTCCACATGTTGGTGGCTGTATTATTGCCTTTTATCATTGCTATTTTCATTCCATTCTTAAGCAAATGGAAAGATAAACTTCACCCAGGTTTCTTTGTAACTATCGTGCCTGCGGTTATTTTTATTTATTTTGCCCGTTTTTTAGGGACAGGGTTTGAACCCGTCGTGCAGGAGTATTCATGGATTCCTTCATTGGATATGAATATGGTCTTCCACCTTGATGGTTTAAGCTTATTATTCGTACTTCTAATTAGTGGAATTGGCGCCCTAGTTGCCTTTTATTCGATTTTTTACCTACATAAATCGGAGCAACTGGGACATTTTTATGTATACTTTCTCATTTTTATGGGATCTATGCTCGGGGTCGTCTTATCAGATAACATATTCGCACTTTATAGTTTCTGGGAGTTTACATCGCTCTCTTCCTTCTTGTTGATCGGTTTTTGGAATTACAAAAAAGAATCCAGATATGGTGCCTTGAAATCAATGCTCATCACCGTTTTCGGAGGGTTGAGTCTACTAGGGGCTCTCATCTTCATGAGTGTGCTCACAAATACGACAAGTATTCAAGGAATGATTGATCAACAGCAACTGATTCTGAATAGTGAGTATTTCCCCTTAATACTCGGTTTACTATTGCTTGGAGCTTTTACCAAGTCAGCGCAGTTCCCTTTTCATATTTGGTTACCTGACGCAATGGAAGCACCGACCCCTGTCAGTGCCTATCTACACTCAGCGACAATGGTAAAAGCAGGTCTTTATTTAGTGGCCCGCTATTCACCTATGCTATCGGCTAATGAATGGTTTTTCATCATTGTATCTTCAGCAGGTATTGTAACTTTATGCTGGGGCTCCTACATGGCTGTGCGTCAAACAGACTTAAAAGGTATACTTGCCTTTTCTACCATCAGTCAGTTAGGTATGATCATGGCCATGCTTGGATTCGGCACGGAAGCTGCTCTCTTCGGTGCGGTCTTCCATATTTTAAACCACGCAACCTTCAAAGGAAGTCTGTTTATGATTGCAGGAATCGTCGATCACGAAGCTGGCACAAGAGATATACGTAAACTAGGCGGGTTAATGACTTATATGCCTATGACAGCGACTCTAGCTGTCCTTGCTTCGTTTTCAATGGCTGGTGTCCCTTTACCATTCTTGAATGGTTTCTATAGTAAAGAGATGTTCTTTGAAGCTTCTTTACACCTTGAATCTGCAGGCACCGATATTTCAGGTTTCCTGCAATCGGCTATTCCATATTTAGCTGTATTCGGAAGCATATTCACATTCGTTTATTCGATGTATTTCTTTTTCGGAACCTTCCGCGGCAAGCCTCAATTAGACGAGCTGCCGAAGAAACCTCATGAAGCTCCTTGGGGTATGCTTGTTTCACCGATCATCTTAGTCGCAGGGGTGATCATCATCGGTATATTTCCGAACTTGGTTAATGGTTCATTTATCGCCCATGCTGCTGATGCTGTGAACGGGGCAAGCTTAAAACCGAAAGATATTTATTTCTGGCATGGATTCATCCCACCGTTTATAATGTCGCTGGCCGTCGTCGTATTCGGTACGATTCTTGCCCTATCAAGAAAGATCTGGCAACCGGTATACCGGGTAGTTCCGGGAGTTCTCAGCATGAACAAGGTTTACGATGGAGCTGTCGATCGGATTGAAAGCTACTCTGCCACCATTACAAAAGGTTATATGAATGGATCACTAGGCCGTTATATGCGCTTGATATTAGCTGCGATTATTATCATTACGTTCGCTTTTATGGCAGTAACCGGTGGCTTTACAATTGATACATCAAATGTGGCTCAAATCACTGCTCCTGAAATTCTGGTAGCTGTAACAATGGTTATTGCTGCAATCGGTACCGTATTGACGAATAATCGTATTGCAGCAATCTTGATTTTAGGCGTCGTCGGTTACGGCTTATCCATGTTATTCGTCTTATACCGGGCGCCTGACCTTGCTCTCACTCAATTGATTGTGGAAACTGTAACTGTCGCTTTATTCTTACTCGTCTTTTATCACTTACCTAAACTTAAGAAAAAAGATGAGCCTATGAGTACGAAAGCATTGAACCTGATCATATCTATTGGTTTCGGTGCAATGATGACGATGGTCGCCATTTCATCACATAGCAGCAAGTTTTTCGATCCAATCTCCCAATACTTCATAGACAACTCCTACAAACTTGGAGGGGGAGATAACATTGTTAACGTTATTCTTGTCGATTTCCGTGGCTTGGATACATTATTCGAGATCGTCGTATTAGGACTCGCTGCGATGGCGATCTTTGCCCTGATTCGATTGAGAAAGTCTAAGGGGGAGGAATAAAATATGGAAATCATCATGGCCGTACTTGCCGGTCTACTTTTCACAACAGGTGTCTATAACCTCCTTCAAAAACAATTATTGAGGATTATCATCGGTACGGCCCTCATTTCCCATGGGGCCCACCTCTTCATCCTAACGATGGGAAGACTGAAAACGGGCGCTCCACCGGTATTGACGAAAGGTGTCGAAAATTATACAGACCCACTCCCGCAAGCTTTGATTTTGACATCGATCGTCATAAGTTTCGGTGTTACTAGTCTTCTACTCGTATTAGCTTATCGGGCAGCTAAAATCAATGGTACCGATAATATGGAACAATTGAGGGGTAACGATTATGAGTAATTTAGCAGTATTACCAATTTTATTGCCACTATTAGCCGGCATTTTCGTGGCATTCATACACAAAAAAACATCCATCGTCCGAACCATTTCTAAACTTATTGCCATTGTCAATCTACTTGTTGTCGGCTGGGTTTTCTTTCAAGTACAGCAAGAAGGTTCAATTGTTTTAGAAGTAGGTAGCTGGTCGGCACCATTCGGGATTGTTCTTGTCGGTGACTTACTTGCGATGACGCTTGTTTTGACAACGAACATCATTGCAGTCGCTTGTGTTTTCTTCGCACCTCAATCTCTTTCTGATAAAGAAGAATCGTTCTATTTCTATAGTTTCTTCTTTATTTTAATATCAGGTGTGAGCGGCGCCTTCTTAACAGGAGACCTATTCAACTTATTTGTTTTCTTTGAAGTCCTTCTCATGGCTTCCTATGGTTTAATCGTGTTGGGGAATGGAAAAGCACAGCTTCGTGAATCCATTAAATACGTGCTGATCAACTTGTTTTCTTCCATGTTGTTCGTTACAACTATCGCTTTTCTTTATTCAGTTGTAGGGACCGTCAATATGGCCCAGGTTGCTCAACGTGTCCAGGAGGTAGAACAACAAGGGGTCTTGACAACCATTGCGATTCTATTCTTTTTCGTGTTTGCGACAAAAGCTGCGGTTTTTCCGCTTTACTATTGGCTGCCTCGTCCATACATTTCACCGAACCCGGTTGTATCAGCATTGTTCGGTGCCCTGCTTACTAAGGTAGGCGTCTATTCGATACTTCGTACGTTCACTTTAATATTTAATCAAGAGGTGCCATTGACTCACACCTTATTCATTTATTTGGCAGCATTTACGATGATCTTCGGTGTAGTCGGTGCATTATCTACGAATAACATTAAGCTGATCGTAGCTTATAACATTATTCCTGCAGTGGGTTTCATGCTGATGGGGATTGGTATTTTTACAGAAGTATCCATTAGCGGAACCATCTATTACCTGGTCCATGACATGATTATCAAGGGAGTTCTTTTCTTACTTGTCGGGGCAACCGCGTATGTCGCAGGCACATCTGATTTGAGGAAGATGGGTGGACTGATCCATCATTACCCTGTCCTTGGGTGGTTGATGTTCATAGCTTCTCTCGTATTAGCCGGTATCCCGCCCTTCAGTGGGTTTATAGGGAAACTCCAGCTAATTCGTGGAGGTTTAGGGCAGGAGGAAATCATGATCGTCATCGTATCTTTGATTTCCAGCTTACTAATTTTATTCTCCATGATGCGCATCTTCATCCGTGGTTATTGGGGCGAAAAAATGGATATACCGATCCCCGAGCGAAAGAAGAAGGGTTCACGGATGGCCTGGCCTGCAGCTGGATTGTTGACATTATCCGTTCTATTAGGTGTCGGAGCCGAGTTGTTCTTCCCGACAATCGAATCGATCGCTCAGTATTTGATGGATCCGGAAATCTACATTGATTCTGTGTTAAAGGAGTAGAAGCTGATGCCTTTACAAATTGTATTAAACATTGTTATTGCAATCATGTGGATGTTTCTGAGTGAAACGTACAACTTCACTACTTTCTTAGTTGGATATATCTTAGGTATTATTTTGCTGTTCTTTTTACAGCGGTTCGTACCGGATTCATTTTATATGAAACGTGCATGGCGGTTTTTCAAGCTTATTTTATTATTTATCAGGGAGCTCGTTCTCTCAAACATTGACATCGTGAAGCATGTATATAAACCCAAAATGAATATGCAGCCGGGGATTTTCGCGTTGCCGATTGATGTAAAAACCAATTTTGAAATCACTTTACTTGCTAATCTGATTTCGTTGACACCTGGCACTCTTTCTGTCGTTGTCAGTGAAGATCATACAAAGATCTTCATACATGCTATGGACATGCCAGATGTTCAAGAGTCTGTGAGTGAAATCAAAAACACTTTCGAGAAACGAATTATGGAGGTGACACGCTAAATGGATGAAATTCTGGATGTCACTCAAAAGTTGATTGAATTATCAGCCACTATCTCCATCGTCGCGGTCGCCATTTCAATCATAATGCTGTTATACCGTGCAACCATCGGCCCCACAAATCCGGACAGAGCCGTTGCTTTAGATATCATCGGTGTGAATTTGATGGCTATTGCAGGATTGATCGCCATCCTGCTCGTTACGACTAAGTTCAATGATGTCGTCCTCTTGATAGGGATTTTATTGTTTATCGGGACAGTCGGCTTGGCGAAATTCTTAGAAAAGGGTGTTATCATTGAGCGGGACTTGGATTAATTTAATTTTCGACATCATCATTTGCTTGTCCTTACTGATGGGCACTTTTTTCCTTATTTCAGGTTCGATTGGCATCCTGCGTTTCCCAGATGTTTACACACGTCTTCATGCCGCTACAAAAAGTTCCACACTCGGAGTAGCCGGTATAATGATAGGGGCCTTCTTGTTCCTATATGTCGAACATGACATCGTCAGTGGTAAATTGTTACTTGGAATTCTTTTCGTACTGTTGACGGCTCCTGTTTCCGGCCACATGATCTCAAGAGCAGCATATCGCAGTGGTGTGCCTCTTTGGGAGAACAGTGTGAAAGATGAATACGCAGAAGTGCTGAAAGAAGAGCAAAAAAGACAAGCACCTGATCAATAGACCGTTTTTAATGCCTCCAAAGAATGGAGGCATTTTTTTGTGGATATGATTATTATATTTATTTACAGACAAGCACAGACAGCCTCTCTGACACATAAGTATGTTGTAGGCCATTGCCTAATCCATGAGGAGGTGCGTCCATGAGCAGCCTGATCGCTTCCATCCTATATTTCTTTAAAGAGTCCCTCTTTTTCATGTCTTATGTGAAAAACCAAGCGTTTCCTAACCCGCTGTCTTCAGAAGAAGAAGCTAAACAGCTCCAATTGATGCAAGAAGGGAGTCACGATGCACGTAACAAATTGATCGAGCACAACCTGCGACTTGTCGCTCACATTGTCAAGAAATTCGAAAATACAAAAGAAGATTTTGAAGACCTTATTTCTATCGGGACCATCGGATTAATTAAGGGCATCGAGAGCTATTCCACTGGAAAAGGAACGAAACTCGCCACCTATGCAGCGAGATGTATCGAAAATGAGATTCTCATGCACCTGAGATCAACGAAAAAGATGAATAAGGATGTTTCCCTCCAAGACCCTATCGGACACGATAAGGAGGGCAATGAGCTTAATTTATTGGATATCCTTCAAGCAGATGTCACGGATATTGTAGAGGAAATCCAACTCCATATGGAACTTGAAAAAATAAAAGACTTCATCACGGTCCTTGATGAAAGGGAAAAAGAGGTTATCATCTTCCGTTACGGACTGAATCAGACCGAAGAAAAGACGCAGCGGGAAATAGCTAAAGAGCTGGGGATATCAAGAAGTTATGTTTCAAGAATTGAAAAAAGAGCATTAATGAAAATTTTTCATGAGTTTTATAAACAGAGCAAACAAGGAAAAAAAAGCTAAAAAAAGCCACTACCATCTTTTTATAGATTGCAGTGGCTGAGTGGTTTTATTCCTCGGCTGTACCCTTTTGCCATTTTCTTATCTTCATAGTCATGATCAATGAAGTGATCAAGGCTGAAGCGATAACCGGGTAAAGATAAAGATGAGCATTCGTGTGATATTCATAAATACTGATCAATGTACCAATATATAAATAGCTGCTGAAAATCAGCAATGTCATAATAAAACGTTTGTAGTCTATTATTTTCTTTTTCATCCATTCGGTAGATTTCACCTTATCCCACCTCCTGCACATTTTTCATCGTAACATAAATAGATGCAAGATTCGGTGGGAATTGTTGCTAATTGAGAGTTCGCACCATTTTCATGATCATTTGAGCGGCATTTTCCGCTGCTTTCGGCAGGAACTGCTCAAAGGAAATAGACGATTCTTTTCCTGCGATATCAGATAAAGCGCGGATTACTACAAAGGGCGTCCCGTATTTATGACAAACTTGTGCAATCGCCGCCGCTTCCATTTCTGCTGCGATCATTTTGGGGAATTTACCTCTGACAAAGTCCACTTTTGTTTGTTCCTGCATAAAGGAATCACCTGTAGCGATGAGCCCCCTTGCAGCGGTAGTATCTGTTCCTTTCACAGCTTCCATAGCCTTTTGAATCAGGGATTCATCAGCTGGATACATGGCAGGCATACCCGGGACTTGCCCATATTCGTATTGAAAAGCAGTGACGTCCACATCATGGTGTGTCACATAACTTGATATGACAACATCACCTACTTCCAAGTCATTAGCAAAACCACCTGCGGATCCCGTATTGATGACGGATTCTATATCATACCTTTCATGAAGGATGGTAGTAGACATGGCAGCATTGACTTTTCCGATTCCAGATTTAAGGAGTACAACTTTTTTCCCAAGCAGATCCCCTTCGATAAACAGACTTCCTGCTACTTCACTTTCTGTGGTTACGATCATTTCACTTTTCAACCGTTCAATTTCTTCATCCATTGCTCCAATGATTCCAACTGTCATGTGAAACTCCCTCTCTTAACGATTCACTTCTTTTTCTTTCAATACTTCAAGTTTCACAGGTTTATACCCCTGTCCATCGACCCATTCGACGTGGACGCGGAGATAACCTGTTTCATTTTTGTCTGAGACGGTCGCTACTGCTTTGTTTGGTCCTCCGCCATTACCGATCCACCAATAGATGATATTGTCTTCAGACAAGCCTACAGCATTCCTGACGGCTTGTAAAAGTTCCTGATAGTCTTTTGATCCTTCTTTATAAGTGATCCGGTGTTCGCCGCTTAATTCCTGCTCTGTTGCTACGACAGACCAGTCTTTCGTAACGACACGTTCTACATTGGGATCTTCACTCTTTTCGATTTTCAATCCCTCTTCATCTTCAATAGGTTTCAATTCTTCAAAACCTTCTAGTGAAACTTTCTGCTTATCGCTTTGTTCTTCCTGCTCTTCTTTATTTTCATCTGCTGAATCAGACGATTGCGTTTCCTCTTCTCCAGCATCCTGGTTATTTTGGTCATCTTCCGTTTCATTTTCTACACTTGGTGTTTCTTCAGACTTTTGAGCTTGACCTTTTTGGTCATCTCCCCCGAAGATCAATACGGAAATGAATAATACTGCCAAGACGCTTCCTGCAGGTATAAGCCAAGTCAACCATTTCGTGCTGCGCCTTTTCTTCTCAAAGCGGTTCGCACGGGACTTGGATGTATGTTTTTCATTCATTTCTATTCTCCTCCTTTTGACTCGCAATATATTATACATGAAGAAAGTTCACCGACCAATCCTCCCATGGTCCTTACTCTTTTCCATAGGAATCCGTTAGGTTCTGATCTCCAGAACATCACCTAACTTCTATAAGAATAACGTCGATTTTTATTTTGCATATAATTTGAAAACAGCACCAGGAAAGAATAAGAAATGTAACTTACATTGCAAAAGATACCCGCAGCGAAGAAAAAAGACAGGGAGCCCCTGTCTTTTTATCATCACAATTATTTAATCTACGGTTACAATTTTTACGTCGATTTCCCCACCTGGTGTGGCCACTTTCACTTGATCGCCAACCACATGGCCAATGAGACTTTGAGCCATTGGAGAATCATTGGAAATTTTGCCTTCGAATGGATCCGCCTCAGCACTTCCGACAATCTTATAGGTTTCTTCATCGCCATCAGGAAGCTCTTGGAACGTAACGGATTTACCCAATGTCACCGTATCAGGGTTTTCATTATCATTTTCAATGATAACAGCATTGCGAATCATGTTCTCTACCTGTGTGATCCGTGCTTCGACAAAAGCTTGTTCATCTTTTGCTGCGTCGTATTCTGAGTTCTCGGAAAGGTCCCCGAATCCACGTGCGATTTTTATGCGTTCTACTACTTCTTTACGTCGTTCAGTTTTTAAATGATGCAATTCTTCTTCTAGCTTTTGTTTACCTTCTTCAGTCATATAATAACTTTTTTCTTCTGCCATGATCCGTAAACACTCCTTTAGTACAAGAAAGAATGAGATGTCCTTAATATAGGAAATGAGCAGTACGGCCTGTACGCTCATTAACAATTTACTATACTTTACCCGAGGACATGATATTTTAGAACTGCTATTGAAAACTATGCCAGATTTCCGCTAGTATTTCAACTATTTTCTCTGCTTACTGTTTGGCCTTTTTCATACAGCACCGTTTGTATTTTCGTCGCCATCAAGTCTATGGCTACGTGGTTTTGTCCACCTTCAGGTATGATGATATCTGAATATCGCTTCGTAGGTTCTACGAATTGCAAGTGCATGGGCCGAACGACATTGATGTATTGATCAATGACAGAGTCCAATGTACGACCTCGCTCGTTAATATCACGCATCATTCTGCGGATGATCCTTACATCAGCATCCGTATCAACAAACACCTTGATATCCATCAGGTCTCGGAGACGTTCATCCTCTAATACGAGAATTCCTTCCACAATGATGACCTCTTTCGGTTCCACATGAATGGTTTCATTTGACCGGGTATGCATTTTATAATCATAGACCGGTTTTTCTACTGCTTTTTGTTCAATTAATTGTTCTAAATGATCGATCAGGAGGTCATTATCAAAAGCCAGCGGGTGGTCGTAGTTCGTTTCTAAACGTTCCTCATAAGGAAGGTGACTCTGATCTTTATAATAATAATCCTGTTCTAACATCAATAAAGTTTTATCCGTGAAGCGCTGGATGATGGAACGTGTCACGCTTGTCTTTCCAGATCCAGTCCCACCCGCGACACCGATAACTACTGGTTTGTCATTCATGCTTTAGGAGCTCCTTTCATTCATATGGATAGATCTATATGAAACCTTAATCCTGTTGTGGTCTCTTCTTCGTGATGGCTACTCCATCTCCGATTGGAATGATCGTTGTGTGATAATGAGGGTTACGAACCAGCCACTCATTAAAATCCCTGATTTTACCGGCGATTTTCGCCATTCGTGGAGTTGCGGCCTGATCATCGGCTACATAGCCTTTAAATAGCACATTATCAGAAATGATGACTCCATCTTCTGTAAGTAGAGGTGTATATAAATGAAAGAACTGTTCATACTTTCCTTTCGCAGCATCGATAAACAATACGTCAAAAGGACCACGAGATTTCACTTTGTCTACTACTTCCAGGGCATCTCCATGAAGCACTGTGATCTGAGCTTCCGCTTTCCATTCCTTAATATTCTCTAATGCATCTTTATATCTTTCTTCATCTCTTTCAATCGTCGTGATCGTGCACTCTGGACATGCTTCCAACATACGAAGGGCTGAATACCCGATCGCTGTACCGATTTCAAGAATATTATCGGGTCTTTGAATCCGGAGGAGCTGCATGAGGAAATCAATCCCCAATGGTTCCATGATAGGCACACTGTGCTCTTTCGCATAAGATTCCATATCTTTTACAGGTTTGGAAGGCTCTGAAAGCAATGATTGTAAGTAGTCTTCTTGCTTCATCAAGGTTCATCCCTTCACATAATATTTACATCAATTTTACAACCCCATTATTTTAACATAAAAAAAAGAAGGAATGCGAGTTGTTCTTCACATTCCTTCAAAAAATAAGAATTAATTTATATGTTCTTCTTTCAACTTGTTATGTTCTTCTAATGTTTCTGCATAATGAATTTCGCCTTCACTGTCTGCAAGGAAGTATAACAGATCATGTTCAAGCGGCTCAGCTGCAGCTTGAAGAGAGTTTTTATTGAAGTTCGAAATCGGCCCGACTGGAAGACCTTCCACTTGATAAGTGTTATAAGGAGAATCGACTTCCAAATCATTATAGGTGACTTTCGCTTGATGCCCCTCTCCTTTAGCATAGACAACTGTCGGATCTGTTTGTAACATCATTTCTTCATCTAATCGATTTTGGAAAACCCCTGAGATTTTCTGACGGCTCTCTGCAGTCCTTGCTTCATTTTCAAGAAGAGAAGCCATCGTTATCAAGTCATGGACATTTTCAATTCCATTAAGTCCATCAATTTGATTTATATAAGGAAGGACAACGGATTGCGTTTGATCCAACATTTTTTTAACGAGTTGATCGATGCTTGGATCCTCGACATAGATATCATAAGTAGATGCAAATAAGTATCCTTCCAGAGGATGACGGATTTCATCGCCCAGGATATCCTCTTTCAGTAATTCTGGATATTGCTCCATCAATTGTTTCACATATTCTTCATCGTCTACCTTTTCCATAAACTCTTCAGCCGTGAACGGCAGGTCTTCAGCAAAAATATCGGCGATTTGTTTTAGCGTTTGACCTTCAGGAACTGTGACTCTTAAAGCAGGATCTTTAACCAATTTCCCTGTCTTCAATGTTTCGATGACTTCATCGATAGTCATCGAAGAGGTGAATTGATAGTTACCAGCCTGAAATCCTGATTCGTTTTTGAACTTCGTGTAAAAACGGAAAATCATATCATCTTCTATAATCTCATTCTCCTCAAGGATTGAAGCAATTTGAGAAGTGGAAGAACCTAATGGGATCTCCACGTTTTTTTGTTTTTCATTGTCTGGATCCACAGGTTCTAAGGCAGATTTCACATAGAAATAACCTGATAATCCTCCGATAACGAGTACAAGAACTAAGACAGTAAGTATAATCGCGACAATTTTACGAACCGTACTCGCCTCTTCTATTCTCGTCTTTAATCTTTTTTTATATTGGTTTTTAAAATCAGAGTTAGACAACAGACTTCCCCCTTTCATCCGCTACATTATACTACAAAATAAAAGTACCTTTCTACATATTCATGTAATTTTCTACAGGAATCACCATTTTCAAACCTTCCTTTTATCAAAGCAGAAAGAAGCAATAGCCAAACACTCTTCCCTCCCCGACAAGTTGATCCGGTACGTGGAGCAAGACAGATCGACAGGTTGATCTTTTTGGTTCTTAGATAGTAAAAAGCCTGCAGCAATAGCTGCAGGCTTTTTACTATCAGGTTAAATCTTCATCTGTCAAAGTATTCAGCATTTCTTCTACCATTTCCCATTCTTCGTCTGATTCGATTTGAAATAGGGCTAAATCGTCTTCTTCGTTTCCTTTTTCTTCATAACGGAAAGCGAAAACTTCGACCTCTTCCCCTTCTTTCTGCTCTGCTGGAATTACTGCGATGTAAGAATGTCCGGTTTGTTCAACGTCAAAAGTGAACAATACTTCAAATAAGTGCTCTTCCCCATTTTCATCAGGGATAATAATACGTTCTTCTTTTTCTAATGCCATGTCAGACATCCTCCTTATTGTTTCGAATCCAAATAACTTTGCAGAATCATAACCGCTGCCATTTTATCAATTACTTTTTTTCTTTTTTTACGACTGACATCTGCATCAAGTAAAACTCTTTCAGCAGCCATCGTCGTAAGTCTCTCATCCCACAAGTGTGTTTGGAGATGAAACTCTTCTTCAATCCATCCGGCGAAATCCTGGCTGGCTTCTCCACGAGGGCCGACGGTTCCGTTCATATTCTTCGGAAAACCGACAACGGCTTCAGTCACCTCATGATCACGGATGACCTCTCTGAGCGGTTCTTTCGCTGTTTCATAATTCCGCTCATCCCATTTCAAAGTCTTGAGACCCTGGGCAGTCCAGCCAAAAGCATCTGATATGGCAATGCCAATGGTTTTTTCGCCCACATCCAATCCTATCTTCTTCATTCAATGCCCTCTTTATTCTCTTTAATATAAAATTTTACCAATTCCTCAATCAATTCATCTCGTTCAATTTTACGGATCAAATTCCTTGCATCTTGATGACGAGGAATGTAAGCAGGGTCGCCCGATAGTAAATACCCGACGATCTGGTTAATCGGGTTGTACCCTTTCTCTTGTAGGGCGGCGTGCACAGAAAGCAGTACAGATTGAACATCTTGATCAAATGGTTCCTCAGAAAAATTGAACCTCATCGTCTTATCCATTGAGCTCATTACAGTCACCTCGCACTCATTAGTATTTACTCTATTATATACCTAAATCGCCTATAGGAAAAATCAAGCGTTTTGGCTGGCATATTCTCTAGCATATTGCAATGCTTCCGGGATCTTAGAAGCATCTTTCCCACCAGCTTGGGCCATATCAGGACGACCGCCTCCGCCGCCCCCGCACCGGGTGGCTGCCTCTTTTATCAAATGACCCGCATGGTATCCTTCTTCTATTAAATCTTTGGATACTCCTGCAATCAGCTGTACTTTATTTCCGTTAGGGGCTGCTAACAGAATGATTCCTGATTCCAGTTTTTGTTTCAAATCATCAACCATGGAACGGAGTGCATTCATGTCTTTGACATCCACTTGTTTGGCGAGGAGTTTTACACCATTGATGTCTTCCACTTCATCAAGAATATTGGAAGCTTCCATATTAGAAATCTTCGCACTCAAAGAATCATTTTCCTTCTGTAAATTCTTCATTTCTTTATGCAGGACATTGATCCGTTCAGGAATTTGTTCAGGTTTGGTCTTCAACCATTCCCCTGCCTGTTTCAACAGTCGTTCTTTTTCATTCATATAAAGGTAAGCATCTTTGGCTGTCACAGCTTCAATCCTTCTTGTGCCTGCACCAATACCAGTTTCAGAGACAATCTTGAAAAGTCCGATTTCCGCTGTATTCAGAACGTGACACCCTCCGCAAAGCTCCAGACTGTAATCTCCTACCTGGACGACCCTGACAGTATCTCCGTATTTTTCACCGAATAAAGCCATAGCTCCTTTTTCCTTTGCTTCTTCAATGGAATTATACTCAACTGCTACCGGAATCGACTGCCACACCTTTTCATTGACAATCGATTCTATTTTTTCCATTTCTTCATTTGTAACCGATCCGAAGTGGGAAAAATCAAAGCGCAATCGGTCAGGGGTAACAAGCGACCCTGCTTGATTGACATGTTCTCCTAAGACATCTTTGAGAGCCTGGTGCAATAGGTGGGTGGCTGTATGATTCTTCACGATGAAAGAACGCCCATGTTGATCTACTTCCGCTTCGACCTTAGCTCCTTTAGCTATCGTTCCCTGTCTTACCACAGCTTCATGCATGTGCTGGCCATTCGGAGCTTTCTGCACATTTGTAACTTCTACAGAAGCATCTTCAGTCTTGATATAGCCTCGATCAGCCACTTGTCCGCCGCTTTCCGCATAAAAAGGTGTCTCATCCAAGAATAAATAAACCGTGTCCCCTTCATCTGCATGATCACTGAAGTTTTTCCCTTTAATCAATTCAACAATTGTAGCTTCGGTCTTCAGACAATCATATCCAATGAAGGAGCTTTCCACTTGCACATCACCAAGAACACCGTCTTGGATCTGCATGGAATCCGATTTCTGACGAGCATTACGGGCACGTTCACGCTGCTTTTCCATTTCTAGTCGGAATCCCTCTTCATCAATCTTGAAGCCCGCTTCCCCGATATATTCTTCAGTCAGTTCTTTCGGGAAACCATAAGTATCATAAAGACGGAACACTTCCGTACCAGGGAACACATTGCTGCCTTTATTCGATTCTTCCTTCATGATAGTGGATAATATTTGCAGGCCGTCATTCAATGTTTCATGAAAACGCTCTTCCTCTGTTTGGATCACATTTTGAATGAATGCCTCTTTCTTTTTCACTTCAGGATAAAAGTCGACCATGATATTGGAAACTTCAGGAACAAGCTTATACATAAACGGTTCATCAATACCGATTTGTTTTGCGAAACGAACCGCTCTTCTCAGAAGACGTCTTAATACATATCCGCGACCTTCATTCGAAGGCAATGCTCCATCACTAACCGCAAATGTCACGGTTCTCATATGGTCAGCTATTACTTTGAAAGAGGAATCCCCTTCTACACTTCCCCCATACTTGTGATCAGTCATTTTCTCAGCTGCTTCGATAATCGGTTTGAACAAGTCTGTCTCGAAGTTTGTTTCCGTTTCCTGAATGACACAAACGATGCGTTCGAGCCCCATCCCTGTATCAATATTCTTCTTCGGAAGCGGTGTGTACGTATCATCTGGATTATGGTTGAACTGGGAGAAAACAAGATTCCAAATCTCGAGATACCGTTCGTTTTCCCCTCCAGGATAAAGTTCCGGATCTTGCGGATCGTTCCCGAAATTTTCTCCCCGATCGTAGAAAATTTCAGTGTTGGGTCCACTTGGCCCTTCGCCGATATCCCAGAAGTTTTCTTCAATTCGGATGATGCGTTCTTCATCCACACCGATTTTATCTTTCCAAATGTTGTAGGCTTCATCATCTTCAGGATGGACAGTGACAGAAAGTTTGACTGGGTCAAAGCCGATCCAATCTTTGCTTGTCAGAAACTCCCATCCCCATTCCATCGCTTCTTCTTTAAAGTAATCCCCAATCGAAAAATTACCTAACATTTCGAAAAACGTATGGTGACGTGCTGTGAACCCTACGTTTTCAATATCATTTGTGCGGATGGATTTTTGCGCATTCACAATCCTGGGATTTTCAGGAACTACTCGTCCATCGAAATATTTCTTTAAAGTTGCCACACCACTGTTGATCCACAGCAATGTCGGATCTTCATGTGGAACTAAGGATGCACTCGGTTCAACACTATGTCCTTTATTTTTGAAAAAATCCAGAAACATTTGGCGCACTTCTGCTGATGTTAATGTTTTCATATCAGTATCCTCCTTAAAATTTCCCTTTAAATAGACCGTCCTGAACGAAGATTAGATTTAAAATACCCAAGACCCCCGACAAGCTTAAGACAAAACTCGCCGTGACGTTACTTGTCACAGAGAGGGAAAGGTGAAGTTCGGCTAAGATTGCAACGTCCTGTTGCAATCTTAGCCGAACGACCCCACCTCGTGTGGGGCCAAGACTCGAGGGGGGAGGCGCTGGAACTGGATGACACCCTCTAGAAAAGTGATTCACTATCCATTTCGTAGACGATGAAAAAACTCCCGTCCCTGCCTGTAAAACGGCAGGGACGGGAGTTTCAGTTCCGCGGTACCACCCTGATTATAGACGTCTGGCGCCTATCATCTCAAATCACCTGTAACGTGGCATAACTACGGCGGGTGTTAACCGCACTCCGGAATAGCGTTCAGCAATCATCATGCAGTACGTTTTTCAGCCAAGAACATACTTCTCTGATCATGGAACCATTGCCTACTCGTTTCCTTCATCATGTTTCTTCGTTCATATAGTCTTTGATATGCGTTATTATAGATAACTGTTCTTCATCTGTCAATATTCAGGCGTCCAGTACGGATTTCAGAAACAATCACTTTCAGACAAGTGAGTACAGGCACGGCTAATATCAGTCCTGCTATACCAGCTATCTCTCCTCCTGCCAGTAAAGCGAAAATAATAAACAGCGGGTGGATGTGTATGCTCTTCCCCATGATATAAGGAGATAGGAAATTTCCTTCAATCATTTGGATGATCACTACAATCAGCAAAGTGAAAACAAGGGTTTGGATGGATACGGTTACCGCTACAACCAAGGCTGGACCTGCCCCTAACAAAGGACCGAAGTAAGGGATGATATTGGTTATCCCTGCAATCAATCCTAATACAAGAGGGTATGGCAAATCTATAATCCAAAAGCCGATCGTGGCCAATACCCCTACAAAAAGGCTGATCAATAATTGACCACGGATATAGCCTCCCAAAGACTGATTCAACTCTTTTACGAGCCTTCTGGCTTCCTCATGCCACCTTGCAGGCAGAATGCTGAGAATCATCTTCCCAATACTCTTGTAATCTTTAAGAAAGTAAAAAGTCATGACCGGAACAACGGCTAGTAAGACAATCATGTTGAAGATTCCATTAAGACCGGAAAAAATCGCCATCACTCTCGAGCTCAACCATTGTTCAAAATGAGAAAAGCGATCATCAAGCTGGTGATGAATACCATCAGGCAATCTCTCCGTCTGCGCATAGAGCTGTTTGGTCCACTCTTGATAGGACTGGAAGAGTTGCGGAAGATGTTCATTCAATAGTTTAAGTTGTTCCAATAATTTTGGATATCCTTTGTAAATTCCCAGGCTGATCAACGAAAAGAAAATCACGAAAATGAACAGAATAGCAAGTATCCTCTTAAAACCGAGAACTTCCAAACCATTCACAAGCGGATGCAGCAATAGAGATAATACAAGAGCTAATAGAAAAGGCAGCAACACTCTTCCTATCATAAGCAGAACATGGTCATAATACGGGAAAAGCCATGCGAGAAGCAGAAGAGAGAGCAAAGTAATGAAGAAGATGGTGAACCTGCGTAACCATTTTGTAGAACGGTCTGTCATTTAAATTCAGGACCCCTGTTGGTAGAAAATATCATTCAACGAGCTCAAGCTGCCATCTTCCTCAATTTGATTAATATTCATTTTCCCATCTTCAATGGACAGTTCCAAACAACAGTTCCAGCAATAGTATTGTTCATTTCCTATCTTTCCAAGATTTTTATTGTTACAGTTCGGGCACCTCATGAAACATACTCCTTTTTTTACCAATTAGTATGTCCATGAGAACTGGACTCATACATTAGCTGAGGAGGTCCCGCACCCATTGGATGCCTTCAGATACTTCTTTTTTTGATGGGTTTGTATGAGGTGTGTGCTCAAATATAAAATATTTATCCGTCCCAGAAGCCAGTAACTCCAGACATCGCTGCATTTCAAACGCTCCTTCTGTGTGTTCGAGCTTCGGATGGATCGGAACCCAAATATAGCCATTTTCTTGCAAGCGAACATTATGTAAGTGAACAACTTTAGTGAATGGAAGAAGCGGTTCTATGTAAGTTCGCCACTCTTCTCCAACGGCCATCTGATAATCTCCGATATCAATGCAAACGCTTAATCCATACTTTTCCCACAAGGATGAAGGAAACTCATGTAAGTATTGAATACCTTTGGCCGAGCGATGGATCCCTAATTTAGGTTCACAAACTACAGGGATACCGTACGTTTCTTGCACATTATGTAAAAATTCAAGTCCTTCTTCAATCTGTTTGGCAGGTCCAATGGCTGTATTTTTGAAATACGGAAAATGGACGAGCATATAATCAGCTCCAGCTCGAGCCAGCTCTGCTGCTTCTTCATCAAAGAGTTTTCGGGCTTTTTCAGGTGGCATCGCTACTTCTTCTATCAAATCATATTTACTATTGCCTCTTAGCAAGGGAGAATGAACCCCGAAACTTCCCCCATGTTTTTTCTTCAGTTGGAGGAAGTTTTGAAAAGCACGATCATCGGGAAATTCACCAATCTCAATATGTGAGAGCCCTTCTTGAAATAACTCTGAAAACTGCTCCGGATTGGATAATATTGTGCTACCAGACATTCCTAATATGTGGGGCATTCTTATTCTCCTTTACATGAAATCATAGGGGGAAAGCTGTTCTTCCTCTTCCTCCTCAACCTCTGGCGAAGAATCTTCCTGGAGTTTCTCTTTCAATCTGGTATATCTTGAGTTTGTATCTGTTGTACCGACACCATCCAGGAAAGCCTCCCGATCTCCGCAAATAATCAAGGACTGTTTGGAACGTGTAATCGCTGTATAGAGAAGGTTTTTCCTGAGCATGCGACGGTAGCTGCGTACGACAGGTAAAATCACGATAGAGAATTCACTACCTTGAGATTTGTGGATGGAAGTGCAATAAGCGTGCATGACATTATTTAAATCTTTCTTTGGGTACACAACCTCTTTACCATCAAAATCTATCACGACTTGCTCCACATTATCGACGTTTTCTTCTTCACGGAAAATCGCAACAATCTCACCAATATCTCCGTTGTATACTCCATCTTCTGGTTGATTGACCAATTGGATCACTTTGTCACCTTTTCTATAAGTGACATCATAGTAAGTCAGGTCTCTTTTCTGCTTATTCTTAGGATTGATCGTCTGTTGGATATGTTGATTGAGTTTATGAATCCCTACCTCTGTGCGGTACATAGGTGCTAACACTTGCAAATCCTTCAAATCGATTCCTTTATCGATTGCTTTTTTTACTATATTAGTGACTAGTTCACTCAATTGATGTTCTTTTGCAGGAATAAAATTGAAATCATGTTCTTTAACAAGAGATTGAGGTGAGCACACATCATTTTTAATTTCATGGGCAAGCTGGATGATTTTCGAACCTTCCTTTTGTCGATACACTTCAGTCAGCTTAATCGACGGAAGTTGTCCCGAGGCCAGGAGATCTGCCAACACTTGTCCAGGTCCTACTGAAGGCAGTTGGTCTTCATCACCTACGAGCAGGACTTGCATATCTGATGGAATGGCTCGAAATAGTTGATTCGCAAGCCATATATCCACCATTGAAAATTCATCTACGATCAACACTTTACCCTCTAAAGGGTTGTTTTGGTTGCGTTCAAAAGAATCATGGCCATCCCAGCCGAGCAAGCGGTGTATTGTACTCGCAGGCAAACCTGTAGACTCGGTCATCCTTTTTGCAGCTCTCCCTGTCGGAGCGGCTAAAATGAAGGGAAAAGGTTTCTCCCCGTCATACTCTTCTGGGTCGATCGATTCTTCATTGAGTTCGGCATACGTTTGAATAATTCCTTTTATAACCGTAGTCTTTCCTGTCCCGGGGCCGCCTGTCAATATCATAAGCTTTGAATGGAGAGCTTTTTCAATGGCATTGAATTGGTCCTCACCATAGCTCATCGATTCTTCCTCTTCCAGTTGTCCGATGATTTTCATCAAATCTGCTTGAGTATGCTCTACTTCGACTCCTTCTTCTATAATCCGTTCGATATGGCTGCAAAATCCATTTTCTGCAAAGTAAAGAGAGGGAAGATAAAGACGGTCTTCTTCAATGTAAATAAATTTCTCTTCGCCCAGATGAATCACTTGCTCAGAAAGCTGATCAAATGAAATGGTTGGATCCAACCCCTGATTCAACAGCTGCTCAACCTGGACAAGACATTCTTCAGTCGGCAAATATACATGGCCTGAGCTCATACTTTTTTGCATAATATAAAGACATGCCGCTCTGATTCTTGTAGGATGGTCATGGGAAAGGTTTTGCATCCTTGCCATTTCGTCCGCCCGGTGGAAACCGAATCCTTCCACATGAAAGACAAGCTGATAAGGGTCTTCTTCAATAATATTCATCGTTTTATCCTGGAAAGCCTGATATATTTTTTGAGCCAGTTTTAAACCGAATCCATACTGAGACAGGTGTATCATCACATGCTCAAAGCCTTGATGTTCTTTCAAGGATTGATAAAGTTGATCCGCTTTCTCCTTCGCCAGCTTAGGTACCGTATCCAACACGTCCCTATTTTCTAAAATACGCGAAATCGCCTGTTCACCAAGCTCATCTACGATACGTTCGGCTGTCTTCTTACCGATTCCATGAAAAAGATCGCTCGATAAATACAAGACTATTCCATCTTTAGTTTCAGGAAGAACACGATTATACATGACTACTTCATACTGCAAGCCGAATTTTTTATGGTTTTTGAACTCTCCATAAAAGATGTAGGTTTCGCCTTCTTCCAGAGGAGAAAAATGACCTTTGATCACAAGGCTTTTCTCTTCAAACGCTTCATTTGTCTCCTTGACGTTAATAGTGGCAATAGAAAAATGCTCGGATTCATTGTGAAAAATCATCCGCCCCAATTCCCCTTTAACATAAGGACGTTCTTCATTCGATTCATCAAAGAGTGATTGTTGAGTCATGTTCATCGTTCTCCTTCATTCTACTCATTTAAGGCTTGTTCAACTTGACCTTTCGCATGAGCAGCCAACATATGATCAGGCTGGATTTCCAAAGCTTTCGTGAAATGATCCAAGGCTTTTTTCGCTTCTTCTTGATGTAGTGCTACGACTCCCAGGTTGTAGTGCGCATCACTGTGCTGTTCTTCCAATTGTAGCACATGCTTCATCACCTTTTCAGTTTCGTTGATTTGCCCATTTTGGGCGAGACAAAGACCATATTGAAATTGAATATCTATATCCTCAGGTGCAAGTTCTGCCGCACGTAAAAGATAGGGAAGAGCTAATTTGACGTACTCTTGATGGATGAATGTCATTCCTAACATGAAATGCACATCTGCTTCATCCAAGCCATTCTGGATCGCAAACATGAATTGTTCTTGGGCTTTTGTATATTTTTCCTGCTCATACAAAACATTTCCTAACCCATAATAAGCTGTGGCGGCTTTTTCATCCAATTCTATAGCGCGATTGAAAAAGCGTACGGCCCTTTCATAATCATTCATGTGTGTCAGCAAGTTCCCGAAATTGATATACCCTACCGGCTCTTTCGGGTTCTCATCAATTGCCTCTGTAAAAAGTTTTGCAGCTTCTTCATAATTGTGGTTTTGCATCTCTTCGATTCCCTGCTTCAATTTATCCATCATGGACCCCTTCCAATTACTATTAAAATTCCCGGTTTGTTAACGTTAACCATTAAGATTAAAAAAGTCATGCCCAGGCTAAAAGGACATGACTTTTAATGATCAACCGACGTAAGTGACTGCAGCATCTTCCTTGAGTACGATATCAATTGTCGCACCACCAAGACATACTTCCCCATCATAGAAAACTACAGCCTGGCCTGGAGTAATAGCACGTTCCGCATCATGGAACAACACTTTCCATCGCCCATCTTCTAATGGATGGACGGTAACCCCGCTATCATCCTGACGGTAACGGAACTTCGCCGTACATTCAAATGATCCAGTCGGTGCTTCTCCCTTCGTCCAGTTCGCTTCGGAAGCGATCAGACCGTCAGAGTAGAGCGCATCATGATGAAAGCCTTGGCCGACGTATAAAACATTGTCCTCGACATTTTTTCCAACAACGAACCAAGGATCTCCTGCACCGCCTATCCCCAGCCCTTGGCGTTGACCGAGAGTGTAGTACATCAAACCATCATGCTTCCCTTTAACCTCTCCATCCAACGTCTCCATATTTCCTGGCTGCGCAGGCAGGTACTCACCTAAAAATTCCTTGAAATTGCGCTCACCGATAAAGCAGATTCCTGTTGAGTCTTTCTTCGTGGCGGTTGCTAAACCGTGTTCTTCGGCAAGCTGACGCACTTGTTTTTTCTCCAGGTGTCCTAACGGAAACATCACTTTTGCTAACACATCCTGAGAAAGCTGGTTCAAGAAGTAGGTCTGATCTTTATTATGATCGACCCCTCGCAGCATTTCATATGTGCCTTCATTTTCCCGTACTTGAGCATAATGACCAGTCGCTAAATAATCTGCTCCTAGTGACATCGCGTGATCCATGAAAGCTTTGAACTTGATTTCTTTATTACACATGACATCAGGATTAGGGGTTCTTCCTTTTTTATATTCATCAAGAAAATACGTAAACACCTTATCCCAATATTGCTTCTCGAAGTTCACCGCATAATAAGGAATGTCTAACTGGTTACAGACACGAATCACGTCTTCGTAATCTTCCGTGGCGGTACAAACGCCATTTTCATCTGTATCATCCCAGTTTTTCATGAAAATTCCGACTACATCATAGCCTTGCTCTTTGAGTAAAAGAGCCGAAACGGATGAATCAACGCCTCCGCTCATTCCTACCACTACTCGTGTATCTTTTGGTTCTTTCATTTATTTCACCTTCCTTTATGCAGTCAATCGTTTGATGATCTGACTGACCCTTTTTGCTCCCTCGATCACATCTTCCTCATTATTCGCCAGTCCGAAACTGAAACGAATTGAATTTGTGGTCCTGGGGTTGTCGGAGCCGAACATTTCCGTCAATACATGGGAAGGCTCCACAGATCCTGCCGTACAGGCACTCCCACTGGAGGCGGCGATGCCGGACAAATCAAAGTTTGTCAGTAATGTTTCAACATTCATACCTGGAAAACTGATATTAACGATGGATTCGATTGTGTTCTTTTCTGAACCATTCACACCGAATTCCACAGCTTCATCCTGGAGTGTTTGTAAAAACAGCCGTTTATATTGAAGATATTTTTCTTTATAATCGGAACGCTGTTCTTCCATAACTTCAACTGCCACCTGCAATCCTTTCACAGCTGGAATGTTCTCCGTACCTGCCCGCCGTTTTCTTTCCTGTTCCCCACCATACTGAAGTGACTCCATCACTGTGCCATCTCGGACATATAGAAAACCGATTCCCTTAGGTCCATTGACTTTATGGCCTGAAACAGCCATAAGGTCGATACCTGTTTGCGTGACGTCAATCTCCATCAATCCATAGGCTTGGACGATATCCGAATGAAAATAGGCTTGATGGCCTTTAAGCAATGCAGCAATAGACTCCACAGGCTGTATCGCACCTGTCTCGTTATTTACCATCATAATGGAAACAAGGATCGTATCTTCCCTCAACTCAGCTTCCACATCTTCTGCTTTCACCAGTCCTTTTTCATCCACAGAGAGGTAGGTCACTTCAAATCCTTGTGACTCTAAATATTCGACTGCATGTAATGTAGCATGATGCTCTATGGAGGTGGTAATGATATGCTTTCCATTGTGTTCGTTCGCACGGGCTGTGCCGATAACAGCTAAATTATCCGCTTCTGTTCCCCCACTTGTGAACACAATCTCTTTTTCATTCGCCCGCAGACTCTGACCGATTCGACGACGTGCCTCATCTAAAATACGTCTTGCTTTTCTCCCGAATTGATGGACACTTGAAGGGTTTCCGTATACCTCCTCCAAAACAGGGACCATTGCTTCCACCACTTTAGGGTGGACAGGTGAAGTAGCGGCATGATCCAAATAGATGGATTTCATTTTTTCACCTCCGATTTTTCAGATATAGAACATATACTCATCTTGCGTTTGATCGTCAACATGGTCTTTCAAGTCTTCAAGTGTAGTTGTATCCAATACATCTTTCACTGCGTCCCGAACCCTTTTCCATAATGCCTGTTTGGCTGGTTCTTCGTTTTCTATTCCTTCCACAGGAGTGATCGGTCCTTCTAATACACGGATGACATCCCCTGCAGTAATTTCATGTGGTGCTTTGGTAAGCATATAGCCGCCGTATGCACCACGGACACTTTTGACTAAACTGGCATTTCTTAAGGGAGCGATTAACTGCTCCAAATAATGTTCGGACAATTCGTTATCACGTGCAATCTGTTTTAAAGAAATCGGGCCATCGCCAAATTTCCTTGCTAACTCAATCATGATGGTCAGCCCGTAACGGCCTTTGGTAGATATTTTCATACATTTCACCTTTCATTATTAGAAACTGTAGACTATTTTTAGCCAGGGGAAGCGTGTACCCGACCAGTGTGCCTAGAAACAAGGCGATGAAGACGGTCCCTATCCCTACAGGCCCCCCAAGGGAGAACCCCAGGACAGCTACAAGAATCTCGATTCCATTCCTTACTGTGGACACTTTCCACCCGGTAGCATCCGTTATTAATAACATTAAACTATCCCGAGGTCCTGCACCGATATCAGGTGCTACATAAATGCCGATTCCAAGTGCAATTACAAATGTACCTGATATAAAAATAAACGATTGCATAACAAAGGTCTCTGGTTCTGGTAGAATCCAATTAAAAAAATCAATGAACACACCAATAAAAACCATATTCAATATTGTCCCGCTCTGCGGAATCCTTTTTTGTATAAATGCACTCACTAGAACAATCACAAGCCCAGCGATGATAGCCCATGAGCCAACAGTCAAACCAAACTTCAAAAACAATCCATAGTGGAAAACATCCCATGGCCCAATTCCGAATTCTTTCACTTGCATCGTCATGGAAATCCCAAGTCCAAGGATGACTAAGCCAATACAGAAAAAGCTCCAGCGAAGCATAACTTCACGCTTTTTCCTACTATTCAAGCGCATAGACATCCTCCTCTCTCTATTATACCAAACGCTATTATAGCATGAATGGCAAGTCTCTTGCATTTTCACATAAATCATTCTACGCTACATTCATAACGTTCTAAAGGAGACTGAACAATGAACCAACAACCACTCGCATTTCGTATGCGTCCATCCAATATAGATGAAATAATCGGTCAATCCCATTTAGTAGCTGAAGGAAAGACGATTCATCGTATGATCAAAGCGGAAAGATTAGCGTCGATGATTCTTTTCGGCCCTCCTGGAACAGGCAAAACATCGATGGCAACTGCCCTGGCAAAAAGTCTGCAGATTCCTCACAAAACACTGAACGCTGTGACTGATAAAAAGAAAGATATGGAAATAGCTGTAGAGGAAGCGAAAATGCATGGACAGCTTGTTTTGATTCTTGATGAGGTCCATCGTCTGGATAAAGCGAAACAAGATTTCCTCCTCCCACATCTGGAAAGCAACCGCTTGACATTGATTGGCTGCACCACAAGCAATCCTTACCATTCCATTAACCCTGCGATTCGCAGCCGTTGCCACTTGTTCGAACTTTACCGCCTGACCCAAGAGGAGATTCGCGAAGCTTTACAACGGGCTTTACGAAATAAAACAAATGGCCTCGGTAATATAGAGATTGAAATGACTGAAGATGCTTTTGAACATTTCGCTCAATCCGCAAATGGGGATTTACGCGCTGCCTTAAACGGGGTAGAACTTGCCGCTTATTCTACACCCGAAAATAAGAATGGACTTGTTTACATCACATTAGAAGTTGCTGAAGAATGTATGCAAAAGAAGAGCTTCTCCCATGATAAAGATGGAGATGCTCATTACGATGTCTTGTCAGCATTTCAAAAATCCATCCGCGGAAGCGATGTAGATGCTTCTCTACACTATTTGGGGAGACTGATTGAAGCAGGGGACCTCGACAGTATTGCAAGGAGATTAGTAGTAATTGCATATGAAGACATCGGCCTAGCTAACCCCCAAGCAGGACCAAGAGCTTTGGCAGCAGTAGAAGCGGCCGAGAGAATCGGCTTCCCTGAAGCCCGTATTCCCTTGTCCGTGGCTGTGAGCGAACTTGCACTGTCTCCAAAGTCAAACAGTGCCTATAAAGCACTGGATGCTGCATTATCTGATATAAGAAATGGAAAGAGCGGTGAAGTTCCTGCCCACCTAAAAGACTCTCATTATAAAGGAGCAGAAACGCTTGGCCGTGGGCTAGAATATAAATACCCTCATAATTATGATAATAGTTGGGTGGATCAGCAATATCTCCCATCCAGTATAAAGAACCGACAGTATTACGAGCCAAAACGAACAGGTAAATTTGAACAAGCGTTAGAACAGGTTCATAGTAAAATCAAAAAACAAAAATCTACTTGAGTATATTTCCATGCCTACTTGGCTACACTACTACTAAATCTGACAAACTATTATCTTTCAAAATTAAATAGGAGTGGTGAATATGCCTAAAGTAAGGCAAGATGCATGGTCTCATGAAGATGATTTATTGCTGGCTGAAACAGTGCTTAGGCACATCCGTGAAGGCAGTACACAATTGTTGGCGTTTGAGGAAGTCGGTGATATTCTTAACAGGACTTCAGCAGCGTGTGGTTTTCGCTGGAATGCAGAAGTTCGTCAAAAGTATGAACAAGCTGTAGAACTCGCGAAGAAACAGCGTAAAGAGAAAAAACGGAATGAAGCGAAACAGCAGCCCCTTTTGCAACGACAGCACAAGCCAGTTGTTTATCAGGCTGAAAAACAAGAAGAAGACATTTTATTACCTGAACCGAGTAAGGCACCTGTCATACAGCAGGAAGAAACAGGTCATTCGGGGCTTCAGTTAGAAGATGTCATTGAATTTTTAACTTCCTTACAAAAGGAAACGACAGCTTCCGGGAACATCCAACATCAGTTTTCCCAATTAGAGATGCAGAACCAGGAATTACTGGAACAAAACAAATATTTGAACAGCCAATTAGAGTCCATGACAGAAGACTACCAAGCTCTCATCCAGATTATGGATCGGGCCAGAAAAATGGTGATGTTAGACGAGCAGGACCAAAATTATAAACCACAGTTCCTAATGGAAAAGAATGGAAACCTGGAAAACGTCGCTCGATAAACAACATTCATACAAAACGAAAGGAGTTTTCCATTTAACGGAAAACTCCTTTCGTTTATTTATGTAAAAAGCATAAATTAAAAAACCAATCCCAATTGTGCCGTCGTATCATGAGTTTTGAACCCGCTCCAGGCAGGTGGGTGCCCTGTTCCACACTTCTTGCGTCCTCCCATCAGTGATGGTTAAGAGGCGTGCATTCCGTGTGGAAACCCAGGCTCCCGTTTCAAAAATGTTCGGTCAAAACGTACATTCGAACAACGTACACATCAGGATTGGCTTCTTTAATTTTGTAAGGTAATCATAGCATATAAAAATAAGCTTATCAAGAAGTAAACACCAGTTTTAAATATCTGATCCAGACTGCTCAGCTAACTTCAACTGCAGATGAAGTTCATCCAATTGAGCTTTATCTACCGGCCCTGGGGCATTCGTCATCGGGTCAGCTGCTGAAGCTGTTTTAGGGAAAAGAATTGTATCACGTAAATTCGTACGTCCAGCCAGCAGCATAACTAAACGATCTAATCCGAAAGCTATTCCCCCATGGGGCGGAGTACCATAATCAAGTGCTTCCAGTAAGAACCCAAACTGTTCATTCGCCTCTTCCTGACTAAAGCCGAGCACTTCAAACATTTCTTGTTGAATTTCCTTTTGGTGGATACGAAGAGACCCTCCACCTAGTTCATATCCGTTAAGCACAATATCATAGGCTTCAGCGTGCACATCTTCAGGGTTCCGCTTCAACTGCTTTATGTCTCCACCTTCAGGCATTGTGAAAGGATGGTGAGCCGCGTGATAGCGTCCCTCTTCCTCATCGTACTCGAATAATGGCCAATCTGTAACCCAAAGGAAGTTGAACTGTGATTCATCAATCAAATTCAATCTCCTTCCTAACTTCAGGCGCAGCGCTCCTAAACTATCCTGGACAACCGATGTTTTATCAGCAACAAAAAGGAGTAAATCCCCTTCTTCAGCAGACAACTTTCCTTTCAAAGCTGCTGTTTCTTCTTCTGAGAAGAATTTGGCGATCGGACCATTGAATTCACCATCTTTTACTTTTAACCAAGCTAGACCTTTAGCTCCATATACCTTCACATCTTCCGTCATTTTATCAATGTCTTTACGCGAAAAATCATCCGCTTTTCCTTGAACATTGATGGCACTCACTTGCCCGCCGGAAGATACGGCCCCACTGAATACTTTGAACCCAGAATCCTTTACATCCTCAGATATATTCACCAACTCAAGACTAAAGCGGGTGTCCGGTTTGTCAGAACCGAACCTTTCCATAGCTTCTTCATATGGCATGCGTAGGAAAGGTGTTTCAATTTCCAGACCTTTCACTTCTTTCATCACTCGTTTCATCATCCGCTCTGTCAACGTCATGATCTCATCTTTAGACAGAAAAGAAGTTTCGATATCAACCTGAGTGAATTCTGGTTGGCGGTCTGCACGTAAATCTTCATCTCTGAAACAGCGGGCGATTTGATAATATTTTTCAAACCCGGACATCATCAAAAGCTGTTTGAAAAGCTGCGGAGATTGAGGAAGAGCATAAAACTCTCCTTCATGTACACGGCTAGGCACCAAGTAATCCCTTGCGCCCTCCGGTGTACTCTTCGTTAACATCGGTGTTTCCATATCAAGGAATTCTTCCTCATTCAAGAAGTTACGGATCGACTGCGTCGTCTGATGACGAAGTTTGAAAGTTTCCTGCATCTCTTTGCGTCTCAAGTCCAGGTAGCGATATTTCAAACGAAGATCCTCGGAAACCTCTGATTGTTCTTCAATCATGAACGGGGGCGTTTTCGCTTTATTAAGAATTGTCAAGCCCTGTGCAGCGACTTCCACATCCCCTGTACCCAAGTTTGAATTCACTGTTTGAGGGTCACGGGCTACTACTACCCCTTTTACTTCCAATACATATTCACTCCGAACATTCTCTGCTGTCTGCAAAGCTTCACCAGATGTTTCTGGATTGAATACAACCTGGACTAATCCGGAACGATCTCTCAGATCAATGAAAATCAATCCACCTAAGTCGCGTCGTTTTTGCACCCATCCTTTGAGGGTGACTTCCTGATCCAAATGTTCTCTTCGTAATGTTCCACAGTTGATTCGTTCCATATCATTCGCCTCCTGCTAATTGTTCTTTCATATAATCAATGATCGCATCAAGGGATATTTCTTTCTGCTCTCCGGATGCCATCTCTTTGACATTGATCACTTGGTTTCCTAACTCTTCCGCTCCTAATACGAGGACATATCTACTATTTAGCCGATCTGCTGTTTTAAACTGTCCTTTCATCTTTTTGCCAAGGTAATCTTTATCTACTTGTACGCCGGCACCTCGCAATTGATCGGTAAGCCTGACAGCTACTTTATCGGCTTCTTCACCCATAGCGATCATATAGCAATCTAAACCGTCATCCAGCGGTAATTCGATACCTTCTGCTTCCAGAGCCATCAATAAACGTTCAATACTCATAGCAAATCCGATTCCTGAAGTCTCAGGGCCGCCTACCTCTTGCACCAGACCTGTATAACGTCCCCCGCCACTTAACGTAGTGATAGCACCAAATCCTTCTGCTTCGCTCATAATCTCAAAAGCAGTGTGATTGTAATAATCCAATCCTCTTACTAAGTTGGGATCAATCACATATTGAATACCCATCACATCTAAGTACTCTTTCACTTTATCGAAATAATCTCTGGAGTAGTCGTTCAAATATTCCAGGATCGAAGGCGCCGTCTCCATTGCCGGGTGATCTCTATCCTTCTTGCAATCGAGTACGCGCAGCGGGTTTTGATCCAACCGCACTTGACAATCAGAACAAAGTTCATCTCTATATGGATCGAAATGACGGATAAGAGCCTGCCTGTGGGCTTCTCTGCTCTCCTTATCCCCTAAACTATTCAATACCAATTTCAATGACTGCAGACCAAGCTCACGATATGAATTCAATGCTAGAGACAGCACTTCTGCATCAATGGCTGGATCATCACTGCCTAAAGCTTCTATCCCGAACTGGATGAATTGGCGCTGTCTGCCCTGTTGAGGTCGTTCATACCGAAACATCGGCCCCATGTAAAAGTACTTTGTAGGCTGATTCGGCAGCCCGTACACTTTATTTTGCACATAAGATCTAACAACTGAAGCTGTACCTTCAGGTCTTAACGTAACGCTTCTTCCCCCGCGATCTTCAAATGTATACATTTCTTTTTGAACAATATCTGTACTATCTCCAACACCACGTTGAAAAAGTTCTGTATGCTCAAAAATCGGTGTCCTGATTTCTTTATAGTGATAACGGCGGCATAAATCCGCTAATTGTCGTTCAACAAATTGCCATTTTTCTGAAGAACCTGGAAGAATGTCCTGTGTACCTCTCGGGGCGTTGATATTCATTCAATCTCCTCCTTAAGATTTAAACCATCATTTCTCATAAAAAAAGTCCCGTCCCTTTTCCGACGATCGGAAAAGGGACGGGACTAAACCCGCGTTGCCACCCTGATTGGAGCATTGCTGCTCCCGCTCAAAACAGTTAACGCCTGTGAACGTCTGCACCTACTGTGAAGTTCGATGCAGAACCTAAGAAACGTCTTTCATCAGTGCAGCACGAATGAATGCTTCCAGCCTAAGGCATTCTGTCTCTGGTCGTATGGATACTGATTACTTTTTCCCTCAATGGTTTTATTCGATTCATTTTAGAATTGATTACTATCATATAGCTTCACTCAACTAAATGTCAAGCTGTACTTTAAATTACTTCTGAAATTATTTGTATCCCCAGCAGATTACTAAACCTTTTACGATAAGGTTCCCTGAGCCGCTTTTACGTTATCGTTCTTTGCTGTCAATAATCAAAGTCACAGGACCGGAATTCGTTAATTGAACATTCATCATTGCTCCGAATTCCCCTGTTTCTACTTCTACACCTTCGTACACTACCATATCATTAAAGCTGATATAAAGTTCTTCAGCTTCAGCAGGCTTAGCCGCTTGCATGAAATTCGGCCGACGACCTTTTCGGCAATCACCATACAAAGTAAATTGAGAAATCGACAACATGCGCCCGCCAATATCGACAAGCGAGCGATTCATTTTTCCATCTTCATCTTCAAAAATACGAAGGTAAGGAATTTTCTTGGCTAAATAACGGGCATCCTCTTCGGTATCTTCATGGGTAACACCTAGCAATACCACGAGGCCACAATCAATGCTTCCGATAGATTCATTTTCCACAACTACGGAAGCATCCACCGCACGTTGGACGACTGCTTTCATGATAATATCCCCTTTTTCAACTATTGCATGACACGACGAACCGTGTACACTTCTTGAATTTGTTTGATACGTTCGACAATTCTCCGTAAATGATTCGTGTTTTGAATCAAAATCGTAATATGGATCGTCGCCATCTTATTACGGTCGGACTTGCCGGATACAGCGGTGATATTCGTCTTCGTTTCGTTCACTGCTTGCAATACTTCATTTAGCAAACCTCTTCGATCGTAACCCCAGATCTCCAAGTCTACGTGATACTGTTTAGAATCCGTAACGGATGTTTCCCATTTGACTGGCAGCAGTCGGGTTTGGGCTTCTTCTGTTTGTACATTGGGACAATCAGTACGGTGTACGGATACGCCTCTCCCCTTCGTAATATAGCCGATAATGTCGTCACCCGGAACTGGATTACAGCATTTCGACAAACGGACAAGGAGATTGTCTACCCCTTCAACTCTGACGCCGGAATCTTTCTTGCTGGTCTTTGGTGGTGTTTTTATTTCTGTTGTATTCACATCAGCAAGGGTTTGCTCTAAGTCCTGCGCTTGTTTCTTTTGCTTTCTGATTTTCTCTGTCAAACGTGTAGCAATCTGAGCTGCTGTAATCCCTTGATAACCTACAGCTGCAAACATGTCTTCTTCGTTGGCAAAGTTGAATTTCTCAGAAACACGATTCAAGTTATCGGTCGAGTAGACATCCTTTGGCTGTAAACCGAAATTGCGGATTTCACGTTCTACAAGTTCTTTACCTTTTGAAATATTTTCATCTTTTTGCTGTTTTTTGAAAAACTGTTTAATTTTGTTTTTTGCTTGAGAGGTTTGCGCTAGCTTGATCCAATCTTTTGATGGACCATACGCATGTTTTGATGTCATGATATCTACAATGTCACCAGTATCCAGCACATAGTCCAGAGGTTCCATTTTCCCATTCACTTTGGCGCCGATGGTTTGATTCCCCACCTCTGTGTGGATGCGGTAAGCAAAATCTACGGGTACAGAACCAGACGGAAGCTCTATGACATCCCCTTTTGGAGTGAATACATACACCATATCAGAAAACAAGTCTACTTTAAGTGACTCCATGAACTCTTCAGCGTCATGCGTTTCACTTTGCCATTCTAAGATTTCACGGAACCAGGTCAATTTCTCTTCAAACGTTTGCTCAGAAGTCTGTTTTCCTTCTTTGTAAGCCCAGTGGGCAGCAATCCCATACTCAGCGATTTCATGCATTTCATGAGTACGAATCTGAACTTCCAAAGGGTCACCCTTTGGCCCGATGACTGTAGTGTGCAAGGATTGATAAAGATTAGGCTTAGGCATTGCAATATAGTCTTTGAACCTGCCCGGCATCGGTTTCCAGCAAGTATGGATGATTCCAAGGACCGCATAACAATCCTTAATGCTGTTCACTGTAATTCTAACGGCTAACAAGTCATAGATTTCATTGAATTGTTTATTTTGCAGCACCATCTTACGGTAGATACTGTACAAATGCTTCGGTCTACCATTCATGTCTGCCTCAATATTGACCTCTTTCAACTGCTGATGAATCTCATCAATCACTTCTTCGATGTAATGCTCCCGCTCGTTTCTTTTCTGCTTCATCAAGTGTACGATTCTATAATACTGTTGAGGATTCAAATAACGAAGGGCTGTATCCTCCAGTTCCCACTTGATGGTCGAAATACCCAGACGATGGGCTAACGGTGCGAATATTTCCAGTGTTTCATTGGAAATGCGACGTTGTTTCTCAGCAGGCAGGTGCTTCAGCGTCCGCATATTGTGTAAGCGATCGGCAAGCTTGATCAAAATGACACGCATATCTTTAGCCATTGCTACGAACATCTTTCTGTGGTTCTCTGCCTGTTGTGCTTCTTTAGATTTATATTTGATTTTGCCCAGCTTCGTTACTCCATCTACAAGCATGGACACCTCTTCACTGAACGCTTTCTCTATTTCCTCCAGTGTGACCTCCGTATCCTCTACAACATCATGAAGAAATCCTCCAGCAATCGTTTCTGGATCCATCTCTAAATTCACAAGTATCCCTGCAACTTGTATGGGGTGGATAATATAAGGCTCACCAGATTTACGAAATTGATTGCTGTGCGCATGTTCAGCGAATTCATAAGCACGACGAATAAAGGCCAGATCCGACTCATTCAAATACTGGCTTGCTTGTTCTATGACTTCTTCTGCAGTTAGAACTGTATCTTTCGCCATTCAATCACCCTAGTTTCTTTAAAACTTTCCCAAAGTTTATTTGGTTATTATTATCAAAAAAAGCGTTTCTCTTGTAAAGCGAAAAACTTTTCGTCTACCTGTAAAACAAAGAGCGCCCTTGATAAGGGCACTCTTTCATTATTAGTATTGCATTAAAGTTAGCACATCATGGTTATTCAGCTTGCTGCGCCCATCTAAATAAGTGAGTTCAATCAAGAAAGCACAACCCGCAACTTCTCCACCCAGCTGCTCGACAAGATCGATGGTCGCTTCAATCGTACCACCCGTAGCCAGCAAGTCGTCAATGATCAACACACGTTGACCTGGCTTGATTGCATCTTTATGAATGGTCAACACGTCTTTTCCATACTCTAAGCCATAATCGACTTTGATGGTATCACGCGGCAGTTTCCCTTCTTTACGGACCGGAGCAAATCCGATTTCCAAAGCATAAGAGACTGGACACCCGACGATAAAGCCACGCGCCTCAGGGCCTACAACAATATCAATTTCTTTATCTTTTGCATATTCTACAATTTCATCGACCGCTGCTTTAAAGGCTGGGCCATTATCCATCAATGGGGTGATATCTTTAAATTGTACCCCTTCTTTTGGCCAATCCTCAACGATCGCGATATGTTCTTTATAATCCATAAACTACTTCCTCCTTGACATGCTTAGAAGGTTGGTTCAGATGTTGATCAAACCAATCTTTTAATTCTTTATATGTGGAATAGTATAACGTTCGCTCCATTTGAAGTTGTTCTTCTCTTTCACGATAAAGCGATGATTCATTCAAATCCTTTTGTGAAGGTTGTGATGCAACCGTAATAATCCCATTCTTTATTTTAACAAAGTCCAGTTCAAAAAACACCTCTGAAATAAATTCCACCATAGAACGATCCCATCCTTTGCGATCGGCAAGAAGATCACTCTCCTTCTCTATGTTGAAACTCCCACGCTTCAATAGCATACCATAAAACCATTTGAAGTGGTCTCTCGAAGGCCAGGTTTTTAAGAAGGTGCTTTCTTCCAAATGATAGCAGGCGAATACCTTTCTCACCTGTACACGTTCTAACAGTTCACTCAATTGACTCATGGTTTGCGGTAAGTCTATGAGCAGGAGACCATCCATATCACCTTCATTAGGCAAATCTTCCGCTCGGAAAACCGGTAAGTCTAAAGGAGCTTTTGTTTGATTACGGAAACTGACCGCCGTATACGACTCTGCAGGAGGTATGACAAGATGCTTTTCTATGTGTTTCGATCCACGATAATCAAACAACTGCCACTCGTCTACTCTTATGTCTTTAATCATAACTTGCAAGTTTTTCCGCCCATTCCACTCATTGATACCCAACTCTCCTACAAGATCCAAGGTGGCCTGCGGAGAAAGTTGAGAATAGAGACCTCCCATTCCAAAGGCAATTCCATCGACACGTGCTTGTTCACTTTGGAATTGGAATTTCAAATGATTTTTTTTACTTCCAATCAGCCGGACTTCTTTAGGTGTATGTTTAAGATGAAACAGTGGTTTAGGGTTCCCCATACCGAACGGACGTAACTGGTCCACTTCTTCAATTTGTTTTAAAGAAATATCTTCTAATGCTACTGTAGTTTCTACTTCCAGGACTTGCTGATAATCATCCTCTGAAAGTTTTTCCTCAGCAAGCTGAATCAAATCTCTCCTCAAGCCTTCGATTTCTTCAACTTTGAGTGTCATTCCCGCAGCTTGTGCGTGTCCTCCAAAATGCAAAAATCGTCCACGGACTTCCATACAATTTGCAAAGAGGTCATAGGCAGCAATGCTTCGTGCCGAACCTTTCGCTTCACCTTTTTCAGGGTCTATCGCAAGTACAATGGAAGGACGATCAAATTGCCTTACCAGTTTAGAAGCAACAATTCCTAACACACCTGGATTCCAGCCTTCTTTAGCTACGACTATCACATTATCTGTATCGCCTTCCTGATTCATAACCATCTCTTCTGCCTCTTTGGCAATAGCCGCTACGATTTTCTGCCGTTCTTGATTCAATTGGTTGATGAAAGCAGCGATTTCCTTAGCTTCTTCAAGACTCTCGGATAATAATAAATCCACGGCTGGAGAAGCATCTTGAAGACGGCCGACAGCATTGAGACGCGGACCAATTGTGAATCCAATCGTTTCTTCGTTCACGTCCCCTTCAATGGAACAAACCTCTCTTAAAGCTTGTATACCTGGTCGGTTGGAGCGAGAGATTGCTTGGAGACCAACAGCTGCTAAAATCCGGTTCTCCCCCTTCAATGGAACAAGATCAGCAATCGTACCTATCACTGCGAGATCGAGAAACTCTTTCGGAAAGCGGCCAAGCAAAGCTTGAGCAAACTTAAAAGCGACGCCTACACCAGCCAGTTCCTGAAATGGGTAATCCGCAGACGTTTTCGGATGAATGATACTAAATGCTTCCGGAAGAACCTCCTGAACTTCATGGTGGTCCGTTATGATCAAATCAATACCAAGTTCTTTGGCAAATGCTGCTTCTGGTATCGCAGCGATGCCTGTATCGACAGTTATGATTACAGCGTAACCTGAATCACTGGCAAATTGGAACGCTGCTTCGTTCGGTCCATATCCTTCTGTAAAGCGATTAGGAATATAGAAATCGCAATCTGCTCCTGCTTTTCTTAAAGCTTCTACCATCAAAGTTGTTGAACTGACACCATCAGCATCATAGTCACCAAAAACTAATATCGGTTCCTCCTGCGCGATTGCCTCCTTGACACGGGAAATAGACTTCTCCATCCCCTCCATAAGAAATGGATCGTGTAAATCATCTAAAGACGGATGCAAAAAACTCTCCGCTGTCTGCGCATCATAGATTTCTCTTTTCTCAAGCAATTGGCGGGTAAGTGGTGTCACACCAGCTAATCCTTCCGATGTTTGAGAAAGTTCCCTATATGTAAAATTCCATTTCATCTTACTTTGTATCATAAGTTCACCCCTGACCCGTCTATTATACAAGAGCGACCCAGGGGTAGCAAACTCAATCATGTCACCTTTGGAGGTGAATCATCTTCATCTGCCGTCTCTTCTGTTTGATCACGATTTTCCTCTGCATACGCGGGAGAAGAGGGGGTAGGGGTATCGGCAGAAGATTTTTCTTTTAAAGTACGATTTTCACGCTTCAATTTAAAATATCGTACAGCTCCTACAGAAGCCGTCGCCAGGCCACCTAACAAGACTGAAATCAAAATAACAAGGATCAAAGGTGCCTCCCCCGATCCGAATAAGTAATTAACCTGTACAGGGTCGACATTGATGACAGCAAAAATAGCAATCAATAAAGCAAAAATGAATGCCAGGATAAGGTATGTTTGGCCTTTCACTTTGAGCCTCTCCTTTCTGAATGAAAAAATAGATGATCTTTATTTATATACCCTTGATGAGGGCTGTCTAACCAAGAAGGACCTTACCATCTTTAAGGTAAGGTCCTTTCACTGAATCGTTTATTCAACGAGATAACGCTCTAACGATAAATTTCCATTCTTATTTCTCAGGATTCAAGCAGCCTGATTTCATCCCATGGATTTACACTTGCGGGCCGTCTGTTTTTTTCTTTTTCACATAGTTGATCGGTTTATCCTTGATGTTACGTCCACGCCAGACCAACCACAGTTGTGAGGCAATAAACAAGGATGAATACGTACCTGCAATCAATCCGATTACAAGAGCGAAAGAGAAGTTCGTGATTGATGATGCTCCAAAGAATAATAGCATAGCTGCTGCGAATATTACCGTAATAACAGTATTGAAACTACGTGCTAAGGTTTGCATCAAACTGTCATTGACAATTTGCGCGAGCTCTTTGAATGATTTGACTTTCTTCTTCATTCTCAAGTTTTCCCTGATCCTGTCGAAGGTTACTATGGTGTCGTTGACGGAATAACCGACAATGGTCAAGATAGCAGCGATGATCGTTATATCAAACTCCAGCCTTGTAATACTGAAGAACGCAATAATGAAAAAGGCGTCATGTAATAATGCAATGATCGCTGTCAAAGCAAAGAAAATCTCGAATCGGATCGTCACATAAATGATGATTCCGATCGATGCATACAAGACAGCTAGTGCTGCATTTTTTGCTAGTTCCTTAGCAATAATTGGTGAAACCGTGCTTATGTTCGGAGTGTTTCCATATTTTTCTTCATAGTAGCTTTGAATTTCACCAACTGTGTCTTTTTCCAACTCCCCATCAAAACGGGCAACTGCAATTTCGTTATTGTCCCCTGAGATGATCACTTTTTCAGGGTTCACATTAAACTCCTGTTCCAATGTTTCCTCAACTTGGGAAGCACTGATATTCCCATCAGACAAAATCGAAACGCGTGAACCGTTAGAAAAGTCGATGCCTAGATTCAAGCGGAATACAGCGAGAGCCAATACTCCTGCCAACACTAAGATAATCGATATAGCAAAGAAACGCTTACGTAAACTGACAAAGTCAAATTTACGCTTGGCAAATGTCGCTTCCACCTCGGCTCCGTCTTCGATGTTATGAATATCCTCTGGTTTCACACCAAACCACTTAGGACGTTTGTTCAGGTAACGGCTCTTCACCCATAGACTCATGAATAACCGGGTCCCATATACCGCAGTGATAAAGCTGACTAAAATACTGACAATCAACATCGTGGCGAAACCTTTGACCGAGCTTGTACCAAAGATAAAGAGTACTGTCGCTGCGATCAAGGTTGTGATATTCGCATCTAAAATCGTAGATAGTGAGCGTTTATTCCCGGCTTTATAAGCAGAGAGTAAAGTCTTCCCTGACTTAAGCTCTTCTTTAATTCTTTCATATGTGATGATATTCGCATCCACCGCCATACCAACACCGAGAATCAATGCAGCGATACCAGGCAGCGTAAGGACACCGTTCATAAGCTCAAACACGACCAGTATCAAATAGACATAGACAGACAATGTAATAGTTGCGATGATGCCGGGGAAACGATAGTAAGCAATCATGAATATGAAAATCGCTGCAATACCGATAAATCCAGCAAGAATCGTCTTGTTCATCGCCTGCTCACCGAATTGTGCCCCTACAGAGGTCGAATAGGTCTCTTCCAAGTTGACCGGCAAGGAGCCTGCATTCAGAATATCTGCCAGCTGTTTAGCTGATTCAACGGTAAAGTCCCCACTGATTTGAATCGAATTACTCCGGATTGGCCCGTTCTGCCGGAAAGATGGTGCTGAAATGTAGGCAGGATCTTCCTTGCCATACTCTTCAGCAAATGATGTATTTTCATTGTAATCAAGCCAGATCACTAATAAATCGTCAGGATATGGCGTACTCGGATCATCCGGTGTATTATAGATCTCTTCAGAGACATCGTAAAACTCTGAAGCGCTTTTCACCTTCAATGTCACGATAGGTTCATTCGTATCAGGATTGAAAGATTGCTGTGCACTTCCTTCAACTAAATCAGACCCATCCATGTATTCTTTTCCATCCGTGCCGCGCAGAGAGAGCTCAGCAGTCGTAGACAGGAGTTCCCTTGCTGTTTGTTGATCTTCCACACCAGCAAGCTGGACACGTATTCTCCCCTGATCTTCAATGGAGATGTTTGTTTCACTGATTCCTAATGTATTGACACGCTCACTTAATGATTCAGCTGTCGCTTCCAGCACCTGTTCATTAACCTCTTGCTCCTCATTCAGTGGTTCGACATCATAGAGGATTTCGAAGCCACCCTGCAAGTCCAGTCCTAATTTAATATCTTTTGTTACACCTGTAATGGTCGTCCCAATCGTAGCCGCTAGTAATAAGACTACAATGAAAAAGGCGACGATCCGCCCTCGTTTCACCATACCTGTTTCTTCCTCCTTTATGTGTTGACACATGCGACATATCTAACCGCTTGTAACGTATTTATGTATAAATTCAATTACAGGATCAAGGAACCAATCCCCGTACCTATTCTACTACTATTTTTTCTTTTCGCAACAATAAGCCTGTCAATAAAGAACCTTACAGACCAGATACAACTAATCCGTTGAATTATTGAGGGCTTCAAGGGAAGCAAGCAAATCGTCATTCTGATAGGCTTCCGTCGTCAAGTAACTGGTATAGGTGTGCGTGGAAAGGTGAAAAATGTCCTGGACCACTTGGTAAAGCCTTTTTTCCGTATCGTCTTTCCACACTTTTTTTACTAAGCAATCCCACAACTCTCGCTCAGTAGCCCTCTTATAACCTAAGAGGTGAAATTCTTCTACCTTACTCCTCAATACAAGTGCCACTTCTTTCCGCCATCCGCTGACATTTTTATATTGTTCCATTTAGCTGCTCCTCACTCTAGTCATTTCCCATAATCGTTTGTCATGCCTTGTCCATCTTCACGCATATAATTCATTGTAGCTGAATTTTAATTCTTTGAGAAGGCGGATTAAACATATGTCAAAACAAACTTTTCTGCAGGGGGCTCTCATCCTCGTAGCGGCTGGACTGATCACTCGATTATTAGGGTTCATCAATCGGATCGTCGTAGCTCGAGTCATGGGGCCAGAAGGAGTCGGCCTTTACATGATGGCCCTGCCTACATTGATTCTGGCTATCACTATTACTCAGTTCGGTTTACCCGTCGCAATCTCGAAACGGGTCTCCGAAGCCGAGGCTACAGGGAATGAGAGTAAAATCAAGCGCATCCTTGTCGTTTCCTTAGCCGTGACTGGTACACTGAGTATTCTCTTTACGATCGGACTTTTTTTACTTGCACCCATAGTCGCTAACTTCTTCCTTACAGATCCGAGGGCCCTATACCCACTTTTGGCCGTCACACCGATCATCCCTATCATCGCGGTTTCATCTGTCATAAGAGGGTATTTCCAGGGCAGACAGAATATGAAACCACAAGCATTATCACAAGTGATTGAACAAGTTGTACGTATAGGATCAGTCATTTTCCTTACGAAAATGCTCTACCCTTATGGCGTCGAGTTTGCCGCAGCCGGGGCAATGGCCTCCGCTGTTTTAGGAGAATTCATATCTCTGCTCTATATGCTGCGTCAGTTCAATATTCATAAGAGTTTCCGATTCAGAAAATCCTGGAAAAAACATTTAAGTGAAGGACGCCGGACATTGAATGAGCTGATGACGATTGCACTTCCGACCACAGGCAGCAGATTCATTGGTTCAGTAACGTATTTCTTTGAGCCGATACTTGTGGCACAAAGTTTAGCGTTCGCTGGTATAGCAGCAATCGAATCCACTAAACAATATGGAGAACTGACTGGGTATGTCCTGCCTCTATTGTTTTTGCCTACCTTTTTGACACACGCTTTATCCATTGCTTTAGTCCCATCGATTAGTGAAGCGGCAGCCAAAGGGCAATATGAGACCATACAGTACAGAATTATGCAGTCGATCCGTTTATCTATTGCTTCCGGCGGTTTGATCACCATCGTATTCATGATTTTCCCTGCCGTTATCTTAACGACCGTATATGGGACAAGTCACGCGTCATTCATGCTGCAATTCATGGCACCATTCTTTCTGCTTCATTATATCCAAACACCGTTGCAAGCAACCCTGCAAGCCTTGGACCTTGCCCGACCGGCAATGTGGAATACGCTGATAGGAGCAATCATTAAATTTGCAGTATTAGTAAGTTTAAGCTCGCGTCCGGAATTCGGTATTCATGGCGTGGCCATAGCCATGGTTGTGGGTGTAGTCATCGTAACATTATTACATTTAGGAGTTTTGATGAAATATAAAGTGGTCTCCTTTCCGGTTCAGATGTTCATGAAATTCATAATGGTTATAGGCATCACTGGCTATATCGGTTTTCAATGGAAACATCACTGGTTACTTGCCAGCAAACCTTTATCACAACTGTTAACAATGGGGATCGCTCTTTCCCTGCTTTATATCTTCCTGTTGTTCCTATTCAAATTGCTAAGTAAGGAAGAATGGAAATTAATTCCCTGGAATCGCTTATTCCATAAAAAATAACCGCCTCCTGCGGTTATTTTTTATGTGTATTCATTATTTTCATCGATTTTTATTTCTCCTTGATCATTAATGGTGCATAAGGATATTTGCTCAAACGACTGAAACCCGTGTTTACGAACTTCGTTTAACAGCCATTGTTTATGTTTGCGAATCGTCTTCAAACCGCTATATTGAACTTTTCCATCAGCGATAAGTACGACAGCATAATCAGAATACCCATTTTCTTTTTTCTCAAAAACGGAGAGTTTACCAGAGGGTTCTAAAATCGCGTAGGCTACATCATCGACTTGTTGAATTCCGTGTTCACGTAACTGAAGAAGCAGATCATTAAAATTGTAACGCTGCCGCCTCATTTCATGCTCATCCACTTTCCCATGTTTAATGATCACTGAGGGCTTTCCATCAAACCAATTACGGAATCGTTGATTTTTCAAAGAGACCCACGCACTGACTAATTGAATGGTCAGTAATATAGCCATAGGTACAATCGCCTGCCATATAGGGGCATCTGGTTTTTCGATTAGAAAGACAGCAATTTCTGCGAGCATAATGAAAACAACCAGGTCCATGACGCTCAATTCGCCGATTTCACGTTTACCCATAAACCGGAATACGAGCAAGATGATTAAATAGGTGATAAGAGTACGAAACATGACGGAAAGTACAAGCACATCCATCCACAACCTTCCTTAAAGGTTTGCCTCTTGTTAACATCACCTATTTTGTTAAATTTATTAGAGGAAGGGGAGTAAATAGCGGAACCACACATAAACCGTGGAAATTAGCAGAGATAATAATAATACTGGGATACCGTAAAAGGAAAACTTCAAAAAAGGAATGGGTTGATTATGACTTGCCGCTAAACCTGCAACAACGACGTTAGCCGAAGCACCCACTAATGTTCCGTTCCCTCCAAGGCATGCACCAAGGGCTAATGACCACCACACTGGATCGACGTTCATCATGCCATACCCTTGCAGTTCCTGCACCACCGGAATCATGGCTGCCACAAACGGAATATTATCTACAACGCCTGACAATATTCCTGCACTCCATAACATGACCAGTGATGTAACAGGCATGTCACCTCCTGAAATCCAGACCATGCCCCTGGCCAATTCATCAATGACTCCAACGGTTTCCAGGCCTCCTACTAACATAAAAAGTCCCATGAAGAAGAACAAAGTGACCCACTCTACTTCCTGAAACACATGCTCGACATCCAACTCTTTCTCAGACAAGAATAACAACAGCAACGCTCCACTTACTGCAATCGTAGTAATGTCCATATGAATGAACGGGTGCATCATAAAACCGGTGATTGTAAGGAGTAAGACGGATATTGACTGAACAAGCAGTCGGGAAACTTTCAAATGTTCTTTGGCATCCATCTCCATTAATGCAGCAGCCAGCTTTTCATCATAGCTCAAGCTTTTTCTGAACAACAGAATCGTACTGCCAATAACTACTACAAAAATAATCAACACTACTGGACCGAGGTGGTATAAAAAAGAAACAAAACTGAAATGCTCAACGGCTTGTCCGATCATGATGTTAGGTGGGTCACCGATCAATGTAGCTGTACCTCCGATGTTCGAACTGAAAATCGTTGTAATTAAATACGGAAAAGCGGGAAGTTTCAAACGTTCGACCAGAGACAAAAGTACAGGAACAAATAAAAGGACTGTCGTAACATTGTCCAAAAAAGCCGAACCGACTGCTGTGAATAAAGCAGTTACCATCAGTAATGGCACAGGACGGCCTTGTACCATTTGAGCCAACCGGATCGCCATGAAGGTGAATATCCCCGTCTTTTTTGTGATGGATACAAGGACCATCATCGAAAATAACAATGCGACTGTTTCCCAATCAATGAACCCAAAAGCTTCCTCCCATGCATAAACTTTAGTTACCAATAGAAGTACGCCACCTGCTATGGCCACAAGAGCCCGATTCAACTTTTCAGTCATAATCAGTACATAACTAGCCACGAATATAAGCAATGCAAGTACAGTTGACATAGATCTTCCCCTTTTACACGGACTTTACTTATATCTATTCAAGTAAAAAGGAAAATATCTGCTTCTATAACAATAGAATTGATGCATATAGTTTTAAAGACAAGCTTTTTAGGGGGTATGATATGAAAAATTTATTACAGGGAGTTTTAGGGTATGGAATAGGTTCTATCTTCATTCTCATGATTGTTTTCGCAGGGGTATTGGCTTTATTACTAAGGTTTACCGGGGTGGAATATCAAACGCTCAATCAAATGGCATTGATTGCAGGCATCAGTATCCTTGCATTCGGGGGCATGCTCGCGGCGTACAAAGGAGAACAAAAGGGATGGTTATCTGGAGGTATGACTGGACTCATTTTTGTAAGTGCAATGATCTTATTCCAAATCATCTTTGAGAACCAGCTGGTCTCTTTACCACAACTCAGTTATTTTGGTGGATTAGTGCTTGCAGCGTGGTTAGGTGGAATGATCGGTGTAAATTTACCAAGACGAACGGTGAAAAGATGAGAAATACAGAAAATCCCGTTACAAATAAATGTAACGGGATTGCTCTTTAATCCTGGTTCAGCTTTTCTCGGATGGAAGAGCGGTCGAATTTCATTTGTGTACCGTCTTGTACAGAAACAACAAGCGTACCTTCATCTATAGCATGAATCGTACCGTGCATTCCTCCGATTGTGATAATTCTATCACCCTTTTGCAGATCAGACTGCATCTGTTGGACCTTCTTCTGTTTCTTTTGCTGAGGTCGAATCAACAGGAAATAGAAAATGACGAACATTAGAATAATAGGTAATAATCCTACTAATGTATCCATTTATTTTCCCCCTTTCTAAAAGTTCTTAGCATTTGGTTTGTTGAAACCATACTGCTCAAAGAATTCTTCTCTAAAGTCACCGAGTCGATCTTCTCTAATGGCCTCACGCACTTGCCTCATTAATTTTAACAGAAAATAAAGATTATGATAAGTCGTAAGTCTGAAACCGAAAGTTTCGTTCGCTTTTACTAAATGGCGGATATAGGCGCGACTATAATTCCGACATGTATGGCAATCACAATTTTCATCAATCGGCCGGAAATCACGGGCAAACTTCGCGTTACGTACGACCAATCTGCCTTCAGATGTCATAAGTGTTCCATTGCGGGCAATCCTTGTTGGCAGAACACAATCAAACATATCAATCCCGCGAATACTCCCATCTATCAATGAATCAGGTGACCCTACACCCATGAGATAACGAGGCTTCTGTGTTGGAAGCAATGGAGTCGTGAAATCAAGCACGCGGTTCATCACATCTTTGGGTTCTCCAACAGACAGACCACCGATAGCATAGCCAGGGAAGTCCATTGAAGTTAGATCCTGGGCGCTCTGACGACGAAGGTCCTCATACTCCCCGCCTTGAATGATACCGAACAACCCTTGAGCATCAGGGCGCTGATGCCCTTCAAGGCACCTCTCAGCCCAACGGCTCGTCCGTTCTACAGATTGTTTCATATATTTGTGTTCTGCCGGGTAAGGAGGACATTCATCAAAAGCCATCATGATGTCTGCACCTAAAGCATTTTGAATGTGCATCGCTTTTTCAGGCGATAAGAAAAGCTTTTCCCCACTAATGTGATTACGGAAGTGGACACCTTTCTCTTCAATCTCTCTCAAGTCACTCAAACTGAACACCTGGAAGCCACCGGAATCAGTCAAAATCGATCCATTCCAATTCATGAAATCGTGTAATCCACCAGCTTCCTGTACAATGTCCTCCCCAGGACGAAGCCAGAGATGATAGGTATTCGATAGGATGATTTGAGCTCCCATCCGCTCTAATTCTTCAGGGCTCATTGTTTTAACAGTTGCCAAAGTCCCCACCGGCATGAACATCGGGGTTTCGAATGACCCGTGGGGTGTGTGCACTTTACCTAAACGGGCACCTGTCTGCTTACATGTTTTTATCAACTCATAGGTTACTGCCATTTTTTCTACCCTTTCTGACTTTTGATCTTCAACATCATGTAATGAACATCGCATCTCCAAAACTGAAGAAACGATACCTTTCTTCTACAGCTTTTCGGTATGCCTCTAAAATGAAATCCCGCCCAGCGAATGCACTGACGAGCATGATCAACGTTGACTTTGGTAAGTGGAAATTCGTAATAAGCCCATCGATCGCTTTCAGTGTTTGTGGAGGATAAATGAAAATGTCCGTCCATCCACTCGCTGCCGTGAATGTACCGTGATCGCGTATAATGGTTTCGAGAGTTCTCGTAGACGTTGTACCGACAGAAATAATTCTGCCCCCACGCTGTCTCACTTCATTCAGTTGATCTGCCGTTTGCTGGTTCAATTGATAGAATTCTGCATGCATATCATGCTCTTCGACATTGTCTACACTCACTGGCCTAAAAGTACCTAACCCTACATGTAAGGTCAGATAAGCTATTTCAATTCCCTTTGCTTGCAGCTCTTCCAGGAGATCCTCTGTAAAATGCAGACCTGCAGTGGGGGCAGCTGCCGACCCCTCTTCCTTCGCGTAAACCGTTTGGTAACGTTCACGATCTGGAAGCTGTTCTTTAATGTAAGGAGGGAGTGGCATCTCACCTAAGGAGTCCAGTACCTCAAGAAAAATCCCACCGTAGCTGAATTTCACTTTACGGCCGCCATGCTCTTGAAGTTCTGTACATTCAGCTGTCAATTGACCTTCTCCGAACACTATGCGAGTCCCCACCTTCACCTTTTTGGCAGGTTTGACAAGTACTTCCCATTCATCTTTTTCTGTTTGATGGAGCAATAGAACTTCAACTTTCCCGCCGGTATCTTCTTTTGCACCATATAAGCGGGCGGGCAAAACTCTCGTATCATTCAACACAAGACAATCGCCGGAATTCAAATATTCCGTGATCTGAGAAAAGTGCCGGTGTTCAATCTCATTTGTTCGCCTATTACAAACCATAAGACGAGAAGAAGAGCGATTTTCTAAGGGCACTTGTGCAATCAACTCTTCAGGCAGCTCAAAATCATACTGCTTAATATCCATATAAATCCCCTATTCTTCCTAGCTTATTTTAAGATAAAAAAGTAAGCGCCACGTTCTCCCCCCAGTTACTTACGCAGAACAACATTGAGATGACAAGTCTTACTCGATCAAGAGTCTGCTTACGATTGCGGAGGGCTAGCGCTGATGCTGGATAATCCATAAGTACATGCACCTATGTTGCGCGCACAGAAATCCGTCCTCTCAAAATTTCCTGAATAAGAGAAAAATCAATGAAAGAACGATACTTGCTATAATCGAAGTCATAATAGGAAAGTAAAAAGTGACATTGCCCTTTTTAATGCTTAAGTCACCAGGTAGTTTGCCAAAAATACTCCATAACAATCCGATCACAATAAACACAATCCCTATAACAATAAAGATTTTACCAAACCCCGTCAAGAGCCAGGCACCTCCCTATTGAAATGGGCATAAGCTTTCGGGGTCACTACCCGGCCGCGTGGCGTCCTTTGGATATACCCGATCTGCAGCAGAAATGGTTCATATACATCTTCGATTGTTTGAGATTCCTCTCCAATCGTTGCTGCGATCGTATCCAGACCGACGGGACCGCCTTGGAAGCCGTCCATAATCCCTTTAAGCAATTTGTGATCAATAAAATCAAGTCCTTCATCGTCGACTTGAAGCATTTTAAGGGCTTCTTGAGTGGTTTCTTTAGAAATGCCATCTTCTCGCTTAACTTGAGCAATGTCCCTGACACGCTTCAATAAACGATTGGCAATTCTCGGGGTCCCTCTCGAACGCCGTGCTATTTCCACTGCTGCATCATAATCAATATCGACATGGAAAATTTCAGCTGTCCTTTCCACAATAGAACACAATGCATCGGTTTCATAATATTCTAACCTACTATGGACACCGAAGCGATCCCTTAATGGGGCTGAAAGTAAACCCGCTCTAGTCGTAGCTCCGACTAAAGTGAAAGGAGGCAAATCCAGCCTGACGGAACGAGCACTCGGACCGTTTCCTACTACGATATCCAAACAAAAATCCTCCATTGCAGGATACAGAACCTCTTCAACTGAGCGTGGCAAACGGTGTATCTCGTCGATAAAGAGAACATCGCCGGGTTCTAATGACGATAGGATTGCGGCCAAATCTCCCGCTCTTTCAATAGCCGGTCCTGCAGTGGTACGAAATTGCACACCCATTTCATTTGCGATAATTGATGCAAGGGTTGTCTTACCCAAACCAGGTGGTCCATACAACAAAGCATGATCGAGAGGCTCATTCCGCATCCTTGCTGCTTCTATAAAAATACGAAGGTTGTTTTTCACTTGATGCTGACCAATATACTGATTGAGTCTTTCCGGCCGTAAGCTTAGTTCAATATCCTGATCAGCTTCTTGTTGTTCACCAGATATCATACGATCTTCCACCTATAACCCTCCTTATTCTTAGGTTTTCATCAGCAGTTGCAGGCCTTGGCGAACATAATCATCCACATTTCCATTGTTTGCTTTCTCAAGTTCAGTCCTGACAAATTTTACTTCTTTATCGGTATAACCTAAGGCTTTCAGCGCTTCAATGGCATCATCTACACGTTGACGCTTTTCATTTGAAGGTAAATCATCTTTATAGAACAGTGTATCCTCATTTTCTTCATCTGGTAACCAAACCACCAGTTTACCTTTCAAATCGAGAATCATCTGCCGTGCTGTCTTCTTCCCGACTCCAGGAAACTTCGTCAAATATTTATCATCTTCTTGCTCAATCGCTGAAACGAATTCAGGTACGCTCACCGTTCCAAGTATGGCGAGCGCACCTTTCGGACCAATTCCTGATACATTTAGCAATTGAGCGAATAGCTGCTTATCTTCTTTTTTCTTGAAACCATATAAAGACTGGTTATCTTCTCTAATATAATGGTATGTATGTATTTTCACTTCATTGTTTAAAGCATCTTGAAAATGAAAAGGGTTGGCACATAAGATTTCATAGCCAATACCATTCGTTTCTATAATGACCGACCCCTCATCAATGGTCGTCAACTGACCTTTCACATAACTAATCATTAAAGTAATCCTCTCTAACCTTTATTCTATCCTTAATATTGTAACATACAAGCACATGTTCGCCCATAATCATGTCAAGGAACTTTCAGCCTCAGTACCCGGGAAATGCTTCTTAGTGGACCACAACAAAAACAGCCACTTTTCATCTGTGGCTGTTTCGTCGATTATACTTCGCCTTCATCTGAGTATTGTTGGAGAACTTGCTCAAAATGCCGTTGATCTTTGATTTTTATTCCTGTTTCCAATTCTTTTTCCCGTTTGGACTCTAAAGGTTTAACAGGAATAGGCTTGAAGGATTCCATCACTTTCCCATTATCCGGCAGACCTTGAAAAACAGCTAGTTCTCCATTCTCTGTCAGCCCGAAGTAACCTTGCTGCTTCGTCAGTGGAGAAATATCTTCTACATGCCTTTGGAAGACTACTGTATCTATATGCTGTTCTTCTACCGTCCAATCTTCATAAGTGGCCCAGAAATCCATCATGGACCAAATGGTTTCTTCTTTTTTGGTTGTCTCTGTTACACCGTCTATATAATGTTCTCTTAATATCACCTTAAGTTTCAAAGGTTCAGGCTTCACGAGAGTTTTGACAGTGTCTGTACTCTGACTGCCTTTCCCTTGGATTATACGCTGTGTAGAGTTGTCTTCAGCAGCTAAAGGCTCTGGTTGGGAGTTTGAAACAAATGCCCAACTTAAAACTAACAAGCCCATGACTGCCCCCGCTACCAACAACCACCTCTTCATGATCATTCCCCCTAACAGAAATAACTTCTGCTCCTAGTGTGTCCAGAAACAGAAGTTATTATCATAGAAAAGGGGAATTACGCTAATTTTTCCAGAATCGATTCATCGGCATCAAGATTGTGATAGACTTCCTGCACGTCATCATTATCTTCAAGCATATCAATCAATTTAAGCATTTTTTCAACGCCTTCTTCATCAAGTTCGGTATAAGTCTCGGGTATCATCGTCACTTCACTTGTAACGAACTCATACCCACTTGTTTCTAAGGAAGCTTTGACATCTGAAAAGGCTTCAGGCTCTGTATAGATTTCATACCTTTCGGCTGTTGTTTCCATTTCCTCTGCTCCTGCTTCAATAGCCTCCAGCATAAGTGATTCTTCGTCAGTTTCCATCGAGGTACGGTCAATGACCAGGTAGCCTGAACGATTGAACATGAATGCTACACAACCATTCTCCCCAAGATTCCCTTCATTTTTATTGAAAGCATGTCGGACATCCGCCGCTGTACGGTTTTTATTATCCGTCAACACTTTTACCATGACGGCTACACCGCCGGGCCCGTACCCTTCGTACGTATATTCTTCATAATTGACACCATCTAAATCGCCCGTGGCTTTCTTAATTGCACGATCCACGTTGTCATTCGGCATATTGTTGGATCTCGCTTTATCGACAGCTATACGCAAAGGAGGGTTCGTATCCGGATCTCCCCCACCTTGTTTCGCTGCCATAAAAATTTCACGGGCAAGCTTCATGAAAAGTTTTCCACGCTTTTTGTCTTGAGCACCTTTCCGATGCTTGATATTACTCCATTTTGAATGGCCAGCCATGGACATTCTCCTCTCCCAAGCAAATCTTTTCTACTTCAATATATCATAATCCCCAGTTGCCTTAAAAGAAGAGCTTTTCTACTGTTGTTTGAAGAAATCCCTGATTTGGTTTTTAAGCCGATCCGGAGCTTGAGATGCTTTCAAGCGGCTATTCAAATCTTTCATATGATCCCAATTGTTGTTGTTTGTATAGATCGTCACTTTTTTATCGGTCAACTCTTCAACCTTTGTCTGGATCTTCTCTGGAACAGATTGATCTCTTCTATCATAAGGATTAACCATAACGGCTACATATACATGATCATCCGTGGAAAAAGCCTGGGCCATTGTCACCTCTTCTAATTCATGAACCTTCTCAACGATTTCCATTGCATCTTCGTTATTAAAGTCATTATCATGAGAGCGGTTCGTTTGATTATAACGGGAATTTCTAAATTCTTCCTCTGCTGTCCGCTTAAAATAACTATCTTTCCCAGTTGGAATCTTCCCTCTTCTTTGTACGCCTTCATCCGCTCTGTATTCCAAAGGTTCATAAAAGGACTCCTCTTCTTTAGGTTCTGGTTCAGCTGTATCTTCAGCTTGACAAGCTAACAAGGTTGTACAAACCATTAAATACATAAATATTATTTTCCACATAAAAACATTCTCCTTTTACCCTTACTATGGGTCCAAGAAGAATGTTTTAGTCTGGCAATATTCGCCATGATTATTTAGGAGGAGCAGGGGGTAGCTGTCGTTTATGAGCCGAACGTCTGTGCATGGCTTCTATGATTTCACGGTCTTTCTCAGGGATTTCCTTCCCTTCAAGGTGACGATCGATATTCGCGTAACTAGTTCCCATCTCATTTTCATCTGTTTGACCTTCCCACAAACCTGCACTTGGCTGTTTATGAATGACTTCACCAGGGACACCAAGATACTCAGCCATTTCACGGACTTCCCCTTTAGTAAGATTCACAAGTGGAACAAGGTCCACGCCTCCATCTCCATACTTTGTAAAATAGCCAGTGTACCATTCAGCAGCATTATCTGTTCCTACCACTAAATATTTATGATTGGTCGCCACCGTATAAAGTGTGCTCATCCTCAAGCGCGCTCGCAAGTTTGCATCAGCCAATTTCAATTGGTTTTCATCGAGTTGATTGGTGCTTTTCAATTGCTGTTGTATGTTCGAAAACATCACTTCGTGCGTTTCGGTCAAATCCACCGTTATGGAAGGTAGACCACATGCTCTTAAAACACTTGTTGCATGTTTTTGATCATCTGATTGGCTTTTACAAGGCATGACGACTCCCAGAGAGCTTTCAGGGCATGCTCTTTTAATTAAATTCGCTACAACTGCAGAATCGATTCCGCCACTGACACCCACTAGCAGTCCATCTACATTCGCTTGTTCGACCTGTTCTTGAAGCCATGATATTATCTTGTTCACATTTTGTTCCACCGGATTGCTCATCCTTTCACACATATGATATATAATCATAGCATATGTTCAGCATATCGGACAAACTTCTTCCGGGTCTCCCACGATTTCTCCAATTTACGAATGTGACGGATGAGAGTGGATTCTTCCCTTAAACTTTGTCTATATCCATAAAGCCATTCCCTTAATAAATCAGCAGGGACCAGGACTCCCTCCCACCAAATTTCGCGGTCTTTTATATGGGGAAAATATTTAAGTAAGGTAGACCGCTGGCTTTCTACATAAGGAAGAAATCTTTGTGCTAATTGAATGTGATCATAAATCCTCGGCCCTGTATGCAAAAGATCGAAATCGATTAACTTGATGCTTTTGTCAGGACTGATGATAAAGTTATGATGTGCCACATCCCCATGCAGCCACTCATGATTTTCCCAGGCTTTTTCTTCAATCTCCCCCCAGGGGTGAGCCGAAAACTTTTCAAGACGGTCCATCATACAAGACCTCAATTCCTGGTACATCCCTTTTTTTCTGAAGTCTGAGAAGATATCTCTCGTTTCTTCAAAGTGCTCAAGCCGTTTTTCCCATTTCACATACAGAGGGTCTTTTGGGATAGAAAGTACCGCAATTCCCTTGGTCGTCCGGTGGAATTGGTGAAGAATTTGAACGGCTTTCTTGCGATCATTATGATTGTCAAATTCTGCATGCCTTCCCTCTACTCTTTCGAACAAAGACCAATCACATCCCAACTTACTTTTCGTGTACACACCATTTTCAAACGGAAAAGGTCGGGCGGCAATTTTATATGCATAATTCCAATGTTGAAAAAACTCTATTTGCTGCTGGATGACATGTAACCTTCGATACCCTTTCAATATGAATGGCTTATTCTGAAAACGGATTTTATATACCTTGGGTTTAATCGTTTTTTCATATTCAATAGGCAGCTTTTCTTCCATTTGCAGCCAATGAAAAAGGCGATCCGTATATGAATCGCCCTTCCGTCGTTCAGCTTTCATCTACATCATCGTCCCTCCAAGGCTGTGGAAATCCTTGGTCCATTTGTTGCGGATCGCATGGTCCCATTTGAGGGTTTGGCGGACCCCATCCTTGTTGAGGCTGTTGCCCCCATCCCATCTGAGGGTTCGGCGGACCCCATCCTTGTTGTGGTTGTTGACTCCCTCCCATTTGTGGGTTCGGTGGGCCCCATCCTTGTTGTGGTGGCTGCCCCCATCCCATCGGCTGTTGCATCGGTCCATGGTGAGGCTGCTGCCAGGGTGCCTGAAAACCATGCGGTGGTCCATATCCCGTCATCGGGCCATATGCTTGAGGCCCCTGCCCTTCTCCACAACCACAGTCCGAATCTGACTGGGCGCCCTGAACCATGTCATCTCCTGAATCATCATCCTCCCACATCTGCATCGGTTGTTGAGCCATGGGCTGGTGCATTGGCTGCTGATGCATCGGCATATGCATTGGCATCATGACATGGTGGGGCGGACAGCAATAGAAATCAGTATTAATGAGCTGAGGCTGCATTGGCTGCCCATATGGTTGTTGATGTTGAGGCATCGGCGCCTGCTGCATGGGTGATTGCTGTGGCATTGGTGCCTGTTGCGGCATTGGTGATTGCTGCGGCATCGGTGCATACTGTTCTCCTTTGACCTCTTCTTTTGATGCCTCGCCCTTCACTTCCTCTTTCGGTTGTTGTGGCATCGGCATTTGAGGTAAATGGAATGTTGTATAATAATTTTGCATTTGCTGATCGATACTTGGCATGGAAATCGGCATGCTCATATTAATCGGCTGCATTGGCTGCATCGGCTGCATCGGTTTTTCCATGACCCCTTTACTCACGGGCTTCTTCTCATCCTCTTTAATGGATGGAATCGGTTTTGGTGAAGTATCTTTATAAGGTGGAGCAGAAGGCATTTCCTTCTTCGGTGTTTTCGCTGTTTGTTTAGGCGCTTCTTTTTTCACTTGTTTTTTTCCTTGAGGGACTTTGATTTTCATACCCGGCATGATCATATCAGGATTGGAAAGCTGGGTATTTACAGATTTCAACTCTTCAAAGTCGACCCCATACTTTTTAGCTATCTTCCAGAGTGTATCTCCTTTTTGTACAATGTGAATTCTCACATCTGCAACTCCCTTCCTGTGATTCTAAGAAACGATAAGACAATAATAGCTTCATAACACTCTATGCAACACAAACCGAAAGATTGATGAAAAAGCCTATAATATTTTTCAAAAAATATAAACAAACCCCTGAATCCCAATTTATATCAGGATTCAGGGGTCATATTAATTATGCTTTTTGGACAGGCGTCGGAACGTCAATTTGGTAACTTGGATAAGTACCGAGGACCTTCAGCTGACATCCTAACGCCTCAAGCTCTGCCTGAACGCCAGGAAACAGGACTTGATCGTATGGTTGGTCTACATCTATTAAGAAGAAATAGTTGCCAAGACCCGTCTTCATTGGTCTTGACTCAATTTTGGATAAGTTCATTTTTCTCCAGGCAAACGCCGCCAGGACTTGATGCAATGCCCCTACATAATCCTTTGGCAGGGTGACCATGACCGTCGTCTTATGCTTGCTGACAGGATGATCTTTCACTTTCAATGTATGGGGTGTTTTTTGAACGACAGCAAACCGTGTGTGGTTGTTGTCATAATCATGAATCTCAGCATCCAACATCTTCAAGCCATTTTCTTCTGCGGCCAGGTGATTTCCGATTGCTGCTACCCCAGGACCAACGGAAGCAACGATTTCAGCCGCCTTTCCTGTAGAAGCTGTATATTCTAATTCCGCTCCAGGATAGTTTTTGTGCAAATACTGATGACATTGGGCAATAGCATGACTATGAGAATATACCTTTTCAATTTCTTCCCCGTGATGTTGATTATGGACCAGCAGATGTTGCTTAATGGGAACCGTAAGTTCTGCAATGATGGATTGGCTGACCTGGTGAACTAAATAGTCTATGGTCAAATGAACCGAGCCTTCAATTGCATTTTCTAATGGTACAACCCCCGTACCTATTTCTCCACTTTCTACTGCATCCAAGCAAGCAGGAATATTATCATAGCTGACATAGGACCCTCCATCAAAAAGGGCGTCGACTGCCATTTTAGTAAAAGTACCTTTTGGCCCTAAATATCCTATCTTTTGTTCCGACATGATTTCCCCTCCAGTTAAGCTCCTGTACTTAATATTTCTACCCGATCGACAAAGTCTAACTTATGCAGTTGCTGCAAAAGTTTCTCTATACTATCAACCATTCCCGAGGTATTCAAGGAAAGGGTGACATTCGCTTTCCCTTGTAAAGGGATGGTTTGATGAATCGTAAGGACATTGCAGCCTGATTCTGCCACTGTCAACAGCAAGTTCGACAATGTCCCTTTTCTATCCTCCAAATGGAAGAATAAAGTAATCATCTGTTCTTTCACCATCGCCTGAAAGGGAAAGACTGCATCCCGGTATTTATAAAAAGCGCTTCGTGACAAGCCGACCTGTTGGACAGCATCAAAAATCGATTCCACCTTGCCCCTTTCGAGCAGCGCTTTAGCATCTATCGTCTTCATCATTGCCTCAGGGAGAATATCACTACGGACTAAATAAAACTTTTCATTATAATCCGCCATAGCGGTCCCTCCCCTCGTTAATCGACAAATTCAAATTCGTAATCAAGCAGTCGAACAGTATCGCCGTCTTTAGCGCCGCGTTTCCTAAGCGCTTCATCCACACCCATGCTTCGCATTTGACGGGCGAATCGATTGATGGATTGATCTGTTGAGAAGTCTGTTCTCTTAAACAAGGATTCGATTTTTTCACCATATAAAACATAGGCTCCATCATCTGCACGCGTGATTTTAAATGGCGCTTCTTCTTTTTCATACTTGTAAATAACGCGTTCGTCGACTTCCTCCACTTGCTCTTCTTGCTTCGGAATCTGATCAAGAAGATCGGCTACTGCATATAACAATTCATCTATACCTTCTCTTGTCAAAGTAGAAATAGGATAAATCTCTACTTCTTTATCGCCTAATTGTTCTTTGAAAAATTGAAGGTGTTCTTCGGAGTCTGGCATATCCATTTTGTTCGCAATAATAATCTGCGGTCGGTTTTCAAGACGCTGATCATAAGAAGATAACTCATTGTTGATGGTCACATAATCTTCATAAGGATCGCGGCCTTCCATCCCTGACATATCTATGACGTGAAGTAATAATCTTGTCCGCTCTACATGTCGTAAGAATTGATGCCCAAGGCCTATCCCTTCATGAGCTCCCTCTATCAATCCGGGTAAGTCAGCCATAACGAAACTACGTTGATCCTGACTTTCTACAACCCCCAAATTAGGAGATAAGGTTGTAAAGTGGTAATCTGCAGTTTTGGGCTTAGCTGCGGTGACTACAGACAATAATGTCGATTTTCCTACACTTGGAAACCCTACTAATCCGACATCCGCCAACAACTTCAATTCCACGACTACATCCAATTCTTCTCCTGGTTCGCCATTTTCAGCAATTTCAGGCGCCGGGTTACGCGCACTTGTAAAACGGGCATTCCCGCGACCACCACGGCCCCCTTTGGCAATAACAGCTCGCTGCTTGTGCTCAGTCAAGTCAGCAATCACTTTATCCGAATCAGCTGCTTTGACTATAGTTCCTGGTGGCACGCTGACTACCAGTGGTTCAGCATTTTTACCATGCTGCTTCTGATTCATACCATTTTGCCCTCTAGCTGCTTTAAAATGGTGCTGATAACGGAAATCCATTAATGTATTAAGACCTTCATCGACTTCAAATATGACGTTTCCACCGTCGCCGCCATCGCCGCCAGCTGGACCACCCATTGGCACATATTTTTCACGACGGTAAGCAACTAGACCATTTCCACCGTCGCCGCCTTTTACAAATACTTTGACCTGATCGACAAACATATCCATTCACCTCTTCATTCTATCGTCATCTCGATAGAAAGTTCTCTACTATCAAATATTGTTGCAATGAATCCTTCTTCGTTTAATTTCTTTTTCAAGTCAGCTGGATGACGGAAAGGGCCATCCCATTCCCAACTCATCCCCACTGCAGCTTGTCCACCTACATAAATCGTAACTGTACCTTCATAAAGTTCGTCTTCTTCTATATGCCCATCCATCAGTTCCAGCATCCGTTTTGCATAAGCTTTAAGCTTATGATCATGACGGGATAAATCAACTTCTTCTTTCAAGAAATACCTGATTCGGTATGACCTATGTACCCAATTGAATGTAAACAACCAGAGGGGGAACTGTTCAGCATCACTGTTCAACAATTTCCGCTCTTCTTCCGCCTCCTCTTTCACTTCTTCAATTTGTACCATTAATCGATCCTGATTTCCTAATGAAGCATAGCCTTGAATCAGTTGAATTTGATTCATCCAGTCATGACGCTTATGTCTGAGTAGTGCAATGATTTCTTTTTCATCCATCATTTCAGCTCCCTCGTTCACCCATAATAATAAAAAGTATAGCAAAAATTCAAGGAAACAAAAAATCTACCCCATAAACGGAGCGCATTTCATCGAAAATATATTTTTAAGAAGAGACACTGCTCTGTCTTACTTTACTATAAGACTGTGTTCTTAGATAGACTGCTTCATCTATTTATTAAAGCAGCATTGGATATAAAAAAGCCGCGCTTCTGCGAATAGCAAAGCGCGGCTTTTATGGCTACACGAACTTATTGACTTACGCTTCCTGTGCTACAGGATAAACGCTGACTTTTTTACGGTCACGTCCGTAACGTTCGAATTTAACGACACCATCCACTTTCGCGAATAATGTGTCATCTCCACCACGGCCAACGTTAGCACCTGGGTAAACCTTAGTTCCGCGTTGACGGTAAAGGATAGAACCACCAGTTACTTGTTGTCCGTCTGCACGTTTAGCTCCAAGACGTTTAGACTCGGAATCACGGCCGTTTTTTGTACTACCTACACCCTTCTTCTGGGCGAAAAACTGCAAATCAAGACGTAGCATGAGTCTTCACCTCCTTATCGATGGGAAATTTTAATATATTGATCGTAATCATGTTCAATCGTTTCCAATGACACCTGCATGCCTTCTAAAAGGGTCTGAGCTTTCGAATGATCCGGTTTATTGAGATCATCCGGCAAAGTGATTTTTATGTAACCACTTTCTCCGCCCTGTTCAACATGAGGTTCGAATTCACATAGGCTCACAATGGCATTCACTGTCCCAAAAGACACAGCTGAAACGGCTGCACAGACGAGATCATGTCCATAAGGACCACTCTCTGCATGTCCGGATATTTCAAAGCCTGTGATGGAACCTTGTGAGCGAAACATAGATACATTAATCATCCGTTACGACCCTTACGCGTTGATATCTTCAACGACAAGTTTCGTGTATGGCTGACGATGACCTTGTTTACGCTTGTAGTTCTTTTTAGGCTTATATTTGAAGACAGTCAATTTCTTTTGAAGGCCTTGTTTCTCAACTTTAGCCGTTACAGAAGCACCATCAACAAAAGGAGCGCCCACTTTCGTGTTATCTCCACCTACGAAAAGAACTTTGTCAAAAGTAACAGAACCCCCAGCTTCTACGTCCATTTTCTCAACGTAAATCTCCTGGCCTTTCTCAACTTTCACTTGTTTACCACCAGTTTCAATAATTGCGTACATACTTGCACCTCCTCAATTTACTAAGACTCGCCATTCAGGTACCGGAAATCGGTTTAAAAACCTGTTCTGCGCGGTTGTAGCCACGGAGTGCTACTAGAATAACAAAATAATGTTACCACAAATCAAAACAAGTTGTCAACATGATATCCGCGGCGCTGAACAGCATCCCGGATCATGTCCAAAGACCCTCCAAGCTCTATTTGATAGCTCTGGATTGTAGAATCCTGTCTAACAAACAGCTCCTGTGGAATTTTACTAGAGATCGGCTCAGAAAGCAATTGTTTTTTTATATCATTCAAGTCTGGATGGACAGCAACCAGATAAGCTTCTGCTTCGCTTGACGAAGCTTCCAATAAATCGCGTTCAAGACGATAAACCGATGTTTCCTTTGTGAAAGATGACTCCCGCTTCTCAGCCAATAAAGAAACCGGACTCGCCCAATCCCTTTTCCTGGTCATTTCTAATAAACCCAAACGTGTGATTCCAAATACAGTCGTTTTGACAACATCTTTTTTCAATAGCTTTTTCATTTCAGAAAGCAGATGTTTTTCTTTAGAAGAATCTTTCATAGAGATAAAATCGATGATAATAATTCCGGAAATATTTCTTAATCGAATTTGCCGCTGGATTTCTTCAGCAGCTTCCTTATTTACTTGAAACGCCTGATAGTTAGAGAAAGCCTTTCCTTTATATTTGTGACTATTCACATCAATGACGGTCATCGCTTCCGTATGATCGATGACTATCTGTATACCATTATCAAGCTCCACAATCGGTTCCGTGATCTGCTCCTCAAGTGAATTTATAGAGATAGGCATTTCCTGTGAACCATTCTTTTTCCACTCTATATTTGCAGATGCTGTCGGAAATTGCTTCTTCAAGTATTGCGCGACACTCGCGTCGTCCACGATTACTTTTTCCATTGAGGAGATAGGGTATCTTCTCATCAGCTGATTCGGAAGGAGAGGCTCATACCATAACAGCCCCGTCTTTTTGTCATTGCCTTTTATAATTTCTTCCCACTGTTCTTTTAATAATAAGAGTTCTTCTTCAACTACGGTAAGATCGGCTACATCAGCCGCTGTTCTGATGATTACACCTTCCATGCCTCCCAAAAGAGGACGGATGGCCGTTTCTAGTTTTTCTTTCGATTCAGCTCCCAGCTTTTTTGAAAGTGATACTTTATTCCCGTAAGGTTGATATATAACATAAAGCCCGGGGATAGTAAGGTCTGCAGAAACCTGAGCTCCCTTATGACCAATTGCTTCTTTAATCCCCTGAACAAACAAAAATTCCCCAACCTTCACTGCTGAGGAAATTTCATCTTCACACCAAGGAATGGTTTCTTTTCGCAAAAAGACTTCCCGCCCCACACCTATATCGATAAAGGCAGCTTGCAACCCATGATCGACACGAATGACTTTCCCACAAAAAATAGCGCCCGAAATCACTTTCACTCCGGGCCGGTCTACCACATATTCTTGGATTTTCCCTTGTTCAATGACCACACCAGTCTTTTCAGTTGTTTTTGTATGTATGAACAGCTTCCTCATAAAACCCCTCATTATAAAGCGACTTTTTGAATGTCTCTAATTCTAAGCTGAGCCTGCTTCCTTTCAAAGAAAGCTCGAAGACACTCTTGTTCATCTACTATATAGAAACGAGGCGGCTGTTTCAAGACATACTTGTGATGGCAGTTGCAGCGGATATTCTTCAAAACATCCCTGACAAGCGTGTCTTGTTCAACTTTAATATATTTCGTTTTCATTGGGGGACGCTCTTGATAAGCACAATAAAGTAAGTATCTCATCTGTGTATAGGAGCGCCTCTTCCATTCCAAACCATTTTCAATGAACAAAAAAGCGGTGAGAAGTATTGTTGCAAGAGTCCAGCGGCTTTCCAGAAACAGCCACCCACCAGCGATAAACATGATCCCCAGCGAAAACATCAGAGTGACCATTTGACTCTGACGTAAAGTTAATAGCTGATTGGAGATATAAAAGAGAAGCTTCCCTCCATCCAAAGGCCAAATCGGTAGAAGATTGAAGAGGAGGATGATGCCATTGTAAAAGAAAGCCGTTGAGATTAAAGAATGCGGACCTGCTGTAAATTGAATGATGAAGAGCAGAACGAAAATCCAAACATGCTGAAACGGACCTGCAAGTATGACGTGGACTTGCTCTTTAAATGGACGCGTGTTGTGCTCTTCGCTGACCACCGCACCACCGAAGAGCCATATTTCCATCTTTGTTATCCGCCAGTTATAATGTTTAGCCACCAAAAAATGTCCAAGTTCATGGATGAAAACGATTGAAAATATAACGATAAATTCATAGATCGCACCTGTTAAAAATGCAGAGATGGCCAGCAAAAAGAAAAGGGGGTGAATATGAATGGTTTCTCGTAATTTAAGAACCTTCATTCACTTTAATGACCTGTACTGGGTCTAAGAAAGTATCGTCTTTCTCAATCGCAAAGAAAAATTCAGCCGCCTGCCCCTCTTCCGGTTTCACAGAACCTAATGCATTCTCTGTTTGCACATGCTCGTATAAATGAACGTCAATCGACGATAAATAGCCATAGGTGGTTTTGCTGCCATCTTCATGTTGAATGATTACCGTCTTGGACGTGTCTGGATCATTGCCCGCAAAAATCACCGTTCCGGCACGAATAGCTTTGACCTGCGAATCGTTTTCAGTGGTCATAATAATTCCTTTTCCATCCTTTTGAAAAGAAGTAGTCACGGTACCATTGACTGGCATCGCCAAAGCCTCTTGTTCTCCTTCATTTTCCGGCTGAATCACCTGAAGAGGGTCTCCAAAACGATCGCTGTACCATGTCGTCACTTTGGCAAAGGGAAATTCTTCTTGCATTTGACTTGCCGCCCAATCTCCTGGTCCATTTAATAAAGCAAAGTCAGTATTTTTGCCTAAAGCTACAATAGCAAAGAGCATTACAGCTAAGAGCAATTGCCACGCAAAGTGGCTCGTTCCCTTTGAAGTTTGTGTTATCGGTTCTTTTTTCTTTCCATACCCTGTTACTAATGGAGGGTATCCATGCATCTCTTCATCTTGGGGGGGAGAAAAACTTGGAGGAGAATTAGACCCTTGTCCATTAATTTTCCTCTTTTTACGATCTGCTATATTCTTTCGTACGTCGCGTATATTTCTTTTCACAATTAATCCCCTCTCTATTCCCGTCTTTTTCTATCAGTCTATGGGACGAGGGTACGAAATATTATTCTTTTATCAGAAGTAAAGATAATCAGCCCTGAACAAAAGCGCAGGCTTCTGGTCATCCCTGGCAAAATATTTATAAATACCAGGAATACAAAAAGGACCTGCCACAGTAATGACAGGTCCTTGCTCTTTTATTAAGTCCGCATCCCGAAGAATCGTTTCACTTTGGCGAATACGCCTTTGTTTTCATCAAGGTTCATAAGGGGTACCGTTTCCCCTAAAATACGCCTCGCGATGTTACGGTATGCCAGAGAAGCTTTTGAATTCGGCTTCATGGCTACTGGCTCACCACTATTAGAAGCCTTAATGACAGCATCGTCATCGATGACGATTCCAACCAAATCAATGCTAAGTACATTGACGATTTCCTCTACATCAAGCATATCGCCACTTTTCATCATGTGATTACGTATACGATTGATGACCAGTTTTGGCGACTCGATTTCTTCCTGTTCCAGAAGACCGATGATGCGATCAGCATCACGCACGCTTGATTTTTCAGGTGTCGTCACGACGATCGCTTTATCTGCCCCTGCCACAGCGTTCTTATAGCCTTGCTCTATACCAGCAGGACAATCGATGACAATGTAATCGTAGTCCTGTTTCAGCTCATCTACAATAGCTTTGACTCCTTCAGGTGTTACTTCCGACTTATCCGAAGTCTGGGCAGCCGGAAGTAAATGAAGGCAGTCAAACCGCTTGTCTGTTATCAAAGCCTGCTTTGTTTTACATCGCTCATTGACTACATCCACGATATCATATATGATGCGATTTTCCAGGCCCATTACAACATCAAGGTTTCTGAGACCGATATCAGTATCAACGAGACAAACCTTTTTATTCTGTAAGGCCAAAGCGGTCCCCAGATTGGCAGTAGTTGTCGTTTTCCCAACCCCTCCCTTTCCGGAGGTAATCACTATCGCTTCACCCATTGATCATTCTCCTTTCAAAACTTACGAGATCCGGTCTGATTTTCACAACTTCTTGTAAGCGCTCAATTCGGATTTTCTCATGTGTGTCATCTATGAATCCACATTCCATATAGACGCCTTCCGACTCATAGTCAGGTGAACGACTCAATTGATCTGCAATCCTCAACTGGCTCGGCTGCATATAAGATGCGGCCACCACAGCTTTTTTATCCCCTTCATAACCTGCATGAGCAATCCCTCTCAAGCTGCCCATGATGAAGATATTACCTGTGGCATTCACTTGCCCACCAGGATTAACATCACCGATCAGTAATAAATCGCCACGCACTTCTACCAATTGCCCTGACCTTATCGTTTTGGCCACTGGTGTGATTTCCGTATTTTCTTTCCACTCCAGGGCCTCATCTTTAGTAAGAACCTCTGATTCAATACGGTCGACCACGAGCTTTTGCTTCTCACGAACAACAGAAGCAAGTTCTTCTTTTTGGTCTTCAGTCAAGTATCGTTTCCCCAATTGAATCGTTACACGAATCATTGGTTGTTCGTCAGTGATTCCATTCTGTGCCAACATTTCTTGCAACTCTTTTATTATGGAGTCAAAAGAGCATTGATCGTCTAAACGCAACGTCAATCCATCCCTTGTCCCCTTTATCATGATTTTCTGACCATTTGCCGCCATAGGCTTTCACCTCAAACCTTAGACATTTCCATCATTCTAAGCATTATTGATTTCCTCAGACCAATAGTGGACGCGCTCCTTCACTAATGGGTAAAGCAGGATGAAAAAAATCATATTCGCTGCCAAGGTCGGTAATAACCTTAACAAAGCGTACGTTCCCCAAGACAAAGAAGTAATTTGCACAAAGGAATAAATGACATATAACAGCGTATCTGCCAACGCAACTCCCACAATGGCCAGTAAAGAGGCCGCTATGAAATTCGCATGAAGCGATTTATTTATGCCATGAATGATATAGATAACAAGTGCATAGGTCACCATATAAACCCCCAACACACCTGTGTAGACTACATCAATCAGTAAACCGAAGGCAAGACCATACCAGACCGCGTGATAGGTCTCATCTCTATCAAAAAATATAGCGATGATAAAAAGAAAAATCAATACCCAGTGAGGGGTGATCAACAAATCAGAATAAACTAGGTTTGCTGGCAACATGCTCATTGCCATCCCTTGCATGACAAGAAGAAACAAGCAAATCAGAGCAATTACATAACGACTCATTATTCATCGCCCTCACTTGGACTTTTGTCTTCTACTGTTTCCTCAGCACGATCCACAACCATCACATGATTAATATCGAACAAATCAGCAAAAGGCTCGACATATGCCGTTTTGGTCAGGCCGAACTGATCATTCGTCACTTCTTCGACTGTACCGATTCGAAGGTTACTCGGAAAAACTCCGCCCAATCCAGAAGAAATAACTGTGTCTCCAGGTTTAAGTTCTTCTTCAAGTTTGATGCCCTCCAAAAGAAGTTGTCCTGTTTCATCGTCGTAACCCTCAATCAAGCCGAATGCTTCATCCTGACCTTCCCGGACTACCCAAGAAGAAATTTTATTCGAACGATCAAAGCCGCTTAAAAGCTGCACAGTAGAATGAAATGCGCCTGCAGACTTAATCTTACCGACCAGTCCGTCACTCGTCATAACCGCCATATCTTTTTCAATACCATGCTCTTCACCTTTATTTATCGTCATTTGCTCAAACCATCGATCAGAACTTCTGGCGATTACTGTCGCTTGAATCGGCGAATAGTCGCTCAAACCTTCCGTTTTTTCTAAAGTCTCACGTAACTCACTATTTTCACTTTTCAAGCGCTGATTATCTTGTATGACTCCCTTATACTCAGATAATCGAGCTTTCAATACTTGATTCTGCTCATAGACTTCGAACATGTCCTGAATATTTTCTATCGTATTATCTACAAGACTTACCGGCTTATGGAAGATCGTCTGCATCCAACCGACTGAATCTTGCAGGAATTTCTCAGGAGTGCTTAACGAATCCCGATCACGGATCGAAAAGCCGATCAGTGCAACAAGTAAAATAAAACCTACCAATACAACCATCAGTCTTTTTCTACGAAATAATGAAGGCATAACTTACTCGCCTACTCCATTTTAGCTCGACTTGCCACATTTGGCTGAGAGCGGAAATGATGGATGTATTCCAAAGATTTACCTGTACCTATGGCCACACAATCGAGAGGCTCGTCGGCTATAAATACCGGCATATTTGTTTCATCACTGATGACTGTATCGATGTTCTTGAGCAATGCGCCTCCCCCAGTCAAAACTATGCCGCGTTCCATAATATCAGCAGCCAGTTCTGGAGGTGTTTTTTCTAATGTATTTTTCACGGTTTCAATGATGGAATCGACGGTATCTTTCATAGCACCTACAATTTCATCACTTTTGATTGTGATGGTTTTCGGGAGACCTGTAAGTAAATCGCGTCCTCTAATATCCATTTCGTCAATCTCGTTCACTTCTCCTGCTCCACCAAGTTCCATCTTCGTTTCTTCAGCGGTACGTTCCCCGATCATCAGATTGTAACGCTTACGGACATGTTGGATGATACTATCATCCATTTCATCCCCCGCAATACGGATGGACTGACTTGTGACAATTCCGCCGAGGGAGATGATCGCTACTTCTGTAGTTCCTCCCCCAATATCGACTACCATACTTCCGGTCGGTTCCCATACAGGAAGCCCTGCTCCAATAGCGGCAGCAAAAGGCTCAGCAATCGGATATGCTTCTTTTGCCCCTGCTTGCTTGGTAGCATCTATGACTGCTCTTTCTTCCACCATCGTAATTCCAGAGGGTACACAGACCATTACATTCGGTTTACTAGCGAAAGACGACCTTGTTTTGAGTGCCTTCCTAATATAATATTTCATCATTTGAGCTGTTGTATCATAATCAGCAATCACTCCGTCTTTCATCGGACGGATGACATTTATGTAGCCTGGTGTACGGCCGATCATGTTCCTTGCATCATTACCAACGGCCTCAATTTCACCGGTTTGAGTATTTTTAGCTACTACAGAGGGTTCTCTTACAATGACCCCTTTATTCTTTAAAAAGACTAGTGTATTCGCAGTTCCCAAATCAATTCCTAAATCTTGAGAGAATCCAAAAATCCCCAATAATATCTTCCTTTCTAAAAGCCCGCTTTCTCTCAGGCGGGTTAAGCATCCCCATTATTATCATGATTAGAAGAAGCGCCAATTTATAAGAAATCTCCTATAAATGGCGCCTTTCTATTCCATCTATTCAATTATACGAAAAATCCACAAAAATAGATAGTGGTACAACTATCATATGCTCGTTTTTTTGAAGTTCGTCCTCCTCAGCTTTCGATACGTTGAGCAACTCTTATCCCCTTATGAGTGTATATAGCTTCTATAATACTCATTCATTTCTTCTTTTTATGAGATTTATGTGAAGTTTCCAGATTTCTCACCTTTCAATATACGTAACTAATAGCTTGCATTTACGCTGCCAGTTACGCAGACCACAAAATAACACTTTCTACAATTAACCTTAATCTCCCTAGGTTTCATGATGCAATTTTGTGAATCAGTAAAATTAAATGAATGCATATGGAAGAATTCGATATAAATAATAAATAAAATCCCTTCTCTATCTGATTTATAAAGAGAAGGGATTTGCTGTTAGTATTTAAGTTCATACGCTCTTATAGGATTGATCATTAAACAGAACTCACACTCTGGTAAGCATCAGGGAAATCATAGAAACATTACAGGTATCCTTTTTCTTTCAAGCTGATAAATTTCCGGTCACCGATCACTAAATGATCGAGCAATTCGATTCCGATCATTTTTCCACATTCTTTCAAACGTCTTGTCACTTGGATATCTTCTTGAGAAGGTGTCGGGTCTCCTGAGGGATGGTTGTGGGCACATATGATTGAGGCAGCTGAGCGTTTAACAGCCTCTTTAAAAACTTCCCTGGGGTGGACGATGGAAGCATTCAAACTGCCAATGAAGATCGTTTGTCGGTGAAGCACTTGATTCTTCGTATTTAAAAACAAGCAGATAAAATGTTCTTGTTTCAAGCCGCGCATTTCTTCCATGACGAAGTCGGCTCCATCTTCCGGACTTCTGATCATATACCTTTCAACCGGTTTCATTTTCTGCATTCTTTTTCCCATTTCAATTGCGGACATGATCAATACAGCCTTCGCCACACCGATTCCTCTGATTGCCGTCAATTCTTCAATTGTCGCATCTTTCAGTAATACGATCCCCTCAAAATGAACCAATAAACGGTTGGCAAGTTCCATTACTGATTCCTGTTTAGTACCGCTCCCTAACAAAATCGCAAGAAGTTCTTGATTCGATAAATGGGTGGCACCCAAATCTAAAAGACGCTCCCTGGGACGATCTTCTCTCGGCACATCCTTGATCATGATGCTTGTTTGAGACAAATTTTCCATCTTCCTTTCCAACTGATTCCCCATGCAAAAGAAATCAGCCTGAAGAAACGTGAAATGTTCTCAATTCACGGGAAACCCTGGAAATCGGCAATCCGACTACACTGTAATAGTCTCCATCAATTTTTTCTACAAACAAGGCTCCTTTCCCCTGAATACCATAAGCACCTGCTTTATCCCAAATTTCACCTGTTGATAAGTACCACTCAATATCGTTGTCTGACAAGTCATAAAAAGTAACATCTGTTCGTACAAAAAACGTACATGATTCCTCATTTGTCCGCAGATAAACTCCTGTGAACACCTCATGTGTCCGCCCACTTAGTTGTTGCAAATAAGAACGGGCATCAGAAAAGTTCTCAGGCTTCCCTAAAATTCGCCCATCAACTGAAACAACAGTGTCAGAAGTGAGTAAAACCTCATCCTCTAATAATTCTATCGATTCACTTTTCACCTGTGTTAAATGAAGGACCGCCTCTTCAGGAGTCATACCTTCTTCAATAACTTCCTCCACTTCTGAGCTTCTTACCACAAAACGATACCCAGCCAATTCCAACAATTCTTTTCTTCTTGGTGATTGAGAACCTAAAACTAAGTTGCACACTCTAAAGACATCCTTTCTTCACATGGGGTTAATTCTATTTTACAAGAATTCATATAATACCAGGGTAAAGCAAAGCACCAGTTTCATAAAAGAAACCAAATAAAAAAGGGAGTACTATTTAAAGAAACTCCCTTTTCTATCCATGGATCGTACAAGTATCGTTTATTCAAGCGATTTTGCAACTTTCAACCAATTAACGTTCGTATCGTCTTGTGCCTCCCATTCCGAGAGAGCTTGCGCAAGTGGTGTTTTTTTGCCGATTTCTTCCAGTATTTTCTGTCGATCGCTTTCTGAAAAGTCTCCTAGTGAATGAGCATCTAAATGTTGATAAACCTTATCCGGTACCTGCTTTTCTACATTTACTACCCATGGTTTCACATATGTTTCAATGCTTTCAGCCGCCAGTTCGCTTGCAATAAGGTCTGCTTCTTGTTTAGTAGCCCCGCTCCCTACGTATAAATAAAATTGCCCGTTTCTTTCCCATACAACAGAAGAAACCGATTGAGCTGTCAAACGACTCTTCCATTCCAACGCTTTCGTTTCTGTAGAAAAAGCCCCTGCCTGGACTATATACGCGTTAAATGTTTGAAGAGAACCTTCGGGAAGCGAATCTGCACTCTTTTCTGCGGTTTGCTGTGCACCAGGACTCGTAACTGGCATGGTGTCATTTGCCTGGCTGCCCATGGAGGTATCATCTGTCAGCGATACGAACATGCGTAAGAGCAGAAAACCGAGTCCAAGACTTACGAATAAAGCAGTGAGCGACGTCGCAATCAATGGTTTAAAAGAAGAGAACTGCTTTTTCTTCTTTTTCAAAGGAAGCTGGTAAACGGGAGTGGACGGCCGCTGCTCGTCCTTTTTCTCTTCAGCGGCGGCCGCTTGTTCACTTTGCGTCCTTACAACTTCCCGTTTCGAATCTTTCTGATGTTCATTTCGGAATGAAATTGATATTTTCTTTTTGGAATCCATGGATTAATCACTCCTGCTAGGTTTGTCCCAACCCTATCACAGGTGTGATGAAAACTACGCTGAAATTTGTCAGTACTACTTCGACAAATTCGGCTTAAAGCTGCTCTTCCGTTTCACTGCCGTCTTCCTCTGTATCCTCTTCTTGCTTTGCATTTTCTGATGTTTCATCAGTTTCAGCTTCATCAGTTTCATTCAGACTCCCAGTACCCTCTTGCCATTGCTCAATCGAAAAAGGATTCAATTTGTCTGAATTTCCGCCATAATGATACTGAGGTGCTTCATTTGCTAAGCCCGCATATAAAGGCTGATAATAACTATTCAATAAAATCGAATAGCCTAACTCACTGTCATTATCAGGTGCCTCGAATTGTATGGATTCTATCTGTGTGATTCTTGGTAATGATTGTATTTCTTTCATGAATTTCATCATCTCACTATAGTTCTCAGACGTAACATCAATTGAAAATTGCAAGGTATGTAAGCCCTCTATCCACTGTTGAGCTTCACTCTCTTCTGATTCGGGTTTTAACTCTTCTTCCTCTCCATCCTCTTCTTCCAACCCTTCGACTTCTTCATCAGCGAGAGAGATGATCGACTCGGAATCTGAAATACCGATATTGGTGATTAAGCTGGTTGATGAGTTCGCAGCACGGTCCAACCCGATCAATAATTGATCTAAGAGTGGAACCACAGGTAACTGCTGCTGAATCGTACGGGAAGTTAGAAGTAAGTCCCTTTCACTCTCATTACTATTCTCTTCGATAGCTGAAAGAACTTTCTCCTCTTGTCCTACCACCTTCTCTTTTTCTTTCACCTCTTGCTGCAAGGGATGAACAATAACCTGGATACCGAAAAAGGCTATTGAAAAACAAAGTAACATACCAAACAGAAGTGAAAGGATACTCAAGCGATTCCATTCCATCTTCATTCACTCAACCCCTTCTCTGAGAGGAGCGTTGATTCATTTAAGACAAGATAATAACTAGCAATATATCTTGGTTGATAATCATATAGATCCTCTGTTTCATCCACCACACTCGTTTCGACACTTGCAAGTTCCACATTCAATATAACGGATTCTTGATTCAATGTGTTTGTGAATTTCGCAGCCTGTTGTATCGTATCAAACCTTGCAACTACTGTTACTTCAGAGGCCCCCGTTAAAGTAAAGGACTCAAAAAACCCACGCTCAGGCAAAAGAGATACTAATCTTTCTACAAAAGGAATGGTTGGAACAATGGTAGCCTTTAATTGATCAAGGGAATCTTTCAATTGATCCCTCTCCGTTCCTTCATTGTCTACAGGTTGAGTGAATTTTTCCTGGTCTTGTTGTATCTGTTGGATTCTTTCTTCCTTCGCTTCTGTTTGTGCAACTAATTGTGACCTTTGAAACCCAAGTGTCACAACAATGATTAAAGAGACAAGCACAAAGAAACCTAGAATTATAAAAGGCAGTATATTTCTTTTTTCTTTTTGTTCAAGTAAGTTTATTTCTACTACCATACAATTCAACCCCAATTCCACTACTGCTTAATCGATAATCCGATTGCATCTACACACTCTACTGAAACCGGATGTTCTGTTTCTATGAATAAGCTCGGTTCCATTAAGGTTTCTACATGAATCGCCTTTTCTTCAAGCAGAGACAGCGCACGCTCGTTTTCTGGCCAATCACCTGTTAATAATACTTTTGATACTCCTGCTTCTCCGTTCATGAGAGAAAATCGATAGAAATCCATGATCCTTTCTATCTCATTCACTTGATCATAAGTAAAATCAGAAGGATCCCCTTCATCGCCCTGCCATATGTATCGGCCATTTTCCCGTTTCCACAAATTCAATGCTAAAGGACATTTAGTGTGGTTGATAAAAGCTGGCAAATGTTCTTTAAAGACTGTCAACACACACCCATCCATATTCCAATCAATTAATAGGAGGGGCTCTTCTTTTGCTGCCATTCCTAAATGCTCGTAAAACCTGTAAACAGAGAGAGCACTAATATCAGCCGCTTTCGGTTTCAGCTTAGCATCCTTGAAGACTTGTTCTAACTTTCGTATCTGTTCTTCCGGATAGGCAAACAGCAGAAGCTCTGTTTCTTTTTCACCATTTTCAAGGATGCTGTAATCAAAAGCAGGGTCTTCAAAAGGCAAATGTAATGTTTCACCAAGTTGCATATAAAGATAGCCTTTGATCTCATCCGCCTTCAATGTCGCGGGTACTTTGTATGGGCGGATAACTACAGAATGATCAGGCACGGTGAAGTACAAGGATTTATTTTTCCACCCCTTGTTTTCAATAAAATCTTCAATGATGGAGGTGAACTCTCTATAATCGTTGATTCTCCCATCCTCCATTACGTGGTATGGAAGGATGATCTCTCCCGTTTGTTCGATTTGATTGATATTGGATGATTTACTATGCACATAACGGATCGAATGATTTTTGATAATGAAGTTCAAACGACCTTTCACCTTGAAAAGATTGAACAACAGTAGTCCCTCCTATATGTAAAAAGTTTCAAAATAAAAATTGAGAAGATCATAACCATATAGATAACTGATGATAGATGCCAGCATGATGGAAGGACCAAAGGGAAATGGATCTTTTCGACCAATTACTTTAAACCCCAGAAGCAGAAGACTGGCAATTGTTCCAATTATGGTAGCCAGGAAAAAAGTAAGCAGGGTCATTTTGACACCTAATAATATCCCCAGGATACCGAACAGTTTCATATCTCCTCCTCCCATCCCGCCTTTACTTACAACAATGATAAGCATAATCAAACCGAAACCGGTAAGAGCTCCTAATACTGAAACATACCAGGGTTCAAGTGGATAGAAGAAACGGTAAATGATGAACATACCTGCAAAAAACAGAAGGAGACGGTCAGGAATAATCATATATTTCAAGTCCCCCACGGTCACTATGATAGCAAGGGATATGAGCAGACAAGCACCTAAAAAAGGATAAGATATTCCCAAATGCATATAAGCAGACAAGAACAAAATCCCTGTACTTAGTTCAACAATCGGATAAGCGATTGAAATCCTGCTTTCGCAATGTCTGCACTTACCCTTGGATAAGAGGAATGAAATTAGTGGGATGAGATCTCGAGCTTGTAAAGTTGTGGCGCAGTGAGGGCATGCGGAGCGTGATTTAGTGAAATTGATTTTTTTAGGTAATCGCAGACCGACGACGTTGAAAAAGGACCCTAAGATGGTTCCGCTTATGAATATGTATAAAGGTAGAATTGCGTTCATTTTTTTCTCCTTTTGAGGTTATAAGGGGGGACCCCGTTTTTCCGGGGTCTATTAATAAAACATTGCTGAACATTACTCAGTAGCAGCAGTTAAGTCAGACTTAGTGTCCCCCTCTATATCAGTCCCACCTATCGTTACACTATAAGTAAAGCTACCATCATTTTCTTCTACCACTACAAAAGCTGAGTCGTAAGCGCTGTCAGTTTCAGGATTTTGAGGTACAGCATCTAAAAAGCCGCTACCCACAAGATTCTGTGCTGTATATCCTCTTTCACCACTTCCACCTGCTTCATTATTTAGTGCAACGCCACTGACATTCGCTAAACGGGCTGCTTCTAGTAAAGACAGTGCGTTCGATTCATGCGCATCATCCTCCGTGCTCGCAATCAAGTTACCAATCGCAGGGACAGCAATCGCTGCAATAATTCCCAAAATAACAATAACAGCCAAAAGCTCAATCAACGTGAAACCTTTCTCATTTTTCAACAACTCTCTCAATTTCTTCATTTGCCTCTCTCCTTTTGTAGTACTTTCGTATAAATGCCATTGAATATGTAATACTTTTTTCACTAGCATTATTACCTATGTTCATTATAAAGGATACCTGTCTTGGAAACTAGCAAATTTGAATATTCTTTTCTAAAGTTAATTGATCGTATCAAAAATAGAAAACATCGGAATGGCAATGGCTGCTACTATGCCGCCGACTACGACAGCTAATGTCAGGATCATCAAGGGTTCAATCAATGTTTTCAGCCGCTCTGTCGTATAATCAAGCTCCGATTCGTAATACTCAGCCACTTTAGACAACATGTAGTCAAGCGAACCAGTCTCTTCACCTACGGCCATCATCTGGATGACAAGGGGCGGAAAAATAGTATATTGCCGCAGTGGATCTGATAGATTGTTGCCTTTTTCTAATGATCTGTAACTGTTCGCGATCGCATTTTCGACCACTTTGTTCTCGACGACTCGCTGCGTCACTTGCAGGGATTGTAAAATGGGCACAGAACTATTGATCAAAGAACTGAGCGTACTGGTCATTCTCACAAGAGCAGCTTTTTGGAGCAGAGGCCCGAAAATAGGTATGCGCAGTTTCAAATGATCCATGAAGTACTGAAAATCATCATTTTTCATAATGGTAAGTTTATAAAGAGTTACGATAAGAATTGGAATAAGCAGAGCTATATACCAGAATTGCTGAAAAAACTGACTCATGTTCAATGTCATTTGCGTAATCAGAGGAAGCTCTCCCCCTAAAGAATCGAACATACTGGCAAATCTCGGTACCACAAAGGTTAACAGGAAAATTACGATGCCGATTGCGATAATTCCCACGACTAATGGGTAGGTGAGAGCAGAGATAATTTTTTGGCGCGTATCAAACTGTTTCTCGTAATATGCCGCTAAACGCTCGAGGATCTCCTCTAAATTACCCCCCACTTCTCCTGCCCGGACCATGTTGATGAACAGGTTTGTGAAAATTTTAGGGTGGGAGCTAGCCGCATCAGAAAATGACCTGCCGCTCTCCAACTGCTCCCCGATATCTTGCAAGGCTTCACTCATCGCACGACTACTCGATTGTTTTGCAAGGATTCTTGTGGTTTCTAATAGTGATATGCCCGCTCGGATCAGGGTTGCGAATTGGCGCAAGTAGATGACAAAGTCCTTTGGTTTCACCGGTTTGCCAATTTGAATATCTTTCAAGAAAATACTGTCCAATTCTTTGATATCTGAAATCGTAATCCCTTTTTCTTTCAAGGTTGAAACAGCTTCTTTTCTGGAATTCGCTCGCAGCCTGCCTTTTTGTGTTTTCCCTAAAGGATTACGGCCTTGGTAAGTATAATATGGCACGGACTAAGCTCCCCCTTCCTTCAAATACGGGGCAGCGTCCCGCTCATCAATCAGATTTTCAGCCAATAAATCATTGATGGACATCTCCAGCGTCTGCATATGGATAGCTTTTGATGTTTGGATCACATTTTTAATTTGATGGATTTTTTCATTGCGAATCAAATTTTTGACCGCCGATGTGTTGAGCAGTATTTCTACGGCCGCTCTCCGCCCTTTGCGGTCAACTCTTTGAAATAGCCGTTGAGATATGATGGCTTTCAAAACGTTTGCCAATTGAACCCGGACCTGGCCATGTTGATTCGGTGGAAAAACATCGATGATCCGATCGATCGTGTCAGGAGCGTTCGTCGTGTGTAACGTCCCAAGAACAAGGTGGCCTGTTTCTGCTGCCGTCAGTGCTGTGGAAATCGTTTCAAAATCACGTAACTCTCCGACTAGTATCACATCTGGATCCTGTCGCAGACATGAGCGCAATCCATTGGCAAAGTTACGAGTATCAAAGCCGACCTCCCGTTGGTCCACAATACAGTTTTTATGATTATGCGTGTATTCAATCGGGTCTTCTAAAGTTATGATGTGTTTACGTGAAGTTTGATTGATGTAATCTACGATCGATGCCAGAGTCGTTGACTTCCCTGAGCCGGTCGGCCCTGTAACAAGAACCAGACCTTGAGCATATGTACTGATTTTTTTAAGAACCTCTGGCATGTACAATTCTTCAATGGAAGGAATTTCCCGTGGTACAACCCTTACCGCCATAGAAAGGCAGTTACGTTGATAATAAATATTGATCCGGAACCGTGACACACCTGAAATTCCATAAGATACGTCTACTTCCCTTGTCTCTTCAAGTTGGGCTAAGAGGTCCCCAGTAAGAATTGCTTTGGTCATACCTTCTGTATCTTCCGGTTTCAACGTCTGTTTGCCATACTTTTTAAGATCACCATGAATCCGGAAAATCGGTGGTACTCCAACTGTCAAATGGATATCAGAAGCTCCATATTCATTGGCAGCAGTTAAGAGCTTATCAAATTTGTCTTGCATACATCCGACACCCCACTAATCTACTTTTGCAACGCGCAGCACTTCTTCTAATGTGGTCATTCCCTGCTTCACCTTCAACAGCCCATCATCCAATAGGAAAAGCATACCCGTTTTCAACGCATACCTCCGGACCTGGTCCATACTTCCATTGTTCATCATCATATGGCGGATGTCGTTATCGATGACTAAAACCTCTTGAATCGCCATACGCCCCCGATAGCCAGTATTTTGACAGCTGTTGCAGCCTTCACCTTTGTAGATCGTTTCTGCTTCCATCCCACGTTTTTGAAAATGCTTTTTTTCCATTTCTGTTAACTTGGACGCACGGCGACAATCTCTGCATATCTTTCTGACTAATCTTTGAGCAACGATACCTGATAATGAAGACACAACCAGATATGGTTCAATATCCATATCAAAGAGACGAGGTATAGTGGCGATCGCACTATTGGTATGTAATGTACTCAGGACAAGGTGGCCGGTCAAAGAAGCTCTAATAGCAATTTCCGCTGTCTCAGAGTCCCTTATCTCCCCGACCATGACAATGTTCGGGTCTTGACGCAGGATTGAACGCAATCCTTTTGAAAAGGTAAGACCGATGGAAGCATTCACTTGTACCTGGTTCAGGCCTTCGATTTGATATTCGACAGGGTCCTCTACAGTAATTATGTTCACATCATCTGTATTCAACCGATTTAAGGATGCATAGAGGGTTGAGGATTTCCCCGACCCGGTCGGACCTGTGATCAATATCAGTCCAGAGGGCTGTTCAATCAGCCCTTTATACTTTTGAGCATTGATTTTATTGAAGCCTAAATCTTCTATGGTACTTAAAGCATTTGACAAATCTAATATACGGATCACGACTTTCTCCCCGTAAACAGTAGGTAAAATCGAGATCCTTAAATCAACCGGTGCCCTGTCAACATTGGTCTTTATCCGTCCGTCCTGGGGGAGACGTGTTTCTGTGATATTTAAATTGGCCATAATTTTCACACGGGCGATTAAACTGTTTTGATATGATTTGGGCAGTGTTCTTTCAGTTCTAAGTACTCCATCTATCCTATAGCGGATTAAAACCCTGGACTCTTGGGGATCGATATGGATGTCACTTGATTTCAGTTGGACACCAGCCTGCAATAATTGATTCACGAGTTTAATGGCAGGAGCTTCGTCAGCGTCTTTCACTTCTTCATCAATTTCTGTGTCATTTAAATTATAGTGACGATTCACTGCTTGCAAGATCTCATTTTTAGTTGCGATGACTGGTGATATTTTGAAGCCTGTCGATATTTTCAAATCATCAATGGAGAAATAATCCATAGGGTCTGCCATAGCGACGGTCAACTCTTCCCCTTTTCGCTCAATAGGAACAAGCAGGTTTCTCAAAGAAAATTCTTTACTTACAATTGTTATGACACTGGGATCGATAGGAAAGTGAAAGAGAGACACGTGAGGGATCCCCAATTGGAATTCCAATACCTCGATCAACTGTTTTTCAGTTACGAAACCCTTCTCAACGAGAACGTCCCCAAGCTTTTGTTCAGCTTTTTTCAATTGTAAAGCTTCTTGAACCTGGTTTTCCTCTATGATGCCTGCTTCTTTTAATAGATCTCCTAAACGCTTTCTCTTAATCACTTTGGGCACATCCTTTTTTAAACAGTCACTTCGTTTCACTTTCAGGGACTTCTTCCCAAACATTCTCTTTTGCGGAACCATTTCTGGCGTCTGGTGATTCCCCGTTTTCCGAACCAGAAGAATCTGCTTCACCATTGCTCCCCGGACCGCTTGGATTGCCCTCGTAGGGATTGTCGCTATCATTTGCCCCACCTTGGACTGACCCCTCATCTGTTATAGACGAATGTTCTTCCACTCGCGGCTCAGGGGGGTAGTAATCTTCAGAAATAAATTCTTCCACGCCCTCCTGAGAAGAACGATCAAGACGAAAAACAGACACGACTTCCCCGTCTTCCCCTTCCTGCAGGAGATTGTAAGGACCCTCAGTCACAAGTGAAGAATATTGGATGATGGTTTTAGGAGAAATCTTTTCGACATCACTGAATTTCAAATGAAAATCAGAATTGGTCGGGTAGCCGAGCCACTTAACAGTTAGCTTAGAACCTTCTACATCCACAGATAGCTTGTACTCATTAGAAAATGGGTTGTACACCTTCAAATCCTGATGCTTTTTCAATTCTACAGTCGCTTCTAAACCGATTTGTGCATACGCAGGTAGCCTGTGACTGATATGCCTTTCCTGAATGATTAAACCCGCTTTTAAACTTGCTCCATATACGGAAGAGGCAAGAACGTTCAGTGAAGTCTCATCATATACTCCCTCTTCATTAAGAAATTCAAGGTATGAGAAAGTTCTGCCTTGAGGAACGACTGAATCATTGAATATCTCTATGACTCTTTCCATATCCACTCCTTCTGGCACTTCAAGAGTGAACCCGCCTATTTCCTTGTATAAGGAATCTGCATCTGTTTTTACAAAAGTATAGGCATTGTATTCAAGAGCATGATCCGGTAACTGACGGGCATCATTCTTCAATGTCTCAATAAATCGTTGTTCAGAAAATTCACCGGCTAATTGCTCACCCATATGATTTTTCAATTCCGGAATATAGCTTTCGTCGAGCTCTACGATCAAATCAGCATGGCCTGTTTCTAACACTTGCTCGATAGAGGCTTTTACATTAAACTGAATGACCTCTGGATTTATTTTCAAACTCTTCCCATCCAAATTCACGACCAGTTCACTGTTTTCCTTCCATTCATCAGTTCTCTCGCTAATTTGCTGGATTGCTTCTTCCCGGCTTTTTCCGGAAAGGTCAATAGAAGCTACTACCGTATTTTCCGGAAGTATATGTTGGCCTGTTGTTACGTATTGTATTGCTGCTGAACTGCCTATGGAAAAAAGGAACATGGACATTCCAACGAGTACAATCAGTGAAATAAGCCTCAGGTTAAACGGTTGCCTCATACATACGCACTTCCTTTACAGACCATCCTTTATTTAACGCTCATACTAAGCTCAACCATTACACTTGGTCCGTATTGCTTCAGTTCATCAATTTCAGCCTTTGTCAACATGGTTCCTTCCGACACTACAGTCTCTCCATGGGCATTGACGATGTTTTTGGTGGCTTGCTTTCCTTCTAACAGTTCCTCTTGTTTACGATCGAGGTCATCCACACGGTTCTGGTTAGCTGTAAAGTTAAAAGTCTTCTTTTCTGGTTGTGCTTGCAAACTTTTTTCAGTTTCTTCCATTAACACATCACCAGATATAAATTCTTCGTTAAGGATTAATAATTTCTCTCCATAAGTAATGATGTAGTCGGAAGAGACTTCAACGATTTGTTCATGTTCTGTAAAAAGATCTACAGAAAGGACCTGGCCATTTTTTTCGTTTACATAGAACTCCTTAACTTCCCCCACCAGTTCTCCCACACGCGTCATCACTTGCGCTCCGTTTATGGAAACCTTTTTATTGATCAATTGATTTGCGATAGGTATTTCATTCAGGTCTAATATGGAATGTTGACTCTCCACAGTAATCGCATACTTGCCGATTCCGATGATTTTTTGAAAAGGAATCGCTTTTACACTCACTTGCCAATCTTCGTGTTCAACTGTCAAAAAATCTACGGAGCCTTTCTCAGGATTGACAACGATTGATTTGACTCGTCCAATTTCTTCTCCATCGGAAATACTGATGATTGGAAAACCGATAATTTCTACACTTCTTTTCATATGTAACTACACACCCATTCATTATTTTGTATCAATCACTTGTTTGTGACGTAAATAGTTCAACTCATCTAAAATCAGCGGATAAGGAGCCATTTTTTCAATTAACACTTCTACGAATACACTCATGACATCTGTTTTCCCCTGTTTCATGTAAAACTTCAACAAATATTGCGCAATTGAATAATACTCCAAGTCTGGTAGATTGCTAGATAAATGCGCTTTAATATACTCCTCGTATTGGTCAGGTTCTAACTGCTTTTCCATATAAGATATTTTTTCAATCATCACATCAAGCAATTGTTTCCGGAGATCTTCATCAGCTACTAACGAATCTTTATGTTTCTCCTCTAAAAGGAGACTATCTCCATCATCTTCTATATCGGCAGGACTACTGCAATCATTGACCGGCAGATCAATATTGATTTCGTCCAACTCTTCCGATTGAATACTTTGTTTACTCAAATCCATTTCCTCGGAAATATCTTCGGTGAAGTTTTTTCCATCACGAGAATTCTCTTTCTCCTCCAATTCCATATCCTCAAACTCTTCTTCATATTTCATAGTAAAATCAATGGCGTCATTTAATTGCTTATTTCGTTCAGCAATCAGTTCTTCTTCGGTGACTTCTGCTTCATTATCTGCTTCCTTTCCTCCTGGTGCCACCTCTCCCAACTCTCTACTTGCCGCTAATTTCTCTTCCGGTTTCATTGATTCAAGATCGATCCCTTGTTCTTCAAGATTCAGATTTCCTTGAGACTCAGTTTCAAGATTTTCATACTCACCTTCGAATACTTTTTCATTACTAGACCCAATATTGGTCTCTGCTTTTGACCTGCTGGCTGCCAATTCCTCTTCTGGAAGAAGGCTTTCTCCCGATGTTTCAATTTGCTCGTTATTATCGTATATTTCACCTATTATTTTATAATCTTCCAGGCTTTCACTATCTGTATGAGGATATGTCACTATCTCTTCCATCTCATCTTCAGGAGGCAACTCAATAGCAGCCGATGATTCACTAAGGTCAGAATCATTCCCCTTCATATTTTCCGGGTCTTCATCTTTTCTCTGAGGATTGACATCCGCTTCGACTTCTTCCTCGAATTCTTTTTGACCAACATCGGATGATGATTCTTCGTGTTTTTCTACCAAGGGTGTAGGTTCTTCAAATTCTAAATCATCTACGTGGTCGAATTCTTCAAATCCTTTTACTTCAGTCGAAGAATTCTCCATTGCTGTAATCTCCTCCATCCCAAGATTTTCTTTAGTATCTGCGGGAACAGGAGAGATTCTATTTTGCATGAATATGGACAGAACTAAACTTAGTAACAGGGCGGCCAATACCCCGATCCAAAAAGTGTAAGTAATTGCAGCAAGCAGTGCCATTGAGCTAACGAGACACCCGCTGAGCCACACCACCAACTTACCCTTTTTCGCCATATTCATTGGTACATATTTCAAGGCAATAAAAGCGACTATGATTACAAAAACCCATACAATTAAATCAACCATTGCTTACCTCCTTCCATCAGTTTTCATAGTAATGGGAATCAATTTCCTTAACCGTAATTTTTTCGATTGTAGGAATACCTTCAGGCGGATTCAAAATGAGTTCTTCTTTATAATTGATTTGGAAACGTGATTGATGGATCGACAAATCGTCCTGGCCTCTTTCGAACCATAAATCATAGACCCTGAAGTGTGAATTATAATAATATCCACCTTTTCTCGTTTTACCCTTCACTGCATTCATCACAATATTTTCACCATAAATCCCTCCATTGATAACGAGGTTTGAACCCACTCCGAACATTTCCAGGTCACTATTCGTATAGAAGAAAGCATTCATTTCCTGCAGGTCCGGTGAGTCTGGTTCTGTGTATAAGTTATTATTCGCTATCGTTAAAGGCCCCTCACTCAGAACGACTATAGTTCCAGAATCATTTTCCATCCCCTCAACTCTTCCACCTGACCTCGTATAAATCGTCCCATTTGTATTCACATCGCCATTGATATATAAATAATCGTCAATATACATCGAACCATTAAAATTCAAATTATCAATCTCTGTTTCGCCATCAATATAAATGAATTGATTGTTATCCAGTCTTATGTCGCCTTCAAGCTCTGCTTCGCCCTCAATATATATAGAACCATCTACTTTAAGTGATCCATACACCTTAAGATCACCTTCTACAAGTAAATCTCCTTTTACATGAGCATCCTGTGAGTTTTTTATTTCAAGACTGGCAGGATCCCAGCATCTTCTTTCCCGATAAAACCCACAATCATAATAGTCTCTAATAGCAAGGTCCTGGCTATAAGTACCATCCATTGATTTATTCCCGGACACTTCATAGAAGCCACTTCCATGCCTGATATCGTTGTGCCTTTTTTCGTTAATCAGTCTTTCTACCTGTAAAGGCTCAATAGTAGTTGTATCACTGATTGCTCTCGGAGCTATATTAAAGTATCGGTTTAAATTTTCAGATGTTGGATTGAATTTATGGGTTCTTCTATCTTGAGATTTTTGATAATAGTTGCCCACCACTCTTAAATCCCCCTCAATACCTGGATAAAATGACTGGACCCAATACTTCCTATAACCTGAAGTGAAATATCCGTGATCATCAATAAAAAGATCACTTCCCACTTGAACATCCCCCTGCAGATAAGAAGCACCATTCAAAATTAAATCGCCAGGAGTCACTGCACTATAACGGAAGACATCGGCGATCGTCGAAATGGTAAACGTTCGGACCCACCTTTTATTCGAACCTTCTACATCTACCTCAATATCAAGGCGCTCCAAAAAAATACCGTTAGAACCATCTTTAAGTACTTGTTCTTTTAGCACTCCTTCTTGTCCCAACTGAGTTCTGGCTTCATTTACAACACCATCGATACGATTAATTACGCTGTCTAAATCAAGCGTTCCGTTTGAAAGATTTGTATTGATCTCTTCCACGCCTTGGAGAATACGAGCGTGAGCTTCTTGCGCTTTCATTTCAGCATCGGACTTCGTTTCAACAAAGTCAGTATTGGCTTTAGTAAATTGATAGGATCCAATGGTATAACTCATTAAGCTCAAACCTAATATACTGAAGATCGTAAACATGATTAAGACAGTGATAAGGACATAACCATCTTGTCTTTTTAGAAAGGAGAAATTCATAAGTTAGCCATTCCCTAGTCTGAAAATTTTCACCAGGCTGTACCGTTCATTTGTATTTTCTTTCATTATTTCAAGATTCACTGTCAACTTATTTCCATTCAACTCGAATGTTGTATTGGATAAGTTCATATCACTTGCATTTTGCTGGACGCCATCAATGTAAAGGTTACCCTCATCAATTGTGATAACGACTTCTTCTTCGATGTATGTAAAAGCAGTTGTTTCTTCATCCATTCCATTCAAGCGAGTAATAGAGCCTGTGAATTTTGTAAAAGTACTTTTTCCACTATCGTTTTCAATAGAATCGACATTGATCAAATAGTTTTCTAAGCTTAAAGTTATGATATTCGTTTCTTTCCTGAGTTCAGTTTTTTTAGCAGACATTTCAATAGAATTAGTAATGAAAAAAAATGCCTGATAAGCAGCAATCATCACAATCATGGATAGACTAAGGACGGTCAATACTTCTACGAGTGTCAAGCCCTTTTCATTGTTCAATCTCATAATTCTACATATCCTTCTAATTCTGTTCGATTTATATTAGATTCGACTGTTACAACTACTTTGAGTAAATGGTTTTTGAGATCCATAGAGTCAGGGTATGTAACTTTTACACTTGCGGTATAACCTTCTACACTTGAGGGGTTTTCGACTTGTAATAAATCCGCGATATCGACATTAACATCCGAATTTAATTGGCTCTTCAGTTCATCCAGTGACTTCGATTGATAAATAGTAAGGACTCCGTCGGCAACCTCCGTACTAGTAAAACCTTTGTCGATCTTCTCTGATTGGGCCATTGTATTCATGACAATCTGAGTCGATACGATAAAGACGATTAAAAGTAATGCCATTGCAACGATCACTTCTACAAGGGAATACCCTTTCTCATCAGCAAAATTCGACATTAACTTTCTCCTCCATTTTTCACCTATTGGCTAAATTATAACGCAAATATAGGTCTTTGTCCTGTAATTATCCGACAAAAAACTATACTTTAGACACAAAAAAACTGTCCAATTGAAAATCATTGAACAGTTTGTACCATTTCTTCATAACCAGCCACTTTATTACGTCCTTTCTGTTTCGCACCGACATACATAGCACGATCCGCCTGGCGTATGAGATCCAATGCTTCCTCACAGTGATCAGGATAGGTAGCCACCCCGACACTTGCCGTAATAGAAATCGAAACAGGCGACCGATCATCAAAAATATGTTCATAAGAAGTAAAAGGCTCTTCAGAAATACTGGACCGAATTTGTTCCGCGACACGTTTTGAAGCAGGAGCATCGTAATATGGAAGTAATAGAACAAACTCTTCCCCTCCATATCTGGCAAGAGTACCTTCACTTCCCGCTACATTTTCAAGTCTTTTTGCCAGATTTGATAAAATTTCATTTCCGCTTCCATGTCCATACGTATCATTCACTTTTTTGAAATGATCGATGTCTAGTAAAACAAGAGAGATGGGTTCGGTTGGGTGCTCATTTTGCCAAGTTGTGAACACTCCTTCTAAATAATCTTCGAAGTAACGATAATTATACAAACCCGTCAAGGCACAGCGTTCACTTTCAGCTTTGGTCTTTTCATAGTGACGCGCATTGTCTATGGCGACACCTAAATAGTTCCCTAAAATGTTCAGGATCATAAACTGAAACTGTAGGAAAGCCCTTCTTTTATTAGAATAAATCGAAATGACAGCGACGATTTCACCTTTTCTTTCAATGGGAACAGAAAGTACACTTTCTGCATGATCTGGTGTAAAACGGTTTTCAAGATGCGACCACTCAGCTTTTTTCTTAAAGAACACACTATTTCCATCTTTCCATGTGTTACCACTAATACTTTCTCCCTTATTCAACTGAATGTCAGGGAAATAGATTTCGCCTGAACGGTCGAAGAATCGGATCAAATCCATCTTTTTTGGAGAACAAACATCATAAACAAAGATATAATCAACTGGCAGTAATTTACTGAGCCTGTCAACGAAAATATCCAGGACTTCTTTCACACCTAGTTCACCTGTCAATTCATGGCCGATTTTACTTGTCTCTTTCAGATATGTATTGATCTGATTACTATTGTGATAAAGCATCAGCATACCAGATATGAAAATAAACGGAATTCCGACAAAGAAAATGCCGCTTACTCCGAATTCAGAAAAAACCATGTACAGCACGAAGCCGATCGGAAGGACAAGACATGCTGTCATCATCTCCCAAACCAAACCTTTATCTAACCAGCTCACTTTCTTCCTATATAGTACTTTAGCGACCACCTTGATGGTAAATTGGTTAAGGACCAATTGAGAAAGAGCGTATGATACTATTGGAACAGCATCTGTAATGCTGTCCACTGCTGCTTCCCCATGTGTGCCGCCTAAACCATAGTAAATCAGTGCTGAGACGACAGAGATGAGTAAAAACATAAGAAGATTGATCGGTATGCGATGGGATTGACTTTTTCCTACCCTCATTTTAGCCATCAATGCGAAGATGGCTATCTGCGAGACAATGATTTCAATGAACAATCCATAGTATAGAAATACTGCAAACGCGATACCATGAGTGAAAAATACAGGGTTGTCCCCTATCTGTAAAGGAAACAAAGCGACGATGGACGCAAGAATGATAAATGAAAGGATTTCAACTGTGTTACCTGAGACAACAGGATCCAGCCATGTGTAAAGTCCATAGAGGCTGACCGGCCACACGAATATCCATGTGAGCCACACCATTAATATTTTCCCCTTCGTCAACCTCACCACCCCATCCCTTAGCCCTGTATATATTTAAGACTTTTTTACCATTTGAAAATTCAGAACATTAACATATTATCATAGAGTTGCTCTTGATTCAAAATATTTCCTTACATTTGAGATGAAATATAAGGAGCCTGTGATCAATAATACACCATTTTGTCCCACCTCTTCTGCAGCTAGTTCAATCGCCTCAGAATATTGCGATACTGCAAAAGTCTCTTCAATGGGGGAAAGTTCAGCTAAGTCGGGGGCAGATAAAGACCTCGGAAAATCAAAGGTCGTAGCATAAACCACATCTGCTATATCACTCAGTTGTTTCAACATTTTTTTGACGGGTTTATCCTCTAAAGCGGCATATACTAAAGCGATTTTTTTGCCGTCGTAGTGACTTTTCACTGTCTCAACAAGGGCTCGAGTCCCTTCTTCATTATGAGCACCGTCGATGATAGTCAAAGGCGTGTTCATCACTTTTTCAAATCGTGCGGGCCAAGTTGTCTGTTTGACTCCAACTCCATACAGGCTACGATCTATGAGCACACCTTGAGATTTCATAATTTCCATTGTCTGGAGTGCCAATGCAGCGTTCTCTACTTGATGTCGGCCTTTCATAGAACTTAACAATTCGTCTGTAGCATATTCTTTATTCTTGAATGAGAATACTTCTCCATCAGGAATGCTTCCGCTATGTTCAACATAGAACTCTTTTCCTAAGGTGTGCAAATCTGCATGACATTTTTCAGCTTGCTGGTGAATGACTTTCCAAGCCTCCGCTTGCTTGACTCCTGTCACAACAGGGACCCCTTTTTTAATGATTCCAGCTTTTTCTTCTGCAATCTGTTCTATCGTGGACCCGAGGATGTTCATATGATCAAGACCAATATTCGTAATAGCTGAAAGGATAGGCGTTACAATATTGGTCGAATCATACCTTCCTCCTAAGCCCGTTTCAATCAGAACATAATTTAAATGCTGGTGTGAGAAATAAACCATCGCCATAGCTGTGATGATTTCAAATTCTGTTGGTTCCCCAAATGGTGTACGCTGCAGTTCTTCAGCTAAAGGCTTCATTCTTTCTACAAGGAGAGCAAGGGATTCATCGGAAATCGCCAGCCCGTTCATACTGATTCTCTCATTGAATTTTTCTATATAGGGAGACGTAAACGTGCCAACTGAATAGCCTTGTGCTTGGAGCAAGTGGCGCAAAAAAGAAACCGTTGATCCTTTACCGTTTGTACCAGCGATATGGATGACACGGAGTTTTGCTTCTGGATGACCCAGTTTTTCCATCATCCACGACATTCGCTTTAACCCAGGTTTTACTTTGAATTTCTCTCTTGAGTGGATCCAGTCAATTGCATCTTGGTAGTTCATCAATTCATCCCTCATTTCAAAAATGGGAGAGTACTCCGCAGAATACCCTCCCATACCGATTATGCTTTTAACTCTTTGATGCGTGCTTCTGTTTTCGCACGTTTATCAAGATAGTCTGTTTCTTTTTCACGTTCTTCTTCAACTACATGCTCTGGTGCTTTACTGACAAAACCCTGGTTGGAAAGTTTCTTTTGGACGCGTGTTACTTCCTGATCCCATTTCTTCCATTCGTTCTCAAGGCGCTCGATTTCATCATCAATGTTGATCAGCCCTGCTAATGGAAGATACAGCTCTGCTCCAGTTACAACAGCAGACATTGCTTTTTCAGGTGCCTGAATGTCCGTAGCCATCGTCAATTCACTTGGATTACAGAACCGCTCCAAGTAATCACGGTTTTTCTCAAGTTCATTCAACACTGCTTCGTCTTTCGTCTGGATCATTAACTGAATTTCTTTAGACATTGGTGTATCTACCTCAGCCCGGATATTTCTGACTGATCGAATAATGGACACGAGGCGTTCCATCTCCTGGACCGCTTGCTCATTATGGAAATCTTCACGTACTTCCGGCCATGCCGCCTGAGTGATCGACTCCCCTTCATGAGGCAAGTGCTGCCAAATCTCTTCAGTAATAAATGGCATAAATGGGTGTAGCATACGCATGATTTGGTCCAGTGTATAGGCGAGAATTGACCGTGTTGTTAATATACGCCCTTCATCTTCGCCATATAAAGGAAGTTTCGCCATTTCAATATACCAATCACAGAAGTCATCCCATATGAAGTTGTACAAGTGACGACCGGCTTCTCCAAATTCGTATTTATCGATATTGGTAGTCACCTGTTCTATCGTCTGGTTCAACCGAGTGAGTATCCATTGATCAGCAACTGACTTTTCACCAGAAAGGTCGATATCTTCAAATTTCAAGTCACCCATATTCATCAGTGCGAACCGGGAAGCATTCCATATTTTATTGGCAAAGTTCCAAGTAGATTCTACTTTTTCCCAATGGAACCGCAAGTCCTGCCCTGGTGAAGAACCAGTGGATAGGAAATAACGAAGTGAATCAGCTCCATATTTATCAATGACATCCATCGGATCAACACCGTTGCCTAACGATTTACTCATTTTACGTCCATCCGCATCACGGACAAGGCCATGAATCAATACGTCTTCAAAAGGACGCTCATCAGTGAATTCGAGCGATTGGAAAATCATCCGACTGACCCAGAAACCGATAATATCATAGCCTGTAACAAGTACATTGGTCGGGAAATAGCGTTGGTAATCTTCGCTTTGCTCATCAGGCCAGCCCATAGTCGAAAATGGCCATAGGGCAGAAGAAAACCAAGTATCTAGAACATCATCGTCTTGTTTCCAGTTTTCCAGATCTTCAGGTGCTTCTTTGCCAACATAAACCTCACCGGTTTCTTTATGATACCAAGCTGGAATCCGGTGCCCCCACCATAGTTGACGGGAAATACACCAATCACGTGTGTTCTCCATCCAATGTAAGTATGGTTTTTCAAAGCGATCAGGCACGAAATGGACCTTGTCTTCACCCTTTTGCAATTCAATGGAGGCATCTGCAAGTGGCTTCATGTCGACGAACCATTGAGTGGATAGATAAGGCTCAACAACTGCCCCGCTACGTTCAGAATGCCCTACAGAGTGCATATGGTCTTCAATTTCAAAAAGAACGCTTTGTTCTTGAAGATCTTTGACGATTTGTTTACGACACTCAAACCGATCCACACCCTTATATTTTCCAGCGTTTTCATTCATGGATCCGTCTTCATTCATAACGAGAACTCGCTCTAAGTCATGACGGTTTCCGATTTCAAAGTCATTAGGATCGTGGGCAGGGGTGATTTTCACCGCACCAGAGCCGAAGTCCATATCCACATAATCGTCAGCGACAATTTCGATCTCTCGGCCGATGATGGGTAATACAGCCTTTTTACCAATCAAATGTTTGTAGCGTTCATCTTCTGGATGTACAGCAATGGCTGTGTCACCAAGCATTGTTTCTGGACGAGTGGTCGCGATATCAATGGTGCCTTCATCGTCCTTCAACGGGTATCGCATGTGATAAAATGCACCCTGGACATCTTTGTATTCTACTTCAATATCCGAAAGCGCCGTTTGAGTGGCGGGATCCCAATTGATGATGTATTCTCCGCGATAAACCATCCCCTTTTCATAAAGGGTGACGAAAACCTCTTTTACAGCGTCAGATAAGCCGTCATCAAGTGTGAAGCGCTCACGGGAATAGTCTAATCCGAGGCCCATTTTTTCCCACTGTGCGCGGATGAACTTCGCATATTCATGCTTCCATTCCCACGACTTTTCAAGAAATTTTTCACGGCCAAGATCGTGACGTGATACCCCTTCTTCACGCAGTTTCGCATCCACTTTCGCTTGAGTTGCAATCCCTGCATGGTCCATACCAGGAAGCCATAATACATCATAGCCCTGCATTCGTTTCACACGAGTAAGGATATCCTGCAATGTCGTATCCCATGCATGACCAAGGTGAAGTTTACCTGTCACATTCGGGGGCGGAATGACGATTGTATAAGGTTCCTTATTCTTGTCACCTGTAGCTTCAAAAAATTTACCATCTACCCAATATCGATACCGATCCTTTTCAATTGTGGCAGGATCGTATTTCGTGGGCATCGAAAGATCTTCTTGACTCATTTCGACCTTCCTCCTTCTATTTTCTTTATCAAAATAAAAATCCCTTCCATCCAAAAAAGGACGAAAGGGATTCATTTCCGTGGTACCACCTTAATTTACAGGAATCACTCCTGTACACTCGACTAAGATAACGGCTTCTAACCGGCTTCTCCTACTTCATTGTTCAAAGAAGCTGCATCAAGGGCGACCTTCCATCAACAGGGTTCCTGGAAAACTCTCACCAAATGTTTTCCTCTCTGAAGGAATTGTTCACGTACTCTTCCCTATCTAAGCATTTCACGTATAAAGACTATATTACATATTGTATATAGAAATGACTCATTTAGTCAACTATGGATCAAAAAATGCACAAAAGCCCCTGGACGAATATCCAGGAGCCATCCTTGAATCTGTCAGAAAAGAGGTGCTGTGAGTGAGCCGCTTTTATCGTTACCGTTTGCCACCATGGTGTAGAAACTGGCTTTATGTCATTGAAAAATCGATGTTGCCAATCGTAATTTTCCAAGCGATCAGAACCCTTATTTTCCCCACTACCTTCGATATTTTCCTGTTGGGTCTGGTGTTGGGTATCTTCCTTGCCTTCAAATATAAATGGCTTTAACTTGGAATATAAACGATTTGTCCAGGAGAAACATCTTCTGCGTAATCATTGACGCGCTCCAACTGTTTTACAGAAACGTCATACTTCTCAGCAATAGAGGACATGGTTTCCTCTTCCTGGGCAATATACATCTTCATTTGAGTGTACGTTTCTTCTCTGTTCGGGAACAGATGCTTAAAGATCTGCTTGATCCCGTCCATACCTCCTGGGGCTTCTGCGCTCTCTCGTGATGAAACAGATTCAGAAGAAGAAGGATTCATATCTTCAACCTTCACTTCCCCCCAGTTATCAGTATTTTCATAGGAGTTCTCTTCGGGTGGAGGGCTTTGCTGATGCATATCAGGGGCATGGCCAAAAAACTCAGGAAAGCTTTGCGTTTTCTTATAAAGCCATCTCCCACCTTCATCATCATCCTGATCATTTGGATTTCCAGCATCATTTTCGTCGTTAATCCGAAATACCGGTGCTTCACGTTCTGGAAAAACTGGGCGATCTTCTTGAGCTGGCACTTCCATGTTGACTGGTCCAACCCCTGCAGACTCATCGAAGTCATGCGGATTGGCTGCCGGCGTCTGCTTTTCTTCTACTCCATTGATATTCAAGTGGGCATGCAGCCGAAGTTGACGATTTGCAGGTAGTTCATAGTCAAAGCTTTCAATATCGATCAATACATCTTCTAAATTTGAAACTCTTTCTAAAGGAACCGTGATTTCCACAGGGAAGGCATGCGTAAACAAGTGAACCCCTTCTTCGGAAGGCTCTACATGATCCATAACCCGTACAGACTGAGCGTATGACCCATCCTCTTGATTGGAAGCTTCTCCAGTCGGTATATATTCGCCGGCCAGTTCCACTGTGCCTTTCAGCCGTACTTCATCCCCCAGCTCTTCAATGGTTATTTCGGGCTCAAGCGATATTCCTATCAACTCACGTACTCCCTGTCCTTCCTTAAACCATATCGATTCATCTAAATAAAATGAAAATACATTTTGTTTGTTTTGCATTTTTAGTCCCCTCCCTAAGATCATAAAAACTATTCTCTATTATCACCTTATGCGGAGGTTGGAGTTATATACATCAAGTCAATATAGAAGCTAAAAAAAACGCATGAGTTCAAACTCCATGCGTTTTTTTCTTATTTAATGGTGGAGAATACTTTTTCTGCCGCTTCAATTGTCTTTTCAATGTCTTCATCTGAATGCTTGACTGATAAAAACAAACCTTCAAATTGAGAAGGAGGCAAATAAATACCTTCCTGAACCATCCCCTGGAAGTAGCGGGTGAACATTGCTAAGTCGGATTGGTTTGCTGTTTCAAAATTAGTCACAGGTTCATCTGTAAAGAAGAAACCGACCATGGAACCCGCACGATTTACTGTCAAAGGAACTCCATGCTTCTCAGCTGCTTGCTGATAACCTTCAATAAGACGATCCACTTTCCTATTGATCGCTGCATAAGCATCTTTGGTCATTGCTGAAATCGTCTCGTAACCAGCGGTCATCGCAAGAGGATTACCTGATAAAGTTCCAGCCTGATAGATATCTCCTACCGGGGCTACACGCTCCATGATTTCACGTTTGCCACCATAAGCACCGACCGGAAGTCCACCGCCAATCACTTTACCTAGACAGGTCATGTCCGGGGTAACACCGAAGTGGCCTTGAGCACTATGGTAACCAACACGGAAGCCTGTCATGACTTCATCAAAAATCAGCACAGTCCCATTGTCATCCGTAAGCTGTCGTAAATCCTGAAGGAAGCCTTCATTCGGTGGGACGACTCCCATATTACCGGAAACTGGTTCAATAATGACCGCTGCAAGGTCATCACCGAATTCTTCAAATACATAGCGCACACTTTCAAGGTCGTTATAAGGAACTGTAATCGTATTTTGGGCAATTGATTCTGGTACACCAGGTGAATCGGGGAGACCGAGTGTTGCTACACCTGAACCTGCTTTGATCAGCAAAGAATCCCCATGGCCGTGGTAGTTGCCTTCAAATTTTAAAATCTTGTCCCTGCCCGTATAACCTCGGGCCACTCGCAACGCGCTCATCGTCGCTTCTGTACCTGAATTGACCATACGTAACATTTCAATTGAAGGTATCCGCTCTTTTACAAGTTCAGCAAGTTGGTTTTCTATTTCTGTCGGCGCACCGAAACTCGTCCCATTAGCAGTGACTTGCTTCAACGACTCTGTCACCTTTTCATCTGCATGACCTAAAATCAAAGGTCCAAAACTCAGGACATAATCGATATACTCATTTCCATCCACGTCATAAAGCTTCGAACCTGAACCTTTTTCCATGAAAATCGGATCCATTTCTACTGAAGTGAATGCACGAACAGGTGAATTCACTCCCCCAGGCATTAAGTCTACTGCTTTTTTATATGCATTTGAAGAACGTTTAAAATCTTTCATAACCACGCATCCTTTCTAACCATTGAGTATCGTTTATTGATTCAGCCAACGTGCTGCATCTTTAGCAAAATAAGTGATAATCAGGTCTGCTCCAGCCCGTTTCATGCTTGTCAGTTTTTCAAGGACGATTTCTTGCTCATTGACCCATCCATTTTGAGAAGCTGCTTTGATCATCGAATACTCTCCGCTCACATTATAAGCGACTAATGGTAAATTAAACCGATCTTTCACTTCTCTCATGATATCAAGGTAGGCCAAAGCTGGTTTAACAATCAAAAAGTCCGCCCCTTCGTCTACATCTGACTCTGCTTCACGAATCGCTTCAAGACGATTTGATGGATCCATTTGATAGGCGCGACGATCACCGAATTGTGGGGAGCTATGAGCAGCGTCACGGAATGGACCATAAAATGAGGAAGCATATTTCACAGCATAAGACATGACCGGAACATGGCTGAATCCTGCTTCATCCAGCCCTTTACGGATGGCAGCAACGAAGCCGTCCATCATATTAGAAGGAGCAATGATGTCTGCTCCTGCTTGTGCTTGAGTGACAGCAGTTTTCGTGATATAGGATAGGGACTCATCATTTGCGATATCTCCTTCACGTACAACTCCACAGTGGCCATGATCTGTATATTGGCAAAGACAGGTATCAGCAACCACCGTCAGTGATGGCGTGTCCTCTTTTATCTGACGGATGGCCCTTTGAACGATTCCATCTTCATGATAAGCTTGACTACCTACTTCGTCTTTTTCATTAGGCACCCCGAACACAATGACAGAGCGGATATTTAAATCCACGAGTTCTTCCATCTCTTCATTTAAATAGTCTAATGTCACTTGGTGAACACCAGGCATAGAAGCTACTGGATTTTTTACTCCTTCTCCTTCAAGCACGAAGATAGGGAAAATCAAATCTTCTGTACGAAGGTGCGTTTCTCTTACTAACGCTCTCATTGATTCTGTTCTGCGCAGACGCCGGTGTCGCTTAAAGTTTATGTCTCTCATCGTTATCGTTCTCCTTCATATGAAAAGTAATGGACAAGTTGGGCAAACATGCTGTCCACAGTATATTGTTCCGGGGTAAAGACATGTTTGAAACCATAACGCCTAGCTGTTTCAGCAGTGGTCGGGCCTATACAAAAACATGGCAGGTCAAGCCCATTCAGTTCTATATTTCTTACAATTGACATATATGCATGAATAGTTGATGGACTTGTGAAAGTCAAAGCATCAAGAATGTCTTTTTCAAGCCAGCCCTTTACTTGTTCGTGTTCATCTTTTACTAATAGCGTATCATACACGGTAATGGATTGAAAAAAAACGCCCTTCTCCTTAAAGGACCCTGGTATAACATCCCTTGAACGGCTGCCTCGTATGTATAGGAGCTTCCCAGGTCGTGGATACCGTTCAAAAAACTGACTCACCATTGATGAAGCATTGAAACGCTCTGGTATGAAATCAGCCCTGTGACCATGTTGAATCAACATTTGTTCTGTCTTTTCTCCTATGATTGCAAAGCGAAGGTGCGCCGGAACAGCAACATCACTATTACTCAGCAGCTCGAAAAAAAACTTCACGCCATTAGAGCTTGTTAAAAAAACCCAAGAATAGTCGTGAAGATGATAGAGGATCTGACGATTAGACCCTGAGTCATTCAATTGGAAGGTCAATAGAGGAGCCTGATATACGACCCCTCCCTGCCCTTCAATCAGTTCAGTAAATGGCTCTGCCTGGGATTTTTCTCTCGTAATGAGAATGCTCTTCCCTTGCAATGCATTCATTATTGTCCATACTCCTCTTTGGCATCATCGACGATTTCTTGTGCGCCTTGAGCCTTCAGTCGATCAGCTGCTTCTTTCCCCACTGCTAATGGATCTTTTCCAGTCACTGTTTCATGAAGAATCGTTTTGCCATCCGGGGTACCTACTAATGCATTCAAAGTGATCTCTTCTCCTTGACGATATGCGTATCCCCCGATTGGAACCTGACACCCTCCATTCAAATCATGGAGGAACTTACGTTCAGCTGCTACGGTGGTTTGTGTGTATTCGTGATTAAGCTTCATGAGGAAGTCTCTAAGCTCAGAATCATTTTCACGGCATTGAATCGCCAGGGCACCTTGCCCGACAGCAGGAACACATACATCAGGCTCTAAATATTCGGTGACGAGGTTATCATCCCAGCCCATCCTTTTAAGACCTGCTGCTGCAAGTATGATGGCGTCATAGTCTTCTTCCTTTAACTTTCTAAGACGTGTGTCGATATTCCCACGAATCCACTTGATCTCAAGGTCTGGCCGGACAGCTTTGATTTGAGAACCGCGACGCAAACTGCTTGTCCCTACTATGCTGCCTTCAGGTAAGTCTTTCAACCGGACATCATCATTCGATACAAAGGCATCCCTGTGATCTTCGCGGATCGGTACAGAAGCAACAGTCAGTCCTTCAGCCACCACTGCAGGCATGTCCTTCATACTATGGACGGCCATATCAATTTCACCATCATACATGGCTTGTTCTATTTCTTTGATAAAAAGACCTTTCCCACCCACTTTTGAAAGCGTAACATCCAGGATTTGATCTCCTTTCGTAGTAATCCGCTTAATTTCAAACTCATAAGATGGGTCGATATTTTTCAGCTGTTCTATCACCCATTCTGTTTGAGTGATGGCCAAGTTACTTTTACGTGAACCAATGATGATTTTTCTCACATGAGTTCCTCCTCAATTACTAGAAATGAAAATTAGATAATGAACCGAATAAAAAGAAATTAATTAATAAAAATAGAAACGCAGCTGAATTGAAAATCGAAATGGCTCTTCCTTGATAACCCTTGACGACACGCAATATCAGATAAATGATATAAACGGTTAATACCAACAAAGAACCCAGAGTCTTAGAGTCATACCAATAGAATACGTCTGTTGATACATACCCCCAGACAACTCCAAGTATAATCGCAATCAGCAGTAAAGGAACACCCAGAATGACGGCAATGTAAGAAAAATGATCGAGCTTCGTCAAATCTCCCAGCCGAAACAGCTTTGCATTCCACTTTTTCTTTTTTAGAAGCCGGTACTGCAGTAAATACATTATCGAGAAAATGAACGATAATGTGAAAAAGCCATAAGAAACGATGGCTAAACTGATATGAATCACTAAGAGTTCATTGACTAGAGCGACACCACGATTATCTAAAATGTTTTGTGCTCTTGTCGATATATGGATAATCATAATTAGAAACCCTACTACGTTAGTGAAAAAGACAAGAAAATCTACCCGGAACAATTTATTGATGATCAAAGAAAACGTAACCAGAATCCACGCGTAAAAATAAAGTCCGTCATAAACCGTCATAATCGGAAAATTTTCTTTAATGAACACTTGAGATAACAGGAAAAACGTTTGTAAAATCCAGACCATACTAAGTAACCAGAAGGCAGCAATATTAGCCTTCCGGTTATTTTGTACAAAGTCGATGAAGTATCCAATTAGACTGAGCCCGTAGAGGAATAGAATGAGTTCATAAACCCATTTGAATTCAAGCATTTACATGTCCACCCTTATGAATTGACCATGGGGTTGATGATCGAAATAGGTTCACTTGCCTCTGAACTGTGTTTCACTGTCACGTTGCTTTTCTTTTCCTGTTCTTCTACCTCTTTTTCAACTTGTTCTTCAATACCGAAAATCTGAGTAAATAAGCGCAAGGACTCTTCTGAGTCAGGCTGGGCAGCCAGCTCCTTAGCCTGAGAGATCGGTTCTTTCAACATTTGGTTAATAATGCTTTTCGTATGTTTATTGAGTACTTTCCGTTCACGGTCAGATAAGTCTGGCATTTTACGTTCAATACTCTTCATCGTTTCATTTTGAATACCTAAAGCTTTTGATCTCAAAGCTGATATGACAGGAACAACACCGATGGTTTGGAGCCATTGTTTGAATTCAACGATTTCCGCTTCAATCATGACTTCAATCTCTTCTGCTGCCTGTTTACGTAAAGCTAAATTCGCATCGACGATTCCCTGCAGGTCATCGATATCATATAAAAAGACACTTTCGAGCGTTTCCATTGCTGGATCCAAATCCCTGGGAACAGCTATATCCACGAAAAATAAAGGCTTCCCTTTTCGTTTACGGTGAATCGGTTCCATCAGCTCCCGTGTAATAACATATTCCGAGGCTCCTGTGGAACTAATGACAATATCAGCATCACTTAAAACATCTTCCAACTCGTCCATTGTTCTGGCGTCTCCACTGAACTGGTCTGCTACCTGTTGGGCTTTCGTCAACGTACGATTCACGACAGAAACTTTCCGCACACCTGAACCATGCAGGTTTTTAGCAGCAAGCTCCCCCATCTTTCCAGCCCCAAGAATTACGATATGCTTGTGGACTAAATCTCCGAAAATTTTGCGAGCTAACTCTACAGCTGCATAGCTTACAGAAACCGCATTATCTCCAATCTCCGTTTCTTTATGGGCTTTCTTTGCCATTGTAACCGATTGTTTGAACAATTGATTGAAAATCGTACCTGTGGAGCCCGCTTCTTGAGCACGGAGAAAAGATTGTTTCATCTGTCCTAAAATCTGCGTCTCTCCTAGAACCATGGAATCAAGCCCTGAGGTCACACGAAGCAAATGTTCAATCGCCCCGTCCGTTTCGTAAATAGAGAGAAAAGGAGAAAACTGATCCTTTTCGACATTGAACCAATCTGCTAAAAATTGCTTAATATAATAACGGCCAGTGTGGAGCTGGTCCACGACGGCATAAATTTCAGTACGATTACATGTAGAAATAATCACATTCTCCAATACACTTTTCTGTGTATTAAGCTGTGACATAGCTTCTTCCAGGCGACCCTCAGAAAATGTGAGCTTTTCCCGAATTTCCACAGGGGCTGTTCTGTAATTAAGACCAACAGCTAAAATATGCATTTCATCTACCCCCATTTAACGTTCAACACTTAGCACTTATCCATTATTATAGCACAAAATCCCGACAATTTTTTTATTGAAATATGAACAGGTTTTGAAACTGTTATGATAGGATAAGATTACATTGAATAATAAATCATAACGAACAATTTAGAAACACTTTTAATTATAATCCGATTGTAATATATCAAAACAAGGCGCAAAGCGCAAGGAAACGAGATTGGAAATCATGTCAGTCAGGAAGTGATCACTTTGAACAAGCAAAATTCATTACTCGGTTTTTTACTAATCGGATTAGGTGCCTATTTTTTCCTTCGTCATCTCAATATACCCGAGTTGAGTCCATTTTACTCATGGCCCTCGCTGATCTTGGTTATCGGCGGCTCATTTCTTTTACATAGCTATATTGCTAAGGATTACACAAACCTTTTCACAGGTGCTCTGCTCTTCGGATTCGGTCTCCATTTCTTAGCAGTACAGCACTTCCTCTTTTGGATCGACCATTGGGCGTCCTACTTACTGATCATTGGCATCGCTTTTCTTTTGCATTATCAGAAAACAAAACATAACCTGATTCCAGCACTTATATTATTAGGGCTCGGTTTATTTGCCTTGTTTACACCTACCACTCCAATGTGGTTACTATGGGTCCAACAGATATTCGATTTAATTGAGAGTTTTTGGCCGCTTGTAATAATCGGTTTTGGAATTTATTTATTGAAGAAAAAATAAAAGGAGCGCGACAGTGAATGTCGCGCTCCTTTTTTGGTTCTTAAAGGGATAGGAAAGTGGAAACATGGTCATTTATCCCTTTTATAATATAGATCCTAAGAATGCTTGCGTACGCTCTTCTTGAGGGTTTTCGAAGATGTCCTTAGGTGCTCCTGTCTCAACGATCTTACCATCGTGCATATAAACAACTCGGTCTGCCACCTCACGAGCGAAGCCCATTTCATGTGTAACTACTACCATGGTCATCCCTTCCTGGGCAAGATCTTTCATCGTTTGTAATACTTCTCCGACAAGTTCAGGGTCCAGGGCTGATGTGGGTTCATCGAACAACATGATTTCAGGTTTCATCGCAAGGGCACGAGCAATGGCAACCCTTTGCTTCTGTCCACCTGATAATCGAGAAGGGTAGTCATCTGCTTTTTCAGCTAAGCCGACTTTTTCAAGTAATTCTTTCCCTTCTTTTCTTGCTTGGGCTTTTGGAGTTCTTTTCACTTGCATTGGCGCTTCTATCACGTTACCTAAAACTGTTTTATGGGGAAACAAGTTAAAGTGTTGGAAAACCATCCCGATTTGTTGACGTACTTCATTTAAATTGTCTTTCTTTGGGTCCACTTCTTTTCCTTTGATAAATAGATCGCCACTATTTTTCATTTCAAGAAAATTGAGGCAGCGGAGCATCGTACTTTTCCCAGAACCACTAGCTCCGATAAGTACGACAACTTCGCTTTCTTCTACATGAAAGTCAATATCCCTGAGTACGTGCAGATCACCGAAGTATTTATTTAATTTATTTACATGGATCATTTGCTCTGCCAAAATAATTTCCTCCTCTATTAATCACTTACAGCCATTTTCTTCTCAATCATACCGACAGCAAGAGTCAGTATGAATACAAGAATCAAATACCATACAGCACTCACGAGCAACCAGGTCATATAGTCGAATGTATTCGCACCTTGTGTTGTAGCTACGGCGAATATCTCTGAGACCCCGATAAAGGCGGCAAGAGACGAATCCTTCAAACCAATGATAAACTGATTCCCCAAAGGAGGCAATGCGCGACGGAAAGCTTGAGGCAATATAATACGGCGCATCGTCAATGTTCTGCTCATCCCTACCGAACGACCCGCTTCTGATTGGCCCTTTCCAATTGATTGGATGGAACCTCGGAAGATTTCAGCTATATAGGCACCATTGTGGAAAGCTAGTCCTAAAGCTACGGACCAGAAGCCGCTGATCATCCATATTTCAGTAAGCCCATAATAGAACACAAAGATTTGCACAATCAAAGGAGTTCCGCGGACCACATAGATATAAATATTTGCGATCCATTCCAGTGGTTTAATCTTTGAGATTTTCATAAATGCAAACATTAAACCGATAAAAATCGCAATAAAAATAGAAACAGCAGTCAATGCCAACGTCATCTGGGCAGCCTCGAAGAAAATCCCCCGGCTGCTTACTAACGAATCCCAAAAGTTAATAAAATTTAAATACAATTCCCTTCAACTCCTCCATAAGGTCAAAAAAGAGTACGCAGCTGCGCACTCTTTTGACTTCGTTCTCTTCTAAAACAGCGACTTTATTCAGGAACGGTCGTAATATCTTCTCCGAAGTATTCTTCACTTATTTCAGTAAGAGTTCCATTCTCGCGAAGTTTATCTAGAGCTGCATTGATTTCTTCCAGTAATGCTTCGTTTTCCTTAGATACGGCTACCGCCTGCTCACTACGCTCAATCATTTCTTTTGCTTCGATTTCAAGACCTTCACCTGAAGCCTCTTTACCTGTCAGGAAGTCTGTGATGACTGCATCATGACGTCCTTTAGCTAAAGACTGCAAAGCTACGACATCACTGTCATATGTTTTTACATTGTCGGTTACTTCCTCAGCGTATTTGCTATAGGTAGAACCCTTTGAAATGGCAATTTCCATACCCTCTAAATCCTCAAGAGATTGAACATCACTATCAGGACGAGTAAAGATTTGAGCTCCTGAGTAATAATATGGTGTGGAGAAGTCGACTTCCTTTTGCCGTTCTTCAGTAATGGTATGGCTGGCAACTGCTGCATCGAAACGTTCAGTCTTTACGCCCTCCACAATACTGGCGAATTTCTGTTTTTGGGGATTGGGCTCTAAACCAAGCTCTTCAGCAATTGCATTCGCAACGTCAATGTCGTAGCCGGTCATTTCTCCGCTAGCATCTGTCATACTGAATGGTCGGAACTCTCCAGATGCAGCAAAAGTAAATTTCCCATCTTCAACTAAATTATATTCCTTATCTGCTGACCCTTCTGTCGTATCTTCATTATTATCTCCTGTTGTTTCACCATCATCTTCGCTGCTTCCGCAAGCGGCAAGTGCAAAAATAGTTAAAATACTAAGGGTGATCATTAATAAATACTTCTTCATAATCACTAAACTCTTCCCTTCATAGGTTTGTCATCTTTCTGTAATAATAGCGACACTTTAAATTATATAGATTTATCTAATTATTCCCAAAATTAAAGAGGAGTCAAATATAGTCAAAATAATGTAAACACACCCTCTGGAGGATCTAATACTTGCCCTTCCTTACAAATACACGAAATTTCTTAAAAATAATCTTGATTTGTATTAATATGCACAAAATATGCTTATTCATGTATAAAAAAACCACCTCTCATTGCGAGAAGTGGCTTTCACATCTTAAAGAATCTACTTTTATATTCTATATAACAGACCTTTACATGTTAAGGTGAGAAAGCATTGTCCGCCAGGCTACGTCTTTTCCTTCTCCTGTCTCAGCAGAAAATGGGATAAGGGTATCCTCTTCTTCCATTTCCAATACTTCACGAACCATTTTCACCTGTTTGTGTCGTTGGCCTTTTTTGATTTTATCCAATTTGGTGGCTATAACCATGACAGGGAGCTCGAAATGTTTTAAATAATCATACATCATCTTATCATCTTCTGTAGGTTTATGACGAATATCAATGATGAGTGCAGTCGCTTTGATTTGGTCACGTTCTGCAAAATACTCCTCCATCATCCTTCCCCATTTAGCCCGTTCCTTTTTAGAAACTTTGGCGTAGCCATAACCAGGGACGTCCACAAAATGAAACTTATCATTAATGATATAAAAGTTTAGTGTTTGGGTCTTTCCCGGTTTGGATGAGGTTCTGGCCAAATTCTTTCGTTGAATCATCCGATTGATGAAAGATGATTTCCCCACATTAGACCTTCCCGCAAGCGCGATTTCTGGAATCGGTGCTTTAGGATATTGCTTTTTACTCGCCGCACTGATGACGATATCTGCATAATTAACCTTCATTTACATCCTCCACTAATGCTTGTTCTAATACTTGGTCCAAGTGTTTTACAGGTACGAAAGTCAAATTTTCCCGGATGCTTTCCGGGATATCATCTAAATCTTTCTCATTTTGATCTGGGATGATGATTTTCGTCAGCCCAGCCCGGTGAGCACTCAAGGATTTTTCTTTCAGACCTCCGATAGGCAGTACTCTGCCTCTTAAAGTGATTTCCCCTGTCATTCCAACTTCTTTACGTACAGGACGCCCCGTCAGAGCCGAAACCAGCGCTGTAGCCATTGTGATTCCAGCAGATGGCCCATCTTTTGGGGTAGCTCCTTCAGGTACGTGAATATGAATATCGTTTTTTTCTACAAAATCAGCATCAATATTCAATTCTTTCGCTCTGGAGCGGATATAACTGAAAGCGGCTTGTGCTGACTCTTTCATTACATCTCCCAATTTACCCGTTAAAGTCAAATTGCCTTTACCTGGATAAATCGATACCTCGATCGATAAAGTGTCTCCACCTGCTGTTGTGTAGGCTAACCCAGTTGCTGTCCCTATTTGGTCCTCAAGCTCTGCCCGTCCATAACGGAACTTCGGTCTACCTAATAGTTCTTCCAACTGTTTTTCAGTTACTACGACCCGTTGCTTTTCACCTGCGACGATAATCTTAGCTGCTTTTCTGCACAAACTTGCCAGCTCTCGCTCTAACCCACGTACACCTGCTTCTCTCGTATACCTGCGAATTAACTTAAGTAGAGCTTCATCTCGCAACTGAATCTGGTTCTTTTTCAAACCGTTCTCTTTTACTTGTTTAGAAAGTAAGTGCTCTTTCGCAATGTGTAATTTTTCAACTTCTGTGTAGCCGGCGATTGTTATAATTTCCATACGATCCCTCAATGGACCAGGGATATTAGAGATGTTATTAGCTGTGGCTACGAACATCACTTTAGAAAGGTCATAATGCTCTTCAATGAAATGGTCACTGAACGTACCATTTTGTTCAGGATCTAAAACTTCCAACATGGCTGAAGAAGGATCACCACGAAAATCACTTGCCATTTTATCTATCTCGTCTAATAAAAATACCGGGTTGATGGTTTCCGCTCGTTTCATGCCTTGAATAATCCGGCCGGGCATAGCCCCTATATAAGTCCTACGGTGCCCGCGTATTTCCGCTTCGTCTCTTATTCCACCCACTGAAATCCGGACAAATTTTCTGTTGATAGAACGGGCAATTGATTTAGCCAGGGATGTTTTACCTACTCCTGGAGGGCCTGCTAAACATAAAATCGGCCCCTTGATGGATTGTGTCAACTTTTGAACAGCTAAATATTCTAATACTCGTTCTTTCACTTTTTCTAAGCCGTAATGATCTTCGTCCAATATCGTTTCGGCATGGTTTACATCTAAATTATCTTCTGTTTCTTCCGACCAAGGAAGTGACACTAACCATTCGATATAATTCCGAATCACAGAGCTTTCTGCTGAACTCTGAGGTACTTTCTCATAACGCCCCAACTCTTTGTATGCTACTTCTTCCACACGTTCAGGCATACTTGCTTCTTCAATCTTTTCTTTCAGTTGAGCAACTTCTCCCGATTTACCATCTTTATCGCCCAACTCATTTTGTATTGCTTTCATTTGTTCACGTAAATAGTATTCTTTCTGGGTCTTTTCCATCGATTTTTTTACCCTTTGACCGATCTTTTGTTCGATTTGCAATACTTCACGTTCATTACCAATCATATCAATCAGCTTTTGCAGACGCTCCTTGACATTTCTTGTTTCCAGCATCATTTGCTTATCCTTCAACTTGATTGGTAAATGAGAAGAAACCATATCAGCTAAGTGACTGGGGTCGTCTATGTCTGAAACGGTATTATAAGTTTCCTTGCTTACTTTTTTGGAAACTTTAACAAACTTTTCAAATTGATCCATCAAAGTACGCATAAGAGCCTCTTCTTCATTTCCATCCCCATGTTCATCTTCAAACTGGAGAATATCGGCCTGATAGAACTCTTCTCCATCAGTCACCTTTTCTATACTTGCCCTATAAAGCCCCTCTACCAACACACGGTTAGTCCCATTCGGGAGTTTGACCATTTGTTTAACACGTGCTACGGTCCCAACAGTATAAAGGTCTTCGTGTGACGGCTCATCAATATTTACTTCTTTTTGTGATACAAGAAAGATTTCATTATCATCCATCATCGATTGTTCTAATGCCTGGACGGACTTTTCACGGCCTACATCCAAATGGAGAACCATCGATGGATACACAAGCAATCCCCTGAGAGGAAGTAGAGGCATCATTTTTCTTTGTTTGTCTGTCATCACTTGCACCTCCGTTTAATGCAAATACGTATTATTATCATATATAAATGTGATTGGAAAGTAAACGAAACGATACCAATAGATGCCAACACCGAAATCCCTTAACACCTTAGCGCCAAGGGGAATCATAGAAAGGATATCCATATTATGAGCAGAAAAATACCTTTCATGCTTATGTAAAGAATCTGGTACCGTTTAAATACAATCGTTTATAAAACAGAAGCCGCGCTACATGTACTTGTAGCACGGCTTCTCAAGAAAGAATCCACCGAAAGTGTTTTATGCACTTTCTTTAGGAGATTCTTTATTCTCATCTTCGACAGTTCCATCCGTCAAAACAAGCTTAGGACGGCCGTTTTCCGCTGTTACTGTCTCCTTCGTGATAATGCATTTCTCAATATCATCACGAGAAGGAAGCTCATACATAACATCAAGCATGATCCCTTCTATGATTGAGCGAAGGCCGCGGGCACCTGTCTTACGTTCAATCGCCAAGCGCGAAATTTCGCGAAGTGCTTCTTCTTCCATTTCTAACTCGACATGGTCGATTTGGAAGAGCTTTTGATATTGTTTAACAAGTGCATTTTTCGGTTTAGTGAGTATTTCCACAAGAGCTTCCTCATCCAGTTGTTCAAGGCTGCCGATAACCGGAAGACGACCGATGAACTCCGGAATTAAGCCATAGCTCAACAAGTCTTCAGGAAGTACTTTTGTAAGCAATTCTTTTTTCTCTTCCTCATCAGCTGCTTGTTCAGAACCAAAGCCGATGACTTTCCTGCCAAGACGCCGTTTGATGATTTGGTCGATACCATCGAAAGCTCCACCTACGACGAACAAGACATTCGTCGTGTCAATTTGTATAAATTCTTGATGAGGATGCTTACGTCCGCCTTGAGGAGGGACACTTGCCTGAGTACCCTCCAGAATTTTAAGCAAGGCTTGTTGAACACCTTCACCTGACACATCTCTTGTAATTGATGGATTCTCTGATTTACGGGCTACTTTATCGATTTCATCAATGTAAATAATTCCTTTTTCAGCTTTCTCTACGTCATAGTCCGCAGATTGAATTAATTTAAGAAGGATGTTTTCCACATCTTCCCCGACATAGCCAGCTTCCGTTAGAGATGTAGCATCTGCGATCGCAAACGGTACATTCAAAATACGAGCCAATGTTTGGGCAAGCAATGTTTTACCACTACCTGTAGGTCCCAGCATGAGGATGTTACTTTTCGCCAGTTCGACATCATCATTCTTAACCCCTGCATTGATTCGTTTATAATGGTTATAAACGGCGACAGATAAGTTTTTCTTCGCTTGATCTTGACCAATTACATAATCATTGAGGATTTCGCGGATTTCCTGAGGTTTAGGGACCTCTTTGAATTCCACTTCTTCTTCGTTACCTAATTCCTCTTCAACGATTTCCGTACATAGTTCAATACATTCATCACATATATAAACACCAGGACCTGCGACAAGCTTGCGGACCTGTTCCTGACTTTTACCGCAAAAAGAACACTTCAGTTGTCCTTTTTCATCGTTAAATTTAAACATACGTTTCACCCCTTAATATAATGACGCAATCGTTGCGACTGAAGTTTCGTGATATGACGCTAACGCTTCCGTTTCTTTTGCTCATCATACCAAATTAACAGCAAACAAAAAAGCAATACCTTTTAGAGGTGTGCGAAACTTCTTTTGCATCAACCTCATTATGTAGATATGGACCCGATAAGTCAAACATTTGTACACCCTTACTATTGTATGTAAAAACCACGAGAAGTATCAATCATCTTCCCCATAAAACTCTTCCCTTATACTTTGTAACAGAGAAATATATGAGAAGACAAGGCACTCCCGCACCTTGTCTTCTTAGTTTATTATTCAGATTTACTATTTGCAACTAGAACGTCGATCGCTTTACGAACTTTCAGATCTTCTTTAATCATGTCCGTATTGCCACCAAGCATCTGAGTCAGTTGAGCAACGTCTGTCTGGTACATGCCAGCCATGTTTTCAAGCTCTGCATTCACATCTTCATCAGATACTTCAACATTCTCAGCCTGAGCAATTGCTTCAAGTGTCAAGTTCGTCTTCACGCGCTTAGAAGCATCTTCTTTCATCTGTTCGCGCAAAGCATCTTCATCTTGACCTGTGAATTGGAAGTACATATCTTTCGTCATTCCTTGCATTTGCAGACGTTGTTCAAACTCTTGGACCATGCGATCAAGTTCAGTGTCTGCCATCGCGTCAGGAACTTCTACTTCTGCATTCTCAGAAGCTTTTGTTACTAGAGTATCGCGCTTGTTGTTTTCTGCTTCTGTTTTCTTCTGTTCTTCAAGACGTTCACGAGTCTTTGTCTTAAGCTCTTCAAGAGATTCAACTTCCTCATCGACATCTTTAGCAAATTCATCATCAAGCTCTGGAAGTTCTTTTCCTTTTACTTCGTGAAGCTTGACTTTGAAAGTAGCTTCTTTACCAGCAAGATCTTCAGCATGGTATTCTTCAGGGAATGTAACAGTAACGTCTGTTTCCTCTCCTGCTTTCTTACCGACAAGCTGTTCTTCAAAGCCAGGGATGAATGAACCAGACCCTACTTCAAGGGAGTAGTTATCAGCTTGACCGCCTTCGAATGCTTCACCATCAACGAAACCTTCAAAGTCCATAACGACTGTATCGCCGTTCTCAACTTCTCCTTCTTCCTTGACGACTAACTCCGCTTGACGTTCTTGCATTTGTGTCAATTCAGCTTGAACATCTTCTTCTGTAACTTCTGTACTTACTTCTTCAAATTCCAAACCTTTGTACTCCCCAAGTTGTACTTCAGGTTTAACGGTTACTTCAGCAGTGAAAACAAGATCCTGACCTTTTTCAATCTGCTTAACGTCAACCTCTGGGCGATCCACAGGTTCAATTCCTGATTCGTCTACAGCATCTGTGTAGGCTTGTGGAAGAATGATATCAAGAGCATCTTGATAAAGTGATTCCACTCCGAAGCGCTGTTCGAACAACTTACGAGGTACTTTCCCTTTACGGAAACCAGGTACTTGAACCTGCTGTACGACTTTTTTGAAGGCTTGGTCAAGTGCTTTATCGAACTCACTTGCTGGTACTTCTACTGTTAAAGTACCTGTGTTGCCTTCTTGCTTTTCCCATTTTGCTGACATAAAAAATTCCCTCCAACATCTATTCATTCATTTTCGCCATAAGACGATGTTTTGATGATTCTATGACTCTTCTACATACGAATCTCTTTTGCAACCACTACATTATAACATATTCCTATAGCCTTTCAAGGCATGGTCAACATTGGAACTTATTCACCGACAATCAACACATAGTGATGTTCACACAACTCGATTTCTTCTTTATACTTTTCCACACCCGCTATACCCTCATTCGGTTTAAATGGAGTCTGCAAATAACCATGGCCAAGCTGCTTCAATGCTTCAACGAGGACTGGCACCTCTTCTTCATTAGGAAAAATCGGGTACCTTACATAACAGTAGTGATATAAAAGCTGGTCAATCATCTCATACATTGTCGGGTTACTTTGCTCTATCTGCCCAAGACGCATTTGGATTTGTTTAATAATGTAATCGGAGTGCAGCTTAGTCAAATCCGCTGGGATGACTTCAATTTGTTGACCGAACTTCGTCAGCATGACTTTATGGTCCACAGCACTATCTCTAAACCACTCAATAATGGAAGACTTTATTATCGGGTGAACCGACTCTTTACCGAGCATCGTTTCAAAATAGTTCAAATGACTATCCGGTTCCTGCTTCTTTAATTGTTCCAAGGCTTGCCACTGCTTATGTATGTCATCAGTTTCCAATGCTTCAGTGAAATCACTGAAAAGTTTATTCCCTTTTTCTCTTTTATGGTCTTCCATCAACTTTCTGCTCACTTCATACATCTGCCAAAGTTGAGTACGGCTCTGATGGGGGATCTCCTCAGATTCAAAAACTTCATCCAACAGGTCCACAATTTCCTGGTATCGATTGCTTTGGAATAAAATAGTTATATAAATATGTAAATAGTGATAGTACTGTTCAATAGCCTCTTTCATCTGTTCTTGGCATAACTCTTCCGCTTGATTATATTTCCCCAGTTCAATCCAACTCATCAATAATCCAGTAAGCACATCATGACTAGCGACATCATATTCGACTAAAGGTTCCAGGGCTTCTGCAGCTTCTTTATACCGCTTCTCTTTTAAAGCCTCAAGACCCACTCGTTCAAGTGTTATTTTCCACTTTGGGAACATGACTATGTTCCCGTTATTATTTTCCATAAGACACCCTTCCCTGAAGTTTATACTCCCCTCATTGTTACCCTAAACCGCCCATTTCAAACCTATGGACACTTAGCTTATTAGGATATACTAAAGTATATTCAGACGAAATACAATGAAATGCACTTTCACTTCGACTAAATCTTATTCCACCTCCTGCAATTTATGATCGATAAGGACATGAGCTGACATGTTTTTACACCTTCCCTGACTTTTATTTTAAAATAATATCTGAATATGTATAAACCTCCCCAAAACAGGACTTTAGACTCATGATGAATTAATTTTTTTTGTTAGAATTAGTAAATGTGAATAAAATTTCACCGAATTAAACACTTAAGGAGATGTATCGTTTTGTCACTGCTTGATGATCAAACCCTACTTGAAACGTACTTGGAGTCAGTCAAACTCCAGTTAGATGATGAATTTGTTCACTTAATTACTCAAGAAATTGACAAAAGATCGATTGAATTGCCTTTGAAAAACTTACATACATGAAATACACCAAACGTTACTTTTCAGGTAACGTTTTTTAGATGGGAAAAGCGGGCAGTCATTAAGACTGCCCGCTTTTTATTATTGACTAGAGGTTTGATTATTTTGTCGTTGCCCCGACATCTTAGCTAGACTTGGTATGACATTTTGTAACTGGCCTGCCTGCCCTGTCATCATGCTATACGTAGCTGCCCCAATACCGATGGAAGCGACTATCGGCAACCATTGGACATTTTTCTTCTCCATCATGACCACTCCTCAAATCGCTTGGCTTGCATGAAGCCATCTTTATTGTGTGAGGAATGGACGGAAGATATGAGAGTTAAATTCCACATCCCATGCTTTTATTTACCTTTGATGATCTTATTTATGAGGAATATCGGCCAAAGCAACAACCAAGCTAGTAAGAAAAACATATAATATGTCTGTTCTTCTTTATTATGATGGATGGGTTCTTTTTGAAAAAAACAAAAGAACATCCCTAAGAGTATATACGTAAACGCCAGCACTAGAACCACTCCTTTATAAGACTAAGATATGAATGGTCCACGCTTAGTGTTTTTATTTACATATTGTGAGTTGGGAAAAATTTTTCACCTTTCCCTTTCACTATTCCACCATAAAATTCAAAAGCTGGAATATCATTTAAAAAGGTACATATGGCACTTCGTAAAAACTTCCAAAAAGATATCAGATGAAAGTAAGGCAATATCCTGAAACACTTCAACCATTCGTTAGTAGAAACAATAATTTCCTGACCTAGAAGTTAGAAAATCATAAGCAGCAAAGGGGAAAGCCACACTTTTTTGTTGTAAGTGTATAGATTCACCTATGTGGGGTGGCTTTCCACTCGCCATCGTATTCGAACAAATTGCTTTTCCCCCTGATTTACCTATTTCTTCTTTTGAGCAATTTTTCGGCGATTAAACTCATTCAAGAGCTTATCTAACGATTGCGAAACTTTAACTACCTGGGGGTTTTGAGGATCTTCGAGAAAGAGTTTGTGCATCTCTTGTCTCATTTGTTCAATTTTTTTTTCTAATTCTAGGTCAGTAATAATTCCACCCCCAAAAGTTATATACCCTTTTTGGGGTGAAATTCTTTGGATAATTCAAAAAAATCATTGGAATCATTTCCCATCAGAATGGGCTTCCGTTATACCCGCCCGTGTACCATCTACCATGTGCAGCTTTTTTACTCTCTATCCATTTAATCACTGAACAATTATTTATCTGCAATGTTTCTAAAAATGCGAAGAATATTTTATTGTATTTGTGAAAGTATAATCTTGAACTAAAATACAGATGTTACTAACCATCAATGTAAATAGGAGCTTTTTTATGGATGACAAAACGAGCACAGTTATTTGGATGATTATAGGGAGCACCTTGCTTTCTACAATCTTCAGCATTATTATGCTGACACTTACAATAAAACATGATCGAAAAGTTACTGGCGGAAGCTTCAAGTAGAGCTCTTTGCCATGTAGGCGTGTAATTTCGCGCACAAAATGGCTGTCTCCTCCCCATTCTTCTTGCCCACGTACTACCAAAATAAAAAACGCTGAAACCATTGTCTCACAAAGGTTTCAGCGTTTTTTCATTTAGCGTCCCAGGAGGGATTCGAACCCCCGACCCACAGCTTAGAAGGCTGTTGGTGTAGGTTGGATAGCACACGCTCATACTGGTTTAATTACTATTAAGTCAACGTTCTTAAGGATTTAAAATGATATATACAATTAGAAATGGGGCAGTAATAATAAAATTCTGCCCCATTTCTGCCCCAAATGCCTATTTTTATGTCGAGTTTCTACATTATAATGTACACCTTATGGTTCCACAGTATCAAGCTCATAAAATCGTTACTTCCATAATCTGATCAAAATTAAATGAGGTATGCAATTTATCCCTCACAGTTATACATTTCACTTTTCGACCGTTAAGGTCAATCTGCAACACCTTGACTTTATCTTCACTGAAACTAAAGCCATTATGATATTTAACAACTACTGGTTCATTATCCGACATTACACGTTGCAATGTAAGTCCAATCTCCTCTAACTGCTGCTCATCTAAAATAGGCTTTTCAATTCGCTCATCCTCTTTCCAAACTTTCTTAATCATCTCCACATGTTCAGGCAACATTAGTGATGTCCATTTGATTGTCCCTCGGTCACGATTGCGATTATCCATTAATTGCTCCTTTCCTTTCCTTCCAAGGGTACACAGAGAGAATTCCGTCTTTACTGAATAAGCGTACTTGATTACGACTGTAACAATAAGCGAGGATTTGATTTTCACGGACTTCTACAACACAGATTTTCCTTTGAGTCATATTCCCTTTCCCATCTACATAGATCATCTCAAGACTTTTCTTAGTATCTACAGCTCGATTCAATATTCCCATCATTTATAGTCACCTCTTTTTAATGCGAACGTTTGTTCTGTTATTATATATGTTATCACAACATTATTAGAAGTAAACTGGAAAATGGAGGAGTTAACATGCTGACTTTTAAGGATCTGGAACTGGCAATTTTCCAAAATGATTATTCTCATAAAATAAAAATGAATGAACAGTGGTTGGAAAAACAGATGATGTTACACCCTGTGCTTGATGTAAATGGAGACCCCGCTATCCTTTCCATGAACTTTATGGGAATCCCTGTGGAGTTTAGTGATGATGTAAAGGATTTCGAGCTTATATATGAGTAAGCCAAAAATTACACAACTAACGAAACAGGTTGTTCAATTATGAAACTTTTTTGACTTGCCTGCGTAAATTAGATATAGACAGACTATATTAAGTTTTAATCTTCTGAAGGAGGTGGATTAATGAGACTTACCCTTCAAGTAATTGTAATTATATTTTTCAGCCTTTTCATCCCCATTAATACATCAGCAGAATCTCCAGAAGAGATTAAATTATCGAATGGAGAGGTAGTAAAGGTATTCTTTGAGAAACACTCTAATGGTTACAGTTATGAAGTTGAATTCGAAAATGGTCATAAATATTTTTATGAAAAAACAGGAAGTACGGGGCTTGGTAGTGGCACTGTGGAATTTACTATGGAAGAGATCGAATTGGCTGAAGAGGCTATTGATAAATATGAGCAAATAAATGAGGGTGCTACATCTAATAATAATTCTTCTGGCAATCCACTAGGTATAGTAATCATTATATTCGGTTTATTAGGCGCGCTATTCCCACAATCAGCTTGGTATTTAGAAATTGGTTGGCAACTACGTGATGCTGAGCCTAGTGAACTTGCATTAATTGCAAATCGGGTTGGTGGAATCTTAGCTTCGATAGTTGGATTATTCATCTTACTTTAATTAAGATCATGACTAACCAAGCTATTAAGTATTAATTTTATTCATTAATAAATGGGTCAAAAATTAACATAGAAAATTTTTTAAAATTAATTTCGAAAAAAATGACACCAAAACCCTCCTTTTTAACGATTATAGAATAAGGAGGCGAAAAGTTATGAATAAAACCGTGCTAAAAATGGACAAGTGGCAAGAAGTATTAGCGAAGCAAGACTTAAATGAGGAGGTACGCCAGCTTTTAAATGAGATCTATATGCATTTCGGGGATCAAGATTATGAAATCAACCGTCTGAAAGTGAAAGTACTTACGTATGAAGGATACTTAGAGGGGCTTGGTCAAGGAGATTTAATTGTAGACGAATTTTATCTGCCCGAGGATGAACATTAGAAATTCAACATGAAAGCAGCCTATCCGATTGGACGGGCTGCTATTTTACATCTAAAAGATCCTCATGTAATTTTCGTCATTAACCATTTAAATAAAATAGCCCCGCCTTTGGAGGAAGGCGAGGCACGTTCGCACATATAGGCTAATATAGAAGGAGGTTCCAGATGAATTTTTCTTCGGAATGTTGGAACCACATTATTATTTTATTCACCATTTCCAGTTTGGTGTGTTTAGAGCGATCAATTTCTAGTCTTTAATTAGTTATAGAACCAGTCACACTTGATTTTCTTTAAATACAACTATTTCACTTACCGACTTACCTTAAGCGTTCATCCATTTCTCGGTTGTTGTTATTATTGTCATTGTTATTGTTGTTTCTCTCTTCAGAAGGTTCTTCACCAAGATCAGGTTCCTGTTCATCTCTATCGACATTTGGAGTGTTAAAGTCCGGTCCCATATCACCGCCATTACCATCATCCATACGATCCCTTTGATCATAACGAGTTGGTTCGTAATTAATATCTTCTGGTTCATGTTGTTCGTTAACTGCACAACCGGTCAAAACACTGGTTAGTAATAAACACGACAAAAAAGTTACTTTAAACTTCATTTTTCCACCTCCTATTTCACCCTCTAATATCTACAGAAATTCATTTATCATACATATGGTCCTTCCTAAATAAACCAAAATAAAATACTTTGTTCGCGGCAAAATAGACGTGTACTTTCTTTAACCAATTTACTGAAAAGGAATGATAAATATGGGACGCAGAAGAAATTCTTGGCTAGCATTAGGGGCAGCAGGAGCAATTGGAGCAGCAGCTATGTATGGAATGAATAGAATGAATCGTAATGGTGGGGTACAGCAAGCGGGACAAAATATTCAAAATAGCCAAGTAGCTCAAAGTTTAAAAAATTCTCTTCCTGATCAATAACAAAAGATAAATCAAACAATATACATCAAAAGGAAGCCACACTAATGGCTTCCTTTTGAACAATTAGATTTTTATTTCCTGTCCAGTTGCAGATTCTACTGCACGAACAGCAAAAGCTACTGCCTCAGCCCGTGTAACCTTTTGGTCTGGTTTGAATAAATCATTTCCGACACCTACAGTTATTCTTGCTTTCTTAGCCTTTGTTATCTCTTTCTGTAAGAGTGAATCTTTTTCTACGTCTTTAAATCCTGTTTCTTTCAAGTTTTTCTCCATCTGTTTCTCCTCCTCTGTTATTTTATCTGCAGCAACGTAACCCTTCTTTACCTTGTCCACCATGGCTTTCGTGTTTGGCCCATAGAGACCATCAACTTCAAGGTCGTGCTCTTTCTGGAACTTCCGTAGCACTCGGTCGGTTTCCGGACCAAAGATTCCATCGACCGAAAGATTATAGCCAGCGTCTTTTAAATCCTTTTGAGTTTTGTAGGATTCGTAACCCGAATGTCCTTCCTGAGTAGTCCCTTTATTCAAGAGGTGGTCAGGTCGTTTTCCAGCTTTCAAGTCTCTCCAGGATAGCCCACCAGTGAGCTCAAGATGAGGATAGTCTTTCCATTTCCAATCACCTCCCCAAGAGAACCCAAGGGACTTACCGATTTCAGCAATGCGTTTCCAATCATTGTTCACAGTCCACTTAGCTGTGGATCCATCCCAAGTGGTGAGAAAGTAATCGATGGCCAAACCATAGTTGTGAACAGATTGCCCTGGTTCCGCATGAGTAACGATGTTGCCCGAGTTCCCATAACGCCCCTGATTAAACAACTCTCTTTGACGATCGAAAGAACGGAAACCTGAACTTATTTGAACGTTGATCCCCTCAAAATATGCTTTTCTGACGATGAGAATAGCTTTATCTTTAACAGATGAATGAACTTCCCCCATGTTCCTGATCGATCGACTAAGAAGCGATTGCAGTTTTACACGCCCCATATTAAGCATCCTCCTTAATTTTTTTGGTATGACCCTTACGTTTTTGCACCAACTCAAAAAGACCGGTTGCTGACAATCCTGCACCAGCTCCGGCCCATAACCTCATCGTCACATCCATGTCTGTAAACGGATAAGCGACAGCCCCTAAAACCACTCCAATAACTACAGCAATCAGTGGAATATAGTTTTTAGGTAAAGCTGCCAATCGCTTTACAACCTCCAAGAATCCAACCACAAAAGGACTGATAACTGTAGCAAACAACAACACTTGCGTCATGATTTCATTTTCCATAAATGAGCCCTCCTAAAGATGTCACCTGGTCAGGTGATTTGAATACCAAACCTAAAATGCCCAAAATAAAAGCGCCTAAAATCAGGCGCAAAATCCACGTTGTATTACTTTCAATTTTGTCTAACTTCTGCTCGACGTGACGGACTCTTTGTTTGGTTTGTGTTTGCTCCTTCTGCAATTCATCCACCTTATCGTCCAACCTGCTAAACTCTTCACGTGTCACATATTGTCCTTCCATAATTGACCCCCTCAATAACATCATTAAATTCGAAGAGGTATAGTCCTCTCCTATTTTAAATAAAAGTGGCTCACCATTATGGTGAGCCACTCAATTGTTTATTTTTTAATCAATTACATTATTCTAGAACCTTTAACTTCTATGTTATATTTGGATCTGTAACTGCTTGGCCAGTACCAGTGTTCAAAGCTGGGGAGGTGGCTTGACTTCCATCTACCGCTCCATCACCAAACCTAGATATACTTATATTTTCTGGAGCAATATACAATGAATCTCCAAAATTTACAACTCCACCACTCATACTATATATTCTAATTTCCCCGATAATTAACAAGGCAAATAATCATCCCCCTTAACTTTACATATGAGGGAATCTATCAGTTGGTATGGTTGAAAAGTGGAATTAACTAAGAAATAGGTTTATACCTAGATATATAATTTTTGATCGCTCTCTACTCTACGAAGTCCTGACGAATCATTTTTATTATCTCTCTAATGAACTGTTTTTGAACTTCCCTTTCTTCTTCCTGATCTAAATCCGCCTCTTCCAAAGGAGTGTTCAGATTTAAGATTTCTTTGTTCCCACATTGGCAGGATATTCGAAAGGATTCCCATTCTTGGAATTCGCTGTTCCATGGAACGACTCTCCCTTCAACATCTGTAATGTTTGTTTTTCCGCACCTATAGCATTCATTCGTAATCACAGTACTTTTCACACTCTTGATCATGCCTCATACACCCCTCTCCAGTAACGATATCCTTGACTTGTCCTTGTGGATTTGAGATATAACCAAAAGCCATCCTCGCTTATATCAGCCACAAATGCATCAGCTCCAAAGGAACTGACGGTAGTAAGATTGACCGAGGAAGGGACATAGGTTTTTTTGATCTTAAATTTCACAAAAGAACCCGCGAACTGTGTTCCTGTACTTGAGCTAGGATCATAGCTACCAATCCCACATTTGGCTGCTTCGGACTTATTCGTTTCCAAGGGAGCTCTTACCTCGATGTCACCTGAAGATCCATAGGAAGATAACGACGGTGTATAAACGCCGTTCTCAATAGCTACTCCATTTATGGCGAACAGTCTTAAGGAATCTGTGCTTTTATCAAAGGCTATATTCGCTGCGGTTATTCCGTACTGGTCAACAAAACGAATGTAGGCGGTGTTGTCTGATGCTTCATCATATTTTAATTCCAAAACTTTGCCGATCTTAGCATCAGTTTTGACGTCTATCACTGAATTGGAAAGAATACGTCCAGCTGTAACATATCCTAAGTTGGCAGTGATGGCGGCAAGGCTTGAAACGCTGATATGGTTGGATCTGATTACATTCGCCTCTATTTCTGTTGTACTGTCTACGATGTTTGGGCCTTGTGGACCTCGATCTCCTTGAGGACCTTGTGCACCCGTTTCTCCCTTATCCCCTTTGGCTCCAAGGGGAGAGAAGTAAAGGTCGTACACTTGGTAGGTTGGATGCGTATAGTTGAATGAGGAATCAACATAAAAACGCTGGCCAGAAGGTGCATTTACTTCACGATAAAGAGAACCATTATGATAGTATCGTACTTTATCATTATCATACGTGATAGCAAATACGTCTCCCTTGGTTACCGTTGCCGTTGACTCCCGGGAGTTTCCACTTTCATATACATTAAACTCACCGTTACTCCGAATGTAGAAACAATAGTCGATAGAGCTATACGAGTCGTTCGTCGTGGGGTCTGTGTTTAACCCAAACATGAAACGCCCGTTAGGATCATAGACCTTGAACGCTAGGAATGCTCCATCTTTATAAGACTCGGCTGAGAAGGCTTGAGAATCCCACCCAGAGCCAGATGAACGACGTAATCGGTTTTGGTTGTCAACAGTGACACCACCAGTCGTCGTCCAGTTCAACCGGAACCCAGGTTCCCCTTGCGGGCCTTCAGGACCTGTTGCGCCTTGAGGGCCGGTATCTCCCTGAGAACCTCTGTCGCCTTTAGGACCTTCATCACCCTTATCCCCTTTCGGACCCTCGTACAAGGCCCACGTATAATCATCCGGGTCACTACTCTCGGTCTGAGTAGATTGATTCGAAGAAATCCCAATATACTTTTTACCATCCGGAAAGTTAGACATGCCGTTTCCTTGAGCATCATCGGCATAACGTATCCATGTGTAGGTGGGCTGCCCGTCTGGTCCCTGAGGTCCTTCGATACCCTGTGGCCCTTCGGGTCCAGTAGGTCCACGGTCACCCTCTGGGCCAGTCGGACCTTGAGGGCCTAGAATCTTCGACCAGGTGTAATCAGCAGGATTCGTAGACTCAGTAGAAGTCGTTTGGTTGTGCGCGATACCGATATACTCTTTTCCGTCTGGATAATTTGCCATACCATTTCCCGAACTGTCATCCGCGTACTTTATCCAAGTCCAGTACGTTTGACCGTCTGTTCCATCTTCCCCCGGGATACCCTGCGGACCTTGAATGCCTTCAGGGCCTTGCTCACCTTTTTCTCCCTTCTCCCCTTTAATCTTTGTCCATTTGTAATCCTCCGGGTTATTCGAGTCCGGCTGCGTATAGTCTGTGTAGGTACCGATGTAATCACGCTCAGTTGCGACAGTGGTGGAGAAGTTAACAAAACCGTCCTCACTATCAGCCCATGCGGTGTGGAAATACGGCGTTTGACCATCGTCACCTTCCGGCCCAGGAACACCCTGATCACCTTTTTCCCCTTTAATTTTCGACCAGACGTAATCAGACGGTGTATTTGAATCGGTCGAATTCGAATCCACATACATACCGATATAGGTTTTACCTGTCGAGTCCCCTACAGAAAAACCGTCGGATCCATCTGAGCTATTTGCGTAGGCAATATGTGTATAACTTGGTTGGCCGTCTTCTCCCGGCTGTCCTTGTATTCCTTGGTCACCTTTTTCTCCCTGAATCCCCTGCAAACCCTGGGGACCGCGTTCTCCTTTAGGTCCTTTCATGCTGTCGGCTTCCCATAATTCGCTGCTCTCGTTAAAGACCTTTGCGGTGTTTTTCTCACCAGAAGTATCAATCCAGATGACATTTTTATCTAGAGGTGGTGTGTTTGAAAATACCACCCTTGCTTTCTTTTCGATTTGTTTTTGAAGGGACTTCTTCAAAGATGACAAGTCTTCTTTTTGATATCTGATATACTCACCCAGCACATATTTTTTCTTACTTCGATCTGTAATTGGACTAATAATCTTGATGACTCGAGCATTCAGATATAGCGCAGGTTTATATTCCGTTGCTTTAATCCATAGGCGGTCCCCTAATCGAATTTTTTCATGAGAACGACCTAGAATATACTCTAAATCTGCCCCATCAACTGTATATTGAACTTTCGCAGTTATCCTTTTATCTAATTCTTGTTTGGTATAACTCCTCACTTCTTCCTCGGTCATGTCCTCATTCTCAGAATCTATAATATGGATGGCCCATTCATGTTCTCCGTCGATACCCCAGACTTGTCGAGCTTTTTCGTTTCTTACTTCAACGATAATTCTTGAACCATCCGCACGCTTTGGTCCTAGACCATATAAAGCTGTAACAACATCGGCATTGGTTTCTTCCCATTCCGCGTTGATCAAATCTTTCCCAGAAGTGATTTCTCTGCCTCTCCACTCCTCCGCTTTTTCCACAGCATCAACCTTTCGAGCAATGACGTTGTTTCCATCATCCACCTCAATGTAATACTTAAGCTCCCTATCAAATTCAGAAGCAATCTTCCTTAATAAATCATAAGGAGTAATGACCTCTTCTATCGTAAATTCCATTGTTCCGGCATACTCCGTAAACCCTCGCGTCCAACGAGTCCCAAATAACGCATGGTCCATCATTGTATTGAGCGTAGCCCCTGTGTAAGTACCAGGCATGATGGGTTTACCTCGTTTCAATTCGGTAAAGGAAGCAACCGAATGAACCTGCCTTTCCTTACGGTTCTGCTTTATATTACGAATGATAAATTCGTGAAGACGGTTATCTTCATTTGGAATTAATAATCGATTTCGGCCGTGCAGATATTTAGCAGCTCTTGCATTTGGCAGTGTAACGAATTTAAAAGTTTCTGCGTTGTTTTTCAAAGCTCTCTCGTGCTCATCTCCCCAAAAGACATTTTTCTTCTTATTCGAAAGTGTATCTAGGAAGGATCCTGTTTTCTTGTCCGTAACATGGATTTGAGCTCCCTTTCTCATCTATTTACCTCCATTAAAAAAATCCCCTTTGGGGACTGTGTTTTCTACCTATATGCCGGCGAGTATTTCACTTTAGTATTCAGGGCACCTGCTGGGTATTGATATAAAACATTGCCGCCTGGATCAAGTTCAAAGTACTCCGACCAAAAGGAACGGTCCATGCGTATAGACTCTCCATTCAATAACATCTCTTCTTTTGCCGTATCGACAATTATTTTGTCTCCAGCGAGAGCTAAATATTGAATACCTTCAGCTGGTGGAGGGTTAATTTCTGAAACTTTAATATCATCTATAAACATGCCTGCTTTATTTGATGTAGGCGCCCAAACTCGAAATGCAACTTGAACTTGAGTAATAGGAGTGTCGTGCAACCCTTGAGGACCTATATAGATAAACTCAGATGATACCCAGTTATGAGTGCCGTCTGGTTCTACAATGGCAAAGTAGGGGCGGATTCTCCTATTCCCTCCTTCATAATGGTCGTGACTCCATATTCTAAGAACTCCTTTAAAGTCATTCCATCCCCAGGCATAATCAGCTTCGCGATAATGATGAAATCGATCGTCATCATCAGGACCCAATTGGAATTTCGCTTGAATTTTATCAAGGGTTCTCCATATATCCTCAATGCCGATTTTTGCAACCGTGTTATTATCTGCATCTAGGAGATAAACTTCTATCATCCCGGTTCCTTTCCCTACGTTTTGCATTTCAAGGGAGACATCCAATCGATAACTATCCAAGGACTTTCCTATAGATTTCTTAATACTTGGACCTTGCCATTTATAAGGAGATATTGCTCCACCGAATAGTTCCGGTGTGAAACGCCCGCCTTCGGACACAATATTTCCTTCAACATAACCACTGTCTACATAACCTGCTTCCGTCCAACCATTGGTCGTCGAACAGGTATCGTGCATCACCAAAGTTTCACGTTCGTAAACATTTTCAGATGCCAGAGGTGGTCGCCCTATTCGAATAAATTCAATGTCATCCTGCAGCTGTTTGACTAAATCGATATGAGTCAGATCTTCCTGGACATCAATTTCAAAGATGGGATCTGTTGAGGCTGTTCCTTCATTATTCAGAGTTAAATAACCATCATTAAAGCTTGCTTCTTTCTGTTTGCCATATTTTCTAGGGTTCGTACACAAGAAGGTTAGAGTACCAACCAACGTATTGCTGTCTTCTTCTGGAAGGAGATTGGATGAAACCGTTCCTATGAAATGAGCATCCTCATCCGTGAATTCTACAACTTCACCAGACCCAACCAGAAAAGCACTAAGTCGATTACATCTGTTTCTGAATCCTTCATTCGTTTGATCAGAAATCTGATACTTGACGGTAATTTCTCTTTCCTTCATTGTGTTACCTTCCACCTCAAGCAAGCCATCTTTACCAGGGATCTCAACAGTATTAATTCGATTCGTCGTGTCACTGCGCCCCGATACTGTTAGGGTTTGAAACTTTCCTGTTTGATCGGTTAATGCTCCATCTAAGTTAGTGCCTTTAAATATGGTTTGAATAGACGAAAAGGAACGTCTAGTACCTACTTCTGAAAAATCCACAAAATCGTACATAGCGTACCTCCTTACGCAAATTCAGCCTCTAAATCTACTTCTAATTCTTGTTGGTCTGATATGTCATTCACAAACCCTCGATAGTTTCTTGAACCTAAATGAAGATTGATATTTGCCGGTTGTCGATTATTAAAACGTACATCTGCATGAACAGCACTCTCCACCTGTCCCACACTCTTTCTTTTAAGACTTCTGAGACTAGAAGAAATTTTGGATGTCTTCATCTGAAGAGCAGGATTTAGGGTCATATCTTTCTTATTAGGTTTAATTGCACTGGCCATTTCTTTCGCTTTCTTAGCAATCTTAGGAAGCATCTTGCCAACACCTACGACCATTCCTTCTCCAGTAAATTGACCTAGCTGAGTCGTAACTTTGGAAGGAGAAGCTATTCCTAATTTTTTCTTGAGCCAATCCGGCACAAGGTCGGCTGCTCTAGAAACCATACTCTTAATTGAATCGAACATAGATCCAATACCATCAATTAATCCTTGAATGATGTTTTGTCCGACACTACGCAGGTTGATTCCCTCAAAGAAACCTTGAACTTTGCCCCAAATGCTCTCTACTTTGCTCCAAGCATCGTTCATTTTATCGCGTACGGAACCAACAAATTCACTGAATTTATTCTTCGCTGTCCGCACTATGCCACCTAGCGTATCGACAAAAAAGGACTTAATGCTGCTCCAAATTTCCTTTATTATGCTCCATACTTTAGACATGGCTAATTCGATAGCAGCTTTCGCCAAATTAAAATAATAACGTGTTTTCAGATACAAAAGGGTAGCATATTTGATTACGAAAGCTTTCATTTTCTGCCAGGTTGAGATTAGGAAGTCTTTTACTGCGCCCCACGCCTGCAACGTCCAGGCTTTAATGGAGTCCCAGTTGTTATAAATAATCGTAGCCAACAAAATAACGGCTTGAATAACAAGACCAATAGGACCGCCTGCGAACCGAATGAGGGTGCCGCCAATTCGAGCTATTATAGGTAACACTTTCATGATTGCGCCACCTAAACCAGGAAAGGCGCTGATTACGGCTAAAATATTTGGTATTAATGCTATAAATGCCCCCGCTAAAACTGTGGCAATAGCGATGATCTTACCAATGATCGGGTGACTTTCCATCATGGAGTTCGTCCAGCTAATGAATTTATTAGCAATTTCCAAAATCTTAGCGCCCATAGGAGCTAGAGCTATGCCTAGATTGAAAATGAACGATATGACATTCCCGATAAGAGCGACTACCTTAGGGCCGTTCTCCTGCACGTACTGAATAAACTTCTGGAAGCCATCTGACTCAGCGATTGTTGAGGACCACTCTCTAAACTTCGCCGCCATAGTGGACAATGAATCGAAAATAGTAGAGCTATTATCGCTGAAAGCTGTGAATAAATTTATAATTCCTCGGAATACATCACCGAATATCTGCTTAATCTTTAGAAGATTCTCTTTCACATATTGAATGAAAGACTGCAACTCCTGTGAACCAGCTACTTTCTCAGTAAATTCAGCAAATGAGCCACCCATATCTTCAAAGCCTTGAGCCATGAAATCTGTTAATGGCGCGAAAGCTACTGTAAGGTTCATAAGACCTTCTATGAATCCAGTAACCCCATTGACTATTTTTTCAAGAATAGGAGACGCGCTTCCGTTTAGATAATCAAAGAAACTTTGAGCTGAAGAAGACTCGAAAAACGTGTTAAATCTTTCGGATAGCCTTGCTACGGTATCTGCTATGTTCGTGAACATTGGATTTAAAGACTCAATTATTGTCTCTAATCCTTCCATGGCATTACCGAAAGCTACGGCTACTTGAGGGGCGATGGCTTCCTGGACTTTACTCCAAGCATCTTTAAGGGAATTCAGCTGTTTGGCTGCTTTGATATTTTCTTTCGTTGATTCGGCTGTTCCATCGATAATCGATTTGATTGTAGGTGCCGCAGCTGCACCATAGGCAATGGCTGCACCACCAGCGATTCCAAACGCTGCAGCCATGGCAACCGCACCTGAACCGACAACTCCAAGAGCATTACCGACTGCCATAATTGCTGGAACCATAGAAGCTATAATAGGTACAAGCATAGACGAGATTGTAATCCCTATACCACGAAACGTATTTCGCCCCACAGTCCCGAAGGCTTCAATAGTATTAGCGATTCGCCCAATAGCCTTTTGAAATCTCTTAACTCGCACTTCTACCGGAATAATTACTTTCTTATTGAGGGCTGTTTTGACGGCTTGTAAGAGTCCCATCTTACGTTTAGCCTCAGAGTCATCGACACCGACATTGATTTCGGCTTTTGACTTCTTACGCGAAAACAAATTCATCATCTGACGCGCCTTTTTCAGGTTCCTTTTCAAAGGCGTTGTGTCTGCACCTAAGCGAGCATCTTTAATTGATTCAGACTCACGCTTAAACTTTTCAGTTACCCGTTTGGCAGACTGGATCGCTCTTTTATACTTACTGGCATTCGCCTTTAACTCGGCTTCAATCGAATACTCCGCCATCTCATCACCCCTTTCTACTGTTGTGTTGAACTGCTAATTGAGCAGGTGACAGCTTAGAAGTGGCCACCTCTTCTTTTTTCTCTTCGAAAGGTTCATCGATGAGCTTTAATGCATTCTCATAATCAAAGAAATCCTTAAACTCTTTGAATACATACTCTTCTTTTGGACTCTTCTCCGTGCCGACATTCTTCGTTGCTTTGGCATTGCGTATTAAAAATGCCATTTTGTGTAGCTCATATTCGTTGTCGATTTCCTTATATTCTTGAGCGTAGTACTTATAGTGAAATTCCGATAATGTCATCATTTCCACGTCGCGCAAGCGTTCCATGCCCAGCTTACGGAGAGCATAGACCACAATTTCGTCGTAGGTTAAACCGTCTCTAGATTGGTTGGTTCCTCCTCTTTCTCTTGAACTTCTTTTAGATCGTCTGGTAGAAGACTTCGGGTCATAGGTCGCTTTCCCAACTCTTCAATAATCTGCTCACCAAACGCTTCAAAACCTTCATTTTCCGCAATACCATCCAATACTTCTTCTAATTCATCAAACGTTTTTGGAGGTTTCTTGTCGTGGGAAGATGCTGCTTTAATAATCTTAGATAGGCCCACAATGTTACCGGTTTGCAGTTTAGGAATAAGCATTTCCAGTCCCTCTCCAAGACTTGCTCCCTCAATTTCGAAACCTAATTCACGGTCAATTTCCGTAAGTGTGCGCAATCCGAATACAAGTTGAATATTTCTCCCGTTAAAGTTGATATGCATAAATCAATTTCCACCTTCGTTTTTTTATTTTTGACATAAAAATAGGAGAAGGGATTTTCTCCCTCTCCTTTATACAGCCGGTTCTTCAGGTGCTAGTCCATCATCCGCAGGGTCATCTGTAACTAAGTCGTGGAACACATATGATAGGGTCTGAAGGTCACCATCTGGAAGAGTTACCTTTCCTTTCTGCCTGGTCCCTTCGGTCATATATGTCCCTTCAACAGTTGCATCCCCTTCAGCCGGGCTTGCTGGCTCCCATTCAGTCACGTAGCCCTGACGATACTCAGAATCAAACGTCGTTACCGGTTCAGTGCCACTGTCATCCACTTCTTTAGTGGCCAGGTCTACTTCCCACATTTCCACAGGGAAATCCTCTACAATAGAATCCTCCAACATTTTAAACGTCGGATCATCTGTGGATTGAAGTGCTGAAATACTCACTTCGTTTTCCAATGTAGATGAACCTGATACAGCTCCATCCTTCGTTTCCGTTTTTTCACGTTCCCTGGAATAAGATTTGGAGTGTTCTGTTTGAAAGACAAGCTTCGCTCCTTCTGCAGCTTCCCCAAGCTTACGGAAGTACAGAACCTTGTGTACCCCTTTTGCAATTTCACTCATGGCTTTTCCTCCTAAGTTAATTTATATTCGACTTCAATCATTCCATGGAGCAGGTTATCCGTCGTGGTGTTATCGAATATCTGATTGGAATTTAGCCCTGCAATCTCCAGGTGATAGTTTTTAAGTCTTGTTAAATGCCTCATCTTCATTTCGAGCTGATAAACCATATCTGTAAACATCGCCCGATAATGAGCATATCCCCAGACATGAACCGTTTGTCTAAGTCTTCCTGTGATAACATCCTTATTATTGATAACATCATCACTATTCGTCTCTGCGACAAATACAAATGGATAAGGCAAGCTTTCATCATTCGTCGGAGAATAATCAATGGTCTTATAATCAAGACTTTCCGATGCGGCGAATATTGCATTAAATAATTGAATTTGCGGTGATAGCATTCATCCACCTACTTTACGAGTCTATCAAGATCTTCTTGGAATTTTTTCCTTTGCTTATAGAACGCATCTCTGAGGAACCAAGTGGGATCCATATAACGGGTACCGAATTCTAAATACCCCGCATACTCAGAATCTACGAATGTTCGATAATGTAGAGCACCAAGCTTTTGAGTCTTCGTATTCCTTAACGTGTGACCGGTCCAGTATCCTTTAATGAAACGCGCTCTCTCATTCTCTTGCGTTTCCCCAGTCATCTCGATCGTATTGTTTTTGACGATAGTATTTACATCCTCTTCGACCCCGTCTTCCATCTGCTCCAATTTGGCAAGCAATGCATCCAATCCTTCTAGTTCCATGCGCTCACCTCTTCCATATAAAAAACGCTCTCCGAACGATGTTGCACATGTCGAAGAACGTTATATTTATTACCGTCCATCATGGCTTTATCAGCCTTACCTTTAAATGGACGTTGGAGCCTTACTGAGGTGACTTCCTTCTCGATGGACCCAAATATCGTCTTTACTCTTTCCAAACTCACAGGCGAAGAATTGCAAGGTAGCGTTACCCCTTCATCGACCTGGACTTCGCTCTTTCCTGTTTCGGGGTTATATCCACTTCCGATGGTCTGGTGTAAGGTGACACGCTCTGCATATCTCATCAGAAGAACATCACTTTTCCGGAACCATCTTGTTTAGGAATGTATGATTCCAAGATATTGAGATAAGGTTTGAAGTCATCCTCTTTAAATGAAACGGATCGCCCTTCTACAGACTCGGACTCCATCCCTTCACTTCCGATACGATTGAAACGATTGACCGCCATTTCTTCTACAATGAACTGAAGCTCATCAGGGATAGTTGTTAAATCAGTATGCTGTTTAAACCAGACTGTGAGACGTGATTCAATGTTTCGGATGATAATATCTAAAACGTTGTCCTGGAGATTATCTTGTAACCCCAGGACCGTTTTTACATTATCTTTAGTAGCAGCCATACCATCACTTCAAATCTTCTTCAGCTTGAACAGCTTCTTCTTTACCCTGAATCTTTTCACCATTAGAAAGTTCATACCAGGGACCGCCTGTGTGAATAGGGAACTCGCTCTCTGTCTGGCCGTCACTTTCTCCTTCTCCATCGTCAGAACCTTCTTCAATCTTTTCCTCTTCACCCTCAGATTCATTTTCAGGAGCATCTCCCTGCGGTTCCTCCTCGCCTGAATTTGCTTTAGGAGTACTAGGAGCCTCATTCAATTTTTCAATTAGAGGCTCCTTTAATTTGTTGTGAGGGCTAAGAAGATAATCAATACGTTCCTGAGATTCCTCTCCACTTACCGGGAAAATATCATCTTTTTTATAGGTATGATGGCCATTCTCTTTATCTCTGAATGCTCTAATCACTCGATAGGGCATATTAAATTCATCCTTTCTCTATTAAACTTCAGGAGCTGGCATCAATTTAGCAAAAGCATTGTCATTAACAATCATCACCGCAACATCCATAGTGGCTCGGAGGGCAACCATTTCACGCTCGAATAAGTTAATCGGATTACCGTCCTGATCTGTAATGGTCGAAATTGTACCCTCTTCAGCAATCTTATAAGAAATATCAAAGGGAATTCCGTAATGAAGACTATCAAAATCACCAGCATAAAGCGTTCCTTTTGGCAGGTTCGAAGATTTAAGATTCACGGTAGGAAGACCATCGAGGGTTTTATTAGAACGATCATAAATGGGTTGTTCTAAATTACCGGAACCAACCGTCGCCTGGCGGAGTGCCGTAGCGTTTTGATTTTTAGAAATGAAGGCATTAGCTTCAAAGTCACTATCTAAAAGGTGATCCTCTAACTGAAGAATGTTATCGCCCGTGATGTCACCTTCCACCACATGATTGGCCGCTACAACCGATTGTTCAATCGATTGACTGAATGGGTTTCCTACATTCAAAATACCGGCTTCATCAAACTTCTTATAGAAAGCTTCACTGATCTTCGGACGCATTTGTTCAAAGAAATCGGTCATGCTGTATTGTAGAAACTCTCGAGACACTGGTAGGATGACACCAAGCTTCTTAGCCTGCATGGCGATTTTCAACCAAGTGGCTTTAGAAGTTTGAATGCGTTCCCCTTCATTGACCCAGTAGGCTCCAGGTCCTTCAGCAAAGTAATCAAACTCTTTTTCCTGTTTATTCATTTCCTCGTAAACACCAAGCTGCATGATTTTCGAGTTCTGCATCATGTCATTCATAATCAGGGTTCCATACTCCTTAGGGATGGTACCGTCCTTCGAATCGCTCATCATAACATTGTCTGGATTAAAGGTTTGTTCAGCAAAGTGCTGGATATTTAGTTTCAAAAATGGTTTTGTTTTTGTCATTCCTATTCCTCCTACTATTTATATGATTCTTGCTTTCTTAGCCATTTCAGCGCGTGATTTATTACCAGCTGACTTTCGCTCCTTAAATGATTGACCGCCTTGAGGTGGATCTTGTCTCAATTTCTCTTTAACAGCATTGTTGACCGCCTCATCAAAGGTCTTTTTAATATGGCTAATTGATTCTTTAATCTTTTCGTTATCATCCATAGCTACAAGGGACTCAGCAAAATCTGGTGGCAACCCTTCCTCTTTCAGATCCCCCTCCACTTCAGTTCGAAGCTGTTTTAGATTCAATTCGCGTTCCCGATTTTCCAGCTTCTCCATACGCTTTTGATAATCGGCATCTTGCTGTTGTTGTTTCGTCATCTTAGAGTAAGCAGCTGCATCTTTCTTGGCATCTTCAATGGCTTGTTGCTTCTCTTTTTCTAACTTCGCTGCTTGATTCTTCAGAGCCGTATTGACCGCCTTACTGATAGCTGAGTCAACGTCTGACTTAGTAAACGTCTGATCATCCTGGTTGTTATCATTCGTGTTGTCGTCACTTGAATTGTCATCATCTTGGTTGTCATCGTCAGTGTTACTATTGTCATCTTGGTTGTCGCCATCAGCAAAGAACTGCAAATTCAATCGATATAGCTTACTTTTTAATTCAGTCATTTTCATTCTCCTTATCCCATCCAGTCTTTAACAGCTAACGTTTCACTCCATAAAAAATAAGCCCCGTACAGTCCATTGCAGCCCGTCCAGTGCTTACGCTTATGAGACTATTCAGCTATTGGTTAAAGCCCAGCTAGTATAGTATTTTGCAAGCCTGTTTAATGTCTATTGCTCAAAGACAAGATTTCTCGGACCTTCCATCTGGAGGCTTCCCTTTGTAGACTTTAGAGTCCTTTGTGGGTTTTGGCTGACTGTTGTTCATCTTCCTTAACTCACCGGCAATAACCTTCAACGAATAATCAATCGACTTTAAATACTCTTCTTGTTTCATAAAACCTCTCCTCACAAGATGTATTTTTTCTCACGATCAGCAAAGAACTTCTCTCTCCATTCCCCTAAGACCAACATCGTTCCAGACCTGCAAAAGGGATGCATTGGTGGAGCGTTTATTCCAGGCATCATGTCGCTTACTTTGAATCGTTTACCATCAAGCTCTTCGCATGTTTTTGAAGTTTTTTCATCCCTCTTGGCTAAAAACTCATATTCCTGGTCTTCTTCATCTTCGGCTAAAGCCTCAAATGAGAGTTTCTGAGCATCTGTCTGAACCCGGGCGGTTTCTGTTATCAGTAATCGGCGCGCTTCAAAGGTGGTCACTTCAAATCGCTCTTTAATTTTGGCTATTGATCGATAAGGATGAACACCACGAGTAATGGAATTATTGATGACGACTTCTAGCTCACCTCTAAGGGCTTGCATGTCTTTCCATATTCGATTTGACCATGTTGCTCCATAAAAAGAAGCTCCCACGATAGATAGGAGCGTTTCTTGAGATATAACGATGTTAGCGCCTAGAATACCAGCTTGCCTGGCGACCTCAGAAACGCCTGCTTGTTCAAGATAGTTCTGGAAGACATTGATTTGATCACTAGCCATAGCGACTAAATGAGCGTTCAACTGCATCATGAGAAGTTCCTGTCGATTAACACGCATTTTCGTGTTGTAAGTCATAAGCATTTGGTTAGCAAAATCACTGAAGTTCTTTTCTCTGACGTACCTCTCAGCTGTTTCCTCGAATGCCTGGATATCCATTTCAGATACACGCTTCTTCGCTTCTGCCTTGCTTATTTGATTCTTATCAGCATATTTAGCATAGAACGAATAAATCTCTTTCTCAGCTTCCCGGAGAGCTTGATTGATGATGCGTCTTAGTCGTTCAGCGACCTCTGCATCCTTCATCTGCTCACGCTTGATGTTTTCTTTCTCTCGCTCTATCCAGTAGTCCTTACCTTCTGGCATCTAACCACCTCAATTCTCCATGTAACCAGATGGCTGTCGCTGTTGTTTTCGTTCTTCTTCAATAAGCTGTTCTTCTTCCTCCGGATTCTCTACAATCATTGGAATCGTCTTAAGTTTCGTCTTCTGAGAAAGTTCCCCACCAAGAGCATTGAACATCTCAACAGCTTCCTTTGTAGACTTAGGAAGGTTCGGCGTGAACTTATAGGTGATGCCGGTGAATTCTTCCTTCTTAGCTTCACTTGCAAGACTCATGACATTTCCAATCATTTGATACCTGCGATTGAGTGACCGTTTGAAGAGTCGCTCTTTATTAATGCGGATTTGCTCAAGTCCAAAGAGTTTATACTTCATGGCTTCACCTGTTTGCTGACCACTGAAGTTTTCATCTGTTAGGTCCGGTGTGTTGGTAAACTTATGAACGTCTGTTTGAAGTCTATCCTTGTAAGACTCCACCCCTGAGACATCATATTGCTTGTATATATAATCAGCATCGACATTGCTCTCTCTTCCTTCTGAGTTGTTTGCTGAAGGTTTTAGAAAGATGATATTGGCTTCCTTCATCTTTTTCGCTTCCTCTGGATCCAACTCTACATTTCCAACAATCTTTAACATGGCATCGTTCAGGTCCGTCATATAGTTGGCCGTGTCTGATTGTGCTGCATCGTATAAATCGATGAGGTCCAGCACGTTTTCGAAGTCACCCTGCCGGAATCGATTATTGGAATGTTCATTGATAGGGACATCCCCAAAAGGGTGCTCAACGTCACTATCCAAAGTAAGGTTGTAATCGCCAAAGTTGGATGTGTAAAACGTGTGAATCTTAGTCGGTGTATAGAGCAGCACCTTCAATTTCTTGTCATGGCCATAGCCCACAATGAAATATCTCACACCAGCGACTATGTTCTTTTCAATGGTATTGTCGTAAATTAAGAATGTCTCTAATGGTGAGGATAGATAAACTTTCGTTTCATCATTTTGATTGCGGTGAACTAGCTCATAGGCTCTCCCGTATATGGACAAGTCCAGAATTAAGTCCGCATTCAGTGCATTGCTTTCTATCGTCTTATTCACCTCATCTATACGCTTCTGAGCTGCATCCTCTGTATGGTTCATAGAAATAGGAACGCCTACCAGAAAACCTTGCATGAAGTTAGAAACATATTTAGCGTAGTTATGCCTCGCTCTGTGATCTGCCTTGTCATCTTCTTTACGTCGCTTCAATACCGAAATGGAAGTATTCTCACCTTTATAGTAATCATCTAATACATTTAGTCTTTGTTGCTGGTGCTCAATATGGTGCTTGATCATTGCTGATAAGTCTTTTGTGTTAACCAATAACTCTTCCAATGACTCATAAGTGTACTGAATATTCGCCTCAGGACTGAATCGACGCTTAGTATTTTCAACTCCGTTAAGGGCTCGCTCGAAATCTTGAGCTGCTGACACATTACCACCTCCTATAATCCTAGGTTCTGTATTGCTTTGTAGGTATTGGACTTCTTCTCAACACCTAAATGGTATTGCTCGAGGCTATACCGGAGAGCATCAATAATGTGGTTATTCGCATCAATCGGTGTGTTCAACCACTTTCCTTCTTTGTCCTGGTCGAAGGTGTACGTGTTGAATTCCTCAATCGTATGAACACACCGAGGATGGATATAGATTTTAAATCCTTGAATGAAAAGAATCCCTTGATTGATGCTGCCGGACCCTTTCACTGAAGCTCTCATGCGCCTAATACCTTTGTTAATTAATTCCTGAATCAAGCGTTTTTCAGCTGAGTCAGCAGTGATATACGTTTCTTTCAGTTCTTTTTCGACTAACATGTTGTAAATATCTTTGGTCAACATGGCCTTTTCATAATGCTCATCGTAAATCCAGAGCTCTTTGTTATCTAAATCAACAACTGAGCTCACTTCTGTGGTCGGATCGTTCGTGAAACCAAAATCCATTCCGTGAGCAGTCTCTTGTATTTCCTTAATCTTTTGCTGAATATCAAACTCTTGAACCTCAAAGTTTTCGAAGACAAGTCCTTCTGCGACTCCCCATTCACCATCAGCAACAATCCGAGACCTTCTGGGGTTAGTGCGATAAAGATCAAGATATCTTTCTCTATCCACATCATCCAGCCATTCATTGGCTCGGAATGTGGTAGTGGTTGCGAATGTATCTTTCTCTCTTGTCTCTTCATCAAAGAACATCGCTTTAAGCCAATGTCGAGCGGACCAAGGGTTAAAGGTGACTGTAATCTGTTTAAAGAAGTCAGGCGCTGGATGCGAACCACGTATCGATTCTACTACCGTCCTGAATTTCTCTTCTGTTTCCACCTGGTACGCTTCTTCCATCCACATCCAACTTAAAATGCCAACATCAACGGTGATTGAAGTTATTTTCAGTGGATCATCCAGCCCTCGAAACAATATCCTTTGACCCGTAGGCTTGTAGGTGATCTCAGGCATGGACTCATTGAACTTAAATAAATGAGCAACCCCTAATTGTGAGGTTGCCCATTTCAAATCCGTATAGGTTGATTGTTTGTTAGTGTTTGAGTATCTCCGGACTACAAGAAGGTTGGCCCAAGGATACTTCATGATTCGGTGAATAAAATTGAGTGCGGCTGTCTTGGATTTCTTACTACCCCTAGAACCTTTCACAACTCGATAAAATTGTTTATTGTTCCAGAACCGGTTATAGCCTACACCGATTTTTTGTTTAATTGAGATTCTAGGTTGCTCAGTCTTCATCGGGGACATCCTCAACAAAAACAGGAGTCACGTTTTCTACTTGTTGTTTGTCGGTCCACATGATGTATCGTTTACCAATCATTTCAGCTGCCTTGTTACGATCTCTAATCTTTGGTTCAAGCTTTATGGTTTCAATGCGTTCGGTCATCGACATGCCACCATCATCATCAAATTCTTTATCTGTAACAGTAAAAGCATGCTCCTCTAATTCCTCTCCGCGTAAGACACTCGTATAGTATTGAAGCACTTCTTGTTGGTCAGCAACCTTCTCATTTTGAATTTCTTCGAGGCGCTTGTCGATGTAATCCTTGATGTAAGGTTTTGTCAGGTTTTCATTTGCTGTCTGTCTGGCTGTCTTTTTACTATATCCAGCTCTTATAGCAGATTGAGTGGCGTTTAAATCTATCAAATACTCTTCACAAAAACGCTTCTGCTTCTCTGTCATTTTAGCCATCACATAACACCTTCCCCCTTATACTAGTTGCTTTGTCGCTTTGTAAATATGAAAAAAGCATCCCGATGTGGGATGCCTTGTAAAATAATTATTTAATTTCTACTTTCCGATTATTTAATTTTGTTTCATCACTAACGTGAACATAAGGTAGATTAAGGTTATCGCTGTTCACTCCCGGAGTAATAATACGTTTATAAAGATAATCATAAATAACCTCATTTATGAGTAAGGCATCTTCATCAGTAATCCTCTCGTCCCATTTTAAAACGGCACCATATTGAGGTCTGCTTTGGGGGCCTATAGTACCTCTCTGCCTTAAAACCTTTTTAACAGCACCTTCGATTTCATCAGTCGATGTTTTTTGGTTATTAGTTAAATGCTCCAATATGATTTTTTCTACTTCTATTTTATCCAAAATATCCACCTCCTTTTAACAAAGTAAATTCGATAAAAAGAGACAATCTCCTCCCACTTTCTAACATATATAGTCTTAATATCATATAGACCTCTCGGTCTTTAAACCATATAAACACTTACTATAATCAGTGCTCTATATAAAAACCCCTTCACTAATTAAGAACATTGCACAACACTTGCACGACAAGAAATTTTATTTTTTGCGCGTTCGACGTATTTTTGAACAGTACTGCGCCCGATTTTTAATTCCTCGGAGATTTGCTTAAATGTGAGAAAATAAACCTTATGCAACAGGAAGCATTGCCGTTCGCGTGGCGATAATTCAATAAGCACATCATAAATGGCTTGTTTTTCTTCTTCGGATAACTCTCGTTCTTTTGGAGCAATATCCAACGATGGAAACATATCCATTTCAGCTATTGATTTTTTCTGATAGATTCCGCGTTTATCAGCACCTCGATGTTTACCTGGCTCACTGCCTTTTGTCATCCATTCGATTGATTCAGACATCCCGTTCATCATGCTATTAATCAGTGTTTTATCCTGACGATCCATAACAGAATCATTGAAGTTCTTCTTCTTTTCGGAAAGGCCTCTTCGACCGATTTCATATTCACGAATTAATTTATCTGCCCAAATATCCATAAGACCCCTCCTATTTTTGCTTCATAGCCCCGCCACGACCTCTTCTGTATGTCGGACGAAGAATTTACCCATTAATTCTTCCAAATCCTATGGAACCAACAAAGCCGACGAAAATGATAAACAGTAACAGGACATGGAATGTAATCATTATTGGACCTCTCCTTTGCAAATAAAAAAGGACACAAACCAAGCGTGTAATACGCTCGATCTGTGTCCTCCAGTTAGCTGGTAGAACTTAATTAAATTTGAAATCTATTGATATTTTTCTGGAAAGCTTACCGTTTAACTTTCTTTTTTTATAGCTTATAGCCAAGTACTCACTTTGTTGTAGAAGTAAAATATTTTCCCTAGTAAACCTTTGGGATAGGTCTTTCACAACTAATCTTTTTGGTTCTAGATTTAAATGAGTTATTTCATCCATTTGTATTCCCCCACCTAATCTCTTAGCTGTCTCGGAGTCTTTCAATTTAGTTGAGAAGTAACTTTTCTTTTTATTGTCTAAAAATTCTAGTTTTATGTCATCGATAGTTTTCATCGTTTCAGAAGAGTTATAGAACTCAACCACTAAGTTCAAGCGTGCGTTCTCTGTGTTTTTATAAGAATAAACCGGCTCGAATCCTCCTATATCATCTTGCTTACTTAAATCTAACTGGTGGGTTTTCAATCTTACAGTTACTCGACCGGTACTCCTAAGAAAGTGTGTTGTAATTAAAGTTAAGAATACCCCTAGTAAAGTTCCTATTATGGCTTGGAACTCTCTTAATATGTCTATCAAAACTCTTCCCCCCTCATCAAACTTAACCTTCTTCACATTACCTTGAGGCTTGAGGACCTTAGTCTCACCATGATCAGGCAACGTGGTTATTTTAGCCTTCCCTCCGTAATACACGACAAAGAACGAGGCATATCCTCTCGAATTGCTAAAGAGGACACAAATCAAGCAGTGTATGCTCAATCTGTGTCCTCTGGTTAGCCAGTAGAACGTATCCATTTCTAAATAACTACCTTTAGTCTACTAAAAAATTCAATAATTTAATAGTTTAATTTCCAAATTACTGCCAAAGAACTGTATTTTTATACTATACTTAATAACGAACATACTAAAAAAGGAGGAATAATATTGAAACAGCTTTTTTCTATTTTGCTTTCACTAGCATTTGTATTTTCACTCAATAATCAAAGTGTAAGTGCTAGTAGCTTCCCAGACCTTGACCAGGTAAGTTGGACTAAGAAAGAAATCATATACTTAACGGATGAAGGAATAATTAATGGATTACCGGACGGGACGTTTGGACCTAGAAAGAAAGTTACTCGAGCGCAAGTGGCCGTTATGCTTGTTCGTGACCTCTTCCCTAATTCAAGCCCTACATCTACTCCCCCTTTCACTGATCTCTCTAAAGGGAAATATTACTATAATGAAGTCGCAATAGCTTATGAAAAAGGTATTCTTACAGGATATGAGAATAAAGTAAGGCCAACAGATCCTATCAGTCGTGCTGAAGCTGCAGTAATGGTAGACCGAGCCTACGATATTAAGAGAAATGGTACTGTTAATGGCGTGCCAGATGCTAAAAATATCTCTTGGGCTACAACCAGCATTATGGATCTGTATTCTCAAAACATAATCAACGGGACACCAGATGGTAGCTTCAAGCCATATAACGATATTACGCGTGCGGAATTCGCTAAGATTTTAGCAGCAACGATTGAGCCTTCTTTCCGCTCAATAGATGACTTGGAAGTACATTTCCTTGATGTTGGCCAAGGAGATAGCACACTAATTGAATCACCTTCCGGAAAAACTATTTTAATTGATGGCGGCCGTAAATCTGCTGGAGAAGAGATCGTAGATTACTTGGCTTCTTCTGGAATTGACAGTATTGACATAATGGTTGCTACTCACCCAGACGCTGATCATATCGGCGGGCTAATTGACGTTCTTGAGCAAGTTGATGTTAAAAAAGTTGTAGATAGTGGAAAATCTCATACAACTGATACTTACATGGAGTATTTAACTCTTATTGACCAAAAGAACATACCTTTTGAAACACCATCAGCAGGAGACACACTGAACTTAGATGATATTCTAGACATCAAAGTACTTAACAGCTTGCACAGCTCAAGTGATAACAATGAGTCTTCTATTGTGTTGAAGGTTTCTCATAACCAAATCGATTTTATGTTAACAGGCGATGCCTCTGTAGACATTGAACAAGAAATGATTCAGCAGTACGATGTTGAAGCTGAGATTCTCAAGTTGGGGCACCACGGTGCATCGAATTCTACTTCTTCCTCATTTGTAAATGCAGTGGATCCTGAAGTCGGCATTCTGTCTTATGGCCCTAATAGCTATGGACATCCTAACCCTACCGTTGTAAACCGTATGTGGGATGCAGGTGCGACACTATACTCAACATGTGACCACGGAACCATCACTGTAACTACAAACGGGAATAGTTATAACGTAGATGCTGACCCATTTATGGGGAATGATAGCTGTGGCACCAATGTTAATCCGGACCCGGAGCCAGAACCTGAACCGGATCCCGAACCGCAGTTCCCAATCAACGTAAACAAAGCTGATCATGAAACTCTTCAGCTCATCAAAGGGGTAGGACCAGCTATTGCTCAAAATATCATTGATTATCGGAATGCGAATGGTCCTTTCCAAACTATTGAAGAGTTATTAAACGTAAAATATATTGGTCCAGCAACTCTTGAAGAGATGAGACCTTATATTACTCTGGGGTGATAATATCAAGTACACAATTGATCGATTCGAAGGAGAACTTGCTGTAATATTGAAAAAAGGCAATGAAACTATACAAAAAGATGTGCCTTTGAAGTATTTTACTGAGGATGTAAGCGAGGGCGATATAGTTGAGAAGACTGCTATTGATGGTATTACTAGGTATATACCTTTAAAAGAAGAGACAAAGTGTAGAAATCAAGAAGCTGAAAGCTTGCTTGAAAAAATCAAAAAGAAAAACAAATAAAGGGGGAGGGGAAATACCCTCCCCCTTTATTTCATGAGACTAATTTACCTTTGAATAAAAAAGTTTAAACATAGCTCGTGAACCCATAATTATTATAACATTACATATTAACGCTACAATCACCATAATATGTATTACAAAATCATAGTCCGTATATGTAGCTAACAATAATAAAAAATTAACCAATACAAAACCTACAAACTCATTAAGAAACGTAATAATCTGCGGTCTTATCCCTTTAAGCTGAGACTTCTGTATCAGACTAACAGTGGCAATTAACAACGCACCTAAACCTATTGAGGAAGTGATATTAAACGTCGCTATATCTTTTCCGTATTGAACTACTTGTAAATCTCTAGATTTTAAAGCAAGGAAATAAAACAAAGTTATAAAAAATGAAGTCCCACTTATTAATATTACATCTAAAATTTTCCCCTTCAAAACAATTTCCCCCTTGCTATAACTTCCCTATTAAATATCGGTAACTAAATAAAGATTTAAAGATATAAAAAAGAACACAAACTAAGAGCTTTTGCTCTCAATCTGTGTCCTGCGGTTATTAGGACCTCATTTTTTTAAATCTTCAACAAGCATATGTACATTTGAAAATGGATTCTTAAACAAGTCTTTTTGATCATCAAATAATTCTTTACTATTTTCTACTGCACTATCCCAAAATGGTAATACCTTATCAATCATATCTGGGTTGCCTTTATTCTTTTCATAATTATTATATCCAGTATATTTGGACATTTTCTCATACAATACCGCCCTACCTATATGTCTTTCAACACGTTCATAATGTAATAGAAGCCATAATTCAAAGCATTCATTAGAAAAAGCATAGTTAATTCCATTTTCTCTAGCATTTTTTAAAGTCTTTTCGATCTCTTCTCTTCGTATATCATCTTTATCGAAGACTATCCAAATTTTTTCAGCATCTTTTTTCATAGTCTCATATTTTTTTATTGCATGATCTAATAGTTTCATACAGGACTTGCCTGTACCAAAAACCTTCACCTTAACATTAGGTGAATTTAACAATTGTTTCAAACCTTCAAAGTAAAGTTTCTCGGTTTTTTCTCCCTCACAAACTATCAGGATAGTATCTTTCTGTTTTAAACCTTTTCTCTTTCGTCTTGGTAGAGGCATTAATCATCCGCCTCCTCATGAAGAAAGTCATAGTCAAGTATCGATTCATTAATGACTGGATGTGCTCCGAATTTCCCTTTAAGATAGTCTTTTGCAAATGAAATATCACTTCTTGATCTATTACTAGTGCCGTTAAAATCATACAACGAATAAAGTTGTGAGGAGTTTTTATTATCTTTCTCTACAAACCAAAATTGATCAACTCTTAAAATACTATTATCTAATAAGGAGGTTTCATGGGTGTTCATTATGAATTGAGAGTTTTTGTTGTAAATTTTAGAATTAAACAGTTTAAGTAAGAATGTCGAAATAGCTAAGTGAAAAGCGCTATCAAATTCATCTATTAGTAAGGTCTTGCCCTCTCTAAAGGCATCTAACAGCACAATTGCAATGAGGATCATTTTTTGAGTTCCTCTAGATTCTTCATTAGAGTGAATTGCAGCTCTCCCAATTCTATTATTTTGATGATCAAACTTTTTGTAAACAGTGTATAGATTAGTTATTTCAATGTACTTATTATTACTTTCCTTAATAAATTCCATTACACTCTCCGGTAACTCATGTTTACTCCTTCTAACTTCAAGGTCAATAATATTATAGTCTGCTACTTTTAATAATTTAAGTACATTTTTTTTGAATTTATCATTTTCAAGTTTTTGAATTAACCCTTCGTATTCTCTTACGTCATAATCTGTCCCTATTAGAACAAAACTATTTTGAAACCAATCTAATATTTCGTCAGCATACTCATCATTAAACTGGCTAAGCACTGATAGGTAAGTAGCGTTCTTTCTCGTCTTATCCTTGTAGTCAGATACAGAAGGACTTAAATAATATTCATATTTTTCATCGAACACATTGTAATCACGCTTAAAATAAGTTTCATCATTGTTTTTTCCAAGTAAAACCAGCGATTCTTTGACTATACGTTCCATGTCATATGAAAGATGATACTGAAAAATTTTGTTATTTATGTTCAATATTATTTCGAATTCTGTTGGACTTTTTATTGTTTCTTCTTCCATAGCAAATGGTTTATGTTTAAAACTCTCAAGTTCATATTTTGGTGAAACACCAAAGTTCAGCAAAATTTTACTTAGTGCGGAAATCCCTTCAAATATGTTAGATTTCCCACCTCCATTCTCACCGAATATTATTGAGCTTTTTAATAAATTTAAGCCAGTACTTGTAGTAAATGTATTAGAGTCACTATGCTTTTTTAAGTAAGGAGCTGTTTGCATAGTAAGTGTTGTTTCGTCTTTGAATGAGCGATAATTTTTCATTGTAAAACTAACCAGCATAATACCCGTCCCTTAATTACATATTTTTCGAAAAGTCTTATGTACATAACCCTATCTTACATCAAATCATAGGTTCTTGTACATTTATCTGTAATTAAGTTCAAGATTTCCAGTTAATAATATCAGCAGTCAATCTATATAGTTGTTCTTCATTTTCCACTTTATTGGTAAATGAAAGTGTGGAGTGGTTAATGCGGATCGAATTATCTTCAACTTCTAATTTAAACCCTTTCGCCATAGCCTCTTGATTTAATATTAGACAAAACTTAATTAACTCCCAATTATCGCTCATTTAGAACTCCCCCAAACATTATTTAATATGATTAAGTTTATACCATAAACACAAAAAACTTTGTCATTTCATATTGTATTTAATGTCTCATTAGTTCTAATTTTGTAATCATTTCCTTCGTTAATTATTACAATATTTCAGTAGTTAATTGGTTTAATATTAGAAGAGTGTATCATTTTAAAACTCTTCCCCCTCATCAAACTTAACCCTCTTAACTTTCCCTTGGTGCGTGATCACCTTCGTCTCACCATGATCGGGTAAAGTAGTTATTTTTGCCTTCCCTCCGCAATATAGGACACAGAACGGGGCATTCCCTTCCGGCATGTCCATTTCAATGTTAAGCTTTCCATTTTCAATATCAGTTTGCACTTTGTTTAATCGCATAGAGCAGACCCCCGTGTTATAATTGAATTGTCAGATTCAAGCTGAGGGCGCTGCTCTTGGCTTTTTTTGTCCTATTGTGGCACCACATGAACTATATTTGTGACAGTTATTTGAACTTTCCACCTAAATGCTCACCCTCTTATCCAAATTAGATATAATTATTTTAAAATCTGTTTAGGAGGGTTGTTATGAGTAACCATGACTTCTTAAAAAAACAAATTGAAGAAAAAAGACAGAAGATGTATGACGCATACCTGAACGGATCCGATTACAACAATGTGGTGAAACTATCTCAAGAACTTGATTCCTTGCTAAATAGACTAAGCAGCGTTTTACTTTAGGAATTTTATAAGAGCTATCACTATAGGTACTTGACCCGTACTAACCTTCAATTGTCCATTAACCTTCTAAGTGTCTATCTATCCTTCAAAATGTCCATAATGACGGAGGGCTACCGATATCAACTTTGTTTATACGGTAGAGTTCTCCTCTTACTGTGCTGGAGCATAAGCTCTGGCTTTTTTATTTGCTCCATTTCTCCCACTTCCTCAAGTGGCTCTTTTTACTATTGCGTTCCGATAAAAAAATAGTTATCTTTACCATGAAGCAAATTCCAATCCCTTTAATAGGAGGTTTTCACATGAGCAACTACCAAGCAGGTCAACTTATCCAAAAAAGGTGCATGGAATGTTTTCATAATGAAATGATAATTCTTAAAGTTACTGAGAAAGACCTTAAAGAAAAATCTGCATACATCCTTTGGATTCAGTGCCCCGAATGTGGGACAAACGATAGCGAACTCACACCCGAAGATTTGTAACTCTATAAAATGCCCTTCTAATACCGTGAGGTTCCAGAGTCCCCGTTACTATGGTCAGAGCTTTTGCTCTGGCTTTTTATTTGTCTCTTAATTCAAAGAACATCTTTTTTGCTTCAAACCAGTCGCAACCTTGCTGCCTCTGAATCATTTTCACGTACTCAGCAAAGAGCCTCTGATTTGCCACGAAAGCCTGTGAGTTCATTTTCTTATTACATTCCAATGGTGACTTCACTGATTTAGGCACTTCGATTTCTACTGATTCAAATAATGCCATTTGTTCCATCATCATTTCTCCTTTACTTACTCTCACAATGAGAATTTCTTAAGATATCTATGAGTTTTTAAATCTACCTGTTTATTATTCGACATGCGGGGTATTCTCTTAGAGCAGCCCAATATTTCCGCGTAAATGCGGAAAACCCTAGTACCAGAGCATGCACAGTGCTCTGGCTTTTTTGTGTGAATTTCTTTAAGGGGCTTATTATATCTCTGTAATTCTATAAAAAGTAAATAGCCCCTCAGAGTTCATATAGCCACTTCACTAGTTTCCACTTCAATTCTCGGCTTGGAGCTGTACCACTTGCTAATTGTGAATTCGACAACTTGACTATCATCATTCCAAATCACCTTATTCAACGCATCCTTGATTCCCTTAGCATAATTATCAACGTCAGGCTTAGTCACTGGTCGGTATAACCCTGCCTCAGCCTCCGCTGTACGCTTTTTAGAGAAGCTCTTGAGCAATGGCTTATAAACTTTCACTCTGACATTCAGCGGCCCTTCTAGTAGGTCTGACGGAGCATGCTGAGAAGCAATTAACCCGACATATTGTTTAAAATCCTTAGATTTATGAGGATCATAGAGGACCGTTTTACCTCTTTTTGTCTTACCAGCCCTTGGTCTTCCTTGGGCGACCGGTTCTCCTAAAACTGTAAATTGAATCATTAAGCACCATCTTCTCTTTTCATAGATTGGCCATTTTCTTGCTCCCCGGATATTTCCACGAACATTTCTTCACTATTTTATATTCCAAAAACAACCAGTTCTGCTATGATATTACTAAGGGTGAAAATATACACTGGCAAAAAGATAGATAAGCTATTCGACGTAAGGAAGATGATATGCCTACAGCAATATTAGTCGATGATTCATGTCACAAGACAAGACTAAAAGAAATATTAGAAAGACATTCCTATAAAGTTTTGGCGGAAACAGATTATTGTACGGAAGTCCTTTCACTGTACGATCGCTATCATCCAGACCTAGTTCTTATTGATATCTCAATGTCGGAGATGCAGGGCTTAGAATGCTTAGAGAACCTACACGGCAAGTACCCTATAGCACAAGTGCTTGTTTGTTCTGAAGTTAGTGATATCTACATTCTTGATCGATGTGCATCATTAGGAGTTACTGACTTTATTGAAAAGCCCCTTCTCCATAGACTCTCGGCGGCTTTAGAAGTAATTAGAGTTTAACTAAATCACCCTTATTTGCCTGAGCATTCTTCTTGCTCGGGCCTTTTTAACTTGAGTCCGCACGCTCGAATGTATCAAATAAGCCCTCTAGCAATATTGGCTTTCACAGTGATCGCAACATGTTCCAATGTAAACAAGCTCAATTCCTCAATATCTCGACCATCAGGAGCTTTCGTGAGACCCCGACGGTAAAGATAGTTCTTCAAGTCCTCTTTACGGTCAGCAACTTCTCTCACCCTCTGTTTTTCCGATAACGTCATACCCATAAGCTCACCTCCTAATCTCCAACAGCTCTAAGTTTTGACTTTGATTGCAGAAGCTCAAGAGCAGTTATGGTCCCGTTCTTAACGTCCTTAATATCCTCACTAGAAAGCCCATAGCGTTCCAAGGATCCTGTTAGGAGATCCTCAAGAGGACGATTCAGCCTGATACCCAAACTCAATGCTTGAGCGTCAGAATCGATACTGTGCTTAGGTTTACTCTCGGATTGCTGCTGGTTAAACCACGCTGGTACAACCTCTTGGTTTTTATTGCCGTTAGGCAAATGCTTAGCCTTATTCTGATTCTGAAATTGAGTGTCCTCAGCTTCCACTTGTTCGAGAGTGGTGATGCCTTTGTCCATCCAGTTTTTGAGTATGGATTCTGTGTATGCCCAGCTGCTCTTATTTTGCTCAAGCGTCTTTTCCATGGCTTTAATCACCATAGAATCGCTGAGGTCTTCAATCCATGCCAATATCTTTTCAGACATGTTCGGCCGAAGTAAGCCGAAATTTTGCTGGTAGAATACCAGAGCATCGTTATCAGCAGCAGGTGTCTTTTCACGCGCAAGTTCTTTACTCTGATATTCTTTACTATCCTTTTCTTTACTTTCTCTTTTCTTTACTTTCCTTTGTGTACTATTGCTGTCATTATTCGAGTTATTGTTGACATTAACTTCGTTTCCGTCATCATGAACCAATAAAACGGCTGTTTTAGAGTTTCCAAGGACTGATTTCACATCTTGGATCAAAAAGAAATCGGCAATAAATCGAACCTCTTTTCTACGCTTTACTGCCTCCAAATAACGTCGCTGAATACCTTTACTTGTTAACACGCGGTGCTCATTAAAGATGTTTTTGTCGAATAAACCTTCCTCAATGCAATCATTAACAATCTCTTGAACAAGGTTTATGTTGACATTAACTCGTTTCGAGAAGAGTAATTGTTCACGATTGTTCCACTCATAATAATAGCCTTCTTTATAAATCTTCATTAACAGCTTTACTAACACTCCAAAACCTTCAATGCCGTGCATAGCTTCAATGATCGCGACTTTGTCATCTTGATCCATATCAATATCTAACGGGAAGTAATCAATACCTTCTTTAAATGGTCGTACCATACTGTCACCGCCTCTCGTGTTTTTCTGAAATCACTGCGTACATCTTCTCTATTCGAACCAGTTGCCAACCTGGATGCGTATTCCGTACATAGCCGGAAACATAAGACCTGAATAAATCTTTAGGATCCTCATTGACTTGAGCCATCCACACATAACAATGCGGGATGGCTATTTTTCTTTCCATTATTCAATATCCATAGCAGCTTTCTCTGCCGATACATCCGATCGATCTTTCTCTTCTTCCTGTGGTGGCTGCTCTTCGTTAGTAGGAATATCAATATATTCTTGATCGTAAATCGATTCAGCATCTTCTGTAACGTCCTTCCTGACCGTTTCATCATGGGTTGCTTGGTTCTGAACTTCCACACTGATCGGCAGGTATTTGAACATCCGACGTATAACAGTTTTCTTAGCCATTTCCTCATAATCGGTCTGCCAAGGGCCAAACTTTCCAGCTTTGGACCGTTCTTTCACCTTATCCACGTCATTACGGCTGAAGACTTCGAATTGGTACCCACCGTCTTTAAAATGAGCGACAGAGTACACAAAGTTCATGTCTCCTCTTTCTCCCGTAGAAGGCTTGTGAATGAGTTTGGGATGGAGTCCCAGTTCATATTCAAACTCATCGTTTTCATGGACTGTATGAGCGTATATGCTCTCAATATGGCCGGAACGTCGAGCAAGATCAATCATTCCTTTATATCCAATAATGAACTGCACGTCCGTTTCTTTCATTTTTCCGTTGTAGAATGGAACCAGATAGCAGTGGCCGATCAGACCTGGCTCAAGTCCGAGTTGCGCAGCTTGCATCACAGCTCCCATCAAAGATGGTATTGAGCATTCAAGCAATTTGGGATTCTGGCGAATCGTGGTCATTGCTATTCGCCCCAAACGATCCGCATCCATATGTTTTGGAAGGGCCCTTTCAAACTCCGGACCCATTTTTTTGAGATATGCTTGAATCGTATTCACCTGATTATTTGATTGTTGCGGAGCATTGCTTTTATTCTTTTTATTAGCTAAATGGTTCTTTGCCGTGGAATTCGTAGCCATTATTTAGCCTCCTTGAATTTCAATGGTCTTGAAGTACTGACCTTCGAGTACTCTTCATACAGTTCCGGCTTTTCAGCTTTCAAACGCTTGGAGTCAACCGTGCGTCGTTCCTGATTTTTGAAGGTAACTACATAGTGGTTGGTAAAACCTTTTTCATAGGTTGCTAGTTTTTGTTTCAAACGATTCTCATACTCGTTCTTTTTGGTCTTCAGTTCTTTCTCTTCTTGTTTGATTTGTTCCAGTGCCTTCAGCAGTTTATCCGAATCTGAATCCAATTCCGTTTCACTGTCTGGATCTGCATCTGGATACATGGCTTTTATAAAATCAACGGATGCAGCTGACCCATCAATGTCTGGTGGATTCTGTGCTAAAACATTTACTTCCCAGAACTCCTTCTCTAGAGCAATGAGATTCTGAATCAAGTCTTCGTCTCTTTCCACTCTCTTGTAGACGAATTTGTTGCCACCAATGAGAACAGCAATCCACCAAGCATCAGCTCCAGTGACGGCCATATAATGCTGACATTGGAGTAAGTAAGCCATCGGGATTTCTTCTCCATCCCAATCGTTTTTGAGATACTCGCTAGCCGTCTTACATTCAAGCCCTTCGTTTTGGCCAACAATGAGACGATCAACATTTGCAAGCATCCAATCATGTTCAGGGTGTTGGAGAATCGCGTTCCTTTTCCGTACTCTCAAGCCTGTCCTTTTACAAAATTCTTGCGCAACCGTTGCCTCCATCACATTGCCCCAGTAGGCAGCTTCTGCATTGGAAGATTCTGATTTCACTTCGCCGACTTTCTCCATGTAAACTACCACTGGAGATTTCCACTTGTTAAAGCCAGCTAAAGCTGCTGCATCCGATCCCCCTATACCTTTCCTCCGAGACTCCAGCCACTCTCTTTCTTCCATGTCAGCTGTGCTTTGAAGAACCTGTGCTTTTACTCCCATATTGGACCTCCTCAAAATTTCTGATATAATATTGTCAAAATACTTTCTTAAGAGTCCGCATGGCTGTGCGGATTTTTTTATGCCTTCTTTTCTTCTGCTCCGAGAGTTTTCAATAGCTCTCTGGATTCATACATGAGCGTTTCCTTCAAGAAAAACTCTTCGTTCAATATATAAATTTCATCACCGGCGAACACTTCATTCCCTAGACCGTCCAAACCATAATGTTCCGGTTCAGGGATCCCAAAGGGATGACCTGTCCTTTCAATCTGATCAATCACAGGATGATTCAATTGTTTCACCACCTTTCTGATGCCAGCGCATCTTTGAAACCAGGAACGTGTATGGACGACACATTTATACATAAAATTGGAGGAGTTCGTTCCTGGTCTCAACGACAGGCTGAACCTGTCGTTTGATAGCCCTCATCTTGCCCTTAGAATAAGAGACATGCTATAGTAGGGATATCAACACTATTCATTTGTTATTAGTCATCTGGACCGCCATCCAGGTGACTATTTTTATTTCTGTACATAATCAATCACCTTTTGAATCGTCTCCTGTGATTCCCCGGAAAGTTCCCTCTTGATCTGATTTAACTCTTCGAGTACTAGCTGTTTTTCTTTTTCTTTTCCATAAGGTCGAATAACTAAAGATTTTTCATCCATAAACATTTCGAATGGTTGCCCCTGCTCCCACCCATGGGAATCTCTTACTTCTTTCGGTAGAACTAATCTCCCAAGTTCATCTAGTTTTCTTACAATACCTAATGCCTTCATTAATCTCTTCCTTTCTTAATCAATAATTGAAAAATATAAAAACAAAAACGCTGCAATAAACAAAATGATGTAAGTAATATCAAGCTTCGTCTTAGGTCTACTCATACGAATGCTTCACAATCGCAACTGTGATGCCGTTATTTTCCATTTCCACCGCAACTCTTCGTAAGTTGTCTTGATTAATCTTGCGTTCTCTTAAGAACTCCAATTCATTCAAACTATTAAGGATATCTGCGCCAAGTAGTTTGGCTTGCGTGAAATCGTTTTGTACAATCGCTTCCTCTTGTTTTTTCTTAAGATCATACAAACAGCTGATTTCCTTAGCTGCCTTACCGGCATCTCGCTCTAAGTAGTTGTCCAAATTGTTCATGTCGTGACGTACCCCCTTGATTGAAGTTTTCTATAGTGATCCTCCCAAAGTTGATTCCAACTTAAGCCATATTGATCACATAGCGTTGCAACATAAGTAATGGATGCTCCAATCACATCAATGTGCTCTCTTGCAGAACGTTCAATGTCTTGTATTTCAAAAGACTGTGCGAAAGAAGGATTCTTAGTGAGTTTTACATTTTCCATAGCCTCAATAGCTTCCCTCAGCTCTTCCAATGCCTTCTCTCGAACCGAGGAACGATGCAAGTCAACAGCTGGTCCATCTAAGCGAGTGACTCCCCAACCTGTGTATTCAAATGCAGCCTCCAGTGCCAACCAAGGATCGTTATATGTCTCAGTGAAATGTTGAACTGTTGAAGGTGTAAGCTTTCTCTCCCCGTTCTCTTGCTTAGCCACATATTCTCTTGACTGGAACATGTCCATGGAAAGTTGTTGCTGGGTCTTCCCACTCTGGATTCTCGATTCTTTCATCAACCTTGCTGCCTTGCTTTTCTTCATTTTGAGCACTCCTTTTGTACCTAAAGAGGTACCATTATTTAGTTGTCATGGTGCTAATCTAAAGTTGAGTTATTACATAGCCTCTGATTCCTCCATGAGGTTTTGTTCTTGTTCATTAATCCAAGCGTCGATGGTTTCTTGAGAGAAGAAAATTCTTCGACGAAGTCTGAAATGTGGTATTTCGTTTGTTCGGACCATTGTGTAGATTGTGTCTTTACATACACCGAGATATTCTGCTGCTTCATTCACGGTCATTGTTCGTCTGTTAATTTAGATCACCTCCTTAGAACCCAAATAATTCTTCGTTTCGTATAATTTATGATCAAAAAAATATTCTACTGGTACATCTAACGCTTTTGCTACATCTTTAATTAATTCAACTTTTATTTGTCTTCTACCTAACTCATAGCCATTATAGGTTTGAAGAGATATCCCTAACTTGCCCGCAACATGGACCTGAGTCACACCTTTTGACTTTCTTATGAATCTAATTGCTTCGTTAACTTTCAAATCTTCACCTCCCATTTAATATACGAAACGAAGAACTATAACTACATATTAATTCTTCGTTTCGTATATGTCAATAAAAAATATACTTTTCGAAGAATTATTTTATTCGTTTTGAAGAATACTGTAAAATTTAAGATAGAAAGGAGTGTTGTAATGTCTTTAGGAGAAAGAATCAAACATCTAAGAATAAAAGAGAATTTAACTCAAAAAATGCTAGCTGAAAAACTTAAAATACCTCACCAGAATCTTTCTAATTACGAGAGAGGGTTTAGACAGCCTGATTATGAAACACTCCAGAAAATTGCAGACTATTTTGAAGTATCCACAGATCATCTATTTGGTAGGACTTCAATTCATAGCGAAGTTTCAAAGGATAGCAGCGAGTTTGATTCACTAAATGAAATAAATAGGTTACTGGAGAAGTACGAAATCGATGATATGTCGTTCTTCGATATTGAGAAATGGAAATCGATGAGTCCTGAACAGATTAAGGAGCTGGAGAGTTACTTTCAGTATTTGGTACAGAAATCTAAAGAAATAGATAAAAATTAGGCACATCAAGTTGATGTGCTCATTAATTTTAATTATAAGAAATCAGTTGAAAATATAATCAAATTCATAATATAATATTATCTTAGAGATTGTTGGGCGGTAAATTGATTCTCACTGTTGTTACTGCAGTGTTGTATGAAAATGTTGAGTGGACATTCCGCATGTTCCGATAGTATATTTTAACGTTAATTTTTTCGTATTTTCCGTTTTAAAGAAAGGTAGAATTTACCGCCCATAATCTCTACAAATTGGAGAGAAACAGTATGAAACAAGAATTTGAAAGCCTACCGGAACTTCAATGTAGCGATGAAGTGATAAAAAGAAAATTTAAGAATTTAAAAACTTTTAGTGACGTAAGTAACCTTCTTGAAATAACCCCAAAACACCTTCACTATATAATGTTTAAAATGCCAAACAAGTATAAAAAGTTTAAGATTCCTAAAAAAACAGGTGGATTCAGAGAAATTTCCGCTCCCAATATCTCACTAAAAATTTTGCAACAGAAGCTCAACCATATTCTATCTTTACATTACAACCCACGTTTTACATCCCATGGTTTTATAAACGGTAAGAGCATTGTGACTAACGCTCAACAACATGTTAAACAAAATTACATATTAAATTTAGATATAGAAGATTTTTTTAATTCAATTAACTTTGGTAGAATAAGAGGTATATTGGCAAGTTTCTTCGGTATATCTAACGTAGCTGCTACAACAATTGCAAATATTTGCTGTTATAATAATTCTCTTCCCCAAGGAGCACCAACATCTCCTATATTATCAAACATGATTTGCTTTAAGTTAGATAAAGAAATGCACTCATTGGCAAAAAAGCATTCATGTATTTATACTAGGTACGCTGATGACTTATCATTTTCAACTAGCAAAAACTACTTACCAATCTCGTTAGCATATAAAGAAGAAGGGACATACAAATTAAGTAGTAATATAACAAAAATTTTAGATGAAAATGGATTTGTTGCTAAAAATTCTAAAACTAGAGTGACTAATAGAAATCAGAGAATGGAAGTTACAGGCCTAACAGTAAATGAAAAACCTAATGTAAGAAGAAAATATATTAGAAATATTAGAGCAATTATTAGGAGTATAGAAAAATACGGAAAAGAACCAGCACAAGAAATATTAGAAGATAAATATAATAAAAGCTATTTGAAATCACCACCAAAAATAGAAAATTTATTGGTTGGAAAGTTAAATTACTTAAAAATGGTTAGAGGAAAAGAAGATCCTGTATTTAATAAATTAGCCAAACGTTTAAACAAAGCACTTGGAGAAAAATTAATTGATACCTACAAGTCAAAAGAGGATTTAAGAAACTTATATACCTACGTAGTTGAATGCGGAATGCTGGACGAAGGAGTTTTTTATGAAGAACCCGGTGCACAAGGAACGGGATTCTTCTTAAGTGGAGTAGGGTTTATTACAAATGCTCACGTAGTTGAGGAATATAAAAAACTAAATAATACTGACATCCCTTATGAAATTAGATTACATCGATCTAGATACTCGGATACTTCTATAACGGCACAATTAGTGAAATACAATAGGGATTTAGATATAGCTATATTAAAAGTGAAAGAATTTGATATTAATTATGGATATTCTTATAATACAGAAAATGAAATCGGGCAAAAAATTAGGGTTATGGGTTACCCTAACCATAATAAAAGGGATTCTTTAGGTACAGATTCGGGAGAAATAAAGCAATATAGGGATAACTATTTAAAAGAGACTTTTAATTATAAGACAGGGAAATTGGGCTCCTTCCAAGAAAGGTTTATTGTTAGTGCAAGAATTGTTGATGGTAATAGTGGCGGACCAGTACTAAATGATAGCGATGAAGTTATTGGAATAGCGACAAAAGGTTTTAGAACTCTAACTGATAATGGACTCGATGAAGATAGTGATACAAGCATAGTAGTAAAAATTGAGGATGTTCTCCAGATGAAAAAAACCCACGATTATACATAATAATGGCCGTGGGTTTTTTATTTTGACTATTATTTTTTACGAATTTTTAAATTCTCTAGTACCTTGTTTTCTATATATTCTTCTTTTATAGGATGTTTAATTAATTCTTCTTCCCATACCCCTCCTATTTCAGGTTCAAAATACTTTAAGTCTTTTATAATTCTAAATATCAATTCACTTGCATCAGCTTCTAGATCATCCAATATAATATTATTAAAGTTCTTAATATCTTTGCTAAATTTCCTAAAGTCTGAATATATAGACTTAGCCTTTTCAAAATAACCTTTCTTTTCATACAATGCTTCTAAAAATAATTTAGCCCTAAGGCTATGATTTAATATTAATTCATGTAAACGTAATTCGAACATTATCAATAAAATTAAGCAAAAAAAGTATGACTTCTCAACCTCTTCTTTGATTTCTACAGACAAAGTATTTAAACTCTCATTTATCATAAGATACTCACTAAGACATTCACTGCAAAATTCAATTCTAAAATGGAAAGTATGTATGGGACCTAATAAAGTTGGTTTTATTTTTCCATAATTATAATCCCCGAAGAATTTTCCTCTTTCATAGAGCATTATCAATTTTTGATTTGCATAGACTAGATTTTCCCCAATTAAGTCTCTCATAAGTTGAAAATATTCATTTGGGTCGCCATTTACAATTAATTTAATATAAACTTCACTTTCATCCAAGAAAGGATTATCAGTTAATTGAGCTGTCTCACCTTCTTCATTCAAATAATCCATAACTTTATGTACAAGAGGAGAATACAGATATTGTAAACGGTGTGTGTCCTTATTAATTCTCTCTCTTTTGGATGTGAATCTATGCCCAAAATATTGACCAGCAAAAGCAGCGCTAAAAGCGCCAGCTACTGTAATTATAGGAGTCCAAGAGACATCCATTATTATATCACTCCATAAAAAAGAGGGGAGAAGGATTATCTACTCCCTCTTCTTTTAAAATTTATCACTACACTCTCATCCACTATAGGTTCTTCAATTAAATAACCAGATGGAATATTAGCCAACACTTCAATATCACTGGTTGATAATCCAATTGTAGCGATTAATTCTTCCCTTGAGATAACATGATGATCAATTATCATTGTTATAGCTTCTTTTAAAATTCTTGGTTCTTCAACCTTCAAAGCATCATCTAAAGGCTCTTTTTGTAACCAATCTTTTTTGGCTAATCTCCTTCTTACATTCACAAATTGATGAGGTGTGATGAGGTCCAACTCCCTAGCTCTATAAGCAATAGCTTGAATCGAAACTTTCCATCTTTTTTTTAAATTAATTAAACTTTCCATAGAAGTAGAGTATATTTCAGAGCCAAATGACGAGGATGGCAGTAAAAAAGCTGTAGCAAAGTAATTTGCTTCTTTTTCTATAATTTTGTAATTAGTCTTATTATTAAATTCAGCCCAGGTGAGGTTTGGGTGTAAAATTAAATGACCAAGTTCATGGGCTATATCGAATCTAGATCTAGCTGCTGAATTCTTATCATTTCCTAACATAATAAAAGGACGCTGATTTGTATCGTTCCATTTTGAACATGCATCAATTCGAAAATCACCAAACTCTGACCTGGAGATTATCGCCCCATTCTTCTCTAAAAGAAGAACTACATCAGATATTGGCCCATTACCAATTCCAAAACGCCTTCTTAAATTTTGGGCTATATTTTCAATCTCTCCATACGGGGTTGGCTCAAAACTTTTAGAATCATTTATAATAGGTATATTTGTTTCTGGTAACTGCAGTATTTCTTGGATGAAGGAGTATATTTCTTCAACCCAACCTAATCTCGATTGATGAATTTTTTTGGACTTTACAGTGGCATTAGCTCTGCTACGAAAGTAGGTAACCTTTTCGTTACGTTTCAAAGGCGACTTTAGCATAAACTGTACAGGGAAATTCAATTCATTACAAATTTTGTTTAGAGTTAAATGGCCTGGATTTGCTTTACCATTTTCATACTTCGAAATTGATTGGTGAGAAATTCCTACACCCTCTGCTAATTCAATGATAGTCAACCCTCTAGATTCACGAGCCTCTCTTAGTCTGTCAGGTTGAAATGAATTAACTTCAGATGTAAACTTTCTATTCACCTGTTTCCACTCCTTTTAAATAGTCCTTAAATCCAACCAACGTTTCTTCGTTGATTTTCTCTTCATTTTCCAACTCATCTTCAACAATAAATGGTTGTTCTATCAAATTTATTCGTTCTATCCAACCATATTCGTTTGGCATACCTAAATTAATAAATTCAGGAACCTTCGTTTGGTAACCGTGGGATAACAAAAAATAGCTTGATTGTGAATCAGTAGTACTTTGAGTATTCTCATCAAACAAATTTAAACGAATTTGATTAACTTGTTGCTTTTTCTCTCGAAAGTATGCAGGTCTAGCTATTTTTTCTGGGCTTGAAGTCTGGCTAATTGTAATTTCACAATTATCATTGTGCAATACTAAGTAAGGGTACCCTTGTACATTTCTCTGAATAGAGGTCTTAAATTCATAATCCTCGAATTGAATATCTTTTTGAATAACGTACTGAACAGCGATGTGTTTCAAATAACCTATATGATATTCACCGATTTCCCAATTAAATAATGGAATATCCTCTACTAACTGATATACAATTTTATATGCTTTTTTTACCCCTTTTACGATATCTAACCGAAGTTTAACTGGAACATTATCCTGAATCATAGTTTTCACAGTACTTGGGACTATATATTCTTTCATAACCAGTCCGCCTTTCGGTATTTTCATCCATGCACACATTTTACACATTTTCCGGTTATTTTGCAACCATAATCAATTCCATCATAATCGAACACTCGATAGTAAAATCTCATTTAGGGTGGTGATAGTAAGAAATTCCCGAATACACTACTACTGAATTTGAAGCTTGGGCATCTAATTAGTTCATAATACATAAATATCTCTGCTTGATACCACCCTTAGTATGATAACATGTTCATATTAATACATAATTTTACAAGGAGGATATTCATTATACAGTTCCTGTTACCCTCTAATGCATAAAAAGGCGCCTTCTTAAATGTACAGTTTAGAAATGATGGTTTATTGAAATATCCATCCGCTACTACTAAGGCTTAAAAGAAAGCAGAAAACCTTCTAAAAAAATTACGAAATGAAAGTGATAGAAAAGTGTCTGGATAATTTCCAGACACTTTTTTTGTCATATTAATTGAAAAATAGAACATACGTTCGTATAATATCACCAAGGAAGGTGACTAGTATGAATTTCCCTCAATACACTACAACAGCCCTAGAAGACTGGATATCTAATTGGTACATAAAACACAAATTCCAATATCCAGTGGATTTAAGCCTAAGAAAAATTGCAATGAAATATGAAATCTTCGTTCATTACAAGCCGTTGCAAAGTGGCTATATTCGCTTTGGACGCTATAGAGAAATCGTTCTAAATACTGCCTTGGACTCCTTGCAGCAACGAGAACAATTTTTTCATGAGTTGTGTCATGCAATTAGACATGTTGGCAAACAATCAATGATGCCTGAAGCATTCCGAGAACTTCAAGAACGTGACGCAAGACATTTTAGTCTTTATGCTGCTCTTCCATATCACATGATAAAGCGATATGACCTTAATGATCCTGAGCTGCTTGATCGATGGGCTTATGACTTTAAAGTGTCTTATGAGCTATGTGAGGAACGGTTGGAGCAAATTAAAAGGCGTTCAGATTGTACCAGCCAATATTATTTCAGCTATTAAAATATAAAATGGAGGTGATTCCCATGGGAAGTATTGAAAAACGCGGTAAAGGATCCTTTAGACTATCAGTAGTAACCGGTTATGATTCTAAGGGAAAGGCTGTTCGAGAGCGCAGAAACATTAAGGTTAAAAATAAAACACTAGCTAGACAAGAGCTAGCAAAATTTGAGGCTGAGATTTTATCTGGCGATTACACCAGACCCACATATACCAGGTTAGAAGACTTCTATAAAGAATGGACAAAGAAATTTGCTGAAGATCATTTTTCTCCTCGGACATTACGTGAATACATTAATATTATTGAGAAAAGAATTCTACCGCAATATGGTCATTTGAAATTGGCTGAGATCAAGCCAATGCACATAGTTGACTTTATTGACGGCCTCAATCGGGGTGAGAAGCGTTTGGATGGTAAGGAGGATCCTTTATCACCCTCTACTATTAGAAACTGCTACAAAGCCTTTAACAGCCTTTTATCAGTCGCAACGGACTTTGGACTAATTAAGAATAACCCTGCTAAGAATATTAAGCTACCCTCTCCAACCAGGAAGAAGTCAGTAGCATATACAAAAGACACAATTGATAAGATGATAAGCAGCATCTCCGAGGAGCCTTATATAAAGCAAGTCATGTTCTGGATTGCATTTGTGACTGGATGCCGAGAAGGTGAACTAGTCGCTTTAGAAGACAAGCATATACTTGAGAAAAAAGGAGCAATCAGATTTGAACAGTCTCTTACACAGTTATCTGGCGGAGAACTTAAAATCAAATCCATAAAGAATGGCATGGACGGTACTGTGGCTATTCCTAATGAGCTATTGAAAATGATACTTAAAATTAAGTCTGAGCGTAAAAGAGAGTATATTATGCTGAGGGATCGATGGTACGATCCTGACCGTATATTCTTATTCTCTGACGAGGAAGGTAAACCCATGAGACCAGATAGTGTCAGTCAGTGGTGGAGCCGTTTTAGGAAACGAAATGATATCGGTGAGATTCGTTTCCATGATTTGCGGCACTACTCAGTTACTTACTTGATTCAGCAAAACGTCCCTACGAAATCCATTAGTCAACGTGTAAGGCACCGTAAAATCGGAACCACTATGGATATTTATGGTCACCATATTGAAGAAGTGGATCAGGTGGCTGCAGGACATTTCGATGTCTTCTTCCAGCAAAAAAACTCCTGAAAATAATCCTTTATCCTATGGTAAAATAATAGTATTATAAGGCGTGCAATCAAAGATTGCACGCCTTTTTTTAAATACACCTATTCTTAGGTATATGGAGAGGGATAACAAATGATTGATGGGTACAAGATGTTTATGGAGAAATTTAATATCAGCGATGAACAAATGATTCAATTCGGTATAGAAGAAACACTAACAATACCTGACCATGAGGTAAAATCTGAGTGGAGTATTTTAAAGGAAAATGTCTATCATGGTAATAACAAAGTGTATGTTCGCGGATATGGCAGAGATGCTAGAGGGACTGAACAGTATCTTAAATTATACAAAGAATTGTTTGGACATAATAACTTTTATAAAGACCCCACAAATAACGCTGAGCCAACCAAATTATTGAAAAGACTTACTGGTTATGCAAGGCAAGAAAAGCCTTCTTCAAAGTATAAACGCATTCGAAACTTTCAAGTGTCGCATATTTTTGGTAAAACCAAAAACCCGTTTTTATTTACAGCTCCTTGGAACATCGTTTATGTTCCCAAAATAATGGACCCATTTACAGGACATGAGAGCAAAGGAGAATTAACAGAAAAATTCCAAAAGCGTTTCTTATCTTATTTCCATTCTCACTTTAGCGATTACATAGACGATTACAATGAATTAATGTCAGACTTAAGACCAAAAGTCATAAGATACTTGGAAGAGCATAAAAACGAGGTCTCCGAAAAATTCACAGTAGATGCACTTGATCAGTTCGACTTTATAAAACCAAATTAGTAACCCCAAAAATTCTGCCCCATTTCTGCCCCAAATGGGGTTTTTCACTTGCTACAACCCAAACTCACTCAATAAAACAAAAACGCTGAATCCTTTGTCTCGCAAAGGTTTCAGCGTTTTCTTAGTTAGCGTCCCAGGAGGGATTCGAACCCCCGACCCACAGCTTAGAAGGCTGTTG